>JBEBFS010000159.1:0-4240 GCA_040081855.1 Bryobacteraceae bacterium | reverse complement strand
GGAGAAGCGTTTGATTTCGTTCAATGCCACTTCATTCAGACCCAAGTGGTCGATGAGCGGAGCAACGTCGCCCGGTTGCTGCCCGATCACTTTCACGGAAGCGTTCCGTAGGATGCCCGCGCCATGTTCCTTCGGCTTCTGTTTCGTCCCAACGAAGTCTTCCAGTGTCTGACTGATTCCCCAAACACTGGCACCACGCTTTCGGGCAGTACGGAACAATTGAACGACGCAATCCGCGAGCACAGGCGAATCGAGCAGCGCCCAGCATTCATCCAACACCGTGATCGACGTCTGGCCAGAGCGTCCCGACGAACGTTCCGACATGGATTGTGCGATCAACATGCTCATGGCCGTTTCGAGACGTGGGTCCGAGCTCAGCCCTTCGATATTGAAGAAAAGCCAGTTGGCATCGGTCCGCATCGTGGTGTGCCGGTCAAAGAGTTTTGAGTAAACTCCCTTCTCGCCAGTCCATTGCCGCAGCGATATGGACGCGAGTTGCGCGAGTTCCCGGATGTGCTCAATGCGCTCCTCGTCATTCCAGTTACCCAACTCGTCTTTGAGGTCAGAGTACGTCGGGGTCGTGTTGTCGCCGCGAATGGATGCGCGCTTGTAGACTTCGGCGATGGCCGAGGTAAGAATGTTGTCCAGCAGCGAAGTGTCGGCCTGCCCCAGGTCGCCGATCATGTGCCGTGTCAGATTCTTCAGAAACGCAATCTTGTCTTTGGTTGGCGTGATCGCCGCTGGAGGAAGATCCCAGGGGTTCAGCGTTTCCGAGCCTTCCAGATCTACTTCAATGACGCGCCCGCCCATCAGTTCGACCAACGGTCGGTAGGAGTCACCACGTTCAACAATCGAAATGAGCGGATTTGACCTGGCCATCATCAGGAGGAACATCTGGGCCATGAACGTTTTGCCGCCTCCAGACTTCGCCATGAACAGCATGTTCGCGTCGCCCATGGAGGCGTCGTAAGGAGAAAATGGGATCAATTGGCGATAGGGTGTTTCGAGCAAGATAAGGGGAGACTGCACCGTACCCCGCCAGGGCGTTTCGATTGGCAAGAGGTCAGCGGCATGAAGCGTAAGGGCGCTAGTTTCTCGTTGATTGGGCTGCGCCATGCCGGGAAGGCTCGATAGAAAGAGCCGTCGCTGCGCCAAGGACTCTGGAATAGCCCGAGCCCCATTCATCCGGACCACCGCATGGATGACACGTTCCCGACGCCGGTTCAGTTCGCGCTGCGCGTCTTCCAGATCCGAACGGCTGGCAATGGGTTTGGACGTGCGCACCGTGACAACCAACGAATACTCGCAGACCTTCAGCGACGACGAAATCACCGCCGTGAGCACGTCGTTCAACTGCGAGTGCGCCACCGCTGCATCCACGTTGATCATGTGTCCGCCGCGCGAGTCAATCTGCGCTGCCTGCATCTTCTTCATCCGGCCCTTGAATCCCGCGATCACCTTGGTCTGATCGGGAATCGTGACCTCGGCATTCACCACAACCGGGAAGTCCAGAACCATCAGTTCGCGCAAGATTCCCGGAAATGTCCCGTCAGGTAGATCCTTCATGCTGACGAACGTGTAGAGGAACCCGCCCACTTGGATATAGCCCTCCTGTTCGTCCTCAATACTCGTGTTCACGATCTGTTCGCGCGCACTTCGATAGTCGATGGAGAAGTCACCTCGCCGATAAGCGCCACGATCCTCAAAGACCGGATTCAGACTACGCTTGGCCTCCACGAACATTTCGCCATCGGCCATCCGGCGCGTTCTCATCCCGGTCGCCGCAAGGGTTTGCTCGACACCGGCCAACAGCGAAGAGAACTCAGCCAGCAAGTCTTCGTGCTCGCGCTGCGTGCGCTGGATGCACTTGTCGACAGAGAGACTGAACCAATTTCGCTTCTTGCCTTCCAGTCGCTCGGCCATCTCATGATGGGTCCGCGGGTTCCAGATGAAGTACGCGTGGAGCAGATGCCGCAGGTAGTAGCCAGCCGTGTCGTTTTCGTCCCATTGGCGCATCCGAATCCGATCAATCTCTTGCAGGACTGCGTTGTCGCTCCGATTGAGCCGCGGATACTGTTTCCGCACGTCGCCGATGCCTTCGGTGATCTCGAAGCGAACCTGCATGCGCATCGACCGCTCTGGCAAAGAGCGCACCAGCGCCTCGAATGCATGCTTGGATCGGTTGCGGCCCTCGTCGTCGTGATAGTAAGAATTGAGACCATCGAGTTCGTAGCCCGCGACGAAGCTCCCGTCGATCTGAACCGCGACTCCATCCAGGTAGTCGCGAATGGGAAGCAGTTCGCAGAGCGGCGGCTTGTGCAGCGCCTTCTTGTGTTCGGACATCGTAGTTGGCATTACTTGAGGTACTCCTTGGTCAATTCACAGTCGCGTTCCAGCCCACAATAGATGTGAGGTTTGATCTGCCAGATCAATAGGTCCCTTAGATAACCACGCGGCTTTCCGTACTTGAACAGCCACAGACACGGCACGGCCAGAATGGGCACGATCCACAGCAACAGGAAGCTCAACGGAATTCCATAGATCTCCCGGCCCAGGAACCGGCCCACGAAGTTCGAGATGACGCCCAGCCCCAGGACGAGGAACATGTCCTCGATCTCCAGGTAGAGCCACGTGACGCGCTGATGAAGGTTGCGATGAACCTGCGTGACTTCGAGTGCCATGTGTCCCCCCCTAACTAATTCCGCCTGTTCCCTGTTGAACGAAGAACTCCGCCATGCGCAGCAAGCCCGATACACTAAAACTCGCCATCGCGATCATGATGTGTCGCGCCCAGGGCGCACCCGGATAGATGCGGAACCCAGCTCCGCCGTAATGAAGCAGGGCCATCACCACTTGAAGCACTCCATACACGGGCAAGAAGACGTTGGCCGACCAATTCACCAACCCGAGCATGGTGACCCAAACCTGATCCGGATCATTCCAGGCGCGGACTCGCGAAAACGTCTCGATGCCGCGCAGCAGACCCGACACCATCAGCGCAAGGAAGCCGCCGTACATCGCGTATTGGAACGGAGCACTTCTTGCGGCCCTGAGAACAGCGATGACGAATAGCAGCCCTGCGAGCGTGGGCATGATCACGTTGCCCAGCCAGTTCGTCAGATTCGTAATGCCCGTCAAGAAGGTCACGACTTCCTCCCGTCACATCATTCGATTGATCAAGATCCACAATGCGCTCACCGTAAGGAATCCTCCGGCGCACGCCACGAGCCGCAAGTAGCCGGGTTGATTAAAGGCAAACTGGATGATCGCGCCGCATATCGCCAGGCCCGCCGCCAACGGAAAGATTCTGCCAGCGACGTAGTTCCACATCGATTCAAGCCCAAGGATGATCGAGAAGCGATTCCCAACCGGGGTCCATGCATCGATCAATGCGTGGGTCGATGAGATTGCGAGCAGGAACATCGCGCTCAAAATCGAAGGCAGCGGGCCGGTCCCGCTCGCGGTGTCGAGCACCGAGCGCATCACGAAGAATGCCGCCAGTACTGGCACCAACCGCGCCACCACGAAGTCCGCGACGAATGTCTGCAAGCCGTTCGCGATCCCGGAGAGCCAGGCATTAGAGATCGCCGCACCCGGCGGAAAGAAGACCGGGAAACCTAGGAACTGGAACCAAACCAGCGTCGGCTCCAGCGCTAGAAAGATCACCGTCCACAACATCCAGCGAGAGAACGCCCCGCCGACCCAGAACACCGTGCCGCCCTCTTTTCGTAGGGAGATGCCCGCGTTCACTAGGCAAATGAAAGCCGCCGGCCCCGTGAGGGCAAACATGACGCGCATGATGTCGTAGATCAGAGTCGGCATGATTCCTCACTTGACCGATAGGCGGGCTAGTTCCGATGAGGGCCCGCCCGCCACTTCGGTTCGTTAGGGGGACTGGCTAGGAGACTCCGCCGCCGCCCTGCGCGATCCAGAACTCAAGCAGGCGCGTGACGCCAGAAACAGCCAGGCAGCCCAGCGCCGTAACGACGTATCGCCCCGAGCCGCGCCCCGCCACATACGAGATGAGGCCACCGGCGAGCGCCAACCCGGCACCCACCGGAGCGATGACGTTGCCGATCCAGTTAACGAGGTTAAGGAACGCGCCTTCCGGCTGCGCACCCGTTTGGCCTTGAACGGCCACGTTCACCTGCGGTGCCGCGCCCAGGTTCTGCGCGATCACCACAGCTTGTGAGAAGAGGACGAGACACAGAACGGCCATCAGCAAGGTAGCCGCCCGCTG
>JBEBFS010000099.1:0-15487 GCA_040081855.1 Bryobacteraceae bacterium | reverse complement strand
GTCTTGCCCCACGGGAAACGATTGCCATCGGCGCCGCGTCCGGCGCGTTCCCATTCCGTTTGCGTGGGCAGGCGCTTGCCTTTCCACTTGGCGAACGCGCGGGCCTGCGCGATGGTGATGTTCACAATCGGAAGATCGGCGGCACCGGATGGCGGCGGACATCCCGTGGCTTTACAGAAATCGACGAAGTCGCCGTTGGTGACTTCCGTCTCGTCCATGTAGAACCCATCCACCGGCTGCGGGTTGTTTCCGGCTCCAATGGGGAACGTTCCGGCGGGAAAGAAAACCATGCCGGGCTCGACCGGCACCTGCTTCGACATATTCCAGAAAATACCGGCGGCAGCGCCGATGACGATGATGGCCACGATGGCGATCACGATCATCTTGCTGGAACTCTTCGGAGCCTCCATCACCTCAGAGGGAATTGGAGCGGATGTCGCCTTGGAAGGGGGTTCCGCGGCTTTCGCGGGCGCCGAAGCAGTTTGCTTGGCTTCGGGTTTCGGCGGCACCGCTGGTTTTGCGGGTTGCGCGGCCGTGGGGCGAACCGTGGTCACAGCGGCGGTTGGCGCATCCATATCCACGGCTTGGCTGGCGGCCGTCTTCGCAGGTTGGGTTGCGGGAACAGGCTGCGTCCCCGTGCTGATGCCGGAGTCCGTGCCAATGGAACGAATCTTGTCGGCAACTTCCTGCAGCGTTTGCGGACGATCGGCCGGATCCTTCGCGGTGCATTGCATCACCAGATCGCGGACCGCCGGCGGCGCGCCGGAGTTTTCCATCTTCGATAGATCGAGCGGCTGCTGCAGGATTTGGAAGAACACCTGCTCCATCGTCTGTCCGCTCACACCGCGTTCCCCGGTCAGCAACTCGAAGAGCAGCATGCCGAAGGCGTACACGTCCACCAGCGGTGTCACTTCGCGGCCGGTGACCTGCTCGGGAGCCATGTAATACGGCGTGCCCATC
Organism: Bryobacteraceae bacterium; assembly: GCA_040081855.1. Lineage (GTDB taxonomy): Bacteria > Acidobacteriota > Terriglobia > Bryobacterales > Bryobacteraceae > Palsa-187. Next base: position 14,527 of record JBEBFS010000099.1, on the reverse strand, counting down.
GCCATGCCGGTACGCGTCAAGGAAAGGTCGGCCGTTTTCGCGATGCCGAAATCCATCAGCTTCACGCGGCCGTTGGGATCGATGTGAATATTTTCCGGCTTCACGTCGCGGTGGACGATGCCGCTTTCATGCACATAATGCAGTGCGCTTGCGACATCGGCCGCGATGCGCAAACGATTGGCCAGCGTCCCTGCATGCCCTTTACGCAAGGCTCCGCGCAGATCTTCGCCGCGCAGGAACTCCATGACGAGGAACGGCAGCCCGTCGTGCTCGCCGTAGTCAAATATGCTGACGATGTTTTCGTGCTGGAAATTGCCGGCGATGCGGGCTTCATGCAGGAAGCGTTGGCGCGCTTCTTCGTCCGCCTGTTTGGTGAGGATCTTCACCACCACCGTGCGGCCGATCATGGTGTCCTTCGCCCGGTAGACGTGCGACATGCCGCCGCCCAAAAATTCGAGCAGCTCGTACTTGCCAAGAGTGGATGGTAGCGGGATTGGGCTTTGCATCTGCAGTTCTTAAAGTAAGTGAGTGAACCGGAGGACCGCAAGTGCCAGCGCCAGCACAACCAAGGCGCTCAGCACACCCAGCCCAACTTGTGTCCGAAATGGTGCCGGGAGAATTTTGAGCATCCCCGGCAGATCGTTTTCCTGTGCTTGAGGCGGCGGCTCCGCACGCTTGGTAACCAACGGCATCTCCGGACTTCGCCGCACGCTATGCTGCGCCGGATCGAGCAGCGTTTCCAACTGGCCGCAAATCGCCCCAAGCCCCTGTGGACGCGCCGCCGGAGGTTTTGCCGTGCACCGCGCGATCATGTCGATGACTAGCGGCGGCACCTTCGCGTCCAACAATGGTTCCTGCGGCAACGGCTGTTTGAGAATGCGCTCGAACACTTGTTCGAAGTTATCGCCTTGGATGGGTTTGATTCCGGTCAATAGCTCATAAAGCACGACGCCGAAGGCGTACACATCGGCTTGCGGCGTAACCGGCCCGCCGACTACTTGCTCGGGAGCCATATAAAACGGTGTCCCCAGCGTGAACCCGGCTTTGGTCAACGAAATTCCATCCGTCTTCGCAATGCCGAAATCCATCAACGTCGCGTGGCCGTGGCCGTCGATGTAAACGTTTTCCGGCTTGATGTCGCGATGAACGATCTTCCGCGAATGGATGTACTCAATGGCGCGCGCCACCTGCAGGGCCACGCGGATCTTCCATTTGAAATCGCCAGCGGTCTTTCTGTCCAGGACGCGGCGAAGGCTTTCGCCTTCGAGTAGCTCCATGACCATGTACGGCTGGCCCTGATCCTCGCCGAAATCGTAGACCGCGATCACGTTCTCGTGTTTGGCGGTGCACGCCATGCGCGCCTCTTGCAAGAACCGCGCCCGGGCGTCTTCATCGCAGCTTCCGGAAAGTATCTTGATTGCTACCTCGCGGCCAAGCAAGGAATCCTTGGCGCGATACACGCGGGACATGCCTCCGCCGAGGAATTGTTCCACTTCGTATTTGCCAACTTTTGCGGGGTGTTCCGCAGGGCGTTCCATGGTATTCACTCGACAGCTTACTCAAGTGTAGACAAAAGCTTTTGTTTTAGGGGAACACCTGCGGACGATTCGCCTAAGGTGTTTTGCGGCGCCCGGGAAAGGCCCTAGTGAACGTGTCCGTGCTCTGCCGCTTCCAATTCCCGCGCGGTCTCAAGAGCCGTGCAGTGCATTTCGGCCAGCACGCAGCGCACATGTTCAAACTGAATTGTCGTGTGATGAATGTCGAACCGTGCATGCAGCACCTGGTTCAGCTGCTTCAAGATCGCGTCGCTTGCCGCGGGCGACATTTCTTCGATCAGTATGTGGCAACTCAGTGCGCTCGAATCGGATCCAAGGCTCCAAATGTGCAGGTCATGCACGTCGATCACGCCGGGCACCTCCGTCAGGGCCCTGGAAACCTCTCGTAAGTCGAGTCCCTTCGGCAGGCCTTCCAGCAGAATATTGAGCGAGTCGCGTAGAATGCCCCAAGCGCTGCCGATGATTGCGAGACCGATCAGGATCGAAAGTACCGGGTCGATCCAGTGCCACCCCGTGTATTGCATCACAACGGCGCCGATGATAATGCCGATGCAACTGGCCGCGTCACCAAGCTGGTGAATCCATGCGGCTCGCACATTCAGATCATGATGATGATCGCCATGCCCGCCAAGCGCCCAGGCGATACCCAGGTTCACCACCAGAGCAATCGCCGCGACGACGATCATGATTCCCTCGTTGACCGGCTCCGGATGCAGCAGGCGAATGTAGCTTTCGTATAGGAGGATGGCCGATACCAGCCCCAGCGTCATCGCATTGATGAACGCCGCCAGCACTCCCGCGCGTTGATAGCCGTAAGTCCGCCGGTGATCTCCGGGGCGCGCTTGCAGGTACACGCCGAAGGCACCGAGCAGCAGGGAAAAGGCGTCCGTGAAATTATGGCCGGCGTCGGAAAGCAGCGCGAGGCTGTGTGCGCGCAACCCCGCAACGGTCTCCACGATGACGTAAGCCACCGTGACAATCAGCGACCACGTCATCACTGACGTAGTGCGCTTGCTGCGAGCGTGGTGCATACCGCCCATCTAATTTCATCCTACACCCGGCAAAAATTGCGAAGTAGTTAGGAAAAGTCGCAGCGCGACGTTGGGCATGCTTTAAAACGTGGGGCGGATTGGAAATCCGCGGCGGAGTGGCACTCCGCCCGAACTCACTTGCTCTTCACCACGGTTTCTACCGCTTCCAGTTCCTTGCCTGCCTCCGCCCATTTCCCCTGCGCAGAGAGCTGGCGGTAACGTTCAAAGTGGGAGCGGATGAGGTCCATTCGCGGATCGGGTCCGCCGCGTGTCGTCATTGGCGCCGGCGTCGCCGTCGATGGTGCCGCAGCCGCGCCTCCCGGTGACAATACAGGGCGGCCCTGCTGCGCGGCGCGCAACTGCGCAAGAGCTTGATCGTAGGTATCCGCGTAGATCAGTGTCTCGCCTTGTACCAGCGCGACTTTCCTTAATTGCGGCATCCGTGCCTGCGCCGCCTGAATGTAGATGGGAGCCACATAGAGAATGGTTTGATCGATGGGCAGCGTCAGAATCTGGCTCCGCAGTACCTGCGAGCCTTGCTGATTCCACAGCGACAAATCCTTCGAGATATTCTGATCCTGATTGATCAGCGCCTCCACCTGCAGAGGGCCCTGGATCACTTCCTGCTTTGGTAGCTGCAGGTAGACCGTTTCCCCAAGGTGTTCGCCATCGCAGCGCGCCGCCATCAGTCCGATAAGGTTTTGCTTGTTGCGTGGCGTAAACGGCACGACCAATAAAAACTCGGGCTCTTTCTCGCCCGGGAGTTTCGCGATCATGTACGTCGGCGGCGTGGGCGTTGGTTCGCCTCCCTGTCCGGTGGTGAACGTAGCGATGTCCCAGAGATCGGCTTTGTTGTAGAACGATTCCGGGTCGCGCATGTGGAAGATACGGTACAACTCCGCCTGCGCGTGGAACATGGTCTCCGGTGCGCGCGCATGCTCGCGAAGCGCCTTTGGCATTTTCGAAACAGGCTCGAAGAGCGTCGGGAATATGGATTCGTAGGCCCGAGCCAGCGCGTCATCCGGATCGAAAATATACAAATGCGCGTCGCCATCGTAGGCGTCAACGGTTGCTTTCACCGAGTTGCGAATGTAGTTGAAACGTCCCAGCGACGTCGTCGAAATCGACCGCGCATACGGATGGGCATCGCTCGTAAGGTACCCATCGATAATCCACACCAGACGTCCTTCTGGCGTGGTCACCAGATACGGATCTTCATCCCAGCGCAGGAACGGAGCGAGCGTGCCGACGCGGTCCAGAATATTGCGCCGTACCAGCATCTTGCTTTCATTCGTGAACGCGCTGGTCAGCAGCACGTTCCAATCGCCGTTGGCGAGCGTCGAAGCAATTCGCGTCCACAGCGGTGAAATCGGAAATCCGCCCTTGCCCTCGTAGCGCGTATTCACTTCGCTTGAGCCCGAAGGATAGTTGAACTCCGGCTGCATGGTCCTGACATACACGGGATTGCCGGTAACTTCGCCGTAATAAAGTTCTGGACGCGAGGCGTTGAGACTCTTGCTGCGCACTTTCAGCGGAGCGTCTTGGACCAGCAATTCCGGCAAGCCTGCTTCCGTGATCCGGTTTGCCTCCGCCATGACAAAGCCATAGCCGTGCGTGAACGTGAGACTGCGGTTGATCCAGCGGTCCCGCGCCGCGCCCAACTGGTTCAAATCCAACTCTCGGGGCGCCAGCAGTGTTTGCCGCAAACGTCCGTCGATCATGTAGCGATCCACGTCGGTATCGGAATACGTGTACGGACGCAGCGGCTGGCTTTGGCTGAGCGTGTCGTGAAATGGACGCCAGTCCCACAGGCGGACGTTATCGAGCAGAGTCGCGTTTGCGTCGAAATCGATCCGTCCGCTTTTACTTGCCGGAAATTCCACTTCCTTCGTGCGATGATCCAAATCAAAAGCCGAGCGCGTTGCCGCAATATGACGCTCAATGTACGGTTTTTCGAGCGACAGTTCATTGGGACGCACGTAAACTCCGCTCACCAGAGGCGGCAAGATGATGTCGATCACCAGAATGACCGCGCAGCCCAGCGCCAATTTGCGCCGGCCGATGAGCACCAGCAGCGCTGCTAAAATCGCAAAACCTGCTTTGGCCACCTGTAGCGGCAATCCAATGTTCTGTTGCACGTAATCCATGCCCGTCATCAGATCGCCGTGATCGGTGGTCAGCATTTCATAGCGCCCCAGCCAAAACTGCACGGCCATCGCCACCAGGAACGATGCCACCAGACCTTTCAGCATGTGCGTGTCGAATTTGCCGAGCACGCGCAAGTCGCGTAGGTCGAACTCCTGTCCCAGCGTGAATCCAGGAATCTCGCGCTTCAACTGCCAGCCACGTGCGGCCAGATAGTATGCCAACGCACACACGAACGCAGTGGCGGCCACGTAGGAGATCAGCATTTCGTAAAACGGAAGGTCGAAGAAATAGAACCGGAGCGGCTCGCCAAACACAGGATCGGTCCACGCCCCCGCAGTCTGCGGCGTCTCGCGTCCGCCCAGGTAGCGCGCCACCGTCCAACCATCCGCAGTGCCAGTGGCAATAACGAACGACACCGCGGCCAGAACCAGCGTGCTCAGCTTTGCGTAATGAGGATGCTCGCCGAGTCCCGTGCCTGCGTGCTTCATGCCGCGCGCATGCGCAATCCACAAAGCAGCAAAAGTGATGAGCCACGCCGCAATCCCAGGCAGAAACCGGTACTCCATCATCTCGCCCCACGTAGCGAGATGGCCCATCTCCTGCCACCACTGGTAGTCGATGATCAGCGAGCCGATCGAGCGCCCGAAGAACAGCACGACGAAAACAAGAAAAACGATCCAGATAATGCCGAATCGCGGCTGTCGTTGAGGCATCGGAAGTAAGGACATAGGATTCAGTAGGCCGCTTTCAGAGTACACCTGCGGAGGGCCAAGGTCGTGCGTCCCTGATCGGAAGAGACTGAATCGGGATGATTTGCGCAAAACAAAACGGCCCGTCTGCACGTGGAGTGATGCAGATTCGGGCCGTTTCGAAACGTAAATTGGAGGGCGCCTCGACTAATCCGAGTTCGCGTTATCCCACTTGCCCAGCGTCTTACCATCCTTGAACTTCGCGCCGATGAAGCCACCCATCGGCGTGCCGTTGGTCATCGGATGCAGTTTGATGGTGACGGTTGTGCCCGGCATAAACGTGCTGGGGCGAATGCCTTCGCGGCCCAATTGATTCGGGCTGCCCCACTCCACGCTCCATTCGGTGATTTTGCCGGCGGCGTCGGCGACGTTCACTTGAATCCAGGAATGTGGATTGCGGAATTGGAATTCCTTGATCACGCCGGTGATTTCCTTGACCACGTCCGCGCTGAAGCCCGCACCTGAATGGTGTGCGGCGGCGGATGGAACCAGGCTCAAAGAGAAAGCAGCAATAGTAAAAGCAAAAAGTGCGGAACGGACAAATCTCACGGCGGACTCCTTTCGACTAATTCAAGGGCTTCCCGTCCGGACCCAGCATCAACGTCTTGCCTGTCACCGGATCGGCCGGATTGCGGTTGTTTTCCGCGCATCCGTAATCATACATGAACTGATGTGGCTTGGAACTCTTGCGGAAACGTTTGGTCACCAGCCACGGCTTCGTCAGCGCTTTCGAGTCCTCGATCACCAGGTTGGCTTCCAGAGTATTCGCGTCGATCTTCCGCATACGTGTGGTCACCGTCACCTGATCGCTCACCACCAGACCCGTGCGGTCCAAGATCGAATCGCTGTCGCGATTTCCCTTGAGGCCGATCGTTTTAAACACCAGCGTGTCGCCTTCCCAGTGCCCCACCGAAACACCTGTGTAGGTTCCCCACGTATCTTCCTTCGCCGGCAGCGGACGGCCGTCCGTATATACACGCATCGTGTTCGGGCCATTCTCGGTGACGATGTAGAAAACATCCGGCCGCACGGTGAACTCATAGGTGTCCGGCAAATTCAAAATACGCGGATAGCCCACCGGCACGCCGCAATTCGTAATGACATCGGGATAGCGGTTGGCGTCGCGCAGTGCCAGATGCTCGGCGTAAATTTTTTCAAATTCCGGCTTATAGGGAGGATGCTCGCGCAGTCCGGGCGTGATCACGGTGCCTTTGCCGGTTTGCGTAGCGGTGTCGAACACCGTTCCGCCCATCAGGCTCCACAGACCGCTCCAGTCGGGGAGCTTGTCGAAAGGAACCATAGTGCCCTCCGCGGCCTTAGCAGCCTGCGCAAAGCTCGAAGCGGGGGCGAGTAGAAATTGCAGTCCAACGAATAGTGCCAAGGTTTTTCGGTTCATTGCGGTTCTCCCAGTCCGAATGATTGTACATGGTCCGGAGCGAGAGCGGGGCCGACCCCTGCCGGCGAAGTGTCGGGCGCAGTGTCGAGTACAGTTGACCATAGTCAATGACCATGGTAAAAATAGGTCATGCGGGAAGTATCCGTCTCCCAGTTCAAAGCAACGTGCCTCGCACTTCTCGAAGATGTGCGGAAGACCGGCCGGCCGTTGCGAATCACCAAATTCGGCAAGCCCATTGCCGAGGTCGTGCCGCCGAAGCCTGAAAAGAAAGAGTCCTGGCTCGGGTGCTTGCGGGATAGCGGTGAAATCGAAGGCGACATCGTTGGGCCGGTTCATGCCTTCGAACCTTGGGATGTGAACGAGCCTGAATGACGCGCGTCCTGCTCGACACGCATATTTGGATTTGGGCGGTGATGCGCCCCGAACGCCTTGGCCGGAAACTTCGGCGCGAAATTGACGCAACTCGAAATGAATTGCTACTTTCCCCGGTTTCCATTTGGGAAGCGAGTTTGCTCGCGCAGCGCAAGCGGCTCAACCTGCGATGTTCCTTCGCGGAGTGGTTGGACACCGCTACTGCGGCCGTTCCGGTTCAGGAGGCTCCTCTAAACTTCAACGTTGCCGCCGAAGCTGGCAGGATTCATCTTCCGCAATCTGATGTTGGAGATATTTTTCTTGCCGCGACTGCTTCGGTGTTCGATCTAACGCTTGCCACTGCGGACCAGCAATTGCTCGGGTGCAAGTGGCTGAAGGTTTTATCGAACGATTAGTGTGCGGCCAGCAATTAGAGCAGGCGGAAGTTCACTTCAATGGTCGCCATGACCGGCACCGCTTTGCCGTCTTTCATGCCGGGCTTGAAGCGCCATTTTTCAACGGCTTCAATCGCCTTTTGATCCAAGCCCAGGCCCAACGAGCGCAGCACTTTCAGATTCTGCGGACGGCCTTGGTCGTCCACCACTAATTGCAACACCACTGTGCCTTGCCACTTGGCCTTGCGGGCTTCTTCTGAGTATTCGGGCTCCACCTTGCTGAGCACGCTAGGAGCAGAGACGCCCCCGCCGATGCGATAAACGCCGCCGCCGAATCCGCCACCGGAGCCAGGGCCAACGCCCGCGCCGCGGCCCGAGCCAACGCCGCCACCGATGCCGCTACCAATGCCGCCCAAGCCGCCGGTGCCATTTGAAGGAATGCCCAGTTTGCTCAACGGGTCGCCAAAATTCGACGCGTCAATGTTTGGAATGTCGTCAGGCGCGATGATAGACGCGGGCATAGGAAGCTTTGCCTGCACCTCATCCACGCGAGGCGGGGTGAACTGCCTCGGCTTCGGTTTCGGTAGCTTGCCTTTGCTCGCCTCGATGGGCGAACGCGCTCCACCGCCGCCACCGCCCCCGGACTGTTTGTCCATCTTCTTGCCGATGTATTGGCTGATGTCCGGCGCGATTAAAATCGCCGTCTCCTTCATCATCTTCTGCACCGGTTTGAGCGAACCGAGGAACAATAACAACGCCACCACACCCACGTGAATCAACAGTGAGCCGATACCAGCCGAGGTGCCATTGCCACCGTAAATGCTGATTTCTTCGATCGGTACAGGCTTCGACGTAATTTCCAGAGGAGGAAGCTTCGGAGGATTGACCAGGTCTCTTACGTTTGAGACAAGCGTGGTGTACCAAGGCACTTCCGCGGGCGCAAGAAGATGCTGCAGATGAACGTCTGGATCGTCTTGCGGCGCTCCATGCACACCTTTCAGATTTTCATCCGCCACTAGGATCTCCCCGTTGGGCATACTGCCTCACATATATGACGCTCGAAGACCGCATTACGTTGCAGCTTCGCGCCTCGCTGGGCAGCGATTCTTGTTCCCAAGATACTATCATACGACCTGGTGGAGGAACGCGGAAGTCTCCGCCCATATTGGGTCGAGTACGTCGGTAAGCTCGTGCCCGGAAGCGTATTCCACCATTCGAACGTTTGAATGCCGCGCCGCAAAATCGCGTGAAGTCGCCGCGGGAACCACCGGATCGTCGGTGCCGTGAAACAAGAGCGCGGGTTGGGGGAAGTTCGGCTCGTGGTCGTAGCTCTCCGCATCTTCCACAAACGAGTAGCCTAAACGTTCCTCGCGCTTGTGGCCGTAGTGAAAGAACGGTGCCCACCCCCGCGACTTCCACTCCGCCAACTGCTCGGCCGTGAACCTCTGCCGCCAGCGTTCTGCGAAGCGCAGTGCTGGAGCCAAAAGGACAACGCGGTCCACCAATTCCGGATGCTGGTCCGCAAATAATCCCGCAACAAAGCCGCCCAGGCTGGAGCCCATCAATACAACTTTTTCCGAGCCCACGGCCCGGCCGGTCACGGCTAACATGCCGGAAACGGTCAGCTTTTCAAAGTTGCCTTCGTCGAGTTCGGGGATGTCAAACCGAATGCCTCGTTCCGTGAACTTGTTCAAAAGGAACTGAGCCTTGCTCGATTGGGGGCTGGAGGCGAAGCCGTGTAAATAAACGATACGCATGAAAGTTAGTTTTTGCTGAACTTGCGGAAGCCGGAATAAGAGAAGCGGTTATCAACCACCGCCCGGCCGCCCAGATACTCCCGATGCTCAACGCGCGTAGGCAACGCGGCGCCGAACTCGCTGGGTGCGTATTCGACGGTCGCCTCCTGCCGGTATTCCTGGTCGTGATCCCTGCCGGAAGCTTTCATGGAGATACTGGCCAGCGAGCCATCGTCGCGGCGGAAGCGAATATCGCCCTCCACACGGAGCGCGCTGGTTCCGCCGGTTGCGCCATCCACCACGGTCAGCGAGGTAGACCCGTCCAACTGCCTGTAATGGATAACGATGTCGCCAGTGGGGTCCAACGACGCCGTGAATTCATAGCGTTCCTGGGACCGGCTGTCGAACAATAATAACAATGGGCCGAAATCCGTCACTGCGCCTCGTAGCGCGTACTTATCCAATTGCTTCAAGGATTGATCCTTGGCTAAGCCATCCGGCGCCGTGGCCAGCCTTGCCAGCAGGTCTTGCGCGCTTTTGGCATCCGTGACCGTCTTGCCGTCTACCGAGATTACCTGCCGGATCTCGTGGATGGCCCGTTCGGTGCCTAAGGAAACAAAACCGTAGGCCGAGACGATCTTGCGGCTCTTCAATTCCGGGGTCGTATTTTTCGCCGATTCTCCCGCCCGCAGGCGGAATTTGCTGGGGAGCACGAAGGCGCTCTGCTCCAGCGTTTCCTCGGCCTGTAGATCCGGCGCAACCGTCTGAAACGCCGTGGCTTCCCGGCCCAGGCGGCTGAGCATCTGGGGAAGTGTGATTTGGCCGTGCGATGTCACCGAAGCCAACACCAGGGCCAACAGCAGCATCGGCACGCGCATACTTCGAGCATACCTGATAGCATGAAAAGATTAGGTCCGCTTTGAAGTATTTGCAGAGCGCCTTGCGGCCACCCCTCGGTCCCGGCCGCAACCGCAGCGCAGGGTCTAATTCCAACCTGGGCAACCGGGGTTCGCAGCCGGATAAAGATTTATGATTCGCACTCTCCGTGGCATCACTCCGCAGATCGCCGAATCGGCATTTGTCGATCCGACGGCGCTGATCATTGGCGACGTCGAAATTGGCGAACGCTCCAGTGTCTGGCCGCATGTAACCATTCGCGGCGATGTGAACCACATGATCATCGGTTCGGAGACGAATATTCAGGACAACTCTGTGTTGCACTCCGATTACGGCTTCCCGCTGACCATCGGCAACCGCGTCACCGTGGGCCACGCTGTCGTGCTGCATGGTTGCACGGTGGATGACGACGTGGTGGTGGGCATCGGGGCTATTGTTTTGAATGGCGCGAAGGTGGGCAAGGGTTCGGTGATCGCTGCTGGCTCTCTGGTTCCCGAAGGAGTCGAAGTTCCGCCCGATACGTTGGTGATGGGCGCGCCCGCCAAGCCTCGCCGCGCGGTAAGCCCCGAAGAACGCGTGCGCTTTCGCGAAGGCAACCAGCATTATGTGGAAGGCGCTGCGGTAATGAAAGCAGCAACTCAGCAGGAAACAAGCAAGGGCGAGCAAAAGTGAGTATCCGCGCCATCAAAGGCACCCGCGACATTCTTCCTCCCACGAGCTCCGTTTGGAACCGCGTGGAAGCCGTTGCGCGCGAAGTGTTCCGCACGTTTAACTACCACGAGATCCGCACACCGATCTTCGAAGAGACAGCTCTGTTTGCCCGCGGCGTCGGTGAAGATACCGATATCGTCGGCAAGGAAATGTACACCTGGGAGGACCGCGACGGCACTTCGCTGACGCTGCGTCCCGAGGCCACCGCATCCGTGATGCGCGCCTACATCGAGCACCGGCTGGATCAAATCCCCGGCGTCAAAAAGTATTACTACATCGGTCCGATGTTCCGCCGCGAGCGCCCGCAAAAGGGCCGCTATCGCCAGTTCTTCCAGATTGGCGCGGAAGCGATCGGTTCGGAATCGCCCATTGTGGATGCCGAAGTGATCGAGATGGTGGTAGCGGTTCTGCAGCGCGTTGGGTTGAAAGCCGCCAAGACCGCCGACCTCATCTCCTCCGATCTCGATCCGACCGAATCGAAGGGCGAGGAAGGCTTCCACCTGCTGTTGAACTCGGTCGGTTGTTCGAAGTGCCGCCCGAATTTCATGGCGACCCTACGTGATCGGTTGAAAGACGTCGCTCCTACGATGTGCGCTGACTGTCAGCGCCGCGCGACCACCAATCCGCTGCGCGTGCTCGATTGCAAGGTTCCCGACGATCAGGCGACCATCGACACGCTGCCCTCGATCCTCGACCATCTTTGCGAAGAGTGCCACCAGCACTTCAAAGTGGTGCAGCAGCACCTGCGCCATCGCGGGATCGCATTTGAGATCAAGCCGCGCCTGGTGCGTGGCCTCGATTACTACATGCGCACGACGTTCGAAATCACGCACGGGGCTCTTGGAGCCCAGAACTCCGTTTTGGGTGGTGGGCGTTATGACGGACTCGCCGAATCGATCGGCTCCAAAGTTCCCGCGCCCGGTATTGGTTTCTCCATTGGCGAGGACCGCCTGGTAATGAGCGTGGGCGAAGAAACCCAACCAGCCGTTGACGTTTACTTCGCGCCGATGGGCGATGCCGCTGATGCGCTGGCAGGCTTGCTTTGCGCGGAACTGCGCGCGGCAGGAATTTCGGTGGAGCGCTCGGTGGACCGCAAGCTGAAGCGCGCGTTGGAAGTGGCCAATAAGATGGGTGCTCGTTATGCGCTGATCCTCGGAGACAACGAGATCGCCACCGGGACATACTTAGTGAAGGATATGGCTTCGGGCGAGCAGGTTGGCCTAACCCGCGATCAGTTGGTCGAGCATATCCGGCAGAAAAAGAACTAGAAAAATCATCATGTCATCCGTACCTCTCGACTTTTTAGGAAACCTACGCCGCACGCACAACTGCGGAGAACTGCGCGCCGCCGATGCGGGTAAGAAAGCCCTGCTGATGGGCTGGGTGCATCGCCGCCGCGATCTGGGAGGCGTCATCTTCATCCACCTGCGCGACCGCGAAGGCGTGACGCAGTTGGTGTTTGAAGAGAACGTCGATCCCTCCGTCCACGCGAAGGCTGAGATGCTGTCTGCCGAATATGTGATCGCCGCCGAAGGCGTGATCGAGAAGCGCACCGCGGATAACATCAATCCGGCAATCCCCACCGGCGAAGTTGAAATGGTGGTGGAGAAACTCTGGATTCTGAACACGTCGCGCACGCCACCGTTCCCGATGGAAGATAACGTGGATGTGAAGGAAGACGCGCGCCTGAAGTACCGCTACGTCGATCTGCGCCGGCCGCGCATGCAGCGCAATATCATGCTGCGCGCCAAGGTCGCTTTCGCCGCGCGCCAGGTGCTGACGGACATGGGCTTCCTCGAAATAGAGACGCCATTCATGACGCGCTCCACGCCCGAAGGCGCACGAGACTTCCTGGTGCCCTCCCGCGTGAATCCCGGCCTGTTCTACGCGCTGCCGCAATCCCCGCAGATCTTCAAACAGTTGTTGATGGTCGCGGGCTTCGATAAATATTTTCAGATCGTGCGCTGCTTCCGCGATGAAGACTTGCGCGCCGACCGCCAGTACGAATTTACCCAGATCGACTTGGAAATGTCTTTCCCGCAGCAGGAAACCATCTATGAAACGATCGAGCGAATGCTGCAGCAGATTTGCAAAGTGGCCGGCGTCGATGTCGAGTTGCCGCTGCCACGCATGACGCACGCCCAGGCGATGCGCTCCTATGGAATCGATAAACCCGACCTTCGCCTTCCCCCGTTCCATTGCGTCGAGCACCTCTTTCCCGATGACTGCCTGTTGAAGAAGCCAAACCTGCCCCTGGTGGCCATTGTGATTCCGAACACCGGCCAAGTGAGCCGCAAGGAACGCGATGACCTCAAGGAGATCATTCAGCCTCTCGGCGTCGCGGTTTATGACAACGTCAAGAGCCTGGAACAGAAATGGCCTGAGGCCATGGACGAGGTTCGAAAAATAACGAACGCCGGCCCAGACGATTTGCTCCTGCTGTGCGGCTGGGCGGGAGTTTCCAAAGAACCCTTGCCCGCGATTCCAACGACCGATTTCGAAATCAAGCGTACGACGGACGCTGTGCTTCATGCGGCGGGCCAACTGCGGCTGCAGGCCGGCAACAAGTTTAACGACCGCCACAAGCTGCTCGATCCCACCAACTTCAAATTCCTGTGGGTCACCGACTTCCCCATGTTCGAGTGGGACGAAGAAGAAAACCGCTGGAACGCCGCGCACCATCCCTTTACTTCGGTGCACGACGACGACATCGAAAAGCTCACGGCCGACCCGGCCCGCTGCCGGGCGAAGTCGTACGACATCGTGCTGAACGGCACGGAGCTAGGCTCGGGCTCGATCCGTATTCACCGCCAAGACGTGCAGGCCGCGGTGTTCTCGGCGCTCGGTTTGTCCGATGAAGAAGCCAAACACAAGTTCGGCTTTTTGCTGGAAGCCCTGGAATACGGCGCCCCGCCACACGGCGGCATCGCCTTGGGCCTCGACCGCCTGGTGATGATCCTCGCGGGCGAAACCTCCATCCGCGACGTGATCCCGTTCCCCAAGACCGCCAAAGGCACCGACCTGATGTGCGAAGCACCCTCAGATGTGCCCGAACGAATGCTGCGGGATCTGAATATTTCGTTGCGGAAGAAGCCGTCGTAGACGACGTCAGAGTTTTGAGGAAAGAGAAAGAGCCGGGGGCTATCCCGGCTCTTTTCTGCTTTCATTTAACGACGTTTATCAATCAGACTCGGACGTGCTATAGATTCGCCTCACGCCACGTACCGCTTCACTCGAATCTCCCGCTCCCGTTCTCGAGCCGCCGCGATGTCGTAGCTTGTCTGCATGCGCATCAGCGTGTCCATTTTCACGCCGAACGCCTTTTCGACACGCAAAGCCATTTCCGGTGATAGTGACGCTCGACCGTTCAGCATCGCCGACAGCGCGGGACGAGTCACGCCCAGAACCTCGGCTGCTCTGGTTACGTTGAGTCCCAGTGGATCGAGGACTTCCATTCGAATGAAGTGTCCCGGGTGAGCCGGTTTCGCCATGCGCACGATCATGGTTAGTGATAGTCCTCGTAATTCAAATCGACGATTTCTCGTTCCGTTTCGTTC
>JBEBFS010000158.1:0-4281 GCA_040081855.1 Bryobacteraceae bacterium | reverse complement strand
TACCAGGTGAGGAAAAAATACGTTCCGTAGAAGAAGCACCCGTAGGCGATCGCAATGAACCACATGTTCGGCGAACTGAAGATACGGCCCCAGGGAATCGCCGGGCGGGCGGCAAGATTGGCGGGCTTGATGGTGCCGTCTTCATTGCGTCCACGGATCGAAGCGAGTTCCGCTTGATTCACGTGCTTGCTGTCTTCGGGCTTGTTCTTATAGATCAGGTAGTAGGCGAGGGCCCACACAATACCGATGGAGCCAAACATCCAGAAGATGGCGCGCCAGCCGAAACGGTTCATGATGACGGTTGCGACAAATGGCGTCACGGCGACGGCAAAGCGGCTAAAGAAGTGCGTGATGCCCTGAATGCGCCCGCGCTCCCGTTGCGCAAACCACGGCTGCATACCGCGACTGGCAACTGGAAACGCGCCAGCTTCGCCCAGCCCGAGAAGAAAACGAGCGGCAAACAGCGAAGTCAAACCCACCGCGAGACCGGTTCCCATTGCCGTAACGGCCCACCACAACATGATGCAGGTGAGCACGATTTTCGGTCCGAACTTATCTCCCAGCCAACCTGCGGGAATTTGCCCGATCGCATACGCCCAGGCAAACGCGCTGAAGACCAGCCCCATCTGCGTCTTGCTCAGACTAAATTCTTTGGCGATTTCGGTTTGCGCAACCGAGATGTTGGCCCGATCCATGTAACAGATCAGGTACATGATGCTGATGAGGAAAAGGAGCCACCAGCGGCCCTTGGTGGGAGTCTGCGAAGAAAAATCAGATGCGCCCGAGCCCGCGTTGCGATCCTTTACCGCCGTGGTGTCACTGTTCAAAGCTCGCCCCTCCCCGAGGAAATTCGGCTACTACAGTACACGAAAGGGGACAGCGCGCGCCAACTCGCCCGGCCGCCAGGGTGGCGTCCAACGGGCCGGCAGGTTGCATCCGTCCCCATCGTTACGGATCCTGCTACTTTCACACCGGCCCGCCGTTAGGCGAGCTGGGCCACCGGAACCTTGGTCGAAATCGCAATCGGCTCGTGCGTCAGCTCGACCGGCGCATTGGTTTCCACCGAAAGATCCGCAGCCTGATAAACGCGCATCGCCAGACGGGCCTGCTCCATGGTGACGACGGGCTGCTTGCCGAGCGAAATTGCTTCGAGGAAGCTCTGCGTTTCGCGCTCCATCGGACCGGCATAGCCATGCGCGCTGACGAACTCGCCAGGCATCGAGGACATCGGATGCTGGATGCCCTTATCCAGTGTCGTGAGATAAGTTTCGCGATGCGTGTCGTCCGCCATCACCGCGCCTTTGGTGCCGAGGAACTCGATCTGGCACGAAGAGAAGTTTGGATAAGCGGGAGGCAGAATCCAGCCGGCGCCGATGCTGAACACCGTGCCGTCGTCCATCGTAACGATGATGAAAGCGATATCGGGCACGTTGAACTCGCCCTTCATCACTTTATACGCTTCCTGCGCGTACACGCGGATCGGCTTGCGGGGCTCCAGGCACCACAGAATGAAATCGATATCGTGCGTTGCTTCCATCGCGGCGGGCGAAAGCTTCACGCGTCCGCCGATTTTCTTGCCCAGGCTGCGCGTGATGTGACGGCTGACCAATGCGCTGACAGGCTCGCCGATGGTGCCGTCTTCGATGCACTGCTTCACGTAGGCAAACTTGGGATTGAAACGCTGCGAGTAACCAATCGTAAAGGTAAGGTTCTTTTCCTTGGCAATCGCAATCATCTCGTCGGCTTCGGCCAACGTCATGGCGATCGGCTTTTCCAGCAGAACGTGCTTACCGGCGAGCAGCGCGTCCTTGGCAATCATATAGTGCGTCGGCTCTGGCGTCGTCGAAATCATGACGGCCTCAATCGACGGATTCGCCAGAAGCTCCTTATAATCGAGGACCGCCGAAGTCGGCTTGGTCATCTCCGCGACTTCCTTCAAGCGATCCGGCTTGATGTCGCAAATGTGGAGATCCTTTACCCACGCACTCCTGCTGGACGTAACCGCGCGGATGCCACCGCACCAACCCACACCGATAACTGCGACGTTAATTTGCCTTTTTTCCATGAAAACCTCGGACCTCTTACAGGGATTTCCCAGCGGAGCGCTGCTCCCCATGATGCTACTCCCCCGATTCCGGAGTGTCAAGCTAAGGCAGATGCAGAACATTGTCAGCTAGGGGTACCAGCGCCTGCCCGAAAGACCATAAAGGGTATCGGGGCTCGCACCGGGGCGTTTTCCTAGCCGACAGCCACAAATCACCGCAAATCTCGCTGGAACAATGACTTTCACCGGCGGGACCCACTTCTGCGACAAAAGTATTACGCAATTCCGTTGCAACTGGAATTGACAAACAGACCCAAATCGTCCACGATTGACTCCATGATGCAATTCGATTGCAACCACAGAGCATGGCTAGCTCCTCTGGTGTTCGTGTTTGCCGGCGCCGTCATCGCTCAACCGCAGAGCTTTTGCGGACGGGTGGAGGATGCGACGGGATCGCCTCTTATGGGTGCTTCGGTGACTGTGGTATCCAGTGGCGCCACGGTTTCCACCAGTGCTCCGGCAACCGTTAGCGGAGCCGATGGATCGTTCTGCCTGACGCTTCCCTCGGGGACGCACACAATGAAGGTTTTCGCCGAAGGATTTGCGGAGAACGTCCAGGACGTCGAGGTTACCGCCGAGGCATCCGCTCCGCGCACCTTCGTCCTGAATATCGCCAATCGCCGTGAGTTCATCACGGTCATGGAAACTCCCGGATATCAGGTAGAAATGATCGGAAGTGCCCTGAAAATAGCCGCGGAGCTGCGCGACACGCCGCAATCCATCACCGTGATTCCACGCGAACAAATTCGCGACCAGATGATGATGAGCATCGGTGATGTGGTCCGCTACACTCCCGGCATCACCGCGATTCAAGGCGAGAACAATCGCGACCAAATTGTGATTCGCGGCAACAGTTCCTCGGCCGATTTTTTCGTGAACGGCGTCCGTGATGACGTCCAGTATTACCGCGATCTCTACAACCTGGAACGCGTCGAAGCATTGAAGGGCCCCAACGCCATGATCTTCGGCCGCGGCGGTGGCGGCGGCGTGATCAACCGCGTCACAAAGGAAGCCGGATGGATGCCGATGCGCGAGATTACGCTCAACGGCGGCTCTTTCAATAGCAAACGTATTGCAACTGACTGGGATTATGCCCTGCATGAAAAAGCTGCGCTGCGTTTGAATGGCATGTACGAAAATTCGGGCACTTTCCGCGATTTTGTCAACCTGGAGCGTTATGGATTCACCCCGACGGCGACCTTCCTGCCCACGAAAAAGACCAAAATTCTCACCAGCTATGAGTTCTTCCGCGACAACCGCGTGGCCGACCGCGGCATCCCTGCGTACCAGGGTCGCCCCGTGGACGTTCCGATTACGACCTTCTACGGCAACCCGGACGACAGTCACGTCCACGCGAATGTACACCTTGGCTCCGTCACATTCGAACAGCAACTGGGCCGCATCAATCTGCGCAACCACACCATGATCGGCGACTATGACCGAAACTATCAAAACTATGTCGCTGGGGCGGTAACTGCCGATAAATCAATGGATTCCATCACGGCCTACGGCAACCAGACGCAACGCACCAACGTTTTCAACCAGACCGATTTGAACGCCTCCATCCGCACTGGTTCCATTGAACACCGGCTGGTGGGCGGCATGGAACTGGGACGCCAGGCAACCTTCAACTTCCGCAGCACCGGCTTTTTCAATAACACTTCGACGTCGATTCTCGCTCCACTCACGAACCCCACGATCTACACACCCATCACCTATCGCCAGAGCGCAACGGATGCAAACAATCAGGTGACCGCGCACGTTGCCGCAACCTATTTGCAGGATCAGATCAAGATCACACGCTACCTTCAGCTCGTCTCCGGTGCGCGTTTCGATCGTTTTTCGCTCGATTTCCTGAATCGCCGTAACGGCGACGAGTTGCAACGAACGGACAACTTGATATCGCCACGCGTCGGCATCGTACTGAAACCCGCTGGCGCACTTTCGATCTACGGCAACTACAGCGTGTCTTTCCTGCCGAGCTCGGGCGACCAGTTCTCGTCCCTTACCTCGGTTACCCAGCAGTTGAAGCCGGAGCGGTTCACGAACTATGAAGCGGGCGTGAAGTGGGACTTGGCTCGTGGCCTCGCGCTGACGGCGGCCGTGTATCGACTGGACCGCACCAACACGCGCTCCACGGACCCCAACGACCCCACTCGCATCATTCAGACCGGCAG
>JBEBFS010000098.1:0-15517 GCA_040081855.1 Bryobacteraceae bacterium | reverse complement strand
GATCGAGTTCGGAAACTGTTCGCCAAAAACGCGCGGCTGCACGTCGGTGCCAAGCCCGGCGGAAAGCAGTTCGTTCTGAATGCGATACCGTTCGCGGATCGAAAGCGGAGTCAGCCACAACGATGCGGCAAGGGCAACCGCGGTCGCAAGAGTGCCGAACCACAGGATGGGAGTGATGACGGTGCGCCCGGAAACACCAGCCGCGCGCATCGCCGTAATTTCGCCATCGCTCGACATGCGCGAAAGCGTGATGAGCGTGGCCGCGAGAATACCGGCAGGAACAGTGAAGGGGAGTGCTTGCGGCAGCACCAGAGCGAACATATACGCGATTTGCGAGCCCGGCCCGGAACTGCGCACCAAGAATTCGAATAGCGGCCGCGCGCGCTGCAGGAAAAGGATGAACGTCGCGAGTGTCGCGCTCAGTACCGCACTGACGAAGATCTCCTTAAAAATGGCGCGTCCCAAAAGGCGCATGATTTTAGATTAGCGGTTTTGGAACTATTTAGGACAAAGAACCTGCTATAAAGTGACCTAAACCCCGCGAACGTCAAACCAAAAGCCCCTCAACACGTGGCGCACGCTCTCAGCGTGCCGCGTCGAGACTCGTCTCGACGCCTGCCAATAGCTCCATCACAACCAATCGCAAGCAAGAATTTGCCACAGTCCCCACAACATAGTAAAAACCTTCCCCCTCACGCGCACACTCCAGGGTTAATTTGTAGGCAAGAAGCCCCGGTGTTGGTCTTGCACAGTACGGGGCCACCAAAGCACGAGCATTCGCGACCCTGCTCGTTGCAGTGTGAAGCCCTCTCGCAAAGAGGGAATGGAAGATTCAAGTCGTGAGCTGTTTCGAAACAATAGCCGGTCGTCGTCTACCGATAGTGGCGACAAAGGAACGCGTTCCTGAAAGAACCAACAGAGCCCCGACTAGAGGGAGGGGCTAGATAGGAGAGCGAAGCAAGGAGAGTAAAGCTCTTCCGATACCGCTCTTAGAGAAGAAGAGGGTCGCCGGTTAGCGGCCCTCTTCTTCTCCCTACTGGAAATTACCTAACGACACGAAGCCGTTGTTGGAACCGAAACGCAAGCCCGTGACGGCAAGGTCCGCGCCGGAACTCTGGAAGCGGATGGTGCCTCGTGCGCCGGCGGTGGCGGTGTACGACGTCGGCAGCGCGAACGAAGTGTGTCCATGCGCGGGTAGTGTAATCGACGCCGTGGATTTTGCGCCGTTTTCGAGAGTCATCGTCATTGTGACGTTGATCGATTGTGACGCATTCGTGTTCGCAACCGCGACACCCGTGACCGCTCCAAGCGCGTTATCGAACGGCAGGAAGACGTTACTGCCGGACTGCGTACCTGTAATCGAAGTGAGCAGTTCGTTGCCGCTGCCCACGATAAAGCGGAACACTGCGGTAACGCCAATCTTGCCATTGCTCGCTACCTCCGCCCAACCCTGTGCGAACGGCGCCGAGGTGCCCGCGGTTTGAATGAACGCGATGCCTCCGGGATTCAACACACCGGACGCTTCCCCAGGATTCGAATTTTGAAGCGGCACGGCAAACTCGGCGCCTGTGTCGTCGAAGAAGCGGAAGCGGTAGCTAACCGGCGTTTGCTCCAGGTTGACGATCGCGTAGTGCGTGATCAACGTGCTGCTATCCACCATATGCGGCAGCCGGAGAGCATTGGTAAACGTCAATCCGTTTGCGAGCACGGCAAGCGTGAACGTCTGAATATTCGTAACGGAGGCTCCGTCGGTCACCGCAGCGGTGAACGTGCTGGTGCCAGCGGTGGTCGCATTGCCGGTGATCAGGCCCCCCGCTGAAAGCGTCAGGCCCGCGGGAAGCGTGCCGGATTGCACGGCCCACGCGTAGGGAGGCGTGCCGCCAGTGGTGGTCAGTGCCTGCAGGTAGCTGAGGCCCTGTGTCGCGGACGGGAGGATCGTCGGATTGTTGATTCCGGGGCCGGCGATCAGGTTGCCGCGAACTTCGCCGCCGCCGAATTGACGCGTGTGAAAGTTCACATAGGCGTGGCCGTTCAGCAGATTCGACAGTTGCGCGGTCAACGTGGTGCTGTTGCCCTCCGCAAGATCCCACTTTCCAAGCACCGTGCCGCCCACGCCATTCGGGAACGGGGTGACCACAACATCGTTCGGATTGTTGTCATTGAATGGCGCGCCGAAGAAGCCGAACACAACGCCGCCGTTGGTTGACGGGCTGACCGCTGGCCCGGCATGGAAGTGCGCGGCGGTGAGGTTGTCGTTCGCGTCCGGCGTTTGCGAACCCGTGAAATCGATGTTGGTCACCGAGATGGAATAGGTGATCTGCGTCTGCGCGCTATTCAAAACAAGCGTCGCCGTTCCGAAAGATACGGGACGGGCTTCACCGGTGCTGAGCGTCGGCACCGTCACCGGATTTTCCGCTGAGTTCGAAAGTAAAGCAATGAGTGTGGTATCGGCAAAAGCAGTGGAGCCTGCCAGCAATATCGCTGCGGCAGCGAATGGAATCGCGTGAAAGCGCGGCATAAGTTGGGTGGTCCTTTCTTCTCTTCTGTGAAAATCGCTATTTCCGCTCCGTATCGCACCGCGGGGAGCGGGACTACCTAAAAAGCCATAGGAAACACCGGGCTCTCCCGGCGGGTTACTTCGAAAGCACAGGAATCGTCGTCAGCGTTCCGTCCGCCTTGGCGCGCAAACCGATCACACCGATTCTGCCGCCCTGCGGCATAACAAATTCCACCAGTCCGCGTTTATTGGCCGTCACCGCGAAATTGGATGGAAGTAAGAAAGAAGAATGTCCGCGAGCCGGAAGACTGATCGATGCCGTCTGCAGCAGCGCCCCGGTATCGTCGTAAACCCGCGTAGTGATGTTCGCGGTCGCGGTCGCCTGATTGGCAAGAGCCACGCCCGTGGTCAAACCGTTCGTATCGTCAAACGAAAGCACGAAACTGTTCGGCGTTCTGGTTTCGAGTGGCACCGAAGCTTCCTGGCCGAATGTGGTCCAACGGAAAATTTCAAATCCGCTGATGTTGCCGCTTGTGGTGAGTTGCGCGGAACCGGCCACGGATGCGGCCGCGTCGCTGGCCTGGGTTTCCAAAACCAACAAGGCTCCAGGCGCCAGCGTCCGGGTAATGGTGGTCCCCGTCGAAGTGCCGCCGGTCTGGGGCAGAGAGAGAGGTACGGAAAGCGGCGCGCCTGCCTCGTCGAAGAAACTCAGTGTGAACGGAGCGGAAGCGGCGCCGGCATTCACGATATAGAACAGACTCGTAAAACCGCCGTTATACGTTGCGTGGGCGATGGCTCCACCCGTGGTGCCGACGTTTGCCAGCACGGGCAGCGTCGTCAAAGCTGGTCCGTTGGCTCGAAGGCCCAGCACGGTGATCTGGCCGCCCTGCGGCGTTTGAAACTCAATGGTGCCTCGCTTGCCCACCGTGACGGGAAACTTTTGGTTCAGCGTAAAAGAATCATGCCCCAGCGCACTTAAGTTGACCGTGCCCGTGGCGATTTGCGTGCCGGTGTCGTCACGCACAATGACGGGAACCACCGCCGTTGCGTTGGCGGCATTCGCGACCGCAACACCTGTTACCAAAGCTCCTGAATTGTCGAACGCAAGAATATACGAATTCGCCGTGCGAGTCTCCAGCGGCACCACGGCGTTCCAACCAAACGTCGCGTTGGTGAAGATGCCGAAACCGCCCACGCCCGTGTCACCCGAAAGTTGTGCCCATCCGATTTGCGCGGCGGAAGAGTCCGGACCGGTACTTTCGATCAGCAACTGAGCGTTCGGGGCCAGCGTCCGATCGAGCGTGGCAACCTGGGAAGACCCGCCGGTCTGCGGAAACGTGAAGGGCAGCGGCATGGGCGTGCCACTGTTATTGAAGAAGCTGGCCCGCACCTGTCCCGACGCAGCGCCAAGATTGATGAAGTTCAGGATCATCTTCCACGTTCCGGCCGAAGCGATCTGCGCCAAAGAACCAATGGGAGCCAATACGGTTGTTGTGAATGGACCCTCCAGGAACGTGCCGCCTGCATCTGTGCTCTTGAACACGCGGCCGTCGTCGGTGCCGGAGTACACAGTGGCCGCGCTGCTGGGGTCAATTGCCAAAGCCTGCCCGGCATTTGCGGGAAGTCCCGCGCTGATTGCCGACCAGCTTGCGCCGCCGTCGGTCGATTTGAACGCGCCGCCCGAAGGGCTGCCTGTATATACGACGGTCGAGTTCGAGGGGTCCACAACAATCACGGAAAGAAAGGAAGCCAGATCGACGCTGCCGGTGAGTCCGGAATTCGCCGCCGACCAGTTCGCGCCGCCATCGGTGCTCTTGTACACCCCGGCATCGCGGACCCTTACGTACAGCGTGCTCGTATTATTCGGATCAATCGCGATCGCGTGGAGCCGGACGCCCGGCAATCCGTTGTTAATGCCCGCCCACGATGCGCCTGTGTCGGTGGATTTGAACACGCCTCCATTCAAAGACGCGGCATAGACGATGGAGGGAGTTTTGGGGTCAATCGCGATGCCGGCAAATGTACTGAAGGGCAGCACCGCTGTGACGGCAGTCCAACTCGCGCCCGCATCGCGGCTGATCATCATTCCCGGCCCGCTGCGCGCGAATAATCCGGCATAGACAATCGCAGGGTTCGACGGGTCCACAGCAAGCGAGGCAACGCCCAGCGACACCGACGGTGTGCCCGGGCCAGTGGCGCTCCAGTTCAATCCGCCGTCTGTACTTTTGTATGCAGCGGTTTGACCGCCCACGACAGAACTGAGCCCGGCATACAAAACAGTAGGTGTGGATCGCGAAGCCGCCAGTGCGGAGACAGGGAAAGCCGGGAGGCCGTTATTGGATAAAGTCCACGTGGAGCCGGCATCCGTGCTGAGAAGAATGCCATCTTCCGTACCGGCCCAGATTCGTGATGCATTGCCTGGATCCACCACAATCGCGTTTGTCGAACCATGGCCGAGAACCGGAACCGCTGCGGCCACTAAGAGAGCCACAAAATACAAGTGTCTACGCTGTCGCGAAGAACCTGCATAATGCCCCCGAAAAACACTAATCCCGCACCTGACAAACCTCGAACTCATGCCAAGAATCCCCAAATCCCCAAAGTTGCTCCCTGATTGTACGCGCAATAAGTCTGTATCTCCCCCGCTATAGGTGAAGGATTTGTAAACACTTTGTAAAAACCATCCGCAGGCGCGTTTTCGCCCTAAATTATTTGGCCTGCGCCCCTACACTATGTCCAATGAACCAGGGGACCGGCCTTCGCTTTTTTGTGATGGCTGAGAAAAAAGTGCGGCAATGGGGAACGCATTGGCGAACCGTAGCGCGGGTGGTGTTGCTGGCCATCGGGGTGCTCGCGGCGTTCGATGTCATAAAGAGTGTGGCGATTGCCCAGACGGCGAAGGATGCCGGTGGGTTCGTTGGCACCGCAACTTGTAAGGGCTGCCATCCCACCATTTCTGCTACTTTCTTTCGGAATCCTCATTACAAATCCGTCGCTGCTGGAAACCTCCCGCCGGATCACACGGGTTGCGAAGGCTGTCACGGACCTGGGCAGGAGCACGCTGAAAGCAAGGGCAAAACGCCCATCGCGCGCGTGTTTCCGAAGATGCAGGCGAATCAGGTGTTGGATGCTTGCCTAAACTGCCACGCGAAGGATTTATCGAAGGCGAACATTCAACATTCGCAACACACGGAAGCTGGCGTGGTGTGCACGAACTGCCACTCGGTTCACAATTCGCCGGTAAAGAAGTTTCTGCTGGCGAGCAAGCAGCCCGACCTTTGCTACACCTGCCACGGCGATGTCCGCGCACAATTTTCGATGCCGTTTAAGCATCGCGTGAACGAAGGAACCGTGCTGTGCACGGACTGCCACAACGCGCATGGCACGTATGCGGCAACCTGGCGGATGGGCGCGCGTCCCAGGATGGTGGATCAGCGTCTGGGTAACGAGGAGCCGTGCTTAAAGTGTCACGTCGATAAGCGCGGGCCGTTTGTTTTTGAACATGCATCGGTGCGTGTGGATGGTTGCGAGACCTGCCACATTCCGCATGGGTCGGCAAACGCGAAACTGTTGAAGCGTCCGGTGGCGTTCATGGTTTGCCTGGAATGCCACAACGGCGCGGGCAATTTTGGCCGCTCGAACGATTCGGTGATCTTACAAGGCAGCAACCACAATCTTCTGGACCCGCGCTATCAGCGCTGCACGTCATGCCACGTCCGGATTCACGGCTCGAATAGCAGCGACCACTTTTTCCGATGAGACTGAAACTGCTCAAACCGGTGTTGTTTCTCGGCGCATATTGCCTCGGCATGGCACAGGAGACTATTGCTCCCACGCCTGGGAGTGTTGGGCCGGGACCTGGGCAGGACCTTGGCCAGTATAACGTCGCGCAATCGTGGGAACTTGGCTACCGCTGGAACACCGTTGGCGGAAGCCGCGACGCGTACCGGTCGATGGTGAACTACGGCAACGGCATTCGTCTGCTAGGCAGCAGTCTGACGGTCCATTCGCTCGACGGGCATGGCCGCTGGTTCGATGAAATTGTTTTGAATACGCAGGGATTGGGCAACGATCCTTACCAATCCGCCACGTTCCGCGTGCAGAAGAACCGCCTCTACGATTACAACTTGTTATGGCGGTTGAACGAATACTACAACCCGAATCTGGCGATCAGTGGCGGCGATCATTTCCGGAACACGCAGCGCCGCTGGCAGGACCATGAACTGACGCTGTTCCCGCAGTCACGCTTCCGTTTTCGCGCGGGTTACGGGCGGACGGTGGAAGACGGGCCCGCGTTCACGACGGAGCAGGTGGCCGAAGGGAATAATGCTCCGCCGCTGTTGTTCGCCGATATTCGCAGGGAATTGAATTCGTACTCTCTGGGAGGAGACGCCGAGGTCCTTGGGATCAAGCTCACGGTGCAACGGCGTTGGGACGCGTTCAAGGAAGATGCAAATCCGGTGCTCGCCGCGAGCGGGCCGTTCGGCAACACGAACGCGAGCACGGTTGCCACATTTAACGGTGCGCAGCCGTATCATGGCACGACGCCCACGTGGCTTGCTAACGTTTTCACGGAGCGTAGCATCGTTCGCGTAAACGGGCGCGCGACGTATTCGGGCGGACGCACCAGTTCGATCCTCGATGAGCGTTTTACAGGCGGACTGCCGGGTCCCGCGAATCGTTTGAATCAGGTGATCGTATTCGGCAATGCACGCCGACCGGCGCTGACCGGGGATCTCCGCGTGTCCATTTTCCCGACGAAGAAGCTGACGATCATGGAGAGCACTTCGTATTCCGACATTCGCATCGACGGCGATGAGACATTCCTGCAGGTGAGCGGCGGCAACACGCAAGTGGCGCGCGCGAATTTCCAGTTTTTGGGAATGCGCCGGTTTACGTCGGCGCTGGACCTTCGCTACGCATTTCTGCCGAAGCTGTCCGCCTTGCGGGTTATCAGTATTCGCAGCGGGAGATTCGCTCCGTGGAGGCCGTTGGCGCGTTTTCGGGTCCCCTCGGCGGAACGCTGCAGCGCAATTCGAATCATCTCAACGCCGCGATCGGGGGTGTGAATTGGACGCCGTGGAAATCGCTGCTGGTAAATGTGCAGGGTGAGATCGGACGGAATTCGAATCCGTTCACTCCGGTTGCCGAGCGTGATTATCACGCGATCGACGGGCGCCTGCGGTATACGCGGAAGAAGTTCCGCTGGTCTGCTGCATACAAAGAGAACTACAACAATAATTCGATCGCGGTGACGTCCTTTAGCTCCAAGAGCCGGAACTATTCGACGAATGCGACGTTCACGGGAACGTCGTGGATGTCGATCGACGCGGGTTATTCGAAGCTGCATCTGGCTACCGTTGGCGGCATCGCATTCTTCGCGGGTGCAGGACGTCCAGCGCTCAACCAGGGCGTATCGGTCTACGTGAGCAACATTCACGCGGCGAACCTTGGCGTACGGCTCAATTGGCGAGCGGCGGAACTGTATCTGGGCGAAAGCATCACGAAAGACGCGGGCGACGGCCGCGCGACGAACGCACTGGGCGGCACGGCGATTGCGAATTTACTTTATTCCGTGCAGACGTTCCCGCTCACGTATCATTCCCCGAACGCGCGGCTGTCGATTCGTTTGGCCGAAAAGTTGCGCTTCAATGCCGGATACCAATACTACGGCTATCACGAAGACTTCGGTCTGCTAGGCGTGGAGCAGAATTACCGCGCGAACACGGGGTACGCGGGGATGCAGTTTTCGTTTTAGTTCGGCGTCGAACTAGACGGCCAGCGCCTGACTCAGATCCGCCAGAATATCTTCGATTGCTTCGATACCTGCCGAGATGCGGACCAGGTTGTCGCGGATGCCCACGCGTTCGCGCTGTTTGGGCGACACGTCACGGTGAGACGCCATCACGGGATAAAGCGCCATCGTATGCACATCGCCGAGCGAAGTCGCGCGCACCACCATTTTCAGTTTTTCCATGAACGCGAAAACTTCGGGCTTAGCGCCGCCTTTGATTTCAAACGCGATCATCGCGCCGTAATGATCCTTCGGCAGCAGGCGAGCCACCGTGGCCTCATCAGGATGACCGGGCAGGCCGGGGAAGTAGACGCGCTCCACGCGCGGGTGCGCGGCGAGCCATTCGGCGATCTTGCGCGCGTTTACGCATTGCTTTTCCATGCGAAGCGCAAGGGTTTTGATGCCGCGCATGGTGAGGTAGCTTTCAAACGGACCCAGGTTCGGACCGATGGTGCGCACCAGGGTCTTGAGCGTTTCAAAGTGATCGGTATTGGTGATGATCGCGCCGCCCAGCGCGTCGCCGTGGCCCGCCAGATACTTGGTCGCGCTATGGATGACGATGCTTGCGCCGTGTTCGAGCGGCCGCAGCAGCATCGGAGTGGCGAAGGTGTTGTCGACGATCAGCGGCACGTTGTTCTTGTGCGCAATGGCGGCGATCTTATCCAGCTCTGCCACTCTCAGCAGGGGATTGGTGATGGTTTCCATCACGATCGCGCCCGTCTTCTGCCCGGTGATTGCTTCCTCCACTGCCGCGAGGTCGCACATGTCGACGAATTCGGTATCCACATCCAGCGCGCCAAAAATGGTGAGCAGCATGTGCGTCGTCGCGCCATACAATACGTTTCCTGCGACCACACGTTTGGGGCGATCCACCAGCGCGGCCAGCACGGCGATGTGCAACGCCATCATGCCGGACGACGTGGTGAACGTGCCTTGGCCGTTTTCCAGGTCGTTGATTAACTCTTCCAGGGCGGTGCTGGTCGGATTGTCGTAGCGGGCGTACGATGGTCCGGCTTCCTCGCGCCCGAAAACGCGGTCAAGCTGCTCCATCGAGTCGTAGAAATAGCTGGTGCCGGTGTAAATCGGAGTGGTGACGGGAATGTAGCTGCCCGCCTTCTTGCGGTCCCCGGAATGAACGGTTTTCGATTCGAATTTCACGCGCGCTTCCACCTGATGCCGTCTTTTGTATCTTCGAGGATCACGCCCTGGTCGGCCAAGTCTTTGCGGATCTGATCGGCTTTTGCGAAATCGCGCGCTTTCTTCGCAGCGGTTCGCGCGGCGATCAAAGCGTCCACTTCTTCGTCGGAAAGCGCACCCGCTTTGACGGAGGGCGTCAGAACGTCGAACACCATGTCGAAATGCTTGAGGAACTCCAGCGCTCCCGCGACGTTGCCGGCGGGGAATTCGCCGTGATCCATCGCCGTGTTGGTGTCGCGGATGTATTCGAAGGCCGCGGCCAACGCCTCGGCAGTGTTCAGGTCGTCATCCAGAGCGTCATCGAAGGCGGCGGTCGCCGACTTGGTGCGCTCCACCAGGCCTTCGTTTAATCCCTCGGCGAACTTGTCTGTTTCCAGGCGAAGTTTGTAATTGCGCAATCGTTCAATCGACGTCGCGGCCGCTTTGAGGCCGTCGAACGTGAAGTTCAGCTTTTTGCGATACGGCACGGACGCGAGCAGATAGCGGATTGTCTCCGGTGCGTTGCCCATGCCGAGCAAATCGCGCAGCGTATGGAAGTTGCCAAGCGACTTCGACATCTTCTGCGCATCGATGGACAAATGCTCGGCATGCAGCCAGAAGCGGGCGAACTGCTTGCCGGTGATCGCTTCCGATTGTGCGATTTCGTTTTCGTGATGCGGGAAGGTGAGATCGACGCCGCCAGTGTGGATATCCAGCGTCTCACCCAAATACTTCATCGCCATGACGGAGCACTCAATGTGCCAGCCGGGGCGGCCGTCGCCGATGGGCGTGTCCCAGGAAGGCTCGCCTTCCTTCTTGGCTTTCCACAAAACGAAGTCGCGGGCGTCGGCTTTATCGTATTCGTCCACATCGACGCGCGCGCCGGCGCGGATGCCGCTGAAATCGTTATGCGAGAGCTTGCCGTACTCGGGGAACTTGGTGATGCGGTAATAGACGGAACCTTCGCTCAAGTACGTGAAGCCGTTTTTTTCCAGCTTTTGAATGGCCGTCACCATATCGTCGATGCAATCGGTGGCCAGAACAATACGTTCCGGACGCTGCAGGCGCAGGGTGGCGGTGTCTTCGAGAAACGCTTCGGTGTACTTTTTCGTGTACTCAAAGATCGTCTGCTTCGCGGCGGCGGCGTGGCGGATGATCTTGTCTTCGATGTCCGTGATGTTCATCACGTGATCCATCGTGTAGCCGCGCGCCTGCAGCCAGCGGCGCAGAATGTCCTGGAAAGTAAACGTGCGCAGGTTGCCGATGTGCACGTAGTTGTACACGGTGGGTCCGCACGTGTACATTTTCACGACGTTATCGTGCAGCGGAGTAAACGTCTCCACCTGCTGCGTAAGAGTATTGTAGAAACGCAATGCCATGTTGAGGGTGTCTTTTTATGGTAACCGACGCTGTCTGTGAAGCGCAGAGAAAGACGGGGCGCGATGCGTTGTTCGAAGGATGGATGATTTGGAGCGCCGCGGTCAGGCGGACTTCGGCAGCCTGCCGAGTCCACGGGCGTTCTTCGGACAGTAGATATTTCGCGACCACTCGAAACCGGGCGCGAAAACCACCCCAAGCACGTGATGGGGCTTCCGGGTGAGGCAATGTGTGACTTGGCCCACGAATTCGCCGTTGGGGTAGGCGATGGTGACATCAGCCCCAACGGGCACGCGCGTTGCCGAGAGCAGACGGGCGCCGGAGCGCGAGATGTTCATAAGTAACGCTTCGTGCTGGCGGGTGCCGGTTTTTTCCGTCCAGCTAATTGTGACGTCATCGGCACAGTCGAAGCGCTGTTCAATTCTGCGGTCCATTTAACACCCGTATCGGCAGGATGCGTCAAGATCTTGAGTTCCCTTCCACCGATAAGAATGCATCTTCTTCAAAAGGAATATCCGGCCGCAATCTGGCGGTCAGAATGGCCCCGGCCAGGAGCAAAACAACCGAACCCGTGAACGGATAAACCCAACTGCCTGTGCGGTCCACCAGATAGCCGAAGCTGGAAGGTGAGATCAGTCCGGCGACTCCGAAGCCGAAGTTCATCATGCCGCTGGCGGTACCTGCGTAACGGGGAGCGATGTCCATAGGGATCGCCCAAATGGGCGCGACGATCAGTTCGGCGAAAAAGAACGCAAGCGATAGACAGACGGCAGCGACAGTGAGATCGTGAATCAAAATCACGGGGATCAGGAATACGAACGCCCCCAGGAATCCCGCAATGAGCACGGAGCGCCGCGCAAAGCCGAGGTTCCCGGTTCTGCGAAGAATGCGATCCGTGAGTATGCCGCCTACCGTGTCGCCGATAACGCCGGCTGTCAAAACCGCGGCGGAGAAGAAGGCCGATGATTTCAGATCCAGGTGGAAGTTCTCGTAAAAGAAGCCGGGGATCCACGTGAGGAAAAGCCACAACGTCCAGCCGTAGCAGAAATCGACTACGGTGACGGGAAGAATGCGGCGGCCTAGTTTGATCCATGGAATCGCGGGCCGCTTACCCTTGGCCCGCTGCGCGAGTTCGGCGAGATCGGATTCCGTGATGCCGGGATGGTCGTGCGGGTCGTTGCGGAAATAGATGGCCCAAACGATCATCCATGCGAAACTCGCGATGCCCAGGATGACGAACGAGACTCGCCAGGACGCATAGGCGAGCAGCAATGCCATCAACGGCGGTGTGACTGCATTGCCTATACGGGCGAAGGAATGCGTGATGCCTTGCGCGAAGCCCCAACTGCCCGGAGGCGTCCAACTGGACATCGCGCGCGTTGCGGTTGGAAAAGCGGCCCCTTCGCCGAAGCCGAGCGCGAGTCGCAACGAGAACAGCGACGCGAATCCGCCGGCGGCGCCGGTGAGCACGGTGGTCACGCAAACAATGGCGCAACAAACGGAAAGTGTCATGCGCGGTCCAAATTTGTCTCCCACCCAGCCGCCGATCAACTGGAAAAATGCGTAAGGAATGGCGAACGCGGAAAAGACCAGGCCGAGCTCGGTGTTTGACAGATGCAGATCCGCTTTCATCAGCGGAGCCGCCGTGGAAATGTTCACCCGGTTCACGAACAGAATCAGATAAAGAACGCACAACAGCCCCAACACGATGCGCGGAGCCGTGAAGCGGGACGGGCTTGTCTGTTGCGTCGCGGGAGTGCTCAAGCGGCGGGGCGCGTTTCGCCCTTAATCTGTGTGCGATGCAGAATGCGGCGCGTGGTGGGATCGAACGGGTCGCGGCGATGCATCGTGCAGCGGTTATCCCACAGAACCACGTCTCCGACGCGCCACTCGTGGCCCCAGACGACATCTTCGCTGGTGGCGTAGGACCAGATCTCGTCCAGCAATGCTTCGGACTCAGCGAGCGACAATCCGCCGATATACGCGTTGCGGCGGCGGCCCAGGTACAGAAGCTTGCGGCCTGTTTCCGGATGCGTGCAGACCAAAGGATGGAACACGCCGGGAGACTTCGTGGGGTCGTCGGTTGCCGTCACGCCCTGACGCACAAAGCCGCCGCTGTTATAGGTGCCGTCGTGTTTCACGGTGAGTCCGGCGACGCGCTGCTTCAAGGCGTCAGGAAGCAGTTCGTACGCCCGGTACATGCTGGCGAAATACGTGTTGCCGCCTGCGGGAGGAATCTCGATCGCGTACAGCATGCTCGCTTTTGGCGGATCTTCCAGGTACGACATGTCCGTGTGCCACGTGGCTTCGCCCGCACCCAGGCTGCCGATGGGCACGCCGTTTTCGATCACGTTCGAGACCACGTAAATCTCCGGAAAACCTTCCACATAGCGGCGGCCGGTTTCCTGATTGGGAGCGATGTCAAGATTGCCCAGCCTGCGGCTGAAGGCGATCAGGTCGGCGTCCGTCAAGTTTTGGCCGCGCAACAGGACCACGGAATGATCGAGCCATGCGCGATGCAGCGCCGCGAATTCGGCGTCCGTGATCGTCTTTAAATCAATGCCGGAAATCTCCGCGCCGAGCGCCATGCCGGTCGGCGTTACTTTGCTATCTGCGGTTGTCACTGAACTCTCTCTTACTTCTTTGTATTCGCCGGCGGATTTTCCACCATGCGTTGTTTCTGCGCCGCCGTGCATTCCTGAATCATGCGGAAGTAGCGCCCGTATGCCTCGTTTGTAACAACAAATGGATTCGGAGCGCCAGCCTTGCGCGATTGCAGCTGGTCCAGCTTGGAAGGGAAGTCCAACATGTGCGGGTGATTCTGCAACTGCACGGTTACGTTCGCTTTCTTGGCCGCATCCGCCCACTTGAGGAGCGACTTCTGGTACTCATCGAGATTCCACGCGATGCGCGGAACCAGCACCGTTCCGCCGTAGAGCCCTGCGACGTAGGTCTTCTTGCCTTCCTTCACCGGGAAAATGTAGCTGACCGAGCCTTCGGTGTGGCCGGGAATCGTGACCACTTGCATCTGGAAATCGCCGATCTTTACGGTCTGGCCGTCCGTCAGCACCATGTCTCTATGCGGTGCGTCGTCGCGCGCTTGCTTGCCGCTGTTTGCGGGTGGAACCATCAGGTCCCAATCGGGTCCGGCGGCGGCGACTTTGGTGCCGTACTTATCCTGTAAATACTTCGCTGCGCCGTAGTGATCGACGTGTCCGTGGCCCAGGAAGACATATTTGATCTTCGATTCATCGAGTCCGGCTTTCTTCAACTGCGGTAACACGACGCTATCTACTTGATCCGGGTAGCCCGCGTCGATCAATACGATGCCTTCGGTGGTGGTGATCGCGTAAATCGTGGTGCTGACGCTGCCGAGCGCGTAGAAGTTGTCGAACAACTTCACGGGCTCAATCAGCGGATCGTTCGCCCGGTTCGGCACCGGGTTTTCGCAAAAGAAGTCCTCCTGCTTGGTCCATTCCTTGCCCGCGAGCTTCTTTGCTTTTTCGATGTGCTCCTTGACGGCCGCGGAATCCGGCTTATTCTGCGCCATGGCGAGCCCGGCCAGCGCAAATGCCAGAGCGCCCGCCTTCGCAACGTGATACTTGCAAGAAGTTTTCATCGCATGTCCCCTTTGCTGCACACCCTTTGGCGCGGCTAAGTCACTCTGCATTCTACACAAACGGACGGGGTGAAGCGCTTGCCGCGACAACGGTTCGCACCGGCGCAGCGACCCGCTATAATCAAACATTCCTGGTCCGAGTTGTTTTTTTGTGCCGCCGTGGCGAATTCTATGACCATCGACTGGTTTCCATTGTGGCTCAGCCTGCGCGTGGCCGCGATCTCCACGGTCGTTGCGCTGGCCGCTGGTCTGTGGATCGCCTACCTCCTCGCCAATCGCGATTTCCGCGGCAAGAACGTGCTGGATGCAGCGGTGACGCTGCCGTTGGTTTTGCCGCCGACGGTACTTGGCTACTACTTGCTGGTTCTGATTGGCCGCGCGAGCCCCATTGGCAAATTGTGGGAGGCCGTCACGGGATCTCCGTTGGTGTTCACCTGGAAAGCCGCGGCTTTGGCTGCGCTGCTGCATGCCCTGCCGCTGTTGGTGAAATCGGCGCGCGCGGCGCTGGAATCTGTGGATCGCAGCTACGAGCGCGCGGCGCGGAGCTTGGGCGCATCGGAGTGGGCATTGTTCTGGCGCGTGACGTTTCCCATTGCGCGGCGCTCCATTTTCGCGGCGACCGCGCTCGCATTTGCGCGGGCTCTGGGTGATTTCGGCGTGACACTCATGGTTGCGGGCAACATTCCTGGGCGCACGCAGACGGTGGCGGTTGCGATTTACGATGCGGTGGAATCAGGAGCGGGGGCGACGGCCCGAATTCTGGTCGTTGTGGTGTCAGCGGTGGCGCTCGCGATTCTGTGGCTGGCGAACCGTTTGACGCCGGAAGCGGGGCCGCGGAGCTAGCCATGCTGCAGGCGCGCCTCAAGCGAACGTTCACCCCGGGCTCGGAATCGGGCGGATTTGCGCTCGATCTGGAATTTACCGCGTCGCAAGGCGTGACCGTGTTGTTTGGCCCCAGCGGGTCAGGGAAGACGCTGACGCTGGATGCGGTGGCCGGATTCGTGAAACCGGATGAAGGCCGCATCTTATTAGACGATCAAATTCTCTACGACGC
>JBEBFS010000157.1:0-4341 GCA_040081855.1 Bryobacteraceae bacterium | reverse complement strand
CGAGCGCCTTCAGCATATCGCGCCGCTCGATAGCGCCACCGAAGCGAAGAGTTTTCATGATTTCTCCTGAAGCAGAATTGATGCCAATCGACTAAGGCCCAAACCACTACGAAAAGGTATCACAGTTCGTGCACTGGCATGCTTTCATGCGCAGGCTGACTTTTCGCTTGGGCTGCTTACTGCCCTGGTGGCAACCGGCCAACAACAGACGAGAACCCTTTAAGGCGGGATGGAACACGACCCAGTTTGGCCGATAATGTTGCTTAACGGTGCGAGCGGGAGCTAGCACCCACTATTGATCGCTGGCAAGTTCTACACTGTCGTCTATGGTCCGCGCCGCACCCAGAACTAGCCAAATTGTGATCCAACAACTGCTGGATGAAATGAAATCACTCGTTCACAGTTACCACCCGTCAACCCGGCAGACAGGTGGTTCGATAGCCGAATTGATCCCTGGTACGGCATTTTTTCCGGGTGGCACCGGATTGTGGAGGGGTGACGATCCATTTGGCGAATTGCCGGATCACTTTCCCGAACACTCCGTGATGTTCGTTGCGCACAACTTTGACAGCATTCGCGCTCATGATGCAGCCAAAATCAAAGGAGGCGAAGCGAGGTCATTCTTCTGGCAAACGCTATTGGCCTACCTTGAATGTGCCGGGGTTCGACCCCAGCAGGCTTTTTTCACTAACGCTTTGATGGGGCTCAAGGCCGGAAGCGCTACCGGGGATATGCCTACGGTGCCGGGTTATGAGGATGAGTGCAGGCAATTTCTGGTTCGTCAGATCGAGATCGTCAAACCGTCCGTGATCGTGGCCCTGGGCCAAAAAGCGGGTAAGCGCGTGCGCGCGGCTAGACCCGCCGCGCCATCCGTCGTGCTTCTCCATCCTTCCGCCCGCGAACTGAAGCCGCGTGTAACAAGACAGAAAATGATCGCCGTTCAAGCGAAGGCGCTGTCCGACCTCCATGCTTCAGTCCGAGTCACCGACGTGGTTCGCCTACCGGCGCGGAGCCTAGCATGACCACGTTGCTCGTCGGGTTTGATTCCGCTTGGACGCCCACAAATGCCGGCGCGATCGTCGGGGCGCTCCAGTTCGTTAACGGGCTGTCAATATAAGCCTAGGCGGTATAGTTGAAGTTTGGAGATGCGGGGAGACGAGCGATTTGGTGCTGCCTGGCCAAAAATCAATTGCTGAATGCAGTCGAAACATCTTGAGTCCGAAGCCTTCGCGGAGTCGACGTGACGACCAAATCATCTCACTCAGCCTAAGCGCCCATGCTCCCACTGTCAACGAGTTATCAAAAACAACCCGCTGCCCGGCCGAAGAAGAGTGCCACGAACTGATCCGCGCCAGATAATTTGGCTGCGGTTGATCCGCATTTTTTGCCATGCGCCCGACCGTTGGCCCGGTTTCACCGGACGCTGCCGAAGCAACCTCTGCTTTGGGCGTCAAAGAGCGAGGAAACGAGCGATGCACTCTTCGCAGAGTGTGAACACGCGTTCTGCTTGCGCTTCTGTTAATGGCAGTCCCCGGTGAACGATGTCATTTCGCTTGCGGTTACATTCCTGAAGCCAGGCGTCCCAAAATCGAGTGTCATCGGCCACTGATCGTCCCTGAAGTGCTGCTCGGGATGACCTTCCCCCTGTAATCCGCACATAGACGGTCCGATAATCGGACGAAGGTAAGGAGAAAGCGGATGAGCAGGAGTGCCCACACGGAAGCGCAGATGATAGGCGCGATCAAGCAGGTAGAGGCGGGGCGGAAGGCCGAAGAGGTCGCCCGCGAGATGGGCGTGTCGAAGCATACCATCTACGCCTGGAAGCAAAAATACGGCGGGTTGGATGTGGCCGAGGCGCAGGAGTTGAAGGCCCTGCGAGACGAAAACGCTCGGCTGAAGCGGTTAGTTGCGGATCTGAGCTTGGACAAAGACGCGCTGCAGTTCGTGATCCGAAAAAATGTATGGTCCGCCGCTCGATTGCAAGAGGAAAGTGGAAGATGGAGAAGGTCTGCGTAAATGTATCCGGCCTGTTTGTGGGCAGTGCCCTGGCCTTGATGAGTATTCGCGCGCGTCTGATCTCATAACGGCTGCGGTCTTGGATGGACCAGTTTTTTCGTCAGATTGAGGACGCGCCGTTTGACCGTTCTGTCATCTCTTCCTTCCGCTCCGCAAAACCAAGGTGTAAATCCGGGATTCGTAAGCTGGCTTCGGCCTGATTGGTGATCTGTAGCCGGTTTCAGGCGCCTGTCAAGGCCGAGCGCAGCGAGTTCATCGAAGAGCCTTGATGGGCGGCTGAAACTGGCTCATGTACGAGCTGAAGGCCGAAGCCAGCGTCCTTTGTAGGAAGCGGACTTCTTGCGGGACCGCGTCGGTAGTCCTCTTGACGGCTGAGTACGACCCAGGCGATCCGAGCGAGTTTGTTCGCCATTGCCACGCCCACGACGTTCGCGTTTGCACGAGATTCCAGTTGGGACAGCCATTGGCCGAAGGCGTGTTGATCGCGCGCGACTCGATGTTGGACGGATCGCCCACCGTGAATGAAGAGCCTTCGCAGATACTCATTGCCGTGCTTGCTGATTCCCAGGAGCTTCGCTTTCCCTCCGGTGGAACACTGCTTCGGAATGAGGCCGAGCCAAGCCGCGAAGTCGCGGCCTTTGGAGAACTCAGAGCCGTTGCCAATCGCCGCCACCATTGCTGTCGCGATGAGAGGACCAATCCCTGGCACGGTGAGCAGGCGCTGACATGCAGAGTCACTGGAAGCGATAGCTTCAATCTCACGATCAAGATTTTGAATCTCATCCTCCACCTGACGCCATTCCTCGGCAACAACGCACAGCAAACGAAAGATGCGTGGCGTCAGATGTTGTTCTGCGTCGGCTAACAAGGCCGGCATCATTTTACGCAGATGCGCGCGTCCGGTTCGCAGAACGATTCCACGCTCCAACAGAAATGCGCGTAGCTGATTGATGACGCTCGTCCGACGTTCGATAAGGCGATCCCGTACACGATGGAGAGCTTGCAGGTCGAGTTGGTCTTCCGTTTTGATCGGCACAAAGCGCATCGTGGGGCGTTGTACAGCCTCGGCAATCGCTTCTGCATCGACGTAGTCGTTCTTTTGGGACTTCACGAAGGGCCGGACGAACTGAGCCGGGATCAGTCGCACTTCGTGTCCTTGGCTCACAAGTCGGCGTCCCAGATGGTGCGCACCGCAGCTGGCCTCCATTGCTACGAGACTGGGCGGTGTGTTCGCCAGAAACGTGAGCAACTGGGGACGAGAGAGTCGTTTCTTCCCGGTTATAGTGCCGTGCTGATCCATCGCGATGAGATGGAATACTGTCTTACCAAGGTCGATTCCAATGATGTTCATATGTAGCTCCTGAGTAGGGTCATTCCCGCATCGTCGCGCAAAACGGAGAACGCTGCGGCGGACCATCTCATTACGGCTGGAGCTCGTAGGCATGAAGGCGCAGTTGAGGCAAGCGCGATCCGATGTGGATGCAATCCGCGCGCAGTACGCCGTCAGTGAGCGCCAGGCGTGCGGGCTGATGGAGTTGGCCGTATCGAGTTATCGCTATCGAGCGCGGCCCTGCGAGCGGGCGGACACGTTGCGCGTCAGGCTGACGGAGTTAGCGCAGCAGTATCCGCGCTTCGGCTCGCCGCGATTGTGTGCGCTGGTGCGGCGCGAGGATCGCTTCAATCACAAGCTGGTCGAGCGCGTGTATCGCGAGGCCGGCCTGAGCTTGCGGCGAAAGAAGCGCAGACGGCTGCTGCGGCAGAGGACGCCGATCATCGTGACGCAGTCGCTCAACGAAGAGTGGGCGATGGATTTCGTAACGGACTCGCTGGCGAGCGCGCGGCATCTGCGTATCCTAACGGTGGTGGACGTGTTCACACGCGAATGTTTGGCGCTGGAAGCGGATACGTCGATCGGCAGCCTGCGTGTCCAGCGTGTGCTGGATCGCATTATGGGTGAGCGTGGCGCACCGCTGCGGCTGCGTTGTGATAACGGCCCGGAGTTCACCAGCCGCTCGTTTCTGGCTTGGGCGCTGGAGCGGAAGATCGAACTGGTGCACATCCGGCCCGGCAAGCCGGTCGAGAACGCCTACATCGAAAGCTTCAACGGCCGGCTGCGCGAGGAGTGTTTGAACGCGAGCTGGTTTCGAAATCTGTTCGATGCTCGCCAGCAGATTGAACGCTGGCGGGAGCACTACAACCAAGTGCGCCCACATTCGGCATTGCGATTTCAGACTCCGAATGAGTTCGCGCTGGCTCACGCCAACGCGAGGTCGCTGAGAGCTGAGGTGGGGCGAGGGGATGGCGTTTGAATCCCCTCGCCCCACC
>JBEBFS010000020.1:0-53790 GCA_040081855.1 Bryobacteraceae bacterium | reverse complement strand
ACCGCAGCAATCGAGCATGCGCGAGAAACACTGAAATAGCCAGTAATTAAGCACTCCGCAGACAGTCGTAGCAACCAGCAGTAATACTGGTCGCCGCAACTGTTAACCGAGTGGTTGTAGGTTCGAGTCCTACCCGAGGAGCCAAATTTCTTACCGCGAAAAGTCTCTACCCACTGGTTAACTGCCCTCAATTCCTAGGAAGAATGAGTCTGTGCGAATTGGCGCGATTGCGCGATTTTCCGATTCTCCGGCGGTGGCAGAAAACAGGGCCGGGAGTGAGACCCTAGGACGGGCGACCCGACAGCGGAAAAATACCTTTGCTCTGCCCGGTTCTCCCGATTCCCGACCGTCCTCTCCTGTAAGTGGGTCTTGGCCCTTCAAACTCCCACAGCGAACGTTTTCTCGGGAAAGCTTGCGGCTGACCTGGAATTTCCTTGTGCGCCTACGCTCACCTTCGTCAGTTGGCAGGGCGGCGGCGAGAGGCTCCCTTGGCCGAGGACTCTGATCCAGGCGGCTCACGGAATGGCTCCACGGGGATGCGTTCGTAATACACTTCCAGCACGTCCAGGTATTGTGTACCGCCCGGTGCTTGAAGAACCACGCTGTCTCCCGGCGCCGACTTCAGCAACGCGCGCCCCAGAGGCGACACCCAACTGATGTGGTTGCGGTCCAGATCGACCTCGTCGGTGCCCACGATGCTCACCACTCGCTCCACTCCCGCGGCATTGGCATAGCGGACGGTTGCGCCGAAGAATGCCCTGGTCGCGGATTGGCCCGTTCTGGAAGCTTCCGGGTCCACGATTTCCGCGGCTTCAATTCGCTTCCGGAGAAAGCGAATTCGCCCATCGATCTGCCGCAGCCGACGCTTGCCGTACTGATAGTCGGCATTTTCACTACGATCGCCGTTACTGGCAGCCCACGCCACCACTTCCGTCACGGCCGGGCGTTCCCTGGTGAGCAGAAACTGGTGCTCCTCTTGGAGACGCTGCAGTCCGCTCGGCGTTATGTAGTTCTTGCCTGGGGTCGCGGGCTCGTCCGCTTTTGGTTTTCTGGTAAACCCTTTTCGCATCTCTTAATCCTTCCGGCGCAAATCCAAGGGACCTTCAGCACTCTCAGCCAAAGGATAGTCCAATGCTCTGTTCGTCGTCGGATCGGTTTGCCACTATCGGAGTGTCACCAAACAATGAGAATCCGGATGGCAAAGCGGCTTCAAGATGAATTTGTTCTCCGGTGATGGGGTGCTGGAATCGCAGATATTGGGCGTGCAGAAAATACCCTCCATCGCCGGGGAGGCCGGGGAGATTTTCAAGCGGCTGCCCCGTTATGCCGTAGAGAGGATCGCCCACCAGGGGATGGCCGATGGATGCCAGATGGATTCGGATCTGATGAGGGCGGCCCGAATTGAGGCTTACCTCAAATGTTGTTGTGCCAGTTCTAGTGGTGCCGGTGCTGCGTGAGATCACCTTCGCCAATGACTTTGACGGCTTGCCACTCGGGTTGGCGGCCCACACGAAACCAATAAGCGGGTGCGGCACAAGGCCGATAGGTGTGATGATTTCGTACGCGTCGTTCTGTGCAATGTTTTGCGCCAGCGCACGGTAGATTTTTTGAATTTTGGGTGTGTTCCAGTTTGCGAATAGAGTAGAGGCCGCCTGTGGTGTTTTCGCGAAGAGCACGATTCCGGTGGTGGCTCGGCCCAACCGGTGGACAGGGTTCGCGTTGGGGGTTCGCTTTTGCACCAGGCGCAGGAGGGTGTTCTCCATGAAGCCGCCGCCGGGCAGGGTGGGCAGCCCGCTGGGTTTGTTGACGGCCAACAGATGGGAGTCTTCAAACAGGACTTCGAAGTCCTGAGGCGAGTCTGGTTCGGCCCAGGGTGGACGGTTCCAGACAAGGGTTTGGCCCGACGTGACCGATTCGCTTCCCGTGGCGGTAATGCCGTTGAGAGTGACTTCGCCGTTGTTCAGTTTCTGCTGCCAGGCTAGTGGAGTCGAGTGAGGATAAAGGCTTGCCAAGTGCGCGAGCAGGGGTTGTCCATGATATTTGCTGCTGATGATTGTGGTGTAGGCATAGCCCCCGTTGAGCATCTAGTTTGAGTGTAATGGCATCCGCGGCGTGACCCGGGCCAACTGTTTCGGCGAATACCCGCGCCCCCGCCGTTGAGCGTTGATTTCCAGAATCGGCTCACCAACTCAACAACTGTAAACGTTCGTTAGTTGCTCGGTCCCGGAGCAATCCCGGCGGTCTTGAGGCGAATGCTCATCAAATGGCGGCGGTCCGTAATATAGAGCGTTTTGTAATCCGCATCGCCGAACGCGAGGTTCGTCGCAGGCTCGGGTAGCAGGATTGTGCCGATATGCTTGCCTGCCGCCGACACGATCCACACGCCGCCCGGTCCCGTGCAATAAATGTTGCCGGCCTTATCTACCTTCATTCCATCGGTGCCGCCGGGTGCTTTATCGCTGTTCATGTCGGCGAAGACACGGCCCTCGCCAACGCTGCCGTCGGGACGCACGTCATAAGCGTGAATCACTTTTTCGCCGTTCACGTAGAGTATCTTTTCATCCGGTGAAAGTGCGATTCCGTTTGCGCGATATCCCTTGGCGATCTGCCGCACCTGGCCGTCTTTCAGCATGAACACCATCGTCTCGGGCAGTTCCATGGACGGTGTGTTGGGGCGTGGATCGGTGAAGTAAATGGTTCCGTCCGATTTCACGATGACATCGTTCGGGCGGCTGAGGCGCTTTCCTTCGAAGCGATCGGCCAACACGGTGCGCTTGCCATCCTTTTCGATGCGGACAATCGCGCGATCTCCCTGGGCGCAGATGATCAGGCGGCCCTGAGGATCAAGCGTCAATCCGTTGGGACCGAAGTCGTAGACGAAGATCGGCCCGCTGCGCGCGAAGTAGCCTTCCAGCGCCACTTTGTTGAGGTCGCCCACGAAGCCCGCGTCTTTCATGAAGACGCTCAACTGGCGGTCGGGAGTCCACTTGTAGATGACGTTCGCGGTGATATCGCTGAACAGCAGATAGCCGGACTTGCCGTCGCGGACCCACAAGGGCCCTTCAGAAATGCCGAACTCACGCTCCCGCAGCATTTCGAGCTTGGCATTGGAGGCAATGAACGTATCGAGGGACGGATCCAGGCTGACAACCGCTTTGCCCGAACCAGCGGACGCGCCCAGCGCCATCAGCGCCGTAAACGCCAAAACGGAAAACGCAAAAAGTGATTTCATCTCGTGATTTCTCCAGCGGAGCTATCGGGCTCCGTCGTGCATTCCGTAACTTTACAGCTCAAGTTCCCGAGGCGTGCGCTTCTCAACCCGCGCGCAAC
Source organism: Bryobacteraceae bacterium (assembly GCA_040081855.1). Classification (GTDB taxonomy): domain Bacteria; phylum Acidobacteriota; class Terriglobia; order Bryobacterales; family Bryobacteraceae; genus Palsa-187. The sequence continues at coordinate 50,460 of JBEBFS010000020.1, read as the reverse complement.
GGGAACGCACCCGGTCCGCCGCACACTCGCGGGCACTTCGCGGGCGCTTTATAGCGGTCTTTGATCTTCTTCCGGAAGTCGGGGAACGCCGTTTCCGCACCGCCCATAGCCGCGTCCGACGGGATGCCGTAGGTATTCTCCAGTTCCCTCAGGAACGGATTCTGGCCGGGCAGGAAGTGAGGCACCACACCTTCCGGCACGCCTTCATTAGCTTGCGTACACGGCTGGCCCACGGTGCGGATGGGATTCACCGAACTCAACTGGAACGTGCGCGTCAGGTAGTAGGGCTCGGTCAGATAGAGCGGATCATCGATGCGGATGGTCATCGTCATGATGTCACCGTGGCGCATCAAACGGGTGAGCATCGTTGCCTGATCGCTGTGCGGAGCGCCGTTGCGCCGCAGGATGCCCACGCGCATGTGCGTGGTGCGAATAGTGAGAACGTCGCCTTCCCACTTGCCCGTGGAAAAGCCGCTCATGGGGTGGATCGCATTCGGCGAAGGGTGCGGACGGCCATCCATCCAGATGCGAAGCACGCCTGTGTCTTCCCAGCCGCCGATCACCCAGGCGACCGTCGCGCCATTGCGGGGCTCGGTCTCATTCCAAATCTTCAATCCGAATGGACCGATGCCGATATACGCGGGGGAGTAAAACGCGCAGGCACGGTCCGGCATCGAGATCTGGGAGTAGGAATAGCTGAGCGCCCAGGCACGGCCGGCGTCGTTGTACGGCATGCCGAGGTAATCGGCGGGACCGGTTTCCGGCCCGGGGTTATTGCTAAGCGGATCGCTATAATTGCGCGCCGCCCAACTGCCGGAAATATCGATTTGGGCGCTTGCCGGAACCGCAAGCGTGCTGAGGGAAACACCCATAACGGCCACAAGAGAGAGCGTCCTGGCCGAGTTCAAAACGTTTGTCATCCAGTTCATCTGCAATTCTCCGCTTACCAGCGCGCCGAGCACGGCGTTGGATCCCATCCCGCCGCATCTTGTTGTTTGCGGAACTGGGCAGTCAAAATCAGTGGGTTTTCGAGATAGATCGGATCTTCGAGAACCGTGGTCACGATCATCATTTGCTGGCCGTCATCTTCGCGAATCAGATCGTAGTATTCGGTGAGAACCGACCTATCGGAGTACGGCACACCGTTCTTGCGCAGGTAGGCCCCCTTGAGATTGTCGGTTCGCACCTTGAGGTGTGTGAGTCTCGTTGGAGGCGAAATCTGTGCGCGGTTGCCGCCACCGCGCGCCGGTGGAATTTTCAACGCGCGGGAGTCCCACTCCGCCACCGAGTTCCCTTGCCACGTCGGCGGCCCGGCCGGAGCCTTCCAACTTCCGAAGTGAAAGACACGCGTCTGCGTTCCGGCGTCGATATCCATCTTCAGCGTGTTGTCGTCCGGCCAGGTGATGTGCAAACGTTCGGGCAGGGTCATAATCATGCCCGCGGCGTAGTATTTGCACTGATCGCCGGCGGCTTCATCCTTGGTTTGATCCCAGGCGTCGGCAATCGTTTTCGATGCGTCAGTCATGGAGATGCCCATGTAGTCGCCCTTCGGCGGCGTCACCATGCGGAGCCGCCAGGCCTGCGTGATTTGAGAGACCCAGTAGCCGCTGATATCGATCGGCGCGGTGTCTTTTGCGGTCCTGGCGGGCACCGGTTGCGCGAAGCACTGCGCGGTTGTCAATAAGCTGAGAGCGGCCGTCGCGATCCACGTTCCGCGAATTCCAAAATTTTTCTGGTGCATGTTGTTCGTTCTCTCGCGCACTTCGGTTATTTCTTTCCGGTGAGACTTTTATAAACAGCCTCGATGAAATCATTCGTAGTCCACGGCCCCGTCTTCGCGCCGTAGCGCGGCTCATACGGTTTCAGTGGCGCGGCGGCCTTGATCTGATCCAGCGTCATTCCGCGTTTGATCATGTCCTGTATCACGTCGCGAATCACGACGATCATGTCGCGATACTCCACGGCGTCAATCCGCTCCATCAGGCGTCCGCGCCCCGGAATAATCACGGTTCCACCTTCGTCGAAGGCGAATGGAATGGGGCGCACTGCGGTTTCCACAATCTTGTTCAGGGCATCGATTTCCCCTTGGATGCTGCCGCCGTGAGCAAGGTCGATCACCGGAAAGTGGTTGGAGTCAATAATCTCGCCAACGGCAAGCACGTCGGAGGCACGGAAGAAAACGATCACGTCTGCGTCGCTATGCGCACTCTGGCGCAGCAGTTCGATGCCTTCGTGATTGAAGTACATCGTCTTGCGCTTTTCCGTGAAGGTTTCCGTCGGCCATGCGTCGCTCGGGAATGGCGCAACTTTTCCCGTCGGCGCGCTCATCCGCAATAGCGCGGTTTCCGTGGACATGACGGTTGCCGCGAAGTTGTTGGTCAGATCGCGAGCCCCTTCGCCGCCAAGCGGTTCCGGGCCCATCGCAACAATATTTCGGCCCGCTTTCGAAAGCTTCGCGTTGCCGCTGACATGCTCGGTATCGGCGCCGGTATTGAAGATGTAGCGGACCGGCTCATTCGTCAGCTTCTTAATCGCGGCCGCCACGCTCTCGGCGGTACCGTCCGTGCCGGCATCGACGAGGATAGTACCGTCTCCACCGGTCTGAACCGCAATGTTACTGCCGGCGGCTGCAATCATGTAGAAGTTCGGGCGAATCTGCAGCACATCGAGCGCCGTGCCAGCCGACTGAGCGTTGGCGCCATTCACCAGCATCCAGCTTGCTGCGAATAAAACTACGGACCCAATCACCCAACCGGGAATTGGGCCAGCCAAACGTCCTTGGCGTTTTAAATTTCGATACATCCTGTCCTCTTTCCTCGACAGCACCTACACGGCCCTTCGCGCCGCACCCGGCGGCATGAACGGCGGATACACCTTCGGGTTCGTATTCCGTTTCTTGTTCATGTTCTCATGCTTCTCTGAAACAACGGCCCCGCTGTGTTGGTGCACAGCGGGGCCGAAAAGGGACGGCTTAGAAGATTAACTTCAAGCCAAACTGCATCTGACGAGGAGTGGTCACAGTCGAAGTGATACGGCCCGCGTTCGCGTTCAGAGTTCCGCAACCCGCGCCGGTCGCGGTGCAAGCGCCCGCGGCACCAGCGGCAAACACCGAAGCCGGCGCGCCGGTGGGCAACGCGAGGTTCAGGTGGTTGAAGATGTTGAAGAACTCGGCGCGGAACTGCAGCCGTATCGTTTCCGTCAACTTCGTATCTTTCGACACCGAGATGTCCGTGTTCTGCAGGTTCGGACCCTTGCCGAGGTTGCGGCCCGCGTTGCCGGCCACACCGGGCGCCGGAACCGTGAAGCAGGACGAGTTATACCAACGCGCGATCGTTCCGTTTTCCAACTGGCAGCCCGCAATGATATCGGGACGGTTCTGCGACGGAGGCGACGTTCCCATACCGGTACCCATTTGGTCGAAGCCGGTGTTGATATTGAACGGCAGTCCAGTGGCTGAAGAGACGATCGTGCTGATCTGCCAGCCTTCAATGATGCGGTTGCCGCGGAACGGCAGCGTCCAGATGCCGTTGACGCGAAGCGTATGGCGAATGTCCTGCGCACAGCGGGCCTTATCGATCGCCCGATTGAACGGGTCCATCGTGATGGACGTCGTGTTGTTGTTCAACGCGCCCAAGCCGCTTGCTCCGTTTTCCATGCAATTTGCGTAGGTATACGCAGCCTGCACTTGAACGTTTTGACTGAAGCGGCGGTTCACGCTCGCCTGTAGAGAGTTGTAGCGAGAGTCAGCCGCCGGAATCATGTCGGACATCGTGCCGAAATTCGAATTCAAGCGGGCGTTCGGAACGATGCGTCCATTGACCAGCGTGGAGAAGCGGCGAACGCCGTCGGCGCCGACAGTGGGCATTACCGGATTCTGATCCAAGCCATTCATAAGGTGAATGCCGCGCGACCCAACGTAACCGACCGTGAGAACAGTGCCTTGCGCCAGCTCGCGCTGGACGGTCAGGTTGTACTGCATCAAGGTCGGCGTGACCGCGTTGTTGTAGTCCCAGCCGGGAGCCACGGCCGGAATCGGCGTGGTCAACGACGACGTGAACGGGATAGCGAACGTGGCCGCAGGAACCGTGTAGTTGGTCCATGGCGGCTGGCCGGTCAGCGCCGGCCAGTAGACCGACGGAGTAATCATGTCGTGGAACATGCCAAAGCCGGCGCGAATCGAAGTCTTATGATCGGCGAACGGATCGTAGGCAAGGCCGATACGCGGCGCCAGGTTCCCGGTGGACGGGTTCGTACGCATCACGTTGGGAACTTTTTCGTATCCCGTTCCCTTGGCGTAATCCTTGATCATGTAAATCGTATCGTGCGGAGACACCGGGTTGGTCTGGAAGTTCCAGCGGAGGCCCAGGTTCACCGTCAGCTTGTTGCTCACCTTCCAGTCGTCCTGGATGTAGGGGAAGAAGTCGATTTCACGCAAGTCGAATCGTGAATAAAACTGATTGCCAAGCGGCGTCAACACAACGCGCAGTGCGTTACCAGCCAGGAAGTTATTCAAGCTCTGGAAGGTCCACTGGGTTCCACCGTATTGCTGCAGGAACGAGTTGGTTTGGAAGCGCACCACGGAGAAGCCCATGCGCAGAGTATGCGCGCCCTTAGTCCAGATGAGATCGTCGCCCTCCGTGTATTTGTTCTGGTTCAAAACGAAGGGATTGAACAGTCTTGGTCCCAGGGATTCAACGCCCGTGACGTTCACGATGGCGTCCACGCGTCCCGATCCAGGGAAGAACTGCAACTCGGGATGGGCGGTTGCAGGAAGTTCATTGGCAGCGGTACGGGAGAAGCTGGCACGCGCAATATTGACCAACGTCGGAGAAACGATGCGGCGCCATTCCACGGTGGTGAATTGGTTGTGCGATGTATCGTCGCCGGGCCATAACGCCATGTTTGCGCTGGTTCCACCGAAGGGCTCCAGCATATAGGCTTTGTCGGACAGATAGCGCACGTACACCGAATCTTTATCGTTCACGTTGTAGTCGACGCGGCCCAGGATATAGTTCTCATGGGCCTTCTGCGCAGCCAGAACGGTCGCAATTCCGCTGGGCGCGACGGGATACAGAGACAGTGCGCCGGCGATCGCCTTCGCGACTGCAGGGTCGGTCGCTGTGATCGCGCAATTCGGATTGCAAGCGGGAACCAGCGCGGTTTTGGCCTGTGTGAGCGACTGCTGAATGCCTTCGTAGTTCGCAAAGAAGAACAGCTTGTTCTGCTTGATGGGTCCGCCAATGCTGCCGCCAAACTGATTGCGCCGGAACGGAGGAGGGCTCGTGCCCGGATCGGTCAGACCGTTGCGCGCGTCGGTGTAGCTGTTGCGAAGGAACTCATACAGGCTGCCGTGGAAATTGTTCGTACCGGACTTACTGACCGAGTTCACCACCACGCCGTTGCCGCCGTATTGAGCGCCATAAGTATTGGTCAGTGTCTGGAATTCGCCGATCGCTTCCACGCCAAGCGACGATCCGGTAATCGAGGCCAATCCTCGATTCCAGAACGTCTGCATGTTTTCGCCGTCGAGGAGAAGCGCCTGACCGGAAGGACGGGCGCCCGAAACCGAGTACGAGCTGGAACGGCCCTGTGCGCCAGAGCTCGTCACAGCGGTGAAGGATACCGCGCCAGGGGCCAGCAGGATTAACTGCTCAAAGTTGCGGCCGTTCAATGGCAGCTCGGCCATCTGCTTCTGGTCCACCAAAGCGGAAACCGTTGAGTTCGTCGTTTCCACCTGCGTCACTTGGCCTTCCACCGTAACGGTCTGCTGCGCCTGGCCAACTTGCATCGCAAAGTCAACAACCGGCTGCGCGCCCACCGTCAGAGTGATACCCTTGCGGACCGTAGTCTGAAAGCCTTCTTTTTTTGTTTGAATTTCGTAGCTGCCCACGGCAAGCTGCGGCACCGAGTAGCGGCCCTGCGAATCGGATTCGGCATTCACCGTGACACCGGTTCCCGTGTTCTTCACTTGAATACTCGCCGTCGGAATCGCCGCGCCCGATGGATCACTGACCGTACCAGAGATCGAAGCGGTGCCCTGCGCGAAAAGGTTGATTCCTGTTAGACAAAGGATCACTAAGAGGACCAAGGGTATTCCTGCTTGCCACCCTCGGCGTCGGTCAAACGTCTTCATATCATCATCTCCCTAAATTTTTCCCCTGTTACTTTGCGTCTTTTCCGGCCCGTCAAAAACGAGACCGAATGGACTGGAATAGGACCGGACAGAGACCCCTTGAAGCGAAGTGATCCATCCAGCAAAAAGTTATCGCACTCAGTTCATTTCCAAAGCGCCCCCGTTATCTTCAATCTGATTTTCGCGAAACTCTTCCGATCTGTAATGTACAACGTTTTGCCGTCGGCATCGCCGAAATTCAGATTGGTGGCGGTTTCCGGAAGCAGGATGGTCCCGATGTGTTTACCGGAGGAATTCATAATCCAAATCCCTCCCGGTCCGGTGGAATACACGTTCCCGAGTTGGTCCACCTTCATTCCGTCCGGATTCCCCGGCGTTTTATCGGTGGACATGTCGATGAAAACCTGTCCGTTGCTGATGGTGTCGTCGGGCTGCACGTCGTAGCGCATAATCACTTTGCGCAGCGTGTCATTCACATAAAGCACTTTTTCATCCGGAGAAAGTGCGACACCATTGGGCAGCCGGAAATCGCTGAGCAGCAGTTTCACCACCCCGTCCTTCAGCAAAAATACTCTCGGACCGGGCAAATCCATGTTGGGGTTGTTCGCTGCCCATGGATCGGTGAAATAAATGGAGCCGTTTGATTTCAAAACAAGGTCATTGGGACGGTTGAATCGCTTCCCTTCGAAGCGGTCGGCGAGCACGGTTCGCTTCCCGTCTTTCTCAATGCGGACAATCGCGCGATCGCCCTGGGCGCAGAGAATGAGGCGGCCTTGCGGATCGAGTACGATTCCGTTCGAACCGAAGTTGCTGATGTTGAGGCGGCCATTGCTCGCGACATATCCTTGCAAACTAATCGCGCTCACATCTCCTGTGTAGCCACTCTTTTCCATATACACCGACAGCGTATTTTCAGGAGTCCACTTGTAAATCGCGTTGGCCCCAATATCGCTAAACAGGAGATAGCCTTTTCCATCCTTCACCCACACGGGACCTTCCGACAAACCGAAGTAATCACTTTTGAGGACATCGAGCTTTGCGTTCGTTGCAACCACTTGGTCCAGCGAAGGGTCAAGCTTGACGACGGCATTCGCTCCCAGCACCGGAAGCGCGAAACAGAGCGCGGCCAGCGAAGTCCGCCTCCATTTGGAAATCAAAGTCATAGGATTCGTTCTCCGCACCTCTCGCGCGCATTCACAAATTCGTGGTGCAGCTCCGGGCGAAGGCGATTTTTCTGCCGGCTGCCCATCGCCCACGCTGCCGGTGGCGCATTACCTAGCGACGCAAGCGCGTATCGCCAGCCGGCTACAAGGTGCGCGCGCATCGCACTCATGGTTTGCTGCTCCGTGCCGCGAGTCAGCATAGCGACAAGATTCAAATGTCCACCCAGGGGCACGGAATCATGTTCCGGCTTCGAGCCTGGCCAAACTCTTGGAACCGCGCATACTTTCCGGATTGCCTTCGCCAATTCCGCGCAGTGGGCATACTGGGCGATCTTGCCGTGCAGACGGGTGTGAAGATCGTGAAAGGCGCCGCGATCATGCGGCTCGGCCGCAAGAGCGTCCAGCGCGGCGGCAATTTCCGTCACTTCCTCACGCTCCACGGGCGAGGCATTTTGGTTGAACCACTTTGCCGCCTGTACTTCGAGTCCTTCTCTCACCAGATAGTGGCCGTTGATTTCCTCTACGCCGGGAACGCGCACGCGTGTTCCAATTCGTGGCCGGATCTCCACCAGTCCTTCCATCTCCAAAACCTGAAACGCAGCCGTCACCGGGAGAAAGCTCATGCCCAGTTCGACAGCCAGTTGGCGCCGGGAGACGCGCTCGCCCTCCCCAAAATCGCCACGTAGGATGCGGGCCCGGATGACCTCATAGGCCCGGTCCGCGAGGCTCGATGCCACCACGAACTCGTCCCCGCCCGATTTGTGTGGGAAGTTCATTTTTTTACTGCACCGTCGCCGAAGGCTTGAAGCCAAATTGATTGCAATCGAGTCCCGGAGGAATGCCGTTGGGTAGCGGCGCCACCCAGCCGCAGCAATACGTTTCGCATTTCGCCGGCGCTTTATACGCTTCCTTCAAGCGCTTGCGATATTCCGGATACATCGTCTCCGCACCGCCGCGCAACGCGAATGTGGGAACGCTCTTGGTTTTGTTCAGTTCGTTCAAGTCCGGATTCGTTCCCGGCAGGTAGTGCGGCACGGCGCCACGCGGACGTGGAATCTCCACGACAGGCGAACAGGGCGTCGGCAACGCATTGGTCTGCGATGGGTCGGACTGAAACGTCGTTGTCCGGATGAAAGGCTCAGTCAAATAGACGGGATCGTACACAATCACCGTGACTGTCAACGCATCGCCGCGGCGCATCCAGTGCTCGGTCACCGTGGTCTGGTCGCTGGTGGGGATACCATTGCGGCGCAAATATCCAGCCTTGATGTGGTCCGTAAAAGTGACCAGAGTGTCTCCCTCCCAGTGGCCCGTCGTGAACCCTTCCCACGTTTTCTCCGCATACTTCGATGGATGCGGACGGCCATCCATCCAAATTGTGTGCGTGGCTCGGCCAAAAGTGCCGTAAATTTTCCACGCCGCTGGCAGTCCCGAGTTGGAATCCGTCTCTAGCCAGATCCGCAGATTCGCCGGGCCGTGGAGGTTGTACGGATGCGGATGCGGAATGCACTGCCGCTGCGGTTCGGTGACTAGCGACTCCTCCCAGGAGTCCGCACGCGCACGCGCCGCATCGTTGATCGGCAGACTCGTATAGTCGCCAAGATCCGGCCCCGGCAGCCGGTCCTGCCAGTCCTCCTGGTAACGCGGACCCCATTGCCCGGCCAGATCCACGTCAGCAAGCGCGGGAGTACAAGTCAGCGACAACATCAGCGCAGTGGCCATCGCAACGGCGATTTTGTTTTGATGATTTCGAATCATATGTTGCTTCTCGTTTCTCTGCCTTCCGTCTTTTGCATCAACTACCAACCGCATCAACTACCAACCGCCGCAGCTACCACCGCGCCGTGCACGGCTGCGGATCCCACTTCGCCCCATTCGCTTCTCTTCGAAAATGGAGACTCGTGTACCAGTCCTGATAGAGATATTTGGGGTCATGGACGATGGTTGTGACCACCAGCCACTGGTCCCCGTTCGGCTCCCTGTTGATGTCCCAATATTCGGTGAGCACGGCGTCCGGGCTGAACGGAATCCCGTTCTTACGCAAATATCCGGGACGAATGCGCGTCGTGGCCACCCTCAGCGTTCCGTACTTGCTGGGTCCTGTTTCCACCACGCCATTCACCGCTGGGGGACGGCGCGGCGTTTGCCATGCCGCTCGCGATTCCCCTTGCCATTCCGGTGGACCCGCCGGCGCTTTCCAATCTCCGAAGTGGAACAAACGCGTCTGCTGCCCGGCGTCGCTCTCTACTTTGAGCGTCCGGTCATCCTGCCAGGTGATGTGGAAACGCCCCGGCACGCGCATGATCGCCGGAGCCGCATACGACTTGCACTGCTCTCCCGCGGCTTCATCCTTTGCCGGATCCCACAAGTCCCCCGCCTTGCGCCCCGTTTCATTCACGGGAACGCTTTGGTAATCGCCCTTCGCGGGTGTGAGCATTCGCCAGCGCCAATCTTCGGTGACAATCGAGACCCAGTAGCCAGTCAAATCGACGTCCGTTGGGGCCGAACGTTTTCCATCCGGAAGCGCCTCCACCGCCTGGATTCTTCCGATTTCCTGGGCATGAAGACCGGTGCTCGAAATCGCCAGCGCCAGAGCGGCAAACGCGATCGAACAGCGAAGTGACTTGGATGGAAACGCGTTCATGTTCATCGGGAGTGTCTTCCTTGGTTCCATGCAATTACTTCTTCTGCGTCAGGCTCTTGTAAATCGCCTCGACGAACATATCCGTCGTCCACGGACCCGTTTCTCTTCCGAAGCGTGGACGATAATCCTTCGTGGGGTCCGCTGCCTTGACCTGCGCAAGCGTCATGCCTTTTTTGATCTGGTCCTGGATCACATCGCGGATGATCGTAATCATGTCGCGATATTCAAGAACGTCAGCCTGACCGCAAAGCCAGCCATGCCCCGGAATCACCACCGTGCCGCCTTGCTGCCATACAAGTGGAATTTCGGTGACTGCCAAGTCGAGCAAATTGTTCAAGGCATCGATCTCACCCTGAATGCTGCCGCCCTTGTCGATGTCGATGACGGGGAACCGGGTGACGTCAAAAACATCGCCCGCCACAACAACGTCGGAACGGCGGAAGAAGACCATACTGTCGCCATCGGTATGAGCCGAGGGCTGATGGATGGTCTGAACGGCCTCTCCATTGAGAAAAAGATTGTGCCGGTCTTCGGTGAATGTTTCCGACGGCTGGGCCGCCGTTGGGTACGGCGACTTCTGCCCCGTGGGAGCGCTCATCCGGTAAAGCACGTGATCTTGCGCAAGGATGGAAGCGGCGCCCTCATTGTTCGTGTTCACGAACGTCTGCATGGGCAGCAGTGACTTCCCAGCCCTTGAAAGCTTTTCGTTTCCACCCACGTGATCCGCATCGGCGCTGGTGTTGATGATGTAGCGGATCGGCTTGTCGGTCACCTTTTTGATGGCGGAGAGAACTTGGTCCGTATATGGCGCGGCGCCGCTATCCACCAGCACTACGCCGTTGTCGCCGATCTGCATTCCGATGTTCCCGCCGGCGCCCGCGATCAGGTAGAAGTTCGGATGGATCTGCAAAACTTCCACTTCGCCGCTGGGCAATTCCGGCCGCTGTGCGAAAAGGCGGCCGTGGGGCACGCCAATAAAAAGCGCGGCTCCGGCGGCCAGAACGGTCCACCGCGATGGTTTGAGCATTTGTGTTCGGCAGGTCATCTCGTATCGCCTCGTTCCAGCCCCGGCTACGGCGCGGGCTTCCACAACGCCCCGGGAATTTTCACCCGAATTTTGCCGATGCTTTTTCGGTCCATGATATACATCGTTTTCCCGTCATCGCCGCCAAACGCCATGTTCGTGCCGGTTTCCGGAAGAAGAATGGTGCCAAGATGCTTTCCCGCAGGCGAAATGATCCACACGCCACCCGGACCGGTCGTGTAGAGATTACCGCGCACATCCACCTTCATCCCGTCGAGATTGCCGGCGGCTTTATCCGCGCTGACGTCGATGAACACGCGCCCATTGGCGATGGTGTCATCGGCCTGCACGTCGTACCGCATCACCGCTTTGCGGCGGCTGTCGGTCAGGTAGAGGATCTTTTCATCCGGAGAAAATGTCAACCCGTTCGGCTGGACATCGGTGTTCAAGAGCGTGACCACGCCGTTCTTGAGCAGATACACACCGCCCCGATCCTGTTCCATCGTGCGGTTGCCGGCCTGCAGCGGGTCCGTAAAGTAAATGGCGCCATCGGACTTCAGCACCAGATCGTTCGGGCGATTGAGCCGTTTCCCCTGGTAGCGATCCGCCAACACCGTGTGCTTTCCGTCCTTTTCAATACGGACGATGGAGCGGTCACCCTGCGCGCACACAATCAAACGGCCCTGCGGATCGACAACCGTGCCGTTCGATCCGAAGTTCAAAATATTCATGCGGCCGTTGTTGTTCGCAAAACCAATGAAACCGGCTTCGTTGTAATCGCCCGTGTAGCCGGTCTTGTCGGCATAAACGGACATCACATTCTCCTGCGTCCACTTGTAGATGACGTTCGCGCCAATATCGGCGAACAGCAAATATCCTTTCGGCTTTTCGGAAATCCACACAGGGCCTTCCGAGATGCCGAAGTAATCCGACTTCAATTCTTCGTAGCGCACGTTCTTATCCAGAACGTCATCGAGGCCCGGGTCCACGCGGACCACGTTGTTTCCACCCTTGTTCTGCGCGGAGCCAATCGAGGCGGTCAGAGAAAGCGCAGCAGCGATCACGCCAACTGCGCCGAGGGTCTTCGAGTATTTGCGCATCTTCATTGTGAGATTGTCGGCTTTCCACTGCCATCGGTAATCAAGCCCAGGCTTACGTCCTGGCCACAGTAGCGCGTACATTTGTCCGGGCGCTTCACTTTGTCCTTCAGCTTCTTCCGGTATTCGGGATACATCGTTTCCGCCCCTCCCAGAACTGCTTCCACCGGCAGGTTGTACATCTTCGAAACCTCGTCCACAAATGGATTCTTTCCCGGCATATGATGCGGCACCAGGCCCGGCGTGTCGAACCGGGAGGATTCCAAAATTGGCTCACATGCGGACGACGTCGCCGCGATATTCGCTCGGTGATCCAGTTTCCAGGTGCGGCTGACCACGTAAGGCTCGGTCAGATACACCGGATCTTCCAGGCGGCTCATGATCGTTAGCAGATCGCCGTGGCGGTAGATGTGCTGCACCATGGTGGCTTTGTCACTGCTCGGCGCGCCGTTGCGGCGGATGTAGCCGGACTTGATGTGTGTTGTGTACGTCGTGAGAACGTCTCCTTCCCACTTGCCCGTTGTGAAGCCACCGTATGGATAGTACGTATTGGGCGAAGGATGCGGCCTTCCATCCATCCAAATGGTGGTGACGTCAATATCGATGAAACCGCTCATCCGCCAAGCCACCACGCGATTGCCGCGCACCGGATCGTTCTCTGACCAAATCTTCAAGCCCTGCGGACCGATCGCGTTATAGAACGGCGTGTAGTATCCGCACTGATGCTCCTGCTGCGACATGATGGAGTAGTCAAACAACAACGCTTTTTCACGCGCGGCATCGTTGATGGGCAGCCCCACGTAATCCACCGGGTCAGGACCAGGCAGGCGCTCCATCCAATCCTGATGTTCTCTCGCGGCCCACATGCCGGCGAGATCCACTTGCGCAAAAACAGAAGTGCTCGCGAATAGCGCGAGAAACAATGCGGCGATTGGTTGTCTCATAAGCGTGTTGCGCTTGCTCCCGTCGTTAACACGTCGTTGCCATGTCCTTACCGAGGTCGTCACCATATAGCCGAACAGGGCGTCGGGTCCCACTTCGAACCGTTCGCTTCCTTCTTGAAATGCAGCGCGCTCAGCCAAGGTTCGGAGAGAAACTGCGAATCCTCTACCATTGCCGTAATTTCGAGCCACTGCTCGCCATTCGCTTCCTTTGCAAGATCCCAAAACTCCGTCATCGCTGCGTTCGCGCTGTACGGAATTCCGTTCTTACGCAGATATCCGGCCCGGGCATGCGTCGTCACCACCTTGAGCGATCCGGTCGCGGGCTTCTCCTCCGGTCGCGTGCCGTTGGGGGCTTCCCAGTGCGCGACGGATTCGCCCTGCCAGGTCGCCGGGCCTCCTGTGGGCTTCCATTCGCCGAAGTGGAAGAGACGAGTCTGCGTACCCGCGTCGATCTCCACCTGCAGCGTGTTTTCGTCACGCCACGTGATATGCAGCCGGGCCGGAACTCGCATGATCGCCGGAGCACCGTAGGAACGGCACTGCTCGCCGCTCGCTTCATCTTTCGCCGGGTCCCAGGCATCCGCAATTTTCTTCGACGCCATGTTTAAAGGAACCGAAGCGAAATCGCCCTTCGCTGGAGTTACCATGCGCTGCTTCCAATCCTGCGTGACCACCGCCACCCAGTAGCCCGTGAGGTCGATCAAAGCTCCCGGCTTTCCCGTCTGGGGAGCCTTGGGCGCTTGTGCGCACAAAGCCGTCGGCAGCAGCAGCAATAACACGGCGATGGCCCCGCGGACAAAACCGAATATTTTTTTGTTCAGCGGCATCATTTCCCTGCGGTGACCCCTTTGTAAACGGCCTCGACAAACATGTCCGTCGTCCACGTACCGGAATCCGCTCCGTAACGCGTGCGGTAAGCCTTTGTCGGATTCGCGGCTTTCACTTGTTCAAGAGTCTTGCCTTGTTTCGCGAGGTCCTGGATCAGGTCGCGGGAAATGACAACCATGTCCCGGTATTCAACGATGTCATGTTGATCGATCACGCGCCCATGGCCGGGCACGATAAACGTGCGCGCTTCCTGCCACACCAGCGGGAAGGGAGGGATCACCATGTCGATCAGGCGATTCAAAGCGTCAATCTCGCCCTGAATGCCGCCGCCGATCGCGGTGTTGATCGTGGGGAAATGGTCCGCGTCGATCACATCGCCGGTCACAATCACATCGTGCTGGCGGAAGAAGACAGCACTGTCGCCGTCGGAGTGCGCGGCCGGCAGATGCCAAATCTGAATACCGGCATCGTTCAGGTACATCGAGTAGCCGCGCCCTGAGTAGGGCTTGGTGGGCCACAGAACTTCCGGCGCGCCATTGGACCGGCTCATTCTCTGCAAAACGTTTTCGTGAGCAAGCACGCTGGCCGTGCCGCCGTTGGTCAGCACATCTTCGTCGATACCGCGTTGGCCAACGGCCCCGGAGAGCACCGTGAGGCCGGCCTTCCCCAGTCGTTGGTTGCCGCCCGTATGGTCTGCATCGGCGCTGGTGTTGATGATGTAGCGGATGGGTTTCGGCGATATACGGTTCACGGCATCCAGAACTTTGTCCGCCGCTGCCGCCGAACCGGCATCCACCAGAATCGCGCCCATCGGCCCGATCTGAACCGCAATGTTGCCGCCCGCGCCCGCGATCATGTAGAAGTTCGGCTTCACCGGCACAACATCAATCGCGATGGGCGTGGCAGGCTGCTGCCCTTCCACGCGCACGCCGATGAACGCGCACCCCAGTACAAGGAATCCCGAAGCTACGTATCGGAGGGATAAGGGACTCCACTTGGATTTACTTCGCATTCTGATTTCTCGTCTCGTCAAAGTAGGCCTAAAACATCGCAATGGGATTCACCGGACTACCCGTACCGTTTGGAACCCGTAGGGGCGCGACCACCAGCATGAATTCCCAACGATGCAGCCTGGCGGCGGTCTCCGCCAATTCCTCGGGATCAAAATCGTCGATGATCGGCATGCCCAGCCCGACGATGCAAAAGGTGTGCAACGGCGTGGTCTGGCCTTCCACGAACACCGGCGTGATCTGCGCTTCCACGGAAACATCTCCGCCGGCCAAGGCCACGTCGCGAGCCCGCAGCCACGGAGCTACGGAAAGGTCGAATCCGGCCGAATTGCCCAGGACCTTTTCCGGCCCCAACTTCGCGCGGCGAGCCCAGCGGCCGGTGCGCAAAATGATCGCATCGCCCGGGCCAATCTTTACGCCTGCCATCTTTTCCCAAGCCTCAATGTCCTTGGGATAAATGCGAGTAGCCGGCTCCAGGTACGGAACGCCTTTAAGTCGCGGGATGTCAATCAGAATCCCTCGCGTCACAACCCCGTTCTTCAGGTTCATGATGCTGGGCAAGCAGTCTTTCGTGTTCAGCGGACGGTCGTTGTAAATCCTGTCGTTGAACGTGTAGTGGCACAGCGCGTCCTGGTGAGTCACGAACGTGCCGTGGAACTGGAAGAACAAGGTATCGGTGCGGAAGTTTGGCGCCACCTCGCGTTTGAACCGGCCGGCGGGATTGTCCGGAGTCTCCTCGATGGCCAGGTCGTGGGCCACGGATACCGAGATGCCGTTTTTGACCAGGGCGGCGGCCTGCTTCCGCTTGGCCTCCGTGATCAGGTTAATGGTGCCCAACTGGTCGTCTTTACCCCAGCGCCCCCAGTTCTTGTACTGGTTGAAGATCTTCTCGAACTCGGCTGCCGATATCTCCGGGCGCGCCTGAGCCTGCATCCGGGCTCCTACGCTACCCAGGAGAACGATTGCGGTCCCTAATCCCGCAGCCATCGCTATCCATCGCTTCCTCATTTAGCCCCCTGCCCCGCGAACTGGTGTTCGCTTCCGATCACGACCAAATCCTCACGGCCAAATCCTCACGACAGTTCCTCACGGCCAGCCCATGCAGCGTGAGATGGAGCTTCGGGCCGAACGAGCATCCGCCGAAACGGCAACAAGACCATGCGCGGACCAACGCCGTCCGAAGCTGAGTTTTGATCCTAGGCTAGTAACAGAATTGGAACAAGTGATTAGCGGGTTAGTTAAGGTGAACGTTTACGTGTACAGCGATGGTCAAGTCTTTTATTTTGTGAGACCTGCAAGCTGCATAAGACGCTGGAATTCAGGATTGGACCGTAGTTTATGAAAAGTGGGATTGTACCGGAGGTAGAGATATCCCTCTTTTTCCTGAACTGCCTTTTCCAGCCACTTCAAGGCATTCGCGTCGTCTCCCAGGCCAGCATAGACCTGGGCGACTGTCTTTGACGACACCTGCAACTTCCGATTGGATTGTTCGAGGAGAAAATTCAAGATCTCGCGGGCATGTTGCACATCGCCGGAAACCCCGTAGGCGTAACCAAGCTCCCCGGCCGCTGGGCTGGTGGGTCCCATCAGATCACGGGCGAGTTTTAACTCGGCAATCGCCTCAGGGTACTTGCGCCTTTGGGTTTGGGTGATGCCGAGCCCCAGATGGCCATAGCCGTACTGGTTGTCCAAGGCCACCGCCTTTTTGTAGGCATCGAAGGCTTCCTCATACCGGCCCAACAAATAGTTCGACCGGCCAACCCCGTCCAGCATGTAAGGGGAAACGGGATCCAGTTGAAGAGCCAATTGGTTTTCCGCCAGCGCGCTTTCGATGGGACCAACCTCGCTCAAGAAAACGCCGTACCAACGGTGGGCGACCGAGTCACCGGGGCCCAGCTCCAGTCCACGCTTGAATTCCTCGGCAGCACTCTCCCACGAATAGCTGAGGTACGCCGCATAGGCCAATTCCATGTGGGCATCCGCCAGAGAGCTGTCTAACTCGAGAACTTTCGTCGCAAGTTGCTGGATCTTTGGCACCACGGAAAGCGTCGACGTGCCGGCAAGTCCGGGCATGTTCACGTAACAACGGGCCAGACCCGCGTAAGAGAGCGCATAGCTGGGGTCTTCGCTGATGGCCTGCTCAAAATACGCGGCCGCCGTTTTCACCGATTCTGCCGTCTGCTTGTTCCAGAAATACAATCCGCGCAGGTAATTCTGGTAAGCCTTCGCATTCACCGGGGCCGCTTTGGATGGCTGAAACTCAAGCTTCTGGCCGGTTCCACTTTGTGTAAAACCGGAACTAAGCGCGGCAACCGTTGACTGGGCGATATCGCGCTGAATAAACAGCGCGTCTTTGAATTCGCGATCGTAAGAATTGGACCACAGACGAAAACCGGTACTTGTATCCGCCAACTCTACCGTAATCCGCAAACGGTCCCCGTAGGCGCGAACGCTGCCCTCCAGGATGGTATCGACATTCAACTTCTTGCCGATTTCACGAATGTCTCCGCGGTGATCCCGGAATTGAAACGCCGAAGTGCTGGCAACCACTTGCAAGCCTCGAACCCGGCCCAAGGCGTCAATCAGTTCCTCGGCAAGTCCGTCACTAAAGGACACGTCCGAGTTATCGCCGAAATTCTTAAAAGGCAAGACAGCGATCGATGGGCCGTTCCTTCCGTGGGCGCCCCAGGAAGATTGCGAATTCCGGACCGAATACACGGCTGCGGCAGCAATCACAAGTAGCACCGCAACGGCGGCGATCATCCACTTCCGGTCCAGAAGCTCCACCGCCCGGCGAGTGCCCGTAGCAACGGAGGAAGTATCCGGAAGCGTATTCGCCCCATCGGCAGCGGCCGAATCCGGCGTGAGGAGAGTCGCCGGGGTATCCGAGGTCAACTCCAAGGGTGCTTCGGTAGCGTCCTCCGGATGGCCCACGGATGGGCTATCCGCGTATTGAAACAAGGGAACATAGCCGCGGCTCGGGAACTCGATCCGCAACGGATTCGCGGCTCCTTCGGTTGCGTAGTATTTGGGGAGCCGGACGCGAAGCTTGCGCGCTTCGGCTCGAACGATGTTATCCAGCCGGGGATCAAAGGATTGGCCGCGATCAAAGGCCTCGACGCCAATGGAGTACTCCTTGATCTCGTTCCCCAGCCCGGCAACCGTTTGTTCGACCACGAAGCGTAAAAAGCGGCGCTGGCCTTCCGCAGACTGAAATGTTTGGCTGGAAAGAACCCTGGAAAGCTCGGCTTCGACGGCTTCACGCGGGATAAGCCGTTCCGCCGTTCCGCCGTTCCCGCTATCTGCAAGACGACCCGTTTGCTGAATTGAGGAAGCCATTGTTCCTGCAGCGTTTTCGACCCGACTGCACCCCTCCCCCGTGTCGGGGGCACTGGAAGGTGAGCATAACAGAGTCGACTGCGGCGTTCAAGGGACGCTAGTACGCGTCACGATTGTACCCTTTCCTCGTGGCCGGGGGGCGACGGGAGCCACGGTCCACTGCAAAATCCGCCGTGCGGCGATTTGCGCCCTTCCGGGGGTACGCTAAATAAAAATACCTCGCTAAACGGCCAAAGCGCATCCGATGTTTGGAAGCCAGGAAGCGAGTTCACACGCGAGTGTCTTGCACTGGACGACCAAAGAAACCTGAAAGGACTGAATAAGAGAATGAAACGACGCATGATTTTGATGATGGCCACCATTGCTCTCGGAATGTCAATGAAAGCAAAGGCCGCTGACATTGTGGACACGGCTGTTGCAGCCAAATTCAACACGTTAGTAGCGGCCGTCAAGGCGGCAGGACTGGTGGAAACACTGAAAGGTCCGGGGCCGTTTACAGTGTTCGCGCCGACGGATGAGGCGTTCGCCAAACTACCGGCGGGCACGTTGGAATCGCTCCTGAAGCCCGAGAACAAATCCAAACTGCAGCAGATACTCACATATCACGTTGTAGCGGGCCGGGTCATGGCGAGCGATGTCACCAAGCTCTCAACAGCGAAGAGCGTCGAAGGCCATACTATTGCCATTACGTCGATGAATGGCGCTGTCATGATCAATAACGCGAACATAGTAAAGGCCGATGTTGAGGCGAGCAATGGTGTGATCCACGTCATCGACACGGTGATCATGCCCCAGTAGGTTTGCCATGATTCTTCTAGCGGGAGCTTCGGGTTATATAGGAAGCCGCTTACTCCGGCGGCTGGAACATCTCGGGGTTCCCGTCCGGTGCCTTGCTCGAGATCCACGAAGCCTTCGTTCGCGGGGCTTCATCAGTGAAGTTTTTCAGGCGGATCTTCTCAAATCCGAAGGCCTGGCGGCTGCGTTTGCTGACATAGAGACGGCTTACTACTTGGTCCATTCGATGAATGATGGCCCGGAGTTTGAGCAGCTTGAGCGGAAATGCGCGCTCCACTTCGCAGAGGCTGCCCGCAATTCCGGCGTCCGCCGGATCATCTACCTGGGCGGTTTGGCTCAGGGAGACCACTTGTCTCCCCATATGAAGAGCCGAATCGAGGTAGGCGAGGTATTGAAAGCGAGCGGCATACCGGTGATTGAAATTCGCGCTTCGGTGGTTATCGGGTCGGGAAGCGCGTCCTTCGAGATGATCAGATCCTTGGTAGAGAAACTGCCCGTGATGATCACTCCGCGATGGGTGCGTGCGGAGGCTCAGCCGATTGCAATCGAAGACGTAACGGAATATCTCTTACAGGCCCGCGAAGTGCCACTCTCCGGCAGTATGATCGTTGAAATTGGCGGACGGGATGTCACTTCGTATCTCGGCATCATGCAGGAATTCGCCAGGCAGCGCGGATTACGAAGAAAGTTCATCCAAGTCCCGTTTTTGTCACTCTCCCTATCCAGCCGTTGGCTGACCCTTGTGACACCGTTGCACAAGCAAATTGGAAAACACTTAATCGAAAGCGTCCGCCACCCGAGCATCGTCGTACGTCCTACGCCAGCCGTGTTCACCGTACGTCCTATGGGAGTGCAGGAAGCGATTTCACGGGCCCTCCGGAATGAAGACACCGAATTGCCGGATAGCCGCTGGTCTGACGCCTCGGGCGGCCATAGCGGTGTCGCTGTGGAAAGTTTGACTAACACCCTTCGCGACAAACGAACAATCCAGATACCGCTGCCACCGGAGCTCGCTTTCGTGCCTATTCAAAGGATTGGTGGTACGCAGGGATGGTATTTTAGCAATTCTCTATGGCGAATTCGCGGTCTCATTGACATGCTCATGGGCGGAGTGGGAATGCGCCGGGGGCGTCCCAATCCTGAAACACCTCTGGTGGGAGGCACCCTCGACTTCTGGCGCGTCGAGGCATACGAACCGGGTCATCGGCTACTTCTGCGGGCGGAGATGAAGGTTCCGGGACACGCGTGGCTTGAGTTCGTCGCAAGTCCGACGGAGGGCGGTACAGAGCTGCAGCAGACGGCGCATTTTGCGCCGGTGGGTCCCTTAGGCCGCTTGTACTGGTATATGCTGTGGCCCGTCCACGTAGTCATGTTCACCGGGATGTTACGGCGCATCAAGGAAGACGCTCTTTTCAGAGCCCAAAGCACAGTTCACGGGCTCCCATCAAAAATCCGAACTACGGCGAGTGTGCTTTCGCCTCTACCCGTTCCTAATTTGGGTGAAAAGAAACAAGGACTCATCGCGGAAACACCGCCGGGAACCTTACGGTGATGGATGATCTCCGTCGCTGCATTCGCACCGCATGAATTTTGGTTGGTGCTTCTAATCTTCTTTCATGGAATTGTGCGGGCGAAATGCCTATTTATCAGGCACGCGGTCGTAGAAGGCGTCGCCCTCGGTCTGACCTAGAACCAAACGCATTACTCTGCCGCCCGCATCGAGGAGAAACTCGGCGTAGGCTCCTGTGGATTCAAACTTGGTCTCCGTCTGCGGAATCATCGGCAGGGCGTTTAGGTAGAGCAGGCCATTTTGCAGACTGACGTTCTGCTTCATGCCCATGAAGCCGGCCACGGTCCTCGATCCTTGTTTAAATTCGTAGCGGCCCGCGTACTTGGCAAGAGTTGCCGCGTCGAGTTGGATGCCTTGGTTCGCGGTGGAGATCATGTGAACGCGGTTGCGGTCAGACTCGTTGCAGACGGTTTCGAGCATATCGGTATCGGCGGCGTAGTTCACTTCAAAGGCGAAGTGCAGAGGTTTGGTCAGCGTTTCGGGATCGGTGTAGGTGATTTCAAATTGCATGTGGCCGAAATCAGTGCGGTGGAATTTCTCGGTCACGCGAAGGCTTTCCGAGTGCGAATGGCCGGCGCGATCAAGCCACGTTCTATCATTGAAACCCGCGGATTCCACCACGAGCGTGTCGCCCTCCCAATGGCCCACCGAATAACCGTACCACGTGGGATTCGGATCGACGGGAAGCTTGCGGCCATCGGTATAGATCTGGCGGTAACGGCCCATACCGCCTTCGTAAAGAACCCCGATCACGTTTGGCGATGAGATGACGCGATACATCGTGTTGAGCATCTCCGAAGGTCCGCCGGGCAGGCAGTTCGTCACCGGATCGTCGCGGCGGAAATCCTGGACGCGCTTGAGGAAAAGGGCCTCGGCCGCAGGTTTGAAAATGGCTTCGTCTTTCAGATCCTGAATCACATCGAAGCGGTACGCGTTGGTGGCGGGGCGCCACATGCCGGAGAGATCGGGCTTACCATCGGCCGTCCGCGGCGCGGGTGCCTTGAGATTCGGCTGGCCATCCGCAGTGCGAGGAATTCCGGGCGTGGGCAGATTGAGCCATTGGGCGTGGATCTGCAGAGGCAGCAGCAGGAAGACAGCAATAGCGATTCTGCTCATGATGAAGTTCCTCCCGCGCGGGGCAAGGCTAGCGATCATCGCAATTCGTCCACGATAAATGGTACAGCATCGCGAAGCCCGCGTGTAGCGATGGATCGAGAGATCCACGAACGGCAATCCTCGAGTCTGCGCCCCGCCGCGGTGTGCCCTGTCCCAAGTCACCTTGGAGTGTGAGAAGTTTCGCCGGTTGATGCTCGCTGCTGCGCTTCGGGCGGGGGTGAGACGAGGATAGCGAGGGATTGGACGCAGGGAGCGGTGTGGGGCAGCCTCCCCAGACCTGCACCGGACCCCAGGGTCCGGCATTGTGTGATCCAGCCACCATCGGCGCGACCTAGGGGGGGCGCGCGCAGGCCGGGGGCCTGCCCCACACCGCACTGGTACCTGAACAAAGAAAAGGCAGGCTCCTTACGGAGCCTGCCTTTTGTTACCACTTCCCTTTTCCGCTCTACGTTAATTCGCGAGCGGGTTCGGGCGGAGCTGGATGTGTTCTACGGAGCCGATTTTGGTTTCCGTGAACTTGGGCATGTAGGACGCATACGTGGTCCACAGGCCGCGGCCTTTCCAGCCGGTTTTGGGGTTGTCGATACGGCCGTCCAAGCCGCGCGTGAAGAACGGCATGGGGTACGGGATGCGCAGCACCTGCCATTTTTCGGTCTTGGGATCGAAGATCAGCATGGAATCCGTCGTGGTACCGGTGACGATGACGAGGTCCTTGCCGAGGCCGAGCGTATCGAACTGGTCCACCCACAGCAGGTACGGATATTCGGTGCTGCCGGTTTCGGGGCCGGTGCCGGGGAACTTCA
This sequence comes from Bryobacteraceae bacterium, assembly GCA_040081855.1. GTDB lineage: Bacteria > Acidobacteriota > Terriglobia > Bryobacterales > Bryobacteraceae > Palsa-187. The sequence continues at coordinate 27,994 of JBEBFS010000020.1, read as the reverse complement.
CGCCGGGGAGTTCCCAGTAGGTGAACTTGCCGGTCTTGGCGTCGATCTTGCCCAGGTGGCCGCTGCCGGCGGAGAACCAGGCGTTGCCGTCCGTGCTGAAGTCGAGGCCGTGCGAGAAGCGGCCCGGCAGAGGCAGCGGGTAATCGGTCATCTGACGCGTTTTGGGATCCAGCTTCCACACGCGGTTGTTGACGCCGTTCGACTGCGAGATGGGCAGCCAGACATCGCCGGTGATGGGGCTGATGGCGACAGTGTAGCCGCCCGTGGACATGATCTTGCCGGTGGCCGGATCAAAGCGCATCCAGGCTTTTTCGGCGGTGCCTTCAGTGGCTTGCGGATTCTTCGGATCGATCTTGTTGGCGTCCAGCATGCCGAGCACGTCCCCGTCCGACCACACGCGGCCCTGCCAATCGAGCTGCAGGTGGTGCGTATTGTAGGGCGTATCGACGCCGACGAACTTGCCGGTTTTGGTGTCGTAGTAGCCAAGCTGCATGCTATGGTTGCGGGACATCAGGAGTTTGGCGGCTTCATCCAATTCCTTCGGATCGTTGGTGGGCGTGGCCACGGCTTCGGGCGTCCACTTGGGATTGTTCTCCGGTCCGGGAGGCCGAACGGGAACGGTCAACCACACGCGGCCCTTTTCATCGAACATCGGGTTGTGCGGGCTGGCCATCCATTGCTTCTCGGAGTCGCCACCGAACTCGGCGGCATCGAGCGCGTGATAATAATCGAGCTTCGTGCTAAAGCCCTTGGCATCGCGCGGGACCACCTGGATGCCTTCGACGGTGTTCTTCACGGGGTCGAGCGCCCAGAGACGTCCGCCACCGGTGCGATCCGCACCATAGACTTTGCCGTTCGCATACAGCGTGGCGTTACGTTTGTCGGTGGAGACAACGTCATGAATAAAGGATTCCTTGGCGCCCCAATCCCATTCGGTGACAACGTAGTTGCGCTCCATACCGGTGGGTCGCGACGGCGCCACCGGCACTTCGCCAGCTTTGATGCGCTTGCCCCAATCGGCCAGAGCCTCCGTGAGCACTTGCATGCCGAGGCCTTCGGCGTTCCTCTGCATACCGGGATTCAGCTTGATGAAGGCTTCCCAGGTTTTCGCCTCGGTGAAGTTGCGCATGTTCTGCATGCCGGTCTGGTGGCACTGGTTGCAGCCCGAGCGGAAATCGGCCAGCCAATGTTCCTGGCTGACGAACTTTGCCGGGAGCTTATCTTTGGCGGGCGGATGGATCAACGAGGTCCAGTAACCGGCGGGATAGATCTTTGCCGCTTCCTGTGGCGACGACGCATTTTGCACCTGGAGCTTGAAGCTACCGCGAAGGGCGGCTTTGACGCGATCGGAATCCTTCAGGCCATAACCGCGCACCCACAGTTCGTAATTGCCAGCGGGCAATTCGGGAACCATGAAGCGGCCTTGATCGTCGGTAACGACGATTTTGCGATAGGGCACGGAAAGCGACTTGTTTTCGGCGATCACCCAAACTCCGGCTTCGGGCTTTGCGCCGTTGGCGTTCACGACAACGCCACCGATGCTATTCGCCGTCACCGTTACGCCGGGCACAACGGCCTTTTGCGCTTCCTGTTGTGCGAACGCGGTCCATGGCATCAGGCAAAACGTTGCCAGCGCCAAGCCGAGCACGCGGCTCGCCGCGGCCCGTGCGTTGTTCTTTACGAAATAAGCATTGTGCATTCGAGACCCTTCTAAGCAAACCGAATGATTCTTCATGTATCCTTCCCACTCCAAACCAGCCTACGCGGCCGGCAGTTCCCTGAGATTCGACGTCAATCCCGTCTGGCGAGTATATAGAAGACCATGGGTTCTGACAAGCTCCATTTGTCCGAAAACCGGGAGCGGAGGTGGCCGGAACGAAACATATAGATTATTGAATACAAACAAGTATTCCGTTCGGCAGAACAAAAATGGCGCGTGGACCGAAAGAAGGCAACTCTCACCGCGTTATATTGACACCGCCTCGCCGGGCGTTATAGACTCCCTTGGAACTAGTAATGGACATCCGTCCAGTGAGGGGAGATTTCATGAAGCTTGGAAACAATAAGGGCACGAAGGCGCTGCTGGCCGTGGCGGGTGTCGGAGTGCTGGCTCTATGCAGCGCGCTGACTGCGCAGAACACCGCCGTGCCGAAGTTTAAATATGATGGCGAATGGCCAAAGCCGCTACCGAATAAATGGAAATTGGGCGGAGTCACCGGGTTGGCCGTCGCCCCGGACGATACGGTTTGGGCATACAACCGTCCGAACGATTTGACGGACATTGAGCTGGAAGCTGAGCTAAACCCGCCGCTGGCGGACTGCTGCGTGCGTCCTCCGTCGATGATCCACTTCGATAAGGCCGGCAACGTGATCGGTTCGTTCGACGCGCTGCAGGGCCACGGGATGGCGATCGACAGCAAGGGCTTCGCCTACCTGGGACAGGACACGGTCCGCAAATACGACACGAAGACGGGCAAGTTGGTGGGCGAAGTGGCCCGTACGCCCGAGCGCGAGCGCGGCGATGGCAACAGCGATGCGTTGCTCACCAAGAACCACGTTCCGGGCCACGGCGGCCGCGGTCCGATCGCGGGTTTCCTGCGCCGTCCGGGCAGCGACCTGCTGAATGAGCAGATTCCTCCGGTGATTGACGAAAAGGTGATGGCGTTCCGCCGCAAGTATCCGCCGACGACGCCGATGATTGTGGGGGGCCTCGAAGAAATCCGCTTGGACGAGGCGGCGAACGAAATGTACGTTGCCGACAACTACTTGGGCGGACGCGTCCTGGTGTTCGACCTGAACACGCTGCAGTTCAAGCGCGGCTGGGGCGCCTATGGCCACAAGCTGTCGGAAATCACCATCGACCAGAAGGATCGCGAGTACAAGCCCGGCGGGCCGATGCCGAAGGAATTCCGCGGCCATTTGACGCTGAACATTTCGAACGACGGCAAGCTGTATGCGGCTGATCGCAACGCGAATCGCATCCACGTGTTCAAGAAGGACGGCACGTATTTGAATCAGGAGATCGTCCTGAATCCCAAGACCGACGTGGGCGGATCGACGGGTGGCGTGATGTTCTCGCCGGATAAGGAACAAAAGCTTTTGTACATTTCCGACTTGACCAACAATCACGTGTACTTCCTAAACCGCGCCGATGGCAAGCTGCTCGGCCAGATGGGAACGATGGGTGAGAATGGCGGCCAGTTCTTCGGGCTCCACATGATTGCCGTGGATTCGAAGGGCATCCTCTACACCGGTGAAGTGTTCCAGGGCGAGCGCGTGCAGCGCTTCCTGCCGGTGAAGTAAGACTGCTGTAAATCATGGTGCTGGGCGGGCCACATGGTTTCGCCCAGCACTGCAATTCTTCCCTTCCTGTAATTCCTTCACTGAAGATTCAACACCCCGTTTCCTCTTTCCCCCGACAGCACAGAGTGGCAAGATCGAAGTAAGAGAGCCTCCATGAAGGGGCTGCGGTTGGAAGGAGCGGCCATGTCCGAACTGCTCGAAGACACTGGGATACCCAAGGGCGCGGCGCGCTGGGGCAAGATCACCACCAATCCGGAAGAAGAATTGTTTCTGGAAGGGCCGCATGGACGCGGATCGGAACTGTGGCGCGCCATTGGCATTTTCGGCGAACTGATTCACGGCTTCCGCGCGCTGCACTTTTGCGGTCCATGCATCACCGTGTTCGGTTCGGCGCGATTTCGGGAAGCGCATCCCTACTATCCATTGACTCGCGAACTGGGAGCGAAGATCGCGCAAGCAGGGTTCACCGTGATGACGGGCGGCGGTCCAGGCTTGATGGAGGCGGCGAATCGAGGGGCCAAGGAAGCGGGAGGGCGGTCGATTGGATGCAACATCATACTGCCGACGGAGCAGAGGCCGAATCCGTATCTGGATAAATTCGTCGAGTTTCAATACTTCTTTGTGCGCAAGATGATGCTGGTGAAGTATTCCTATGGCTTCATTGCGGTGCCGGGCGGATTCGGGACACTCGACGAATTGTTTGAAGTGGCCACGCTGATTCAAACGGGCAAAATCAAGACGTACCCGATTGTTCTCCTCGGCAGCGAGTATTGGTCGCCGCTGATTGGCTTTCTCCGCGAATCGCTTTTGCGGAATCGTGCGATTGATGCTGAGGATCTGAATCAACTGCTGGTGACAGACTCACCGGCCGAGGCGGTTGCGTTCGTCCAAAAGCATGCGACAGAGAAGTTCGGACTCCGCTATGTGAGACGCCCACAAAAGCTGCTTTTCGAACAAGGCCTTTGATCCACACACTCTCTGACGCGGGCGCGCGACCTGATATATGCTGGACGCAATGGCGAAGCAGATTGCGTCGCCACCCGGGGCCATATTCGCGCCGGATACTCCAAGCCTGGAACTCCAGGCGGAACAGCAGAGAGGACCCATGAAACTACATCGAAAATTTGCATCTCGGATGGCGTGCGCGGCGGCCATGTTTGCCGGCACAGTATTCGCGCAAACCGCCCCGGAACAATTCGTTGTCAGCGGAAAGAACGCGGAAAAGATTCAGGACTTCACGACGATCAACATGGCGACAGCGGAGCGCCTGGCCGAGGTTTGCGAAGCAGCCGCGGCAAAGGAAGGCGTGCAAATCAGCGTCATTGTTCTGGATAACGATGGCAACCAGGTTTACTTTGACCGCATGGACGGCCAAGGTTATCTCAACATCATCACGGCGGATATGAAGGCGCGCACGGCGCTGATGCTACGCTCGCCGAGCAAGATCCTCATGAACAATGTGATTGAAGATCAAACGCGAGAGCTGCAGTACATCCAATTGAATGAGTTTGCGAACTCGGGCGGTTTGCCGATCGTCGTGAACAAGCAGATGATTGGCGCGATTGGCGTGGGCGGATCGGCTCCGCGCGTTCCAGTGTGGAGCGATGAGATCTGCGCGCACCGCGCGTTGACCGAAGTGATCGGCGCGTCCGTGCCGCCGCTTGAGAAGGATGTGCCGGCCAAGCCGAATCCGAATCCCGCGAATGCTCCGATGCCGCGCTTCGCCGTAGCGAATCCGCCAAAGTCGACGCTCTCGACGCCGGATTGGGCGATCAGCGGTAAGGCAGCGTCGAGCGTGTTTGACGGCAATCAACTCTCGCTCGCCACGGCGAAGAAGATTGCCAAGGTGTGTCGCGATTTCGCAGCGGCGAAAGGTTTTTCCACGTCGATCTTCATTCTGGACACGGCGGGGGAATACATTCACATGGAGCGCATGGATGGCCAGGTGTTCAACAACATCCGCACAGCGCTGCTGAAGGGCCAAACCGCGCTCAAGATGCGCCAGCCGACTTCAGCGATTGGCGCGGGCTTGCGGAACAATCCTTCGCTGATCGCTCGCCAAACCACGTACTTTGATCTATTCACGAATTCGGGCGGGTTGCCGATCGTGGTGGATGGACAGATGGTGGGTGCGATTGGCGTCGGCGGCATGCCGGGCGGCAACGATGAACCGTGCGCCATCGAGGGACTGAAGGCCGCGTTCGGCGATCACGTAACGGTGCCGGTGTATCCGGCGGCGGCAGCGCGTTAGGGCATTGAGAAACCGGCGAGTGAATCCCCGCCCTTGGGGGGGCGGGGTCCAAGTCGGGTCGAGCAATCCAACGCAAGGAATTGAGCAAACAAGAAAGCCGCGACTGGTTTCCCAGCCGCGGCTTTCGATTTGTACAGCGTGCTTAGAACTGGTACTTCAAAGCAAGCTGGATGATGCGCGGATCCTGCGCGTTGCGGATTTGACCGAACAGCGCGTTGCCCGCCGTAAGGTTCATCGCCGTGCCACCGGCGCCGCCCGCGTTCACGTTCGGACGGTAGCTGTTGGTGACGCTGAACGCTTCGCCGCGGAGTTCGATGCGCTGCCGCTCCGTGATGCGGAACTCACGGCTGAGAGCGAGATCGAAGTTCCACAAACTGGGACCGACGACACTGTTACGGCGGAAATTGCCGAGCGTGCCGAGAGCCGGAACCGCGAAAGCGGCCGGATTCAGCCAACGATCGAGGTATCCGCTGCCGGGGCCGTAGGACTGCGCGGAGATTTGATTTCCGCGCTCAAACGACGTACCGGAGATGAGTCCAACGTTGCCGTTCAGGGCAGCATCCGTGCCGGCGAGGATGTTCAGGGGCTGACCGGACTGGAAGCGGTAAATGACGGAAAGCGTCCAACCGCCGGCCACCATATTCGTGGTGCGATTCGAGAACTTCGGCGTCATGGCCACCGTGGTCAGGTTGAACAGGTGGCGGCGGTCGCCGTTGCAATCGCCACGGTCGAACTTACGGTCGCCAGGCTTGGTGTTCACTTCGCCCGCGTCCGGACCGGACGCAGTCAAGTCGATAGAGTCGCTGATGCAATGCGACCAGGTGTAGTTCGCCTGCACACTGAAGCTCTGCGAAAGGCGCTTGTTCGCCGAGATCAACATGCCGTGGTAGTTCATCGTGCCGCCTGCATCGAGGATGGCGACGTTGCCCATCTGGGTCGCGGCGGTTGGATTGGCCATAGTGAACTGGCGGCGGAGGTTCAAGTTCGCCGGACCCGCGCAAACGCTAGGCGAAGCCGTCGCCGCGCAAGTGGACGACACCGTCGAACCAGGCAGGATGACTGCCGGGTTACCGGAGTCGTGAATCCAGATGTGGTTGGTGGAGCTACCGAGGTAGGAAGCCGACACCAGCCAATCTCTGCCCACCTGCCGCTGCACGGTCATGTTCCAGGAGTTTGTGCGCGGAGTGCTGATATCCGGCGGCGTCGAAATGTAGTCGCCGAACGGAACAAATTGTGCGCCCGCACCGGTCTTCAACGGGAACGGATTGCCGCCGGCGAAGTTCGCCCACGGATCGTCCAGTCCCACGTTTGTGACGCGCATGGCGTTGGCCCACGGACTGGTCTGTGACGGATCGTCACGCCAGTTGATGCCTACTACCGAGTAGCTGAGAGAGTAGGAAGCGCGGATGGATGTCTTGCCATCGCCCATCGGGTCCCATGCGAGACCGAGGCGGGGCGAGAACTGATTCCACTTCTTGGTGATGCCGGCGTCGCCGGGAATTCCTTTGTCACCGGTGTAGAACCAACCCGCGGGGGCGTTCGGGTAGACACTGCTCTTCGTGCCAGCGTTGAAGCGAGCCAGGTTGAAGTTCGAGATGCCCGTGCCGCCCAGAATGCGCTGGGGTAGGAACGGCTCCCAGCGGACGCCGTAGTTGACCGTCAGCCGTTGCGTGGCCTTCCAGGTATCACCGGCGAAGAAGCCAGCACCCCACTGCACCATGGAGATGTAGTACGGGCCGCCGGCGACCAAAGTTGCGACTCTGCCGGTCATCAGATCGGCCAGACCATCGCGCGTCGCCGAACCGTTGATGGTAAAGCGTGGACCGTCGATGAAGTTGTCGTGCAAGTGCGCCTGCATGAAGCGGAAGTTCGCACCGAACGAGAACTGGTGAGAGCCCTTCACCCAGCCAATTTCTTCGTCGGCCTGGATGTTCTGGGTCGCCACGGCATCGCCCACGTCCATGCTGGTGCCGAGCGACGGAGCGCCGCCACTGCCCGCAAGTACGAAGCGCTTGGGAACGTAACCGCAGTACACTTTGATTCCCATGTCGCAGGCGCTGAAGAATTGAGTACCGATTTGGTTCGAATAGATACGATTCATGGACAGACGTAGCGAGTTCACGACACTGGCATTGAACACGTACGTGTCACCGACAGCCCAGGCCTGCGCCAAATTGTCGTTGCCGGCCTGCGTGGAAGTGAGCAGGTTGGTGGGGTTGAGGCTGTAGGACGTCGGGGCCTGATAGGAGTGGCTCATGTAGCGAACAAAGATGGTTTCTTTATCACTGCGAACCCAATCCAAACGGCCCACCGGCTGATACTGATTGCTGGGCGTCGGACGGCTGAACGTCACGCGGCCGCAGCTATTCGGCGTTGGCGCATTCGCGAGAACGCGATTCACGATTGCCAAACCCGCCGGGCTGTAGCTGGATGGGTTAATTGTATTGCCGGAGAAAGCGCCGCCCAGAGTGAGAGCGGAACCCTTACATTGCGCCGAAGCGTAGGTGCTCCAATCGCCTGCAAGCATTTGGGCCGTTGGCAGGAACGCTTCCTGGGAAGCAGGATCTTCGCGATTGAACGTGTACTGATAACCGGCGAAGAAGAACAGTTTGTCTTTCTTGATCGCGCCGCCGACGACGCCGCCAAACTGGTTTCGCTTCAGTGTGTTGGGAGTGGTGGCAAAGTAGTTGCGTCCGTTCAGCGCGTTGTTGCGGAAGAATTCGAACAACGTTAAATGAAGCTGATTGGTGCCGGACTTCGTAACGGCACTCACGGCATTCGCGCTTTTCGTATTGCTACCGACGCCCGCGGTGTCCACTTTGAATTCCTGCAAGGCATCCGGGAACGGCATGGAGACGGAGCCCATGCTGGAGAAGTTGATGTGCATCGCGCCATCCAGGGTGTACGCCGTGCCATAACCAAGGCCGCCAGCAACCTGAATGCGAGGTGTACCGCCGAAACTGCGTCCGCCGAGAGCCTGCGAACCGCCGGCATCCAAGCTAACCGCACCGCCCGAAAGCGTGATCAGATCAGTGGCATTGCGGCCGTTCAGTGGCAATTCCAAAATGCGTTGGTTGTCCATCACCGCGCCGACGGTGGAGCTACGCGTCTCGACCAGAGCCGCGTTGGCTTCGACGTTGATGATTTCCGACTGCGCGCCAACTTTGAGAGCGACATCCACCAGCGAGTCGGCGTTCACCTGAAGAACAACGCCGGCCTGCTGGTACTTCGAAAACCCGTCCTTCGAAACTTCAATGCGATAGGGACCGATGGGAAGATTCGACAAAACGTAACCACCGTCGGCTCCCGATGCGATGGAACGAGACGAATTCGTCTCCGTTTGTGTGGCTTTTACTTCAGCCCCTGGAACCGCAGCGCCGCTGGCGTCTTGAACAGTTCCATGAATTTGTGCGGTACCCTGCGCCCAAACCGCGGCGCAGGAAAGGGCACTGAACAAAAGAAATTTTGTAAGTGACTTCACCCGAAAACCCTCCCCTTCAAAGCGTTCAACCCAAAGCTAAAATAAACGCTGGCCCCACAAATCCCCCTGGGGCAGGCGTCCAGGAAGCTTTTCACAAATCAGGGAGGGAGTCAAGGGGGGGGCTTGCAGGCAATTCGATTTCAAAACAAAAGCCGCGACCGGTTACCCGGCCGCGGCTGCTTTTTATACTGCGCTTGCTTTTTAGAACACGTACTTCAGCGCAAACTGGAGCACGCGAGCCGGAGCGGTGGTGGCCGCCGGCGGCGTGGCATCTGCCGTGATCAGACCAAAGGTGTTCGGAGCACCCCAGTTCACGCCGGGGTTGCCCGGACGGAGGCTGTTGGTCAAATTGAACGCTTCAGCGCGGATTTCCATGCGCTGGCCTTCGTGAACCGCGAACTGGCGGGAGACCGATTGATCCCACTGCCAGAAGCCGGGGCCGCGAACCGCGTTGTAACCCATGTTGCCGAAAGTGCCCAAGGCCGGAGCCGCGAAAGCGTTGCGGTTCAGCCAGCTCTTGCAAAACGCACCGGGAGCGCCGCAAGACTGGCCCCGTGTGGACGAGGACGTGTCTTCCAGCAACTGATTGGGACGCTGCGTGCCGGGGCTGTTGCCGCCGAAGCCGGTGGCCGGATCCTGCAACACGCCGGTCACGACCGTGAGCGGAGCGCCCGTGCGCATGACAAGGGCCGAGCCGAGGGTCCAACCGCTGGCCAACATACGAGTCATGTGGTTTTCATATTTCGGAGTCTGATAGACCACCGTAATGTTGCCGATGTGGCGGCGATCCTGCAAACAATCGCCCACATCCAGATTACGGTCGGCGGCCCCAATATTCTGGCCGTAGCCGCCATGGATGTAGTTCGCGCCAGGATTCAGCAGCGTGATGGTCTGCAGACCGATGCAGTGCGACAGAGTGTAGTTCGCCTGCAGGCTGAGACCGCTCTTATTCCGCCAGTTGGCGTTCAGCAACACGCCGTTGTAGCCTTGCGTTCCGCCGTCGTCATACGAGGTCAGGTAGCCGAGCGGCGCTGCGCTGGGATTCGCCAGATTCAACACTCGGCGTTGGGTCACGTTGCTCGCCTGGGTGCAAGCACCCGCGGAGCGCAGCCCATACTGGCCAGCGGCGCAATTGCCCGGGATGTACTGCGCCGGGTTCAATTCAACCGCGTTCCAGATGTGGATGATGTGCGTTCCCATGTAGGTGGCCGAAACAAACAGCGACTGAGTGACTTGGCGCTGAATGCCCAAGTTCCACGAGTATTGCTTGTGCGTCTTCATGTTCGCCGGCACAGGAAGGAAGGTCGGCGGGCAGGTGGACACCAGGCAAGGAGCCGTGGCCGCAGTCGGATACGACGGGTTCGTGGGATTGAACGAGTAAGGGAACGGCGAGCCGCCCGGGAACGGATTGTCGAGAGACAACGTCGGCTTCAGAGTGGTCGAATCGAGACCGCCCGTCTGCACAACCGTCAGGCGGAAGGGCAGCGAGGACGACGTGTTCAAGTGAAGATCCTGTTCGATGTAGTCGTTGGCGATACCCGCACCCAGGCGGATCGCCGTCTTGCCATCGCCGAAAGGATCCCATGCCAAACCGATGCGGGGATTGAACAGGCCCCACTGCGAGTTGATACCAGACTTACCCGCAAAACCGGGGTCGCCCGGGAAGGTAAAGCCAGCCGGAGCTCCCTTGATCGCGCTGCTGGTTTTGCCCGCATAGAAGCCACCCAAACTGAAGTTGTACACATCGCCTTGCGGGAAGTTCATGCCGAAGAACGGGTTCCAGGCAATGCCGTACGTCATGGTCAGCTTGGGAGTGATCTTCCAAGTGTCCTGCGCGTACATGCCAGCAAAGTTCTGTCTGATGTTCAGCGGATTCGGGTTCGCCTGACGGTACTGGGAAACGACACCCAGGAAGAAGTCCGCCATGCCGAGGCCGAGCGTGTTGCCGATGGAGTAGGAGCCACCCGACCACGCCTGCGCAACGGACCACTCAATGGACCGCGTAAAGAAGCCGCCGAAAGCGATCTGATGCGAGCCACGAACCATGTTGATGTCGTCATTGACGCCGAACATCGTCGTGTAGGCAAACGAATTTTGGCTGAAGTTGCCGCTGCCGAGCGAAAATGCGCCATTCACCGGGATGGTCAAATAGTTCGGCTGATAGGTGTACGTGTTGATACCCACGTCCTTGTTGCTGAACATTTGCGCGCCGGGCTTAATCGCACGTACCCGGTTGAACGAAACGCGGAAGGAGTTCACCGAAGTGGGGCTCAGCAAGTAGGTGTCTCCGAGCGCGAACGAGTTGAACTGATCGTTCGAACCAATGCCACCGGCGGTGAGAACGTCGTTCGGAGCCAGCGAATAAGGCACCGCGATGTCCTGCTTCACCAGCATATAGCGGCCAAACAGAGTCTGCTTCTCGCTCATCTGGTAGTCGACACGGGTGTTCACTTCATGATCGTTCTCGCTGAGCGGGTTACCGGTCAGGTAGGTGCCGCAGCCGTCCAACGCTTTCGGCAAGCGCTGCGCGATTTTCACCGCGGCGGGGCTGAACAGAGCCGGATCGATCATGTTCGCAGCGAACCCGTTGGTGCCGAACGGAGCCGACAGGGTTCTCCCGTTGCAAGCGGCGAAGGTGCGGAAATCGCCCTTCAGCATGTCGTCAGTGGGAACGAAAGTCGTGTTCGCAATCGGGGTCTGGCGAACCAGCGTTCCCTGATAGCCCATAAAGAAGAAGAGCTTGTCCTTCTTGATGGGACCACCGAGAACTCCGCCGAACTGGTTGCGCTTCAAACCGTCCTGGGCTTTCGCGAAGAAGTCGCGTGCGTTGACCGCGTAGTTGCGGAGGAAGTAGAACATGTCGCCGTGCAGCGAATTGGTGCCCGACTTCATAACCGCGCTCACCGCGGCGCCAGAGTGTCCACTGCTCGCAGCATCCTGCGTGCTGGTGGAGATCTTGAACTCCTGCATAGCATCCGGGAACGGCAAAGGCAGACCGGAGCCGTCGAACAGATTGCTGTGAGGTGCGCCGTCCATGTAATACTGCACGCCGCCGGTATTGCCACCGGCGACCGAGATCAAAACGCCCGTGCGCATGCCGAAGCCGCGCGACGCAGAGGTCTGCACAGCAGCGCCGCTAAGCGTGACGAGGTCGGTGGGCTGGCGGCCATTGAGCGGCAGCTCAATAACGCGCTGGTTTTCGATAACGTTGCCGACACCGACGCTGCGTGTTTCCACTTGGCTCGCGTTGGCTTCCACGTTCACTCGTTCCGAGACCGCGCCGACTTTGAGCGAGGCGATCACATTGGGATCGCTGCCCACCTGAAGGACAATACCGGACTGAACGTAAGTTGTGAATCCGTCCTTGGTAATCTCAACCGTGTACGGTCCAATCGGGAGGTTCGCAAGAACGTAGCCGCCGTCGGCTTCGGTGGTAATGGTTCTGGTAACGCCGGTTTCGGTTTGCGTGGCCTTAACGTTTGCCCCTGGCACGCCCGAACCGGTCATGTCTGTTACAGCCCCGTGAATTTGCGCCGTTGCCTGTGCCCACATGGCGACACAGGAAAGGCTCATGAGCAAAAGAAACTTGGTGATGTTTTTCACCCGTGAATCTCCCTCTACTTACAAAATGTCAGCTTCTGCGGCGCGCGCTTGCCCCTGATGCAGCTTTCGTGCCACGGGAGAGTTTTTCATATTGCGGCGCCGGAGTCAAGCGGGTGACGATCGCGTGTGACGTTCTGGACACGGTCTTGTGTGCCTAGTTTCAACGCATTCGGGCGTCGCACTCGGATTTGTTCGTGCACGGTTTCCAGACTTCCGCGGCGGCGGCGGCTTGTTCTAGTTGGTGAGGGGTCATGCGCGCGGCGAGGCGTTCGCGGATTTTTGGAGCATCGGCATCGCCCGCCTTTGCGGCGATTGTAAACCATTTGTACGCTTGCTCATCGTCACGCAAGAGGCCACGGCCGGTGGCGTACATGCCGGCCAGGTTGTATTGCGAATCACGATTGCCACGCTCCGCCGCGGACATGTACCAGCGCACGGCTTCGTGGAAATCCTGCGCAACGCCTTGGCCCTCGGCGTACATCACGCCCAGGTTGTACTGTGCTTCCAGTTGATCCTGCTCGGCGGCTTTCTCATACCACATGGCGGCCTCGGCGAGGTTCTGCTCAACACCCTGGCCGTTGGCATACATAAGCGCAAGATTGTATTGTGCTTCGGCAAGCCCCTGCTCGGCTGCATCGCGATACCACTTGGCGGCTTCTTTGTGATCCTGCGAAACGCCAAGACCTTGATCGTAGAGAGACGCCAGGTTGTATTCGGCTTTCGGTATGCCGCGTTGTTCGGCGGCAAGGCGGAACAGGCGCGCGGCTTCTTTGTAATCGCGCTCGACCCCGAAGCCGTTCTGGTACATGACACCCAGGTTAAACTCGGCATCCGGCATTTTTTGATCGGCGGTGAGCTGGTACCACTTCACAGCTTCTTTGTAATCCTGCGGAACGCCGAGGCCCCCGTCGTAGATGACGCCGATGTGAAATTGGGATTCGGGCAATCCCTGGGCTGCGGCGGCTTTGAACCAGCGGAGTGCCTCTTTGTAATTCTGAGGAATGTCTTCGCCCTCAAAATACATGACGGCGAGCGCGTGCTGCGCTTCCGGCATGCCCTGCTCGGCTGCCAATTTGTAGAAGCGCTCGGCGTCGGCGCCGTTGACGTCCGCACCGGCCAATCCGAGCCGATAATCTTCACCGAGCGAATACTGGGCAGCGCGGTCGCCGGCGAGTGCTCTCTTCTTGAGTTCGGCAAGGTTGGCGATTTGCGCGGAAAGCCCAAAGGCCGCGAGCAGCAACGGGATGAGAATTCGCCTGAACACTAATTTCAATTTAGCAGTGAGCAATGCACGAGCGGATGAAGCGCGGAATGACGAGTTTCGTTGCGGCTCTGCTTACCAAAAAGAAAATCCGGGTTGCCTCAGCTCCGGTAAGAGCCGCACCACCCGGATCAGATTCCTTGGGGAGGCGGCGGTACCGCCTCCCGCGAATGAACTGCTTAGAACGTCAGCTTCAGCGCGAACTGGATGTTACGCGCCGGGCTCAGGCCCACGAGGGACAAAAGTTTGCCCGCGTTCGGATTCTGCGCCACGTTTAACTGCGTCGGAGCGCCGTTCGCGCTGACGATGGCACCCGGCACCGGAACCGTCGGGAGACCGTTGGCGGTCGTTGCCGTGGTGAAGCCAGTGTAGAGGGTGGTGTTCTGGTCGCCCGTGTTGGGACCAGCCCAGTTCACATGGTTCAAGATATTGAAGAATTCAGCACGGAACTGCATGTTGATCCGTTCTGTCACCTTCGTATCTTTGATTACGGAGATATCCGCGTTGTTGAGTCCAGGTCCACGGAAACCGAGACGCGGCGAACTGCCGTAAGCACCCGCGCCGGCAACCTGGAAGTCCGACCGGTTGAACCAAGCAGCGGTGCTGGTGCCGATCGTCGGGTTGGTGTTGAGCAGGTTCGGACGGGGATTAACGACGCCGTTGGTCCAGCCGAGCGTATCCACGCCCTGCAGGACGGTGAACGGCAAGCCACTGCTGGAGGAAACAATGCCGCTCAACTGCCAACCGGAAACGATGCGGTTGCCCTTGAACGGCAGCGCCCAAACTCCGTTGATACGGAGCTGATTGGCGATGTCGTAGTTGCAAACGCTCTTGTCGTAGTTCTGGTCGTACGGATTGCTTGAGGCAGCGTTCACGTTGTTATTGAAGCTGCCCACATACGATCCGTTGTCTTCGCAACGGCCGCGCGTGTAAGAGAGTTGCGCCTGGAAGTGATTCTGGAAGCGGCGCGTGACGTTCACCTGCAGCGAGTTGTAGCGCGAGGTGGTCGTGGGGACGAACGCCGGGAACGAGCCCAGGTTCGCGTTATTGCGGCCGTAAGTGACCACGGCACTGTTGGCGGCGTTGAAGCCGCTGTTTCCGTTGGCCGTGTTCACGGTCGTACCGCTGGCGCCGATCTTCAGAAGATTGCGTTCCACCTGCGTCAACTGGTGAACGCCACGAGATCCCACGTAGCCGATCGAAAGAATCGTGGCCGGCAGAATTTCGCGCTGCACCGTCAGGTTGTACTGCATGTTGTACGGCGTGGTGGTCACGCTGCCCCAGTCAAACGCAGGGCTGGAGGTCGGCAGTGCCGCAGCAGCGCTGGTGGGTACGTTCGGGAACTGAACGTTGTTGTTGCCGAACTGCGAACCCGTCTGGAAGGTGCTCCAGGGCGGGTGGTTCCAGATGGCCGGAGCGTAGTCCGGCGGCAGGATCAGCTGGTGGAACATGCCGAAACCGGCGCGGATCGAGGTCTTGTGATCCGAGAACGGATCGAACGCGATACCCACGCGCGGATCGAAGTTCCACTTGTTGGGATTCGACGCCATAACGTTGGTGACCTTCTCGAAATTCGTCGAGGTCAGCCAGTTGGTGATTTGGTACAGCTGGTTGTGGTTTTCCACCGGGTTTGTGGTCCACGAGTAGCGGACGCCGAGGTTCAGCGTCAGCTTCGAGCTGATCTTCCAGTCGTCCTGGAAGTACGGCAGCAGTTCGGTGTGGCGGAAGTCGCGGTTGGCATACGTCGGACCGGGACCAGCCGGGAGGCCGGCAGGAATGTTCTCCGGCACCCAGGTGACTGAGGTCGGCACGCCGCCGAGGAAGCCAGCGAGGCCCTGGAAGGCCCAGATGGAACCGATGCGGAACGGCATGTACGTATTGGTCTGGAGACGGGAGACAGCCACACCGAACTTGATGGTCTGCGCGCCCTTGGTCCAGGTCACGTCATCGCCTTCGGTCCAGCGGTTCTGCGTTTCGTTGAACGGCAACTGCGTGGCGCCACCGATGCCGGCAATGGTGCCCGCGAAGGTGACCTGTCCGTCCTGACGGCCGGCGCCCGGGAAGAACTGCTGCAATGCAGAAGTGGAACCAATCGTTTCCGCAGTCGTCGTATTACGGCTGAAGCTGATGCGCGCCGAGTTCACGATGGTGGGCGAAACGATACGGCGCCATTGCAGCGTGGTGAACTGCGCGCCAGAGGCGTCGCCTTCCGGCCACAACTGAATACCGCCGCCCGCACCGCCAAAGCCGCCGCCGCCGAACGGATCGGCGAATTCCGTCTTGTCCGTCACAGAGCGGAAGAACAGCGCGTCGTTATTTGACAGGTTGTAGTCCACGCGACCCAGGCCGTAGTGCTCCTTCGCAGCCTGATTTCCGACCTGGACCGAGGTACCCACCGATCCAGTGGTAGCGGTGCTCGGGCTGGGGTACAAACGCAGAACATTGATAATCGCATTTTGCGTTGCCAACGGCAGAGACGCGCTTGGGGTGCAAATGCCACCCGGCGTCGAGTAATCGCCTTTGCAATTCGGAACCTGCGGAGTCTTCACGACGCCGAGGGTTCTGCGGATGCCTTCATAGTTACCGAAGAAGAACAGCTTGTCCTTCTGGATGGGACCACCAATGGCGCCGCCGAACTGGTTCTGGCGGTAAGCCGGTTGGTTCGGGGTTGTGGGAACCTTCGCGAGAGCGTTCCAAGCATCGAACGCGTTGTTGCGAAGGAATTCATAAGCCGAACCGTGCAGGTCATTGGTGCCGGAGCGGCTGACCGAGTTGATCACGCTACCGTTGCCGCCGAATTCGGCGCCGTAGGTGTTTGTCAACGTCTGGAACTCCGCGATGGCTTCCACGCCCAGCGAAGAACCCGTCACCGAGCCCATGCCCTTGTTCCAGAAGTTCTGGAGGCTTTCGTTGTCCATCAGGATCGCCTGACCCGTAGGACGTGCACCCGCGATCGAGTACTGGGCAGCGCGGCCCTGGAAGCCCGACGAAGTGAAGTTGGAAACCTGATTGACGCCCGGAGCAAGCAGAATCAACTGCTCGAAGTTACGTCCATTGAGCGGCAGTTCGCGCATTTGGCGCGAGTCGGTCACAACGCCGACTGCCGCAGTGGTCGTTTCCACCGAAGCGATTTGGCCTTCCACCGAAACCGAGGTCGTCTGCTGTCCAACCGGCAGTGCGAAATCCACAACCAGTTCCGTGCCGACGTTCAACGTGATGTTGGTGCGGTTAACGGTTTGAAACCCTGCCTTGGACGCCTGCGCGTCATAGGCACCGATAGGCAACTGCGGAATGCGATAGCGGCCTTCCGCGTCGCTGTTGACCGTACGGGACGCACCCGTGCCGGTATTCTTAACCTGGACGGCAGCATCCGGAACCGAGGCGCCGGAAGCATCCGTCACCGATCCCGAGATAGTTGCCGTTTGTGCGCTCAGTTGCGTCCCACCCATGATGAGTAGCGCGGCAAACGCAAATAGACACACATGTAGCGATAGAAATCTACTTCTCAATCGAACCTCCAAAAAGGGAAATGCACATCTAGGCGGAGTACAGACCCTGTACTCCTGTTTAGCCATGTTACCCGGGCCCCAATTTCCAGGAAACGGCTGGCCAGTAACCAGCTTCCCACACGCTTCAATTGGGTGTCAATTCTTTTCCTTACAATAACTTAGCTATGATTTACCGTATATCGGGGAACGCGGAAATTCCAGGCTTGGGAGATTTTCGGTCGAGGTTTTAGGCGCTCGTCGGCTCTGCGAGCGCATGTCCCAGATGACCTAGCAATCTTCCGGCAACCCGGCAGGGAGCGGGCACCATTCTGTTTGACAGCGTCCAGGTGCCGGGCCTACAATCAGTTGGCCGCGCCTCGCGTCGGCACCCTGCCCCCACTAGGGACGGCAGACCTTGGGCTAACTGGCGAAACGGGACCGTTCACCGGAGCTAGAATCGAAATAACTGTAATTTAATGTATGGATTACGGAAGGAACACATCGCACATGAATCTGAAAACTAAGATTGGAGCCACGCTGGCCCTCTCCCTGGCCGCGGCTGTGGCGCAGGCGCAGGCGCCGCCGCCCGCGCCGGAAAAACCGGACTCGCCAGAAGTGAAGGCGCTGATTGAGAAGGCAAAAAAGGCCGGCGGCGCCCAGTGGGCCGATGAAGCGCATTTCTTCTGCGAAGCTCCCCGTGCCAACCGTCCGGACGATCCCGTGATCCCGGCGACGCAACTGTTTGACAACGTTTATACGATCGGCAACGCCGGCACCACGATCTACGTTTTCAAGACCTCGGCCGGTCTGCTGATGTTCGACTCGCTGGCCGGTAATCAGGTGGACTCGCAAGTGTTGCCGGGCTTCCAAAAATTGGGATTGAACCCGGCGGATGTGAAGATCATCGTCATGGGCCACGGTCACGGCGACCACACGGGCGGATCTCCGTACTTTCAGGAAAAGTACGGCTCCAAGGTTTACATCGGCGAGCCGGATTGGGCGGCTGTTTTGAACCCGCCCGCAGGCAAGAAAGGTCCGGCTCCGGCGGGACCGAAGCGCGATGGCGACGTGAAGGAAGGCGAAGCGATCGTTTTAGGCGATTTCAAGATGATGCCGTACTCGATTCCCGGCCACACGCCTGGCTCGATGGGCTACATTTTCGACGTGAAGGACAACGGCAAGAAGCGCGTTGCCGCCATCTACGGCGGAACGATTTTGACGCCGGGTCCGATTTCCGACGAAGGGTTGCAGACGTATCTGAAGTCCATCGCCCACTTCAAGGACGCAACGAAGAAGGCGAAGGCGGAAATTGTTCTGCAGAACCACCCGCTGATGTACAACTTCCCCAAGATGCTGGACGATCTGGCCTCCCGCAAGAAGGGCCAGCCGAATCCGTTCGTGGTGGGTGCGGCGGGCTACCAGAAGTTCTTGGATGTGATGTCGATCTGCACCGACGTCAACATCGCGCGCCGCAAGAAGTAGTTCAAGCGTGGCTGTAAATAATGGCGGGTTTCGGGTTCGTCCCGAAGCCCGCTTTTCTTTGCTGGCTGCTTTTATTTGGTGCTGCTAATCGCAACGGGAGATCTACCTACCCGCACGGACAGAATCAGCAGCGCGCCTGCCATGGCCATGGCTCCCAGATAGCCGACACCTGCGGTGTAGCTGCCCGTTCGGTCCGTGAGATAGCCGATGACGTAGGGACCTGCGAATCCGCCGAGGTTGCCAAAGGAGTTGATCATACCGATACACGCAGCGGCAGCAGCTTCCGTGAGGAAACTGGTGGGCAACTGCCAGAACACGGGAATGTAGCTGTGCGCGGCCATCGCGGCGAGCGAAAGCAGCAGAATAGAGAGCAAAAGATTGTCATTCACCGCAGTGCTCAGCACAAACAATCCGCCGCCCAGGAATAACGCCATGGCGGTGTGCCAGCGGCGTTCCTGTTTCTTGTCGGAGTGCCAGCCGTTCCAGATCATTGCGGGGAACGCGGCCAGATACGGGATGCCCGAGATCAGCGTGACTTCGAGAATGCTGCGTCCCGACAACTTTTGCATAATCTTGGGCAGCCAGAAGCCGAAACCGTAGATGGAAGTGAGTCCGCAGAAGGCCGCGAGCGTCAGCTTGATTACGTCGGGATTGCGCAACGCCTGCCAAACGCCGAGCGCGTGTACAGCTTTCTTTGCCTGCTTCTCGCGTTCCAATTCGTTCGTGATCCAGTCGCGCTCCTCAGGCTCCAGCCAATGCGCATCCTTCGGCCAATCGGTGAGGTAGAAGAACGTGATGACGCCGAAAATGATCGCGGGCGCGCCTTCGAGAATTAGCAGCCAGCGCCAGCCCGAGTAGCCAAGCCAGTGCACGTTCCGCATCAGCATGCCGGAGATGGGGGCACCAATCAACTGCGAAATGGGAATCGCGGTCATGAAGAGGGCGACGGCTTTCGCGCGATCTTCGGCGCGGAACCAGTGCGTGAGATACACGATCATGCCGGGGAAGAAACCCGCTTCGGCAAGGCCCAGGAAGAAGCGAGCCCAATAAAGCTGTTGCGCACTCTGCACCAGACCAGTGAACGAGGCGAGCACACCCCAGGTGACCATGATTCGGGCCATCCACTTGCGCGCGCTCCACACTTCGACGACAACGGTTGCGGGGATTTCAATCAGGAAATAGCCGACGAAAAAGATGCCCGCACCCACGCCGAAGGTTTCATTAGAGAAGCCTAATTCCTGCGTCATCTGCAACGCCGCGTAGCCGAGGTTGACACGGTCCAGGTACGAAATGATGTAGAGCAGGAAAAGGAACGGTATCAGCCGGCGCGTGATCTTACTGCGCGTACGAGTCGCGAGGTCCGGAGTTGCGATGGTATTGGGCAAACTCCATCTAGAATAGCGCGAGCATCTTATGCGAAGAGAGAGCCGTATGGCGGCACATCGCTGAGTGCACGGTATACGCTGTGCTACGATACGGCCCATGATCGGCCGCATATGTGGCCGTAGTGTGGGGAGGCAAATACGATGAATTGTCCTTCTTGCGGGGCTGCACTGTTCAGCGCAACCGATTGCTCCTGCGGATATTCGAAAAGTGAGGTGGCACGGCCCTCATTAGATCTGTCGTATTTGGAGTCTTTACGCGCACATTGGAGGATTTACTGGCCAACGCAATTACTAGGTTGGTTTGCGTACGCGCCGGCCCTGACTGCCGGTCTATGGTACCGGACAGGAGGCCAGCAAAAAAACATCGAACTATTGAGGCTTTCAGGGACGATGATGCTCGTTCTGCAGGTCTTCCTGTTTGCTCTCGGTCTGTTCTTGTTCGTACACCGGATGATATCCAGCCCCTACCGCGAATTCAGACTTCGTGCCGTCAACCGAGATACGCGCAACGATATCGATAAACTGTCCTTACGCATCCGCGCGAATGTCTGGTTCTATCTGTATTGGCGCTACCTTGCGTCCGGACTGCTTCTGATTCTTTTAGGCGCCCCGCTGAATGTGCTCATCAGCCTCATCGGACTTCGGGCAATTTTCGGGATCCCGACGGGTCTATGGATTAACACTCTCGCTTACGTTTTCGTGATCGGGCCGGTACTGGTGAAGATGCTGGTCGCGCATTCGTTTGCTCAGTTTCAGTTGGAAGCGAGCCGGGGGGAACAAATCCGGTCGATAGACGCCTAGGGAAGGCGGAGTTTAGCAGAGGCCCGGGAATGAGTCCCGGGCTTAGGGTCAGCTGTCGTGAGGCGAGAATTCGTCCGGCTGCCGCGATTTGCGCGGAAGCGCGAAGCATGTTGTATTACTAAAGCCGCGCCGAAGCGCGGCTGCCGGGCAAAGCCCCGCCCCACGAACGAACTAGAAACTATTTTCTAAAATAATCTTCATACGCCCGTCGACGTCATTTTCCAGCATCTTCATCGACTCAACCGCTTCGGTGATCGGAAGACGGTGCGTGATCAGCGGCTTCAACTGCACTTTGCCTTGCGAGGCGAGGTCGATGGTGGGCTGGAAATCGGCGCCCACGGCAGCGCGGCCGTTTTGCACCGTTAGTTCCTTGAAGTAGAGATCGTAGAAGGGTAGCGCGCCTTCCTTTGCCGAGCTGATGCCGAACAGAAGGATCGTCGCGCCGGGGCGGGCCATCGCGATGCCTTCGCTCAGGACGGGCAGCTTGCCGGTGCACTCAATGACGATATCGGCGCCGCGGCCTTCGGTGTAGTCTTTGATCGCGCCGACGGTTTTGTCATCGCTAGGGAGCACGAGGTCGGCGCCCAACTGCTGCGCGAGTCCGCGCTTCCACGCGCTGCGGGCCACACCGACAACCTTCGCCCCAGCGGCCTTCGCCAACTGCAGATGCAGCATACCGCCCACGCCCAAGCCGAGGACGACAACGGTATCGCCGGGGCGAATGGTGATGCGGCGCTGCCCGTGCAGGCAGGTGGTCATCACCTGGAGCAATGGAGCATCGGCATTATCCAGATTGTCCGGCAGCGGGAACACCAGCTTGCGCGGCACGGCGAGATATTCAGCGAACCCGCCATCGGTATCGCGGCCGATCAATCCGCCATTGGGGCAGAGATTGAAGAGTCCTTCTTTGCACACATAGCAGGTGCCGCAGTTGAACGCGGGATCGATGAGCACGCGCGTTCCGGCTTTGATGGAATCGCCGCCTTCGATGACCTCACCCGCGATCTCGTGTCCCATCACGCGCGGATACTTCACCGGAATGCGGCCACTGAAGATGCCGAGATCGGTACCGCAGATTCCGGAGTGCGTCACGCGCACTAATACACGATTCGGGCCCGCTTCCGGGCGGTCGAGCTGTTCCAGGGCCAGTTGGCCCGCGGCTTTTAGAATGACGGCGTTCATTTTTGTCCCAGTTCCGTTCGTTTCGTTACGTTCGTCTTTATTCGCTTCCAACCAACCGCTTGTAAAACGAAAGGGGGACAGAGCGAACTGTCCCCCCTCTCGAACTTACAAAAGCATCGAGCGATTACGCGCTCACCGCTTGCGGCAGGATCGCCTTGGCCACCTGGCGGAATTCTTCTTCCGTCAAGAGGTCTTTCTTTTCCATGGACTTTTCCTTCACGGCCATGACAACCTTCATGGCTTCTTCTTCCGTGAATTGAACGTTCATGGCGCGCAGGCGGGACTTAATGGTGTCGATGCCGCTGCCCTTGCCGATGACGATCTGCGGAGCCGGCTGGCCAACCACATCCCACGTGTAGGGGAACAGTTCGGTCGGCTTGGTGTCGCCGCAGTTCATCCACCAGCTGGCGATGATACCGGATTCGACGTGGAACAGGCGGTCGCCGACCACAGGACGGTTGGAGGCAACCTTGTGACCGGAGAGCTTTTCCACCAACTTGGCCAGCGGATACAGCTGGTTGTACTTGATACCGGTGTCGACGCCGTACAGCGTCAACAGCGCCATCGCGGTTTCTTCCATCGGGACGTTGCCGGCGCGCTCGCCGAGGCCGAGCACGGTGGAGTGGATCACTTCCACGCCTTCGGCGACAGCCATAACGGTGTTCGCGATGCCCATGCCGAAGTCCATGTGGAAGTGAGCTTCCAGGCGCTTCGAGATACGCTTCTTCACTTCGCGCACCAGGTACTGCATGGCGTGCGGCGAGGTGACGCCGAAGGTGTCCACCAGAGCGAGAGCATCCATGTGGCCTTCGTTTGCCACCTTCGTGATCAGGTCAAGCACCCAGTTGATTTCCGAACGAGTGAAATCGATCGGGAAGAAGACAACTTCGAGACCCTGCGACTTCGCATACGCGGTCGATTCGACGGAGAGATCGATCGCCTTCTGCAGCGGCCACTTGTAGGCGTATTCAATGATGTGCGGGCTGGAGGGCACTTCCATAACGATGCCCGACACACCGCAATCCACGGCGCGCTTCACGTCGTCCACCATGCAGCGGGCGAACGAGAAGATCTGCGGACCGAGGTTGCGCTTCACGATCTCTTTGATCGCGGCGGTGTCGGCGGGCGACACGACCGGCATACCGGCTTCAATGCGGTGCACACCGGCTTCGGCCAGGCCTTCGGCGATGCGGATCTTGTCATCCTTCGTGAAGATGACGCCGGCCTGCTGTTCGCCGTCACGCAGAGTGATGTCGTAGAACTTCACCTGCTTCGGGAAATGCAACTGCGAGAGCACTTCCGGAGCGAAGTTCCACGGGCTTACAAACCATTTTTCTTGCTTCCAGGGTTCTGCCATATTAATTCATCCTTCCAATATTGATTGCTAACTTCGAACTCTCTGGATCTCGTGGCCTGCGCCATGGACCCAAAGAAAAACCCCGCCCTTCCCGGGCGGGGCTATCTAGACTTTGTTCACCGGGTTCAGCGGTGCTTGTCCACTCAACACACGAACCACTTCCTGGGCTGCCTTTGCCTGAAGGTCCTGCAGGGCCTCCTCGGAGTAGAACGCGGTGTGCGGCGTGATGATGACGTTGTCGCGGCCGATGATCGGTGAATCCGTCGGCGGCTCCTTCTCCACCACGTCGAGAGCGGCGCCGGCAATGTGACCGCTGTCGAGCGCCGCAGCCAAAGCCGCTTCGTCGATCAGTGGACCACGGCCCGTGTTGACGATGTAGGAGCCCTTCTTCATGATGGCGAAGGTTTTCGCATTCATCATGTGCTTGGTTTCCGGCATCAGCGGGCAGTGCAGCGAAACGTAGTCCGAGGTCTTCAACAGCTCCTCGAGTTCCACGTGCTTCACATTGGCCTTTTCCAGCACTTCCTTCGGAACAAACGGATCGTAGGTGATCACGTTGATGCCAAAAGACTGCGCCTTGGGGGCCACCAACTGCGGGATGCGGCCGAAACCGACCAAGCCGAGCGTGGTGCCACGCAGGCGGCGGATCGGCACAACGGCCGGCATGCGCCAGTCACCGGCGTGCACCAGCTTATTGGAGTACGGGATCTTGCGCACCGCCGAGAGAAGAAGCGCTACTGCGTGATCGGAAACTTCGTCGATGCAGTAGTCGGGAACCTTGGTAACAACGATTCCCTTCTTCGTCGCCGTCTCGATATCGACGTTATCCACGCCGATGCCGAAGCGCGCAATGATCTTGCACTTGGTCAACTGCTGGACCACTTCCGTGGTGACCTTGGCATAGGTTGTCAGAATGGCGTCGGCATCCTTGGCGACCTCAAGGATCGCCTCAGGAGTGCCTGCCTTCGCCTGCCTTAGCTCACCGTCCACGGCCGCGACCGTCGCCGCGGCGAGGTCGAGGTTCGGGAACGGCGAATCGGTAACTGCGATGATTCTCTTCGCCATTGGCTTACTTCTTTGCCCACTCGGCACCGGGAGGAACCACGGTGACGTCGTCGGCGGTGAAGTGCACCGGCGCGTAAATGCCGTGCGTCGGGTTCCACTGGCAACCGGTTTCTTCCATGTGCTCCATCTGCGTGAACACCACCGGACCGTCCTTGCTGACCAGCACGTTCTCTTCGAGGCGCGAGGTCTGGCGCAGGCCCGGGTGACCGGCGAAGGTCTCGATGGCGAAGTACATGTTTTCCTTGATCTCGGCCGGGTACTTCATGGAGTAGCCGCGAGACATCCACATGCCTTCGTACAGGGTGAGACCGATCGAGTGCGCGAACTGCTGCAGGGTGCAGGTTCCGTACACGTCGTCGTCGTACTTGGGGAACTTCGAAACAACATCGGCCGTCGTGTTGCCCGGCTTCAGCTGTTCGATACCGGCGTACATGGAGTCAAAGACTTCCTTGTACAGGTCGATTTCCTGCTGGTTCATCTTCTGGGCGCACTTGAAATTGCGCACGAAGTCGATGAAGTAGCCGCCCGGTCCAACGGCGTTGATGTCGACGATCACCAGGTCGCCCTGGCGGATCATCTTGTCGGTCGCCCAACGGCGGTACGGGCTGGTGTTGCCACCCGAGGCCACGATGATGTCGTAGATGATTTCGCAGCCGCGCTCGAGCATGAACTCGTGCACCTTGGCTTCGATTTCGCGCTCACGAACGCCCGGCTTCAGCCATTCGTTCTTGATCTTCCACATGGCGGCGTCACCGATCGAAGACGCCATCTTGAGAAGTTCGATTTCGTCGCGGGTCTTGATCACACGGGCAGCCGACATGATCGGCCAGCCGTCGGTGATGTTGATGCCGGCTTCCTGGAAGCCACGGAGGGCTGCCATGTCGAGGTTATCGACGGCAACGCGCTCCTTCTGGATGCCATGTTCCTTCAACACGTCGACGATGCCGCCGACCATCTTGCCCACCATGTGCGGCACGGCGCCTTCGGCCCACTGCCACGTCATCGCAGGACGGATGTTGTTGTTGCCCAACCAGGGAAGATCGATGTGGGCGCAATGGAAATCCGAACCGGCGGTTTCAAACAACACCGGATCGCCCGATGCCGGAACCACGGCGTAACGGATGTT
Organism: Bryobacteraceae bacterium; assembly: GCA_040081855.1. Lineage (GTDB taxonomy): Bacteria > Acidobacteriota > Terriglobia > Bryobacterales > Bryobacteraceae > Palsa-187. Next base: position 2,209 of record JBEBFS010000020.1, on the reverse strand, counting down.
GATGTTGTACTTCCAGTTGCCCTGGTAGGAACCAGTCGCATAGCGCACGTTCGCGCCCGCATAAACCACAGTCGCACCCACGTCACGGGCCTTCATCTGCTCGCGCAGGCGATTGAGGCGTTCTTTGCGCATCCGATCATGATCGACGCGATACTGCCAGTCGGCATTGTTCTGGCTGTACAAGCGTTTCGGATCGTATTCGTGCGGATGCGTAATAAAGTATTTATCTAAGTTGTAGCTCATGTTTTCCTTTTCTTAGGGTAAATATGCGGGTAAGTCGTTGCCCCTGGTTTAACTGCTTTCTAACCCAACCTTCGCCGCGGCGAAGGCCGGACAAAATTCACGATCGAAATATCACTCACCGGTCGGCGCACTCCATCCCCAGCCGCAGAAACAACTGCAAGAACCAGGAACGGCGCTCGCGAATCTCCAATCCCTTTACTTCGCCGGGGTGGAAAACACGAACGCATCAGCCCGCGCAGTGGAAGCGGCAATGCCGCTGCCGGAGGACTGAACGTCACCGCTCACTAAATAAAACCGGTTGCCGACAACAGCACTCGCCACACCATGGCGGGCGATAGCCATCGATGGCATGGACTGCCATGTATCGGTCGCCGGATCATACGCCTCAAACACGCGAAACGCGGTCTGGGTTACACTATCCTGCCATTCGCCACCAGCCACCAGAAGGCGGCCGGCGTAAACACCAAACCCAACTCCGCTGCGGGCGGTCGGCATGCGCTGCGGCAGCGTCGCCACCCAGGAGTCCTTCACCGGGTCGTAAACTTCCACCAGCGAGACATCCGAGCCCAGCGAAATATACGGCGCGCCCACGCGGCCGCCGGCTACATAAATTTTCCCGTTGATCGCGCCCAGCGCAACGTGGTTGCGCGGCGTCGGCAGGGAAGTACGCTTGCGCCACGTGTTGGTGGCCGGGTCGTATTCTTCCACAAGGTTTAAGGAATTCTGAGGCGTCTGGAAATCGAGGTAAGGCTTCTCTGCGCCCGGGGCCAAGGTGGCGCCGCCGATCACGTAGATCTTGCCGTTGATTTCGGCCGCCTGAGCCGCGCCGCGCGCGGTTGGCATGGGAGCCAGAGCCTTCCAGGAATCGCTTGCCGGATCGTATTCCCACGCGTTGTTCAGCGGCAGCCAGCCGGGCGTCGTACCCGGAGGCGGCTCGAATCCGCCAAAAATATAGACTTTGCCGTTGTAGCCAGTGAGCGCGAGGTGGTGCGCCGGGCGCGCCATCTGCTTCTTCTGGGTCCACTTATTGCTGGCCGGGTCATACTCGAACACCACGCCGGCAGCCTTCCAAAACGGGATGAAACCGCCGAAAACGTACAGTTTACCGCTCGCCGTCGCTCCGAACATTTCTTCGTGCGGATCAGGAAAAGGGGCAATCTGTTCCCACTTCCCCATTAACTGGGCCGAAGCGGGAAGGGCCATCGCGGCAAGAACCGCCAACGCAGCAAGCTTGGGACGCAAGGTCCCACAAGGGTTTGACATAAACCTCCTCATACTATATCGAATTTCTCCGTCTGCCCGCACGCCCACACGGCAGACCCTGGGGAACCCCATCCGGCGGCTACTTTAGGACCGCGGTTCCACTACAGAGCGCTCGGGGTTGATGAGGAACGTCCAGATCAGCGTTCCCACCACCATCACGCCCGCGGTGACGAAAAACGGTTGCACCCACTCGCCGCGTTGGATGAAAGATCCAAACACCAGCGGAGTCATCGACGAACCCAGAGCGCCTGCCATATTCATCACTCCCGTCACGGTGCCGCTGTACTGGCCACCCACGTCCATGGGGACGGCCCACGCCGGGCCGATGACCATTTCCAGACAGAAGAACGATGCCGCCAGGAACCAAACCGAGGTCCACGGGTCCGTCGTCGTCGCGGCCGGAATGATGAACAAACCGGAAAGCAACATCGCAGGAGCCGCCACAATCCGGCGCGAAAACTTGAGGCGCCCGGTCTTGTGATAGAGAAAATCGGTAATCGCTCCGCCCACCACATCGCCCACCATGCCGATTAACAGCGGAATCGCGGCCACCGTAGCCAGTTGGTCTTTTCCGAAATGGCGATACTCCCGAAGGTAGGTTGGATACCAGGTGAGGAAAAAATACGTTCCGTAGAAGAAGCACCCGTAGGCGATCGCAATGAACCACATGTTCGGCGAACTGAAGATACGGCCCCAGGGAATC
>JBEBFS010000156.1:0-4392 GCA_040081855.1 Bryobacteraceae bacterium | reverse complement strand
GACCCAGAAACCGGATTCAACAAAAGTCCTTCGTGTCGAAACCGCGAAAGACCATCTGACGGTCATCGAACTATCCGACGCGGTAACGATGGTGGCGGTTGGGAATCGCAGCGCCTTCACCGTCGAGCGCCGTGAGAACAAGGTGTTTGTCACGCCCACCGACGAAGGCGCCAGAACCAATCTCTTCATTTGGACCACCGGCGGTCGCTACACCTACGAACTGGTTCCCGCCGTAGACGTTGATCAAATGCACTTCGTCATCGATCAAGTGACCAATGCCGTGACTTCTTCGATCCCCGCGCCGCCCACGGCCGAGGTCGCCCCCCGATTGCCAGCAGAGATGTTGATGGAAGCGATGCCGGTTTCCGTGACGGGCGGGCGGGAAACGAACGGACGTGTGGAAGTGACGGTACGCGATCTCTATCGCAAGAATCAACGGCTCTATCTGCGGTACGCGGTGGTCAACCACACAGGCGCCGGGTACGTACCCATTCGCCCGGTTGCCTGGTTTCTGGAAGGCATTCGCGCTCAGCAGTCCCTCATCCCGGCTGGAGAACGACAGCTCGGAGAAAAGCTCGCGCGAAGCGTTCGGGCCGATTCCGCAACGGTTGTGGGAGTCGTGGACGCCGACCAAACTGCGATGGTCCCTGCCGGTAGTCAGGGCTGGGGCTGGGTTGTGCTGGAAGAAACCAAACCTGGTTCGGCGGACACCATAGCCGTGCTGCGCTTGCAGTTTGCCGCTGACGCGAAAGGTGAAGTCGACGCGCTCCTGGTTCTCCATCCCACAGCCGCGCGGGAGGTGGCCCGTGCCCGGCCAGCAGTCGAATGAGCCGGGAGTGCTCACGGTAAAAGAAGTCCACACGGAATTCGAGAAGCTGCTCCGCGACCGTCACCACATGGGATTGCGGAATCTCATCGGAGACACGTTCCTCGAACCACGAAATCCGTTCCAAAAGAAACAGCGACATCCAAAGCGGTGGGTGGTTGCGGCGTGCGGCATCGCAGTGCTCGGACTTCTGATCTTCAGCTACTTCCATCTGAGATAGAGAGTCCCCGCCATGCAAGAGAACCCGAACATCAAGTACCGCCCGTCGCTAATAGAAGAAAATCCCACGCTCCTGATCTGGCTCCTGTTGCTGGTGGCGTACCTTCTTGCTGCCGTCATCGCCAAGTACGCCTGGTTCATCCGGGACGAGCAGATTGTCGAAGCAACTCTTTGGCTTTTGCTGATCGTCTCGGCGGGGTTCATCGCCGTTCAACAGATTCTTCGCGCAGGGACCATCAGAGAACAAGCTTGGCCGAAACAGCTACCGACCGTCCCACCGCGCGGAGAGCGGGAGCTTGTCGAGAAGGCATGGAACGAAGAGAACGCGGTCATTCTTGGATACGACATCCATGGCCAACCTTGGAAGTGGATCGACGAAACCCGGGTCATGCAGGCGCTGGTGTTGGGACAGACCGGCAGCGGGAAAACGACGCTTCTTCGCAACATCATCACCCAGGACTTGATGCGCCGTGTCGGACCTCCCGGCGAACGGAAGAAGATCCCTATGGTGATCTTCGACGGCAAAGGAGACCTAGAATTCTTCCACTCGCTCCTACCTTATATACATCGCGCCGGCCGCATGGCCGACCTGCGGCTCCTGAATCCTTCCCGACCGGACCTGTCGGTTCAGTACAACCCGTTTGCCTCCGACGACGACAACTACATGGCGCAGGTGTCCATGGTCTTTGGATCGTTCAATCTGCAAAACGAGTTTTTCGCGAAGCATCAACTGAACTATCTCGCAGACATTGTGCGGATTCTTCACTACACCGGCAAGCGATTCAACTTCTACGATGTAATGGTCATGGCATTCGATCAGGCGGTGATTGAGGACCAGGTCGCCATCGCGCGACGGTGCATGGAGCGCGATCCGGAGATCTCCACGCAGCGACGATTGAACTTCGAAATGTCGGCCCATAGCCTTTTCCAGTCCTTCGGCGACCGCGAGCGCGTACAAAAGATCCAGGGCTTGCTGAACGAGTGCATGACGTTCCTCGATGACGAGTTGAGCGTGATCACCGGCCCCTACGACAATCTGCTGTCCATCAATGACGTCATCGACAACGAACTGATCCTGTTCGTGAGCCTCAACATCAACAAGAACGCGGCGCCCGTAAAAGCCCTCGGAAAAATGATGCTTCAGAATCTTCAGTTGGTCGTTGGCAAGCGATACGAGACGGAGACCGAACGAAAGCGACGGAACAAACCCCTCTTCTCTGTCGTGATGGATGAGTTTGCTCCCTTCGGCTACAGCAACTTTGCGCAGATTCTGAACACGGCGCGCGGTACCAACACAGCGTTTTTGTTCTCCCTGCAATCACTTCCGCAATTGCTTGAAGTCGGGAAAGGTTTCCAGCAGGACGTATCATCGGCGCCAGGCACCACGATGCTGATGCAGACCCGCGACGAGGAGACCGCCAAGTACTTCAAGCAGGCGTCTTCACAGGTCCCGGTTCAGAAGCGGACGCAGCAGTTGTGGCGCAACGATTTCCTGGGCTTCGAGCGATACGACAAGGCGCTCGGTGCATCCGAGCGCGAGCAGCTCGAATTCCGCGCCCTAGATCATCACATCAAGAATCTTGGGAAGGGCAAGATGGAGATCCTGATGACGGACCCCATCCAGGGAACACTGCACGGTCGCCTACACGTCCGACCGCCGAGCGATATCCGCGTACCGCTGTTCGAGCCGACGGTGTTGCCAAAACTGGAGTCGTCCCGTGAGGATTCGGAAGGCGCCAACTTACGATTCAAAGATCAGAAACTGGCGGCGATGGTAGCGTTTCCGCGTCGGCGGTAGGAGGCATACGATGTCATTGAAGGCCACCCTCGTGTTCTTGTTTGCGATGGACGCGTTCGGCCAAGCGCCCCAGTCCGCGCCGCCGGCGCAAACTCCCAAAGGCAAGGAATCTGCCATTCGTTATGTTGAAAGTGGTTCTGGAGTAGTTGCCGTTAATCCCGCGCAGCCTTACCGTCCCATGCCCGTTGGCGCGGCGGCACCACGTGATTCCATCTTCGGATTCTATTTGCGCGTTCTCAATCCCCGGCAGATCAACTGGGGAACGGAGATCGACCGGAGACTCGCGAACCTTCGCGAGCAGTCGGTCGGCAATCCCTACTTCCGGCTGGCGTCATTTCAGTTGGGACTGATCGTCATTCTGCTCATGTTGTGTTGGGTCTGGTGGGACAAGATGCGCCAGATCAAATGGGTTGCCGCGGAGTGTTTGACCGATGCGCTGAACGCCAGGACACACGCCGAAAGCCGGGCCTTGGAGGCAATCGACCGCCACAACCGGCACATTGAGTTGTGCAATCGCGTGATCGAAGGACAAGCATCCGGCATTGGGGGAACGACGGACTCTGGAAACGCGGCGCTGACGGTGCGCGAACTACAAACCGAACTCGCGGCATCGCGCGCGAACTGTGCGCGGTTACAACACGAGTTGGAACAGAACAAGGTCGAACAAGCGCAGGTAGACGGACGGTTGGCTGCGCTCGAAACCGAGTTGAAGCGGAAGGCTGCGCATCCTGATCCCGACCTCGTGGCGCGTCTGGAGCGCGCCGAGTCTGAACTAGCGGGCAAGAAGGATCGGAAGGCCAAGCCATGATCGTCTGCGTTTTGTCGTTGGGAAGTTGCTGGCGCGAGCCGAATGACGGACGGCCCGTCGTCTGGAATAGTTCGGGCGTTCTTGATCCGCGCGGCCTACGGCTCCGATCCAAGGTACGTGGTCACGTCCGATTCAATAGCCGGCTGTGCCAGGAAGCAATGGCAACGTCAGGCTTGACTGGTTCGCATTGGCACGCGCCGCCCCTTGAGGAATACTTGGGAATCCGAACGCTGGCGCTTCAGCGACGAGCTAAGCGCAATTCGCTTCCTGACTGGTATCTCGTTTCGGTAACTGAACAACTCGTGGGGACCCTCGATGAGCGAAGCTGGGATCCGAAAGGCAGCCTCCTGGTTTCCTTTGCCGAATGGAAGACCAAGCAGGAAGTTCTCTTCTTGATCGGTCACCATGGCTGGTTGCGCGGCGAACTTGGCTCGGCCGTGCTTACGCCAGGCGGGCCAGGTGGCGACTGGCTCGTCAAAGGGTGGTGACATGCGATACCCGAAGGGAGCCATCGTGCTGTCCGATGCGCTGGATGTTCCGGCACTTCGGAAGGTGTACCAAGCGGGGCACGCTACCGCGTGGCAACTCTACCGCGCACTCAATCCCGTCCACGACGAGAGCAAGTGGAAGAGCTTTGTTCGTAGACTTGGCATCCTGAGTGAGCGGCATTTCCTCCTTCGCCTCGTTATTGACGGAATGGCCGCGCCGGTGTTTGCGCTAGGAGACGAAGGCGCCCGGTCT
>JBEBFS010000097.1:0-16076 GCA_040081855.1 Bryobacteraceae bacterium | reverse complement strand
CCAGACTCCAGGTGCCTTTTCGGTCGCCCGCAAGCAGGTGGGGCTTCCAGGCCCGAAGTAGGCGCACTTCTTCTGCATCGTCCATTTCGAGTAGAAACGTCACGATGTTTCGAATTCGCTCGACGGCGGATCCTGGCAGTCCAGACGCATCATCGCGCTCAATGAACCGCCGTAGCCCTTTGTGGACCACGTTGCGGATCTTCAACGGAATTCAGTCTACCATAGAGTATGTAGTGTGTAAAGCTACGGAAGACACTATTGCCAAATGCCAAAGCACCGCCGGGCAGGTGCGCGTACAACCTGCCCGGCGGTGATTGCTCGCCTCTGGAGATTAGGGGAATCTCTAGAAACCGTACGAAATCGCGGCCACAAACTGGCTGCGTAGCTGGACGTCCACACCGGGGGCGATCTTGCCTGCCACCTGGGCGATGCCGAAATCGATGTTCAGCTTCGACTTCTCCATAGGAACGATGCGCGCGGCGTAGGCGATGGTGGTTGGAATCACCACACCGGGAACATTCTTGATCTCCCTCGGCTGCTGCGAGAATTCGGTTACCAGGATGATGGTGCTCTTGGCCGGCCCCTTCAGCACGAATCCGCCGCCGCCGAACATGCGGCCGGTGAATTCGGGCGCGTTGCCGGTCAGACCCAGCACGCTTGCGTTGGTGCCCTTGTACCCGAAGTTCACAATCAGCGGCACCTTCGTTTGCGTGATGATTTTCGTGCCGACAATATAGAAGTCGCCGTTCGTGTAAGTTTTATTGCCGCCCGCGATGCCGCTGACGTTTTTATCGCCCATGCGCGCTACGAAACCGGCTGATATCGCAGGCACCCAGTTGTGCTTGTTCATGTTCTCGGGCACCAGAACGCCCTTGGCGTGCACGACATTGAAGCCGCCATCCCACAGCGGGCTCAGTGCTTTGTCACTGCCGGCGCTCATGAAGTTGCGGGTATACCCGAATTCAAAGCGTCCGCCGATACCTTCAGTTACTGAGATCGAACTCCACTTGCCCAGAACGTCGCCACCGTTCAGGAAGTGGTAGCCGACCGATGGCTTGCCGAACTTTCCGGCAGGCGCACCCGACGTGTAGGCCAGCGGCGTGACATAAACGCCCGTCTGACCGTCCCAATTCAGACTCTGCGCCGAGGCCGCTGTTCCCACCAACGTGAAAACGACCGCTATGGCGCTCACTACATTCTTGATTTTTAGTTTGTTGCCGAATCTCACAGTATTCGCTCCTCTTGGATAATCCAAATTCCCGCGGGCCGGTTAGTATAAGTGTATGAATTCCGGCCTCGCGAGAAAATTTCCTGTTACCATGCACGTCACGGGCCTAAAATGCAGACTTTCGGGAATCTCTGCCGAATGGCATGGCAGACGTGTGGCATAGGGTCACCCGAAACTTATGAACCGGGCAAAATCAGCAAAGAAAGTAGAGGAGTGCGGTAGGTTATGGGCAAGGGCCCGCAGCGAATTGCGCAAATTTCCTTTGTATTGCGAGTAAAATAGCGCACCACGCCTGCGTTAGCGGCTTCTGGTAAATATACCGGCATCCGGTGGGCCAAAGACGTGGCCCAGCACGACCTGCAGCGAAAAAAAAGGAGCCGACGCCCTAGTTAGGCGTGGCTCCCCCGGTACCGCACTGACTCGATGTTATTTCTTGTGCGCGTTGATGTAGTCGGTCGCGAATTTCTTCAAAGCTTCGCTGGTGAGGCCGAGCTGACCGGCTTCTTCGGCGGCGCGGTCGATTTCCCACTTGTCGACTAATCCACGCTTGATCATCCACATGGCGGCGGCGCGGTTGCCGCTGGCGCAGTGAATGAATGCCGGTGAAGTGCCGGGCGCGGTAATGGTCTGCATGAATTTGTCAGCAACGGCGGGGTCGGGCTTTGCGCCGTTCATGGGAATATGCACGAACGCGATGCCGGCTTCCTTGGCTGCGGCGGTTTCCCCGTCAATATCGGCGCCCTTTTCGTCAGCCTGTCGCAGGTTGATGATGGAGGCGAACCCCATCTTCTTGATTCCCGCCACAGAGGTCGGCGTAACGGCGCCGGCGCAGGCCACGGTGGTTTCCACTTGCGCGAAATTCGTGACGCCTGGAACGTCTGATTTCTTCACCTGACCCTCTGCCAGCGGCAGCGTCAGGCTCCAGGCCATCAAAGCAGCGATCGAAAGGAATTGTTTCATTAAAAATCTCCTGTACCGGAAATGGATTCTATGAGCAAACGATTGCGTAACCGCGTTCCTGCGCGCGGGCTACGGCGACGATTCCGGCCGGTACAATCCGGCCGTTGGTGATGAGATTGGAAGTCAGTTCCTTGAAAATGGCGTCGGCGCTGCCGCCCACCGCCTCGGCAACAACTCCCGCGTAACCACGGCTCGACACACCGCAAACGCCGAACTGCACACCCTGCTTTGCCAGTGCCTCGATGGTAGACGCGCGGTTCGGCAGCGCCTCGCCGTAAGCGGGCGAGTTGAACAGGTTGAGCTTCGGCGCGAGTTTGCTGTGCGGATCTTCCGTGTGTGCGCGCTCGGCAAGCGGCCGGCCGTACTTTGCCCACATCGCATCGGTATAGCCGAATGGTGTCGCGCGGTGGCGTGCAATGATGACGATGGCCAATTCGTTCGCTTCCAGGCCGTAGTCGCTTTTATTGGTACGAATGAAGTTGCCGGTGAAGGCGAGTGCGTCGCCCAAGGCATCCGGAGTCGGGCAATCAAATACGAGCCGGTGCTTTCCCGGAATTTGATCCAACCAGTCGTCCTTTTCATGCCGCGCAGGCTCAAAACGAACAGACCCGCCCGACGGTTTCTGCTGCGCCATCGCCACGCCGGCCATTGCCGCGAACGAAGCGAGTCCTTTGTTCATGCGCGTTAGAAAGGAACGGCGTTCCGAAGAGGAAAGAATTGAGTTGCTCATAGGCCTTCCTATTTTAGTCTAGTGGAGAAGCAAAGCCCGCGCCGGAGGCGCGGTCCTACAACGCGTGCGTATTGCCAGCCAGCGGTTGCCCGGAAGTGGCCGTTTGCGGTGCCGTGCGCCAAAACGCCCAACACCAGATGGCGAGCATTCCCGTCAGCACGACGCTTTTGAAAACATCGGTCAGCCAGTGCCAGTCGGCTGGAAGAAACGGACGAACACCGTAGGCGATCGCGATGCCGGTTACACCAAGCCCAAGGCCCGCGCTCACCTTCATGAGTTGGGCGTCTTTACGCCGCTGCGTCAGCATTCCCGTCCACAGGACCAGGTTCATGATCGCTCCGGACAAGCTCAACAGTTGGCAGGTTTGCCGGTACCATCGAGACGTAAAGTAGTTGCCGTAGAGAACGAACGGAAGCAGCGTGGCGACGATCGTAATGACGAACAGAATTTTCGTCGCCTTGGGACGAAACGGATTCCCTTGTAGCACCCGATCCGTCATTAGGATCACCATGATGAATAAGAGGAAGTATGCGATTACCTCGCTCGACCAGTACACATTCCGGTACTGCGAAGACGTGGGCCCCGCTGTATACAAAACAAAGCTTTGCGAGAAGATGAGAACTAACTGAATGACGCAGTATGAGAGGAAGAGTCGGTACTGACGGAGAGAGTTGCGGAGAAGCAGGACAATAAGAAGGACTTGTAGGATAACGCTTACAACGTACAAGCCATACAATACGAGATTCATGGCCGGACTCCATCAGCTTTCGCCACGAGAAGTCCGGCCAAATCCGGCAAGGCCTTAGGAGACGCGAGTGCGAACTTCGTCCTCAGGCGTCGGCAATGGGCTGAGAGCAATGATTTCGTCCTCAGGCGTCGGCAACGGGCTAAGAGCAATGATTTCGTCTTCAGGCGTCGGCAACGGGCTGAGAGCAATGATTTCATCTTCAGGCGTCGGCAACGGGCTGAGAGCAATGATTTCATCCTCAGGCGTCGGCAACGGGCTGAGAGCAATGATTTCATCCTCAGGCGTCGGCAACGGGCTGAGAGCAATGATTTCATCCTCGGGAGTCGGCAACGGGCTAAGCGTAATGCTGCCCATAGCCAGAGCAAATGCCCCCAAAATTGTAACATAAAGAACTACTCTTAATTGTTTCATCCGCCACCACTTTCTCGTCTCTTGTGCGTTTCGACTACGTAGTACGAACGTGCACGCCGCACTAAGATCTTAATGTAAATGCTATCCGGAGATTGACCTTAAGTCAAGCCTCAGTTGTGTTGCTTAGTAAGTACTTTATCTGGTACCGGTACTCCTGCTGACGCACAACCCCTGGAGGCGCCAGTCTGAATTCTTTCTAAACTTATATGGCTGTTATGTTTAGCGCCAATTGCGCAGGAGATTATTGGCTTGTGAGCCGGCAATCGTCAGGTTGACGATGCCCAAGCCGCTGATGGCGCCCCGGAAATAGGGATCGGCCCAGAGGTCCAACAGGGCGGGGAAGATGGTGGGGAAGTGATTGAGATCCCAGGCTTGGAGCCACGGGAAGACGGTAAGGAAGGCGCCGATTTCGAGGCAGAAGATGGTAAAGCAAATTGCCCAGATCCGGGTTTGGGTAATCCGTCGCACCCGAGGAACTGGTAGGGGCGGAACCTGGACGGATTGTCCGTTCTCCTGAGGTGTCAGTTCCATGCGAACAACTCCGCTTGCAGCGGGCCCTCGGTGCGAGGCTGGGGATAGCCGGTCCACGCGATTTCGGCAGACCGGGCACGGACGGGTCCAAAACTGAATCGATGGAGGGGCGTGGGGCCGTGTCGGTCGAGCGCCGCGACATGGTCCGGCGTGCCGTAGCCTTTGTTGCTCGCAAGTCCATACTGGGGAAAGACTTCGTGCCACGCGGTAAGCGCCTTGTCCCGCTCTACTTTGGCCAGGATGGAGGCTGCGGCAATGGAAAAGCATAGCGAATCGCCGCGGATGAGGGAACGTTGCGGAAGATCCAGAGGAATGCGCATGGCGTCGGCTAAGAGATAATCGGCGCGGACGGGGAGTTTCAGGATGGCCCGCAGCATGGCGAGCCGCGCCGCTTCGAGAATATTGATCCGGTCCACTTCAAACGCATCCGCCGCGCCAATGGCCCATGCCACGGACCGCTCGCGGATGCGCTCGGAAAGAACTTGGCGCCGTTCGGCCTCAAGCTGTTTGCTATCGTCGAGGCCGCGAATGGGGCGCGCCGGGTCTAGAATCACGGCAGCCGCGAAAACCGGCCCGAACAGCGCGCCTCTCCCGGCTTCGTCCAAACCGGCAATGGCCTGGTAGCCAGCAGTGCGGGCGGCGCGCTCGTAGCGGCTCGACGGCATCCGAGGGGGATTATACGCGCTCGCGGAGGCGGGCGGCCTTACCCTTTAAGCCACGGAGATAATACAACTTCGCGCGGCGGACACGACCCGTGCGGACCACGTCGATGTGATCGACGACGGGCGCGCTGGTCGGGAAGATGCGCTCCACGCCGTGGCCGAAGCTGACCTTGCGAACGGTGATGGTTTCACCCATGCCGACGTTGTTCTTGGCAATCACGGTGCCTTCGAAAACCTGCAAGCGCTCTTTGTCGCCTTCCCTGATTTTCACGTGCACGCGGATCGTGTCGCCCGGGCGGAAATCCGGGTGATTGACGCGCTTGTTCTGATTCGTGATCTTCGTCAGCAATGCATTGTTCATGGTTCGTTCCTGCTTTCTACGATTTTTTCCGGCGATTTCGCGCCGTTAACTCTCTTCGCCGGACAGAAGATCGGGCCTCAGGCGTGCCGTTTTTTCCCGGGCTGCCTTTTCGCGCCACTTCCGGATCTCCTCGTGATTGCCGCCCAGGAGCACATCCGGCGCCTTCCATCCCCGAAACTCCGCTGGCCTTGTGTACTGAGGCCAGTCCAACAAATTCTTTTCACCAAACGATTCGTCGACAACCGACGTATCGTTGCCCAAGACTCCGGGCACGAGCCTCGCCACGGCATCAATCACCACCGCCGCCGCCAGTTCGCCGCCGCTCAGAACATAATCGCCGACGGAAACTTCATCATCGGCCAAGTGCTCGGCGACCCGCTCATCGACGCCTTCGTAGCGGCCACAGATGAGGATCAACTCCTCCAGGCCACTGTACTCCCGCGCCAACCGCTGATCGAACTTCCTGCCTTGCGGCGTCATCAGCGCGACTTTTTTCATTGGCGATCGCTCGCCGCGGGCTTTTTCAGGCCAGATCGCTTCCACCGCTTCGAAAATCGGCCCAGCTTTCAGCAGCATCCCTTCGGCGCCGCCAAATGGCCGGTCATCCACGGTCCGGTGCCGGTCGTAAGTCCACGTCCGCAAATCGTGCACGTGAATTTCAACCAAACCGGCGTCGCAGGCCCGCTTCACCACCCCGTGCTCGAAAGGTCCCTGGAAGAACTCGGGAAAGATCGTCACGATGTGAAACTTCACGGGTGGTAAGGAAAATGGGGACAGTCAGCCCTGTCCACGCTCATCCACTTCGAAATCCATGACATCGAGCGCGGGGGACAGCGTTGACTGTCCCCATTTTCCAACCTCCTACAACTCCGTCAGACCCTCCGGCAATTCCACCCGGATGATCTTTGCCCCGGCGTCGATCTCTTTACAAATCGATCGAGCAAACGGGACCAGAATCTCACGGCCGTCCGCCGCTTCCACATTCAAGAGAAGCGGACCGCCGTACTCCTCTATACTTTTCACTACGCCCAGCGGCTGGCCGCTCAGCTGCACTACTTGGGAGCCGATCAGGTCGGCGAAGGAATATTCGCCTTCCTCTGGGGGAGCCACATCTTCGCCCCGCACCAAAACTTCGGCGTTTTCCCACGCTTCGGCGTCCGAGATCGAATCAACTCCTTCGAACTTGAACACCGGGCGGCCGTCATGCCGCCAGATCTTTTCCACCTGGAAGATGGCGCGACGGCCTTTTGCCTCCAGCGCAACTTCCTTCAAACTGTTCTCGCGGCCCGGCTTCTGGCTATCTAACTCGCCCAGCAACTCACCGCGAATGCCCCGGACCCGGAACAGGCGTCCGATGGAAACCCACTGCCCGTTCACCACCGTTACTCGAGAATTTCGAGTGTGAACCGGCGGTTCAGCTTCATACCCGCCGCGCTCAAGATGGTGCGGATTGAGCGGGCCGTGCGGCCCTGCTTTCCGATCACCTTACCCACATCGCCAGGGGCCACGCGCAGTTCGAGCACGGTGGCTTGTTCGCCTGCCACTTCGTTGACCACCACGTCGGCGGGATTATCCACCAACACTTTGACAATCTCCGTTACCAGCTCTTTCACCGCGACCCCCTTTTGAACAACGAATTCACTGCCGAGCCCAAGGCTCCTCGTTGCAATTCCAGGGACTTAGGCTGCGGCGACAACCGCCGGGTTGGACTTGATCAGGCGCGCGACGGTATCGGAGGGCTGGGCGCCGTTCTTGATCCAGTGCTCAATACGCTCATGGTTCAACTTCACCGCCGCCGGATTCACCACCGGGTTGTACGTCCCCACAACTTCGACGGCGCGGCTATCGCGCGCGCGTTCTTTATCGATCACTACCACGCGGTAGGTCGGCTTCTTCTTGGCGCCAAAACGCGCCAAACGAATCATCAACATTACAAACTCCTAGAGACCTTGCTGACTACTGCGGAAGGGAGACACACTCCTACCGGACACGAGTCGCTCTTACCATTGTGCAGGAAGAGGGGGCAAAAGGGCAAATCGGGGGTGAGTGGGGCGGATTGAGAATGGGCGGTGGAGAGTTACTCCGCCCTTTTCTTTTGAGGACCTGGGGCTGGTAGGATTTCCCGGCCGTTTAGTCGATGCCCAGCGGTTTTTTCGCTACGTCCTTCAACCGGTCCCCGCGCATCCGGGCTTGCCAGACGCTTGCGGCGCGGTAGATTTGCAGAACGCCCATGACGCCAATGGCAACCATCACCATGTTCCGCGACGGACCAAGCAAGGCCTCCCCCTTGGGGGTGAATCCCAGGTAGAGGGCGGTTATGACTAAAACGAGGGTGAAGATGGTCCGGAGCATTGGAGCGTTAGGTCAATAATGCGTTGATGTGTTTGACCACCATGGAGTGGGCTTCATAGGCTTCTCGTAATTGTGCATCTCCGTATTTCACCGGCTGGTATCGGGCATTCCAACTGAAGGTGGAGAGATCTCGATATTCATCGTAGATAGGGCATAGTTGTGGGTTTCGTTCCAAATCGCGGTTGAGGTCTTCGTGGCGACTGAAGTGGCAATTGAATTTTGCGTTGAAGGCTTCAACGTAATGCAGGGCCGAATAGAAAAGCGCAGTTAAGATCCATCCGGCCGCGGTTGGATTATCTCGCGCGATACCATCAGCAAAGAGTTTGTTATTGGTCGCTTTGTACAGGTGCTCCGCCTGCGAAGGCATTTTTTAGTCCGTTGATGCGTCGACGATATGGAACGTAATGGCCAGGGAAGGGAACCTATTGTAAAATTCCCGCTCCTGCGCGTAGATGAGACGGCGTGTCTGTTTGTCGAATCTCCAAAGTTCAACTTCAACGCAAAGTTGGTCCTGCTGCAGTTGGACGCTTACACGCCGGACGCCCTCAATACTTTGTAAATGCGACGAGACTTCCTGTTCGAGGGTTATTCCGGTGGAAATTTCAAAACTCGAAGTGCACCCCCCGATGTACCGGAGTTCGTCGGAGACTGGGCGTTTGACCGATGTGCAAAGTGCGCTCACAAGTAGCGTTTCGGCTAGAAGGAACATTTTATTGGTTTTCTCCCGACTTCGCTGTCCCGCCGGGCTGAATCTGTTTCACGTCAGCACCGCCTGTCATCAAATAGATTGGCGTGCCATCGTCTTTTTTTTTGTCGCACAAACGATACACGTGTTTGATCCAATGTTTGATCTCAACTCTTGTGCCGTCTTCGATCTCGCATACCATCGCCGACTCCACCGGCACGCGGAAAGGCATTTCCTCCGCGTCGACGGTTTCTCCTTCGTGGACTACTTTTACCTTGGTGTTCACGGCGTTCCTTGTGACTGGGTGGGTGCTACCCAAATATTAATCGGTAGTTTCGAGGCGGTCAATGGGTCCCTCTCTACTATATAGAAAACACGCATGTTAAACGATAAGAGCAAGCGTCACCAGGCCGAAACGGCTGCGCTGGTTTCAATCTATCCGAGAAACAACGATCATCCGCCGATAAGTCTTCCGATGATTTCGCTCCGGTATCACGTAGAACAGCACCGCGAGGAGGCACTGGCGACGGCGCTCGAATGCTGCAAGAGTTTGGTGGCCTCCATGGCGAACAACGGCGCCCGCGTTTGCCCGTCTCTTGGAAATCTGTTTCAGGACAACCTGATGCTGCTTGCCGAGCAGATTACGGGCTCCGGCGAAAAAGAACGTATATCCGCCACAACGCGCCAGATTGAGCACGAAGTGGACGACTGGGGCGGCCGTGCCAGCGACTACTATTCACAAAAGGCCGCCGAGGTTCGCGAGATCATGCTGGCGATGACCGAGGCTGCGAAGGCGGCTACCCGGCGCGACGAGAAGTACAGTACGCAGTTCAACGACGTGAGCGCAAAACTGCAGCAGGTAGGGACGCTGGAAGACTTGACCGAAATTCGGGAGCTGGTGAGCAAAACCGCTGCCGATCTCAGCGCTTGTGCGGAGCGGATGCTGGACGAAGGCGCACAGTCGATCGCCGGGCTGCAAGCGCAGCTGGACGCTTACGAGCAGCGGCTGCAACAGAGCGAACGCAAATCGGAAACGGATACGTTGACGGGTTTGGCGAACCGCGCGGGGATTGAGCGTGCGATGCGTGAGCGCGAAGGCATCGGACAGCCATTCTCAGTGCTGGTGGTGGACCTGAACGACTTCAAAGAGATCAACGACACTCACGGCCACTCGGCCGGGGACGACCTTCTGAAGCAGTTCGCAGACGAATTCCGCAGCCAGTTCCGGCCGCAGGACATCGTAGGCCGCTGGGGCGGTGATGAATTTGTTGCTGTGACCGGCATTTCTGGCCCTCGGGAAGTGCAGGAGCGAGTGGAGCGGATCCGCAACTGGGCTTGCGGAAACTACGCGCTGCCGGGCGTCGCAGAGAAGGTCCACCTGACGGCGTCCGTCGGCGTGGCCGTGTGGCGGCCAGGAATGTCCGCGCATGACGTGTTTGCGGAGGCGGACAAAGCGATGTATGGCGACAAGAAGGGGCGGCGATAAGACGCTCGCCATACATTTCAGATCCGCCAGTTCGGTGTTTCCACGCGATCGCGTGTGATGGAAGAGACCGTCGTTGTCCCGCAGTTGCCCATCGCCAGTTTTAACTCGCCCTGCAAAATTTCGAGCACGCGCTCAACGCCCGCTTGGCCGAAGGCGCCCAGGCCCCACAGCATCGGACGTCCGATGCCAACGGCCTTTGCTCCCAGGGCGAGTGCTTTAAATACGTCCGTGCCGCGGCGCACGCCGCCATCGACAAACACGGGAATGTAGCGGCCCACTTCGCCGGCGACCTCGGGTAGTGCCTGAATCGTGGGACGCAGAGTTTCGGTGGAACGGCCTCCGTGATTTGAAACCAGAATGCCGTCGATGCCGTAATCGAGCGCCATTCGCGCGTCTTCTTTCGTGTCGATGCCCTTGATGAAGAGCTTCGCCTTTGTGGCCTTGCGGAGCCGCGCAACGAACTCCCACGTCATTCCAGGGTTCTGACGCAGGACGCCCTCCATGTTGATGCCGTCATACATGGGCTTTTCGCTGAGAGCGGTACCGGGCTCGCCTTCGTGGCAGGTGGCGCAGACGCGGAGGTCTTTCGGGCGCGTGCGGAAATAGGTTTCACTGTTGCGGCCCGTGGTGTTATCCACCGTGAGCGCGATCACCGGACATCCGGCGGCCTCCACGCGGCGCACGATCTTTTCGCAGGCCTCCCAGGAATTCGGCGCGTAGAGCTGATACCAGCACGGACGGCCCAGTGCATTACAGACTTCTTCGACAGACGTCGACGTGGAAGTGGAAAGCATCTGCATCGTGCCCTTGGTACGAGCCGCGCGGGCTACGTCTACTTCGCCTTGCATCGAAAACGATTTCTCGCCTCCCGTGGGACAAATGAAAATAGGGCTGTTGTAAGTGGTGCCGAAGAGATCGACGCGCATATCGACCTTCGTTGCGTCCATCAGGCGCCGGGGGCGCAGTTGGACTTTGCTGTAGCCTTCGCGATTCGCACGCAGCGTGCCGTCTTCATCGACGCCGCTTCGCATGTAGGCCCAGTGGCCCGGCATGACCTTGCGATGCGCGGCCTCTTCGAAATCGAGCACAGAGCGCGCTTCTTTCGGATCGCCGATGACGGCGTCGCCGGCATTTCCAATCAACGCCGCATTCTGCTGTGCCCACGCGTTGAAGCCTCCTGTGGCTGCGACAAACGGGCTGGCCGCAACGAAGCGCAAAAACGCGCGGCGGTTGCGATTGCGGATTTCTTCGGAGACGAATGGCATCAGCATGGATGCCATTCTATCGCTACGGGGCGCTGGAAAATACTCCAAGCGGAGGACACTCCTAAGGCGGAGGCGGGGGCCTCCGCGCCGGCCGGGCGGCCCGCCCTACCCCTATTCGTAAAACTCGGGAGCTTTCTTCAACTTCCCGACGGCGGTGAAATCGTGCTGGATCCAGAGCTGCGCCTTCGTCTTTTTGAGATACGCTTCGATGACGCGGCGCGCGGCTTTGGTTTGCTCTAAGTTGAACTCTGTCGTGGGATAGCGGTCGAGCTTGCGCTCCTCTGGATAGTGATAAAGATCGCCGCTCAGCAGCACAGGGCCCGTTTTCTTGAACTTTAGATACAGCACCTGATGATCGGGCGAATGGCCGGGAGCGGATTTCAGAACGACAGTGCCGTCGCCAAAGACGTCGTATTCGTCTTTCTTGACGATGACCGTCTTCGCGTTTTTGAGAGCGGAATAGTTCGCGGGAACGGTGCGGTCGGAGGGCGGCTCCATGAACATGATGTCGTGCTCCTTTTGCCGGACCAGCCATGTGGAGCCCGCAAAGGCATTGGCGTTCGCCAAATGATCGTAATGGAAGTGCGAGAGCGAAAAATAGGTGATATCGCCTGGCTGATAGCCCGCGGCAGCCAGTTGCGGCAACAGCTTCTTCGCCGATTGCGCGTAGTTGAGCTTGGCAAGCGTGCCGTCACCGGCAATCATGGCATCGGAGATCACGCCGACATCCCACATGAGCGTGCCTTTGGGATGCACGATCAGGAAGCAGGGAACCGACATCCAATTCGTTGCGATCTCTTCGCGCTTCAGGTTATAGCGGCCGGGATCCGGCATATCGAGCGCGCCGCAATCGAAGACATAGAGGCGCAGCGATTGCGGAGGCTTCGGCGCGGCGGAAACACGGGGGATAGTGAGCGCACAGAACGCGGCGAAGAAGGTAAGACGAAGAACGCGGGTCGTCATGGGGAGCAGGATATCGCAAATGAGCGCATGTGGCGCACGGCCTCGGAAGCGCGACGCTAATCTATAAGAATGAAACTTCGCGATCTGGCCGGCTCGCTCGGCTGCGAATGGAAGGGCGATGGCGATTTGGAGATCACCGGCGTCCGCGGCATGGAGCAGGCGGGGCCTTCGGAAATCACTTTTCTTGCGAATCCCAAATACGCGCACAAAGTGAAGCAGACGCGCGCGGGAGCCATACTAGTTGCCCGCTGGATCGACGGACTCGAAAGCACGGTTCAGGTGCTTTCCTCGAATCCTTATGTCGATTTCGCGCGCGCGCTGGCGCTGTTTTATCAACCACCTCGGCCTGCAGCCGGCATTCATCCGACGGCATCGGTTGCGGCCTCCGCGAAAATCGGCGCGAATGCTTCTATTGGGCCGTACGCTGTTGTCGGAGAAAACGTCGTCATCGGCGCAAACGCCATTGTGCATCCGCATGTCGTGATTTACGAAGGTGCGCAGATTGGCGATGATTTCTATGCGCATTCGCACTCGGTTGTTCGCGAGTTCTGCCGCATTGGCAATCGCGTGACGTTGCAGAATAGCGTGATCGTCGGCGGCGATGGCTTTGGTTTCGCGAAGCGCGCGGACGGCACGCACTACAAAATTGTGCAGAGCGGCGTGACGATCATCGAAGACGATGTGGAGATCCAGACGCTGACGTCTGTCGATCGCGCAACCGTAGGCGAAACGCGTGTGCGGCGCGGCGCGAAGATCGATAGTCTGGTGCAGATCGGTCACGCCTGCGAAGTGGGCGAAGACAACATCATCTGCGCGCAGACGGGACTCGCCGGGTCCAGCGTGCTGAAGAAGAATGTCTTGCTGGCCGGACAGGTGGGCGTTTCCGGGCATCTGACGATTCACGAAAATTCCGTCGTGTATGCGCAAAGCGGCATCGGCGGAGATGTTCCGGCGGGTTCGATGATGAGCGGTTCTCCCGCGTTCGAAGCGAAGGAATGGCTGCGTGCGGTGACGGCATTCCAGAAATTGCCGGAGATTCTCAAACGCCTGCGCGACGTGGAACGCCAACTGGAGGCCAAGTCCTCTACAGCCGATAAGAAGAGCGAGTAGCCGCAACCTTTAGCCGAACAGGCGGAAAGATACCCATCATGATCGAAAAAGACGATCCCGTTGACGGCCAGATGCCGCTCGCGTACCGCAACACGGATTTCATGGACACGCCGCAGGCGCGGCCGCTGCGCATCCTGAGCGAATACCTGCATCCGCTGGCGCAGTTCCGCGAAGAGAAGGTTCGCGACACGGTTGTGTTTTTCGGATCGGCCCGCCTGATGGAGATGGGGCGCATGGGCGGCTACTACAAAGCCGCGCGCGAACTCTCCCGGCGGCTGACGGAGTGGTCGAATAGCTTGGTGAATCATTCGCGGCGTTTTGTGGTGTGCACCGGCGGCGGCCCCGGCATTATGGAAGCGGCCAACCGCGGCGCGTGCGAGGCGGGCGGAAAGACGGTGGGGCTGAACATCGGCCTGCCGTTTGAACAGCGCCCGAATCCGTTCATCACGCCGAATTTGAATTTCGAGTTCCACTACTTCTTCATGCGCAAGTTCTGGTTTGCGTATCTGGCGAAGGGACTGGTGGTTTTCCCCGGCGGCTTCGGCACTTTGGATGAACTGACGGAAATCCTGACGCTGATTCAGACGCAGAAGCTGATGAAGAAGATGGTGGTGGTGCTGTACGGTTCGGCGTTCTGGAAGGAGATCCTGAACTTCGACGCCCTGGTGAAGTACGAAATGATCGCCAAGGAAGACCTGGAACTATTTCACTTTGCCGATACCGTGGACGATGCGTTCCGCATTTTGCAGGAAGGCTTGACGAAGTTTTACCTGGAATCGCGCCAGCGGCACGCAGAAAAAGAAGAAGAGATTCCCGCCATTGCGCCGTCGCAGGTTTCGACGGGCGATTTGCCGTAAAGGGTCCGCGGAGACTCCTTGTCGGCGAGACTAATCCGGTTTCGTTTCAGCCATGAGTTGGTACAGGCAGTGCGGTTTATTGCAGTATCATTTCCGCTAAATAGTTGAGCATTGTTTTTGCTTTGCGGTTAATATTGTGGCTAACTGCTCTCTTCGAGTTTCGATTCGAGTAGCTGGAGGAAACGTGCCCACATTTACCCCTGCTGGAAAAACCCTGAATGCGCGCCAACTCGACGTTTTGCATTTGCTGTGCCGTGGCCTTAGAAATCGGGAAATCGCGAACCACCTTGGGATATCGGAGCGAACCGTGAAGTGGTACGTCAGTCAACTTTTTGTTCACTTCGACGTGACGAATCGAACGGAGTTTGCGGGGATGGACGCTGGTGATCATCGGGTGGATGCCCGAAA
Source organism: Bryobacteraceae bacterium (assembly GCA_040081855.1). GTDB lineage: Bacteria > Acidobacteriota > Terriglobia > Bryobacterales > Bryobacteraceae > Palsa-187. The sequence continues at coordinate 1,319 of JBEBFS010000097.1, read as the reverse complement.
CATGACAAAGAATGAAAAAGCTGCACCTTCGGACAGTGTCAAGATCGCGGGGGGGGGATAAATAGGAATGTTCAGAACATGCGCCGTATTTTCCCTTCTTGTATTCACTTTGATTCCACTAACGGGTCAGGGTCTTGCCGGCAGCGATCTTGGCGACCCGACCGCCGTTTATATTGCCTTTCTTACAATGCATTGCCAAGCCGCGGCACCTAATGGGCAGGTTGGTTCGGTCAGGCCCGCGACCGAGACCGCTTCGCGTTTGGGTGTGCAGCCTGATGAGGTGATGCTTTTCGATCGAGCCTGTTTAGCGTATCTGGATAAAGAAGCAAAGCTGCGAGATGAAGCCCTACGGCGTCATCATGAGGCCGAGGCAGCAGGCAACGCGGTTGACATCGTCACGGTAAAATCATTCACCGACCGTAGAGCAGCGTTGGCCGCTTCTGTGTTGGCCAATCTTAACTTGTAACTTTCTGCGACTAGCCGATCTGGCCTGCAAAGATTCCTGCACGGGGTTGTTGCGCCATCCCTGCGTTCGATGCCAATGGGGAGATGAGTGACATGTTTCAATTCAAAAAATTTGGCTGGGCTGCGCTGTTGGCCCTGTTTTTGTTCTCTAGGGCCGCTGAAGCTCAATTACCGCCATGCACTGATTCGACGACTTTCGCTCAAGGATATGTCTATACGCTTCGAACCAACACCAACAACCTCCAGTCGTACGCGTCCGCCTTTGTCATCGGAAATTATTGGTACTATTGGAGTCCGTCGGTCAGCGCCGTAGCTTCCAAGAACTCCGCGCAGTTGCACGCGGGTAGCGCGAGCGCAGGTCCAGGTGGAACAGCTTCCGTGGTTTGGAATGACTTACTATCCTCGACCGGACCCGGTACCTATAGCATAAGTTCGACCCATGTTTACTCGGCTTGGTGTGGTACAAATACCTCCTATGGATTCGCGCAGAACACCGTCCAGAAGCCTACGATCACGCTCCCGCAGGATGGTATCGCGATCCCGAATGCGCTTTGGAACCTAGGGCCAGGAACGCTTGACTTCGTTCCGACATCCAACGGCTACGCTTATCGTCAGAAAATATCCTTGGGCGTTGACAAACACTGTTTGACAGTCGAAACATGTACGGATACCCCGAATTGGACAATTAACAGTCCGGCCTCGACGCTTGTACTTTCCGCGTCTGCGGGTAACTCTGTCTTCTTGCAAAAGGGGTCTTCCATGGGCAATTGCGCCTACGACACGACTGTTAGTGTCAAGGCAGGTGCCTCGCCGGGGTTTTCGTCGGACAACGTAACATTCGGCGTCAATTCGCC
>JBEBFS010000096.1:0-16170 GCA_040081855.1 Bryobacteraceae bacterium | reverse complement strand
CTCCGCGGCCGCGTAAGAAAACCAATTCCGGTACTCAGCTCTCTGACGCCGGAACCTGCAGACGCCTGCTCTGCAGATCCATACTGAAGTTCTCCCCCAAGTAGACCCGCCTGACTTCCGCATCCTTCCCCAGCGATTCCGGTGTGCCCGAACGAAAGATACGTCCGTTGTTGATGATGTAGGCCCGGTCCGTCACCGCAAGCGTTTCGCGCACGTTGTGGTCCGTGATAAGGATGCCAATGCCGGAGTTCCTGAGATCGAAAATGATCTTCTGGAGTTCCAGCACCTGAATTGGGTCAATGCCGGAAAACGGTTCGTCCAGCAGCAGGAAGCTTGGCTCAATCACCAGACTGCGCGCAATCTCAACGCGGCGGCGTTCGCCTCCCGAGAGCATATAGCCTTTATTCTTACGAACTTGATCCAGCCCCAACTGCGCAATCAGCCGGTTCATGCGCTCCACTCGCTCATGGCGGCTCAGGCGCAAAGTCTGCAGAATCGCCATCAGATTGTCTTCGACGCTCAACTTGCGGAAAACCGAGGCCTCCTGGGGGAGATAACTGATGCCGCGGCGCGCGCGCTGATACATGGCGAGATCCGTGATGTCTTCCATCGCCGATCCGTTGTTGCTCACCTGCACGCGGCCTGAGTCGGGCGTGATCAGGCCAACGATCATGTAAAACGAGGTTGTCTTGCCCGCGCCATTCGGTCCCAGCAAACCGACCACTTCACCCTGGTGCACGTTGACCGAGACGTTGTCGACGACTTTCCGGCCGCGATACGACTTCGATAAATCGGATGTTTGCAGCGTGCGCACAGGTTATTTTTTGCGGAGTAGTGTGTTGGCAGGCCGGCTTTCCGCGCCGTTTACGAGCAGCCTATCACTGTTAGAGAACCAGGTCAATTGTTTGCCGCGTGTCTGCCCTTTCACGCTATCGACGAATAAAGGATCGCCACCTTCCAGGATCACTTTCTCCTCACCAGCGTAATATTCCGCATGCTCCGATGTGCCAACGCGCGTCCGCTTTTCGGCGTTACTGACGATCTTCACACTGCCATCGGTCAAGGCCTTATCGAGTGTGGTTTCTCCATCTGCTTCCTTCAGGAACGCCTTCATTTCTTTGCCGGTGACCGTTAACCCCGGGCGAGTCATGCTAACGCCGCCTTGGTAGTGGGCTACTTTCTCCGCGCCCGTATAAACAAGATCGGGAGCACGCACCACGGTAAAGACGGAAGCAGTGCTCTTGGCCTTCCCGTCTTTGGATTTATCGGCAAGCTGGCTAGTGACTTTCCCATGCGCCTCGAAGGTCTGCTTGGAGCGGTCAATGTCGATGCGGTCGCCTTCCACCCGGTTGGGTCCCTGCCAAACCACAGCCGCGCCCTCGTAGCGGATCTTCTGATTGCCGTCCGTCGCGGTCATGCGCTGCGCGCGACCCTGCACAACGTCGCTCCCCGAAAGCATCCCCGTGGGCTTACGGTCCGGCTGGCGGGTGGTCGCAACGTGACCGTCCGCGGTAAAGTCGCCGTTCTTTTGATTCAATACGATCGTGTCGGCGTTGGTCGAACCTGTCGGATCCCACACGCGCGCCGACCCTTCGAGCGTGATCAAATCTTTACCCTGTTCCAGCACGGCATGATTTCCCGTTGCCCTGCGTGGACCTTCCTCATAACGGAAATCGGTTGTTTGATCGAGCTGGGTCATCTCACTTGTTTTTGGATCGAAGACGGCCAGCAGCGCTTTGCTCTGCGTCAGCTGGGGCGCCGTTTGCACCGGCCTCTCCGTGCGCGTGTTTACATTCGCCGCCAGGAACGTTTGGATGCGGTTCTGCGGCCCGTAGGTGATCCACATCCGCTCGGCTTGAACGGTGCGCTTCGGTTGTCCGGGCCGGTTCGGTTGGAACTCAATAGTTCCTGGTGTTTGTGTTTCCACCTTTTCGATTTCCTGCCCGCCGGTCCGCATTTGCAGCGTGACGATATCGCTTCGCAGGATACGTGTATCAGCGAGCAATTCGCCAGGCACAGGTAGTGGCCGGGCCTCGACGACGCTCTTTCCCGAGGCCGTCGCCTTCGTCAACACGCTTTCCCTGGCCGCTGGCGCAAAGTCCAGATCCAGCCGATCCGCATTCACAGTCGTCCGCGTGCCGTTGGCCGTCGAGATCAGTTTGCCGTGATTCTCGCCGCGAATCGTTTGCACCGTCATGCCCTCGCCGAACACCAAGTGTAGCCGGTCGGCAGAGAATTCAATCTTGCGGCCTGCGTCTTCCTGAACCCCAGTGGCGCTCTGGGACGCAATATCCTGCACCGCCCCATTCTTTAGTTGCACCTCGGCGGGTCCGCCTTCCACACGCAGCGATCCGCGGATGAATTTGGACCATTGGAGCAGGGACACGCGCGATTCAATCTCGTAATAAATTGCTTCGCCGGCCTGCACGTGCATCGGTTTCGCCTGGGCGTTTTTCCCGCGCCATGCCAGTGACACGTTGCTCTTCAGGTGCAGTTCGCGGGCGTTGGGGTCGTATTCCGCGCCCAAGGCCGAGCCGTCGCCACCATCAAACTGAAATGTAGCCTCGCGGTCTGTAACCGCCTTGCCTGTATCGCTTGCGAAGCGTACACCGGAGCTGCGAATCTTGACGACGCGGGCGGAATCCTCACCGTCGGCGGGCCGCGCCATTTCAATCTCTACGTCGCCGTCCGAATAAAGAGTCTTGCCTGCAATATCGAACTCGGCTTTGTCGGATTTGACCAGATCGAATTTGCCGTCCGTGTGAAACAGTTGCAATTCCACGCCGCTCAGTTCCATGACGGAGGGCTCGCGAACCTGCTTGAAACTCTTCGCGCGAACGGTGACGCGCGGCCGGTCGCCGTCGCTTTGCGTGTAGACCCAATCGTTTGCGCGTCCATTGATGCCGGTTTCAAGGCGAGGAGGCGAAGGAGGCACATCGTGCGCGATGCTCGCCTTCCGCTTAATGTAAGTGGCGCTTACAGAGACGACGATGGCGAATATGGCGGCGAGAATCAGCCACCGGCTCAAGCGCATAACTCAATAGAAGCTTTCACTTGTAGGGTAACATTCAGACGGTTCCGGGCCCGATCTCGTTTACAGGCCTGATCTTATTTGCAAAATGGAGCCGTGCTTTCCTGGGGACGACGCTAAAGCTTGGTCAGCAGGTTGGCCAGAAGCGCCGCCCGCTCCGGAAGCTTCGCGATCACAATGCTTTCGTTCGCCGCATGCGCGCCTTCGCCGATCGCGCCCAGTCCGTCGAGCGTCGGTACACCCAGCCCCGCCGTAAAGTTTCCATCCGAGCCCCCGCCCACCGAACATTCGCCGATGGAAAGGCCCAGTTCCGTTGCGACTGCCGTCGCGATGCCGAACAGCTTTCGCACTCCGGCGTTGCGCTCAAGCGGCGGGCGGTTGATGCCTCCCGTCACCTCCACCGAGCAGCGTTTGTCGAAGGGTTTCAGTTTTCGGAACTGCTGCTCCAGATAACGGGCATCCGACGCACGGGGAATGCGGACGTCCACCTCGACGCGGCAAGCGTCCGGGATCACATTGCTGCGCGTTCCGCCGGAAATGACGCCGGGGCTTACTGTGATGCCACGGTCCAGCCGCGTGAATCCAGCGATGCGCTCAATCTGGCGGGCCATCTCCACAATCGCGCTCGCGCCTTTTTCGAAATCGAGTCCGGCGTGCGCCGGAACACCCTTCACCGTCACCGTATAATCCCCAACGCCTTTTCGCGCGGTCTTGAGCTTGCCATCCTGACCCGCCGCGGGCTCCAGCACCAGCACCGCAACGCTTGCAAGCGCGGCTTCTTCCGTCAAAGCGCGCGACGACGGACTGCCGATCTCCTCATCTGAGTTCACCTGCAGAACAACTTTGCGCGCCACCTGCATATCCACCGCATGCAGCATCCGCACGGCGCTAATCCAGAGCGCAAGCCCAGCTTTCATATCGAACACGCCAGGCCCATACAGCCTGCCATTCGCGCGCCGAAACGGCATCGTCTTCAGCGTGCCCATGGGCCACACAGTATCCGAATGCCCCAGCGCCAGAACCTGACCGGACTTCTTCCCGCCCGGCAAAGTGAACTCGCAGCGGAAATGTTTTCCGTATTTTCCAGCGGCAAACGTCTTTACCCGCGCAATGTCTCGCACACTCTCCGCAAGCAGATCCACAAAACGCCCAATTGCTGCCGCGTCGCCGCTCGGCGACTCGCATTCCACCAACTTGCGAATCAACGCAACGGTCTCCGCTTCGTGCTTCCGCGCAAGGCTCAAGAGACCACTCATGCTGCCAGAATACCTTGATGCATTCCGCGATGTATTCCGCATTCGGCTGCACGTGGCCCACGGCTGGCGCGCTATACTCGTTACTTCGCAATGGCTGTCGTCGATATCCAACAAATCCGTGAACTTTTGCCACATCGCTACCCGTTTCTTCTCGTGGATCGCGTCATCGAGATGGAAGAAGATCGCGTTGTCGGCATCAAGAACGTCACCGTGAACGAGCCGTTTTTTAACGGCCACTTCCCTGATTTCCCGGTCATGCCCGGCGTACTCATCATTGAAGCCATGGCACAAACCGCCGGCGTCCTGGTGCTTAGCTACGTCGCGGATCGTAAGAACAAGAACATCCTGTTGGCCGGCGTCGAAAATGCCCGCTTCCGCAAACCCGTGCGCCCCGGCGATCAGCTCCGCATGGAAATGAAGATCCTCAAGCGCAAAGCGACCTTGGCGAAGATGTCGGGTGTCGCCACAGTTGACGGCGTTCCTGTTGCCGAAGCAGAAATGCTCTGCGTGATTAGCGACCGTCAATAGCGCCTGTTCCATGTCCATTCATCCGACCGCGATCGTTGATTCTTCCGCGAAGATCCACGATTCGGCCATCATCGGCCCCTACGTAATCATTGGCCCCGGCGTCACCATTGGGGCCCGCACGGAAATCAAAGCGAACGCCGTGCTCGAAGGGCCGCTGGAAATCGGCGAAGACAACGTTTTCTTTCCCTATTGCACCGTTGGCGTCGCCCCGCAGGACTTGAAATATCACGGCGAACGCTCCAGCACGCGCATCGGCCATCGCAACAAGATCCGCGAGTTCGTCACCATCCACCGCGGCACCGAAGGCGGCGGCATGATGACGTCTATCGGCGATGACAACCTGCTGATGGCCTACGTGCACGTCGCGCACGATGCGCAACTTGGAAGCCATTGTGTGCTCGCCAACGCAGTGACCTTCGCGGGACACGTGGTTGTGGGCGATTGGGCTGTGATCGGCGCCTCCACCGGAATCCATCAGTTCTGCCGCGTCGGCCGCCACGCCATTATCGGCGGCTATAGCGTGATCACTCAAGACGTCTTGCCCTTTTCGAATACCGTCACCGAGCGCGAAGCAAAAGTTTTCGGCGCCAACAAAACCGGACTCGAACGCCGCGGCTTTTCAGCGTCCACCATCGATTCCCTACACAAATCTTTCCGCCTGTTGACGCGCGCTGGCCTGAATACGTCGCAAGCCATCGAGCGCATCCGCGAAGAAGTTGGCTCGTTACCCGAGGTGGATGAGTTACTTGAGTTCATTGCCAATTCCAAGCGCGGCGTGATTAAGTAAAAGAGCGCGGACGGAGCGTGGACCTAGTCCCGCGTCGAGGGCCCGCCTCGGCAATCAAATTGCATGCCCTACGGACTCATCGCCGGTAATGGCCGTTTCCCCGTGCTCGCGCTCGAAGCTGCGAAGCGCGCGGGAATGGATGTCGTAGCTATCGGCATTCATGAAGAGGCCTCCTCCGAAATCGAGCCGCTCGCCACGCGTTGCCACTGGATCTCTCTCGGTGCGCTAGGCACGCTCATCGACATCTGCCACAAAGAAGGCATCACGCAAGTCATGATGTGCGGCCAGGTGAAGCACGCCAAGATTTTTTCCTCTATCAAGCCGGATTGGCGCTTGGCGAAAGTGCTTGCCTCACTCGTAGGAAAAAACACAGACGGCCTCATCGGCGGCGTGATCAAAGTTCTGCGTGATGAAGGCATCGAACTGGTTGAATCCACCCTGCTGTTGAAGGACTTGATCGCCCCCGAAGGTGTTCTCACCCGCCGCAAACCGAACGACGGCGAAAAGCGCGACATCGAATACGGCCGCAAGATCGCCGCAGCACTATCGGGAATTGACGTAGGCCAAAGCGTAGCCATCGCCGAGCGCGCCTGCGTGGCCGTGGAAGCCATGGAGGGCACCGACGCCATGCTGCGCCGAGCCGCCACGCTAGTCGAAGGCAAGCCGCTGACGCTGGTCAAAGGCTCCCGCCGCCGCAAACACATGCTATTCGACGTGCCGGTGATTGGCCCCCAAACCATCGACACCATGAAGGAAACCGGCGCCACCGCGCTAGCCGTCGATGCAGGCCGTACGCTCATGATCGACAAAGAAGATCTGATCCGCAAGGCGAATGAGGCAGGGATAACGGTGGTTGCGATCGCGGTTGAAGAATAAACGGGCAGGATGAGCCGCGAATATGCGGGTTCGCGTATTAATCCTCTTCGCTACTGCCTCCGGTAACCTTCAGCACCGCCAGGAACGCTTCCTGCGGAATTTCCACGCGGCCCACGCGCTTCATTCTGCGCTTGCCTTCTTTCTGCTTTTCGAGGAGCTTCCGCTTACGGGAAATGTCGCCGCCGTAGCATTTGGCGAGCACGTTCTTGCGGATCGCGGCAATGGTTTCGCGCGAGATGATCTTGTTTCCGATCGCCGCCTGCAGTGCCACTTCAAACTGCTGCCGGGGAATCAGTTTGCGGAGGCGTGAAATCAGGTCCTTGCCGCGATCCTGCGCGAATTCTCGGTGGACGATCATGCTCAGCGCGTCCACCGGCTCGCCGGAAACCAGTACATCCAGCTTAACCATCGGCGAGGCTCGATATCCCGCCAAATGATAATCGAGCGACGCGTAGCCCTTCGATGCCGATTTCAGCCGGTCGTAGAAATCCAGCACGATTTCGTTCAGTGGCAGTTCGTACACCAGCATCACGCGGCTTTGCCCGATGAACTCAAACTTCTTCTGCGTGCCGCGTTTTTCTTCCAGCAGCGCCAGAATATCGCCGACGAAATCTTCGCGCGTGATCACCGTGGCATCGATGATCGGTTCTTCAATCTGTTTGATGGATGAGGGGTCCGGCATCTTCTGCGGGTTGTCCACCTGTAGGACGGTCCCATCAGTCAGCGTCACGTTGTATCGCACGCCCGGAGCCGTAGTGATGAGGTCGATCTTAAACTCGCGCTCCAGACGTTCCTGCACGATCTCCAAGTGCAGAAGGCCGAGGAAACCGCAGCGAAAGCCGAAGCCGAGCGCGGCCGAGTTCTCCGGCTCAAAGCTAAACGCACTGTCGTTTAGACGTAATTTTTCGAGAGCGTCGCGGAGCAGTCCATGCTCGTGAGATTCCACCGGATACAGGCCAGCGAACACCATGGGCTTCAATGGCTCGAATCCAGGCAGCGGCTCGGCAGGGTTCGCGTGCTCGATGATGGTATCGCCGATCTGCGCGTCGGAAACCGTTTTGATATTGGCGAAGAGGAAGCCCACCTCGCCTGCGGCAAGTTCATCGCAAGGGATCGCTTTGGGCGATTGGAAGCCCACGCCGTCCACTTCGTAAACGCCGTTGGTCGCCCACAGGCGAATCTTCATCCCCTTGCGGACGCGGCCTTCCACAATACGCGCCAGAATGATCACGCCGCGGTAGGGATCAAACCACGAATCGAAAATCAGCGCTCGCAACGGCGCATCCTGCGAGCCCTTGGGAGCCGGAACCTTCTTCACCACCGCTTCCAGGATCTCGTCGATACCGATGCCGTTCTTCGCACTCGCCAGCACCGCCTCGCTCGCATCCAGGCCGATGATGCTTTCAATCTGCTCTTTGATGCGTTCCGGTTCGGCCGAAGGCAGGTCGATCTTGTTGATGACGGGCAGGATCTCCAGATTGTGGTGCAGTGCCAGATACGTATTCGCCAGCGTCTGCGCCTCCACTCCCTGCGACGCATCCACCACCAGCAGCGCGCCTTCGCACGCCTGCAGGCTGCGGGAAACTTCGTACGTAAAATCGACGTGGCCAGGGGTGTCAATCAGGTTCAGCTGATACCATTCACCGTTCTTCGCCTTGTAATCCAGGCGGACGGCGTGGGCCTTGATGGTGATGCCGCGTTCGCGCTCCAGGTCCATCGAATCGAGCACCTGCGCCATCATCTCGCGTTGCGAGAGCGCGCCGGTCACTTCCAGCAGACGATCCGCCAGAGTCGACTTTCCGTGGTCAATGTGCGCAATGATACTGAAATTGCGAATGTGGGAAGGATCCATTCTTCCTTTCATCATCGCGCATTGGCGCGTGGTTTCGCGATTCCGGCGGCGAAAATAGCGCGCGAGGGCCAGATTCGGGGCCTTGCGCGTTTCAGTCCTGGCAGAGCCTTGTGACATACTACTAAGAAGGCCTCGCAGCCTCCCCAACCCGCTCTTTGCATGGAACGTATTTACGATCAACACATTAAGGGCTACCACCCGATCATTTCGCCCAAGGCCCTTTGGAGCAAACTGCCGCTGGGCCAAGGCAGCAAGACGGTCCTCAGTGCCCGCCACCAGATGCAGCAGATTCTGGATGGCACGTCGAAGAAGAAGCTACTAGTCGTCGGACCCTGTTCGATTCACGACTCCGAAGCCGCTCTCGATTACGCACGCCGCCTCAAAACCGTCGCCGATAAGTGCGACCAGTTGCTGATCGTCATGCGTGCGTATTTTGAAAAGCCCCGCACCACCGTCGGTTGGAAGGGCTTCATCAACGATCCGCACTTGAACGGCACGTTCGAAATGGAAGAGGGCCTCATGCAAGCCCGCAGGTTGCTGGTCCAATTGGATGAGATGGGCCTTCCCGCGGGAACGGAAGCGCTGGACCCCATCACCATTCAATATTTCGCCGATCTGATCGCCTGGGCCGCGATTGGCGCGCGCACCACGGAATCGCAAACGCACCGTGAAATGGCGTCGGGGCTGTCTATGCCCGTGGGCTATAAGAACACGACCGACGGCAACATCGATGCGGCCATCAACGCGATCAAAGCGTCGCGCGTGGCGCACACGTTCCTCGGCATGGATGAAGATGGCCGGACGTCTATTGTTTCCACAACCGGCAACCCCTACGGCCACATCATCCTTCGTGGCGGCGATAAGCCGAACTTCGACCGCGAAAGTGTCGCCGCATCGGTAGCCAAGCTCGCGAAGGCCGGCATGCCCGCGCGCATTATGATCGATTGCAGCCATGGCAACACCGCCAAGGATTACACGCGCCAGCCGCTGGTGTTCCGCGATGTTGTACAGCAGATGAAGGAAAGCGACGCCATCATGGGCATGATGGTGGAATCGCACCTGCACGAAGGCAGCCAGGCCATCACGAAGGATCTGAAATACGGCGTCTCCATCACCGATCCTTGCATCAATTGGGCAACCACCGAAGAGCTGATTCTTGAGTTGCAGGACTCGATGAAGTCCTAATCCGGCTTCCCCGGCGCGCACAAACAAAACGCAAGCGCCTAGCTCGCGCACCGGCATAGTGACATTTAGAAGGCGGAGGGTGAACCGCCAGGGGAACAATCAATCGCAATGAAAAAACGTGACTGGAATAGTCTCGCGAAAAAATTTGAAACACACGTCTGTGACTTAACCGCCAAAGATGTCTCCCGGACGGTGCCCACCTTGGTGGAGGCGGCGCGCATCCCGAAATCGAAAGCCGTGCTGGTCGATCTCGGTTGCGGCATTGGCACGTTTATCCGCCGGTTTGGCGGGCAGTTTGAAACCATCTACGGCGTCGATTTCGCCGATCGTATTCTCGAACGCGCCAAGAAGCGGCAGCCGTCCGCCATTCGCCTCAAGGTGACTTGGATCGCCGAGGATCTTCCCACCGCCGCGAAAGCGATCGGACAGCAGGCGCATCTGACGGTTTGCTTGAACGTCATCACGTCGTCCGACGCGGCGGTACGCCGTAAGTTGTGGAAGTCCGTGGCCGCGGTAACGAAAACGAGGGGCTATGCGCTCGTCGGCATTCCCGCCTTTGAATCCGCGCAGATGGTCTATCAATTTGAGCGCAAGCCTGGATCGAAGCAGCCTGCAAAGCTGACCAAAACCCTGCTGAATCGCGCCGGCGCCACACAGAAGCACTTTTCCGAAGACGAGTTGGAAAAAACATTTGCGACGTACGGCTTCAAGCTGCGCGCGGCGGTTCCTGCCTATGTTCCGTGGTCAGAAGAGGGGTTGAAGAAACCCAAGGGCGTCACCACCGAGAAGCCTTTTGACTGGCTCTGTCTCGCGCAGCGTATCTAGCGGAACATTTCTTTTTTGGACAGTGTCTCGCGACCCGCTGCGTTATCATGGACTTTGGCTCCGGTTCGCCGGATGCTTGCTCCCACGATGTCTTCCGACTCCCTCACTTGGCAAACCACCGACGCCCGCGGATTGAAGTTCGCGATTGTTCTCGCGCGCTTTAACGGCAACATCACGGGCAAGCTTCTCGAAGGCGCGGTGGAAGCTCTGAAGAAGGCCAACGCGGACGATCACAAAGTGTTTTCCGTGCCCGGCGCGTTTGAGTTGCCTCTGGCCGCGAAAAAATTGGCCCGGCGCGGCGGCTACGATGCCATCATTGCCCTGGGAGCGGTGATTCGCGGAGATACGCCGCACTTCGATTACGTTGCGGGCGAAGCGGCGCGTGGCTTGCAGGACGTCGCGCTCGACACCGGCGTGCCCGTCATTTTCGGCGTTCTCACGACGGATAATCTGGAGCAGGCGGAAGCGAGAGCGGGCGGCGCGCTGGGCAACAAGGGCTACGACGCGGCGATGACCGCGATCGAGATGGCGAGGTTTTAGAGAATGCCGGCTCGGCACAAATCCCGGCAACGGGCGCTGCAAATTCTATTTCTCATGGATCAGCGCAAGCAGGAAATAACCGACGCGTTAGACTCCTTTTATGAAACGCTCGCATCCGACGAAGATGCGCCCCCGCGAACGGCTCGCGACGAATTCATGGAAGATCTGGTGCGCGGAACGCTGTCCAAATCCGAGGAGATCGATCGCCGCATCACCGCCAAATCGGAAAACTGGCGACTGGAGCGCATGCCCATCGTGGATCGCAACATTCTTCGCCTCGCGGTCTACGAAATGAGCGAACTCCGCACGCCCCCCGCGGTGGTGATTGATGAAGCGCTCGAACTGGCGCGCCAGTTCTCCGGCGACGAGTCCGTGTCATTCATCAACGGCGTCCTTGACGCCGTCCATCGCGAAATCAATGCCTAAACGCACGCTTTCGAAGCCAGCTGTTTCGAAGCCAGCCCTTTCAAAACAAAGCGTTTTGAAGAAAAGCGTTGCCAAGAAGAGCGCTTCGAAGCAAAGTGCCCCGAAGCAAGCCGCTACCAAACGAACGTCCGATTCCGCGTCCGTGAACGCTTCCGCGGGATTAAAGGTAGTCCTCGTAGCCCCGCGCAATCCCTTAAACATCGGTGCCGCCGCCCGCGCCATGAGCAACTTCGGGTTCGCGGAACTTCGGCTGGTCAACCCGTATTCGGTGGCCTTTCAAGAAGCCCGCTCGGCCGTCAAAGCGCATCGGGTCCTCGAAAAAGCCTGCGAGTATCAGACACTCGCGGAGGCCGTCGCTGATTGCAACTTAGTCGTGGGCACCACATCCAGCGGTCCCCGCGCTCTCGAACATCCTCTGCGCCGCCTCGAACATGGCGGCAAGCTCATCGCAAAGCACCTACCCACCGCGCCGGTTGCATTGCTGTTCGGTTCGGAGAAATTCGGTCTGTCGAACGAAGACATGGCGCATTGCCACTGGCTGATGCGCATTCCCACGCGAGAAGAGCATGGATCGATGAATCTCGGGCAGGCGGTCGCGCTCTGCCTGTATGAGATCATCCGCAACCCCACCGCGGCACGTGCCGCTCCTGACCACAAACCCCCCGCTGCCGCAGGGAACCTCGAACGCATCACGGAAATGCTGGAAGAAGTGCTCAAACTTTCCGGCTACGTTCAGGCGCGCACCGCTGGCTCCGCCGAACTGAAAATCCGGCGTCTGATCCGGCGCATGGAATGGAATGCCCACGATGCCGAGGTCTGGATGGGAATGTTACGGCAGATCCGCTGGAAATTGGGCCAAAACGAAGAATTGCGAGGCGGCCGCAGTCGCAATGATATTCTGGGGAAGAAATGACTAAAGTAACTTTGCGCTACGATCTGAGCCGTCCGCTCGGCGAGGGGGACTTCGCAAACATTGAAAAGACGCACTCGACGTACGGCATTGCGAAAGTCAGCATCGCTCGTTCGCTCGACAAGATCACCGTGGACCACGACGCCTCTCGCCTGACGAAGAAAGACGTTGAAGCCGTCCTGGTGCGTCACGCAATTCCGATCGTCGTTCCCGTGACCGCGTAGCCCGCTACTTTTTCGACGCTTATTTTTTCAGCCCCGGAATTCCGCCTAACGACGGAGCCAAACGCACGGCCCGGAGCACTGCTTCGGCCACTGCTTCCGCCGCCGCGACGCCCACGGCATCCACCGGCGCTTTTACGGTTCCAACCGAAAGCGCTACGCAAAGATCGCCGTCGGACATCGTGTTGACTGGGTTCACAGTTCGCGCCACTCCCAGTTGCGCCAATTGCGCCACCTTCGTCGCCTCCACTTTCGTCAGCGCCGCATTCGTGGCGATCACAACCAGCGTAGTGTTGCTGGCAACAAAGCCGCTCGCGCCGGAGTTCTTCATGATTTGAGCGCTTTTGGCGAACTCCATGGAATCCGGAGCCCGTCGTGTGCCGGCAATGATCTTTCCAGTGCTCGGATCCACTACATCGCCCAAAGCGTTGACCACCGCGAGTGCGGAAACCATCACGCCCGTGTTGCGCCCACCCAGTTCCACGGTCCACGAGCCGACGCCGGATTTCATCGCGTTCTTCAATCCAAGCATCTTGCCCACCGTCGCACCCGTACCCGCGCCCACAGCGCCTTCCACCACCGCGTTATGGGTGGCTACGGACGCTGCCGCCTCGCCCATCTCTCGCGTCGGACGTACCTTCGATTTGCCCAGACCAAGATCGTAGAGAATCGCCCCCGGCACCAGAGGAACCACCCCCGCGCCCGTCTTGAAGCCGATGCCTTTTCTTTCCAGGTAACGGCGAACGCCTGTCGCTGCCTCAAGCCCGAACGCACTGCCGCCCGCGAAACAGACAGCGTGAATTCGATCGGTCACGTGCATGGGGCTCAGGAGATCCCATTCGGAGACCCCCGTGGCGGAACCGCGAATATCGCCACCGGCAACCGCGCCTTTTTCACAGATGACTACCGTGCAACCGGTTAATCCGTCATAATCGGAAGCGTGGCCCACCAGCACTCCGGCGATGTCCGTAAGGCCCTTCATGCGGTGCCACCATGTTAGCATCAACATAGCCGGAGACCCGCTTGTTCGACTTCCTGAAACAACCTATAGAAACGTTCCAGGACTTCTTGTTTCTCAGCGGTCGCGCTTTCCGGAATATCTTTCGCAAGCCGCACTACTACGATGACGTCCTGCTACAGATGGACACGATCGGTGTCGGCTCGCTCTTCATCGTCAGCCTGATCGGATTCTTTAGCGGCGTCGTCATGGCCCTGCAGATGTCGCGCGCTCTTGCCCAGTACGGCGCGCAGGGACAGATAGGCATGATCGTTTCTATCACGCTGGTGCGTGAGCTGGGTCCTGTGTTAACGGCACTGCTCGTCGCGGGCCGAAACGCCAGCGGCATTGCCAGCGAGATTGGCTCCATGCGCGTCACCGAACAAATCGACGCCATGCGCGCCCTGGGCACGGACCCCATCCAGAAACTGGTGACGCCGCGTTTGATCGCCACCGCCATTGTGCTGCCGCTGCTCACCATCATTGCCGACGCCATTGGTCTCATTGGCGGCAATTTCATCGCCGCGACCATGATGGACATTCCCAGTTCCCAGTACTGGACTTCCGCCTGGCAGATCCTTGAATACAACGATTTGCTCCAGGGCCTTCTGAAACCGTTTCTTTTCGCCATTGTGATGGCCTTGGTCGGCTGCTTTTACGGCATGCAGACCTCCGGCGGCACACAGGGCGTCGGCCGTGCGACCACGAAGGCTGTCGTCGTCGCCTCGGTTTGGATTTTCGTCATCACCTCGATGCTAGACCCGCTGTTTGTGAATCTCTAATGGCTGGCACTGATGAGCGCGCGCGTGACGAGGCGGTTTTGGTTCAGTTTGACGACGTCAATCTCGCGTTCGGCGATACGCCGGCCCTCGTAAATCTTTCCTTCCAGATGCACGCCGGCGAAACCCGCGTGCTGCTAGGCGCTGCGGGCAGCGGCAAGACCATGCTGCTGAAATGCGTGGTGGGCCTGGTGCGTGCGGATTCCGGCCACATTCACCTATTCGGCGAAGACGTGACCGCGCTGAAGGAAAGCGAACTCTACGGATTACGCAGCCGCGTCGGAATCCTGTTTCAGGAAGGCGGATTGTTCGATTCGCAAACGGTCGCGGAAAACGTCAGCTATCCCCTGGAAAATCAGGCGTCCCGCCTGCGCAGCGGCACGGGTCCAGTGGAGCCGGAGGAACTTGAAAGGCGTGTCCGCGATTCGCTGCGCTTCGTGGAACTGGAACATACGCTCGAAAAGTTTCCCTCGGAGCTCTCCGGAGGCATGCGCCGCCGCGTCGGTATCGCGCGCGCCGTCGTCGCCGAACCTGCTCTCGTGTTGTACGATTCGCCAACGGCGGGGCTCGATCCCATCACCGCCAACACCATTATTTCGCTGATCATCAAAGAACGAGATCTTCGCGATACCGCCACCATTATGGTGACGCACCGTTTCCAGGACGGGCATATGGTGGCCAATTTTCGCTACAATCCGAGCAGTGGCCAGATCGAATTGGATCCTCGAAGCCAACAGACGACCACGTTCATGGTGATGAAGGAAGGCCAACTGGCGTTTGAAGGGTCGGAGGAAGAGTTGAGGGCGAGCGAGGATCCCTACGTTCAAAAATTCGCGAGGCCGGGCAGTTCCTAGCCCATTGATTCCGTTATGGCGCTGCAACAAAAGAAAAAGTGGGCTCAATTAAAAGTCGGACTGCTGGCGGTGGTTTCGCTTTGCATCCTCGCGTTTCTCATCTTTTTGATGACAAGCACAAAGGGGCTCTTCCAAAGCCGTAGTGATATCTACGTGTTTTTGGATGACTCGGCCGCAGTCGCCGATGGCGCTCCGGTGCGCGTCAATGGAATTACCGCCGGCAAGGTGGCCCTCGTCGCGCTTTCCGGCGTCAATCAGCCGAACCGCATCGTGAAGGTGACGCTTGAAGTGGACGATTCGTTCCTGCCCACGATTCCGATCGATTCCAGAGCCGCCATCGCTGCCGAAAATCTTCTTGGCACGAAGTACATCAACATCAAGAAGGGGGTCAGCGCAACCACAGTAAAGCCGGGCGATGAACTCCAAAGCCTCGACACGCGCGAATTCGACGAAGTGGTCCAGCAGGGCTACAGCGCCCTGGCGTCCTTGGACGGGATTTTGAAGAAAGTGGACGGCATCGTTGAGTCGATTCAAGTCGGCCAGGGAACCATCGGCAAACTACTTTCCGACGACATGCTGTACCGCCAGATTCTCGATATCACCAATGAAGTTCAGAAGCTGTCGAAGACTCTCAACTCCGGCGAAGGAACCATCGGCAAGCTGATGCATGACGAGTCTCTGTTCAACGACGCCCGTGGGACCGTAAACGACCTGCGTGGAACCGTGAACCGGGTAAATACGCTGGTCGATGGCTTGCAACAAGGCCAAGGCACCGCCGGAAAATTGCTGAAAGATCCGGCTCTTTACGACGACACGCGCGCGGCCATCACCGATGTTCGCAAATTGCTGGGCGATTTGAACGACGGAAAGGGCAGCGCCGGCAAGTTGCTGAAGAGCGACGAACTGCACGATCAACTGCGCGCCACCATGACGCGCCTCGACACGCTGCTCGATAAGATCAACAACGGCCAGGGAACGCTGGGCCAGTTGGTCGTGAATCCGGCGCTTTATGAGTCACTGGACGGCACAACGCGCGAATTGAACGGTTTGTTGAAAGACTTCCGCGCGAACCCCAAGAAATTCCTGCGCATCAAGCTGGCGCT
>JBEBFS010000155.1:0-4549 GCA_040081855.1 Bryobacteraceae bacterium | reverse complement strand
GTCTTTTTACGCCTTTCGGAAAACAGTTCGGTAAAGATGGTGTCGAACTCGCTTGCCAATACGCGCGTGGAAGTGCTCACCGGCACTGCGTTGATCGAGGTTGGCGAACTGCTACCGGATAACGCGATCACCGTTTTGGCTGGCGACACCCAGATCGCGTTGCCGAAGCGCGGCCTCTATCGCATTGACTCCGACCCCGCGCGCTTGCGTGTTTACGACGGCCAGGCCCAGATCACGGACGCCGATCAAAAGCTGACCGCGAAGAAAGGCCGCGAAGTCGCGCTAACTGCGTCTCTCGAGACCAAGAATTTTGATGCGAAGGAAACGGACGCCTTCCATCGTTGGAGCGGCCGCCGCACGGGTTACATCGCCGCCGCGAATGTCACATCGGCGCACGTTGCCGGGAACTCCGAGTACAGCAGCGGCTTCACTGGCGGCCGTAGCTCGTGGTCCTGGAACCCGTACTTCGGTATGTTTACGTTCGTTCCATCCACGGGCATCTACCAGAGCCCCTTCGGCTCCCCGTTCTACAGCCCGTCAATGATCCGCTTCGTCTACATTCCCAGAATGTCAACGTCGTTCGCAGTCAACCCAGGCGCCCAGGGACTCCCCATAGGCCCCGGATCCCCAAGCCCTGCATCCATGGCCCCAATGGCTCCGCCTTCGATGGACCACCGCGGAATAGGTGGTATCTCAGGCGCCCCGGCTCCGCCGGGCGGGATGCGGTCACCAGGCGGGATGGGCTCACCAAGAATGATGAACGGCGGGTCCAGAGGGCGCTAGCATTGCCTCTGGCGACGCTGCCAACTTGGACGGTACACAGCGCTATTGTGGGAGCATGCCCAAACTGGACACGCGCCAATATCGAGTGAAGCCCGGCCAGCGAGTGAATCTGAAACGCTCGCCCACGATCGCCAAGCCCTTATTCAGCTCCAAGGAAAAGTTCTCGGACGCGCTGGCCGCGGATGTGGACGAGTTGAGTTCGCTGCAAACCCTCCTCTATGCCGACGACCGCTATTCCCTGCTGGTGATCTTTCAGGCGATGGATGCCGCAGGCAAAGACAGCGTCATCAAACACGTGATGTCAGGCGTGAATCCGCAAGGCTGCCAAGTCTACAGCTTCAAACACCCCGGCCCAGAAGAACTGGATCACGATTACCTATGGAACCCCGTACGACGCCTGCCCGAGCGTGGACGGATCGGCATCTTCAATCGTTCCTACTATGAGGAAGTGCTGATCGTGAAAGTGCATCCCGAAATTCTCGCGGCGCAAAACCTGCCCCAGGAGTCGCTGGCTGAGCCGGACTTCTGGCAAGAGCGATACCAATCCATAGTGAACCTGGAGCGCCACTTGCACCACAACGGCACCCGCATACTCAAGTTCTTCCTGCACGTATCGAAGGATGAGCAACGGAAACGGTTTCTCGAACGCCTCGACGATCCCGAGAAGAACTGGAAATTCAGCGCAGGCGACCTCGAAGAGCGCGCCCGATGGAGCCAGTATCAGTCCGCCTATGAAGAGTGCCTCAGCGCCACCAGCACAAAGCACGCCCCGTGGTACATCGTACCCGCGGACCACAAACCCCAAACCCGCCTGATCGTCTCACGCGTGATTCTGGAGACGCTGCGGGACCTGAATTTGCGCTATCCAAAGCTGGATGCCACAAAGACCGCGGAACTAAAGAAGTTTCGGCGCGTACTAGCCGGATCTTAGCAGGCGCAACCGTTGCCTGAAATATCGGCACCCCGGCCAACCATCGCGAGAACCTGCAATACCAAACCTCGATAGCAGCTCGGCTACCCCGGAACGGGCACAAAGACAGCCAAATGCCGCCAGGCCAGACTTGCGTTACCAACCCGCCGGTAGACTCACAACACAAGGCATCAGAAAGCAATAGAAAACAACAGAAAACAACATAAATCTATTGTCTTATCAATAGTTTACAGATTTTTCCGAATGGGTTACATTGTATTACAGCGAGGCAGCCGTCATGCAGCACAACAACGCAACCGGCACGTATCTCGAAGGCGACCTTCGGACAGATATCTCCGTGCGAGAGCGAGTGCGGGCTCGTCATGTAGAGGGCGACTCGAACCGCCGGATTGCAAGGACGGAGAATCTAGATCCCAAGACAGTCGGCCGGATCCTGAGCCAGCGTGAGTTCGTCGAGATCTTAGGACGCGAAAGAAGTCGATGCCTTTCGTTGATGCCTGTTGCCATTTCTCGGATCGAGGAAGCACTTGGATCAGGCGCCATTCAGGTGCGGGTCCTTGCGGCATTCGAAATTCTCGATGCCGTTTGCAAGATGCATGTTCGGTACGAATCCCGGCAGAAACGAATTGCGAAGGCGAAAAGACGTACGAATCCAGATCCGCCATATCCTCCGAGGGTCTGGCCCGATTTCGTCATTCAGAACCTACATTTGGCTCCAAAACGGATTGTGGATTTCTTGATTGCGAAAGGAAATCTGTCGTTCGAAACACGGCAGCGGATTGACCAGATCAGAACCGAGCCCGTATTGAAAAAAGTAAAAGATGATTTAGCGCGTTCGTCGGGGCGCGGAAATGATTCTGCGCCTCCGGTTCATAGGAAAGGAGATAAAGACATGAGCAGCGAACCCAAAGAACCCAAAGCGACTCCGAGCCAAACATTGCGAACACCACTGCCCGTCCAAACACGCGTTCTCGCCAATCATATGCGAGGAGAGTCCCAACGGCAGATCGCAAGAGAGGAAGGTCTGGACCGGGCTACCGTAAGCCGCATTCTGTCTCAACCGGAGTATATAGAAGCATTCGCACTGCAACAGAGTCAGATACTCATGCTGGCACCCAAGGCGATGGCGGTGCTCAATGAAGCTCTCGACTGTGACGATCTTCGCACCGCGCTTCCGGTCGCGTTCAAAATTTCGGACATGGTTGCGAACCTGCACGCGATCCTAGATCCTGCCGAGAAAGATTGGGTCAAAGAAGAGATCTATAATGCCAAAGCGCCTCCTAAACCGCGGAAAAAGAGGGTCACGCTTCCACTGGAACAACCGGAGTCTCATCCTGCCGATCCCTTGCCGCAGACTCCAGCTGCGCAATCACCCGGTCCGTCTCGTACCGGTGTTATTCCATTGACGACGCCCGCTCCGGAACGCGTGGACGAGGCGGAAGCACCGGAATATGAGGAAACGATGCAGGGCGACGAGCAAACCGAAGTCGAGGCCGAAATCGTGGCTTCCGATTCCTCTGGTGAGCGTGCCGGCAGCCCCTCCGTTTCCGTGCCCACGGCGCAGACCGCCCCAAGAGTGGCAACGGGACAGGCGCCAAGCGCTTTGAAGGACGATCCGCAGGAGACTGACGTAGGGGAATCGACCGCGAGATCTGCTCCGACTCCGCCGGCCACCGCATCGGCTTCGACCAATACCGTGGCGGAGCCCAGTCAACAGCCAATTTTAAGTCGCGCCAGTTTAGAGAGCTTCGGGCTGATAGCGCTCAAGAACCTACTCCGCGTTAGCGAATCGGAAACGGAGCGTCAGATGATTCGGGAAATCCTGGCCGCGCGCTCCAAGGCTAAATCCCCTGAATGAACGGGCGCAGAAATCCTCCGCGATTGAGCCGCTGTCAAACGTCCTGTTTCAGGACTAGGCTCTCCCCGTATGGATTTGAGCTTCTCTCGCACAGCTTCCCGCTATTCGGGTCGAGGTAGTAATCGACATTCTGCTACCTTTGACACCGTAGCCGGGACCAATCGGTTTTCGCGACCCAGTTTCACAACCGACTGCGTCGCGAATTTGAGTCCGGATTGAACACTGCCGACTTCGAAGCGTTCCCCTTCGAGGTAGGCTACGAAGACTCCCGCTTCGATGCGTATACGCGGCTTCGCATTCAGATTCCGGACAATGGCCGGAATGTCGATGTCGTGCTCACCGGCGAACTTCCGCGGCCCCAAACGGTGATAACTGTCTCTTCCCGTGCGGTGATGTATTGCGCACAGCGGGATCGCTGAAGTGTCCGGAGATTTTTGGCCGAGGCCATGCGGACCCGTGTGCGCCGCTTCGACTCCTCGCCGGGAACCGCAAACGAGGCAGGGTTGTGTCCGAATCCAGGCCAAGTAGCGCGGATCACGTTTGGGCTTCATGTGAGCGGGACCTCCCCGCCCCATTCGCGTTCGCAATGCCGCCAATAGCCGCAGTTGCGCCGGGAGCACATCATCGACAGGCGATTGGGCATGTAGTGTGTTTGCCGCATGGCCTCTTGCCCCAGAGGGTAGATGGTTTCGACCACACGCGATTCGTCGGGAGTGATCGAAAAGGTCTGTGCGACGATCTGCGGCGTCTTTGTTTTGACCAATGTGTCGATTCGGCCCTGAAGGCGAGCTCCGGGCAGCAGATGGGCGTACGTCGCCACTTGGAACTTTTGCATGGGTGCAATTCGTGTGGGCTTCGATCTCGCGGTCTTGATCTCGATTACATTGCCCTGCGTATCCAACAGATCAATCCAGCCTTGAACCTGGATGCCTCCGATTTCACCGGCCACCTGAAGTTCGACGGCCGCTGGCTCGATC
>JBEBFS010000019.1:0-57820 GCA_040081855.1 Bryobacteraceae bacterium | reverse complement strand
CTTCCGCACCCAAATCAAAAAGCCCGTGACCGCAAGCGCGGGCACGGATAGCCCTAACAGTACCCAAAACAATTTGACGATGACTCCGCCGAAAACGCCAAAGTGAACGGCGCTCATCCAGGAAATGAAGGCGTCGCTCACGTGCCTGTCTTGGGATCGCTGCACGCGTACCACGTCGCCGGTTACCGGGTCGAGCACAACAGTGCTCACCTTGTGAAATTCCGCGACGGTCCCCTCCAGCATGGTGACCCGCATCGGCTGATCCGGTCGGGTGACCAACTGCATGCGGAAAATGGGACGGCCCTGCATTGCATCCTGTGTCTTCGCGGCCAAAACGTCAAGGGATTGGAGCGTGGCATTTTTCGGCCGGGGGGAGAGTTTGATTTCCGGAGCCGATCCAAGAAAGTTGTGAACCGTTTTGACGAAAGTTTGCGGCCAGACGAAGTACATGCCGGTGAAGGCAAACATTAAAAGGAACACTGCCGAGAGGATGCCTGCCGAGTAGTGAATCTCGCGAGCACTGCCCGTGAACAGTTTCCACGGCCATTGCCCGACCGGCCACCAAAGCACGATTCCGGTCAGCGCCATGACGATCAGCAGAATCGCCCCGGCCCCGTTTGCAAGACGCCCCGCAGGTCCGGCGAGAAGATTTACGTGCAGCCGCTTCACGGTCCCCAACCAGCCGCCGCTTGGGTCGTTCTCCCCCAGGATCGCCCCCGTCCTCGTGTCGAAGTAGACCTGTTTTGCCTCTTTTTCGCGGAGGAGGTACGTCAGCCAATACGGGGCATCCGGCCGTGGCCAGGTCATGCTGAGAGCTCGCCATCCGGGGTAACGTTCGCGTGCGGTGGCCATGATCTGATCGGGCCCTGTGGAAATTTCGGTTGCGGGGACTCGCAAGAATTCGGGTCGGGTCAGGTCGGCTAACTCTTTCTCAAATACCAGGACGGCCCCCGATACTCCGAGGAGGACGGAGTAAACCGAGAGAGTCAGCCCGAAACACAGGTGCAGGAGTCTGAGCCAGCGGCGCATAGGGACCTCACGTATCGTAGCCGAATTCGAAGGGTTGGCGTACTGCGGCGTCACCCGCGACCGTCCGCTAAACCATTGAAATTTATATGTCACAACCTCGCGCAGTAACCGTTAGTGACCGTCCAAGTGGACAATCTTGGCTGAAATCACCCCGCAGTTTGTGCTTTCTTGCGCTGCAAAGGCAGAGGAGGGCGCGCCCCTGGCCTCGCCAGTCAGTTGAATTTCCGCCAGTTACCGCACCGAACCCCTCCGGCAAGCGGCGTGCTCTTTGGTAGGGTGACCGTGGGCACTCGCCACGGGTTGAAAAAGGAGAAAATGCATGATAAAGACCAAGTTCCTGCTCTCGATCGCGCTACTCGCTGCCCCGTTCGCAAGCTGGGGTCATCATTTACCACCAGGTGGTCTGACGCATAGTCAGATCGAAACGATGTCGGGCAACCCGAAACCGGGTGATCACGAAAAGCTGGCCAAGCAGTTCACGGCAGAAGCGGCGGCCTACGATGACGACGCAAAGGATTTCGAGGCGATCGCTCAAAACTCGAAGTCAAGCCCAAAGATCGTCGAGTCTTGCAAAACAGGTGCCGACCTGGCCCGCAAGACGGCGGCGGTGTATCGGGCAATAGCTGCAGAACATGAAGCTATGGCAAAGAAGAAGTAACCGGCGGCATCTAGCGCAAACACTAAGTTGTTGAAAATAAGTAGTCACATCGACGTCACGTACCGTCGGTGTGACTATTTTGACCGGTCTCTTTTGTCGAATCGCTGCAAAGCGATGCTACTCTGGCCAAGCCGCAACCCGTTTGCGGATGAATTTCGCCCGTTGGCGGGAGACCAACGAAATGCATACATTGCTACTCATCCTGTCGCTATTCGCAGATCTTAAAGGCACTGTTGTGGACCCCATGGGCATGCCGGTGCCGCGCGCTCAAGTCACTTGCAACGGCAAGGCGGTCCCCACCGACGATACTGGTACATTTACGGTAACCGGGGTCGAAGCCTGTGAAGTCACGGCCGAAAAGGCGGGTTTCGCCCGGCAGACGGCCACGTTGAAGGCGGGGCAAGACAATAAAATCGAACTGGTTCTGGCCTCGGCGAGCGAAGAGGTGCTGGTCACGGCGACCGGTGCCCCCGTGGCGCTGGAGGAGGCGGGCGTTTCGGCCAGTATCGTCACCGCAAGCGACCTTCAAGTGCGAAACATGAGCCGCGTCCAGGACGTTCTTCGGGACGTTCCGGGTCTGACCATCGTCCAAACCGGCAGCGGCGGCGGCACGACGGCCGTGTTCATGCGCGGCGGCGACTCGGACTCCACCGTGGTGCTCATGGATGGAATTCCAATGAACGACCCGGGCGGCACGCTGAACAACCTGATTGGGATGTCCAGTTCCGCGCTGGACCGTATCGAGGTGGTTCGCGGGCCGGAAAGCGCCCTTTACGGAGCGGAAGCGGCCAGCGGTGTCATTCAGATGTTCACCAAACACGGCGATCCGGAAGCGAAGTTGCCTCACGGGACCCTGCAATACGAGCGCGGCAGCTTTTCCACCGATCATTGGACAGCGGAACTGAACGGCGGCGCCTTTCGCCGGTTCGATTATTCGCTGACGGCCGACCAGTACCGCACCACTGGCCAGTTCGCAAATAACACCTTCCGTAATACGACGGGAACAGCAAACATCGGGTACCAGATTGCAGAAAATACGTCGATTCGCGCACTGTTCCGCGAGTTCGATTCGTTTGCAGGCACGCCCGGCTTAACCGGTTTGGGAGCGTTCAATCTGGATGCGCGGTCGAATGATCGCGACACGATGACCGGACTGCGCTTCGATGATGTCCGGAGCCGTTTCTACAGCCATCGGGCAACGTTCAGCTACCATCGCTTGAGCAATATCTCGCGCGATGAAACGAGAGAAAGCTACCAGGTCGCCGCGCTCACCCGCACGGAGCCCGGTCCCATCCCCACCACCTATTTCGTCGGTCTGGCCACTCCCAGCACCGTTGCCGATCCTGGTCTGAATCTTGTAGTTCGAACCGTAAACACTTCGCCGTTCGGAGTGAGCCTTCGCATCACAGACCGCATGATCGGCAACTATCAGGGAACCGTCACACACAGGGGCGGGACGTTCGTTGGCAAGTATGACTATGAGCGGCAATCCGGAAACATCTCCGGCCGCGACGTGTTCCGCAACAACAACGGCGTTAGCTTGTACGAACAGTATTCCTGGATGGGCCGGATCTTTGCGAGCGGCGGCGCACGCGTCGAACACAGCGATGTCTATGGCTGGCGCTTTGCCCCGCGCGGGGCAGTCACGTTCCGGTTGCCCACCAACACGTATCTTCGTTTCAGCCTGGGCCGCTCGATCAAGCAACCGGGCTTGCTGGAAACATTCGGTGTGGCGGCAACGTTCGTGGGCAATCCCAACCTGAAGCCGGCTACCACCGATAGCCTTGAAATCGGTCTGACGCGTGAGTGGTTCAACCGCCGCGTGCGGACGGAAGCCGCGTACTTTCGCAACCGTTATACGGACTTGATCCAGTTCCTCGCCGGCACGCCGGGTACCTGGCAAAACGTCGCCCGGAGCCGCAGCCGGGGTCTGGAGATTTCGGGCATGGTGAAGGTGACCTCGACTCTGGCGGCACGCGCGAGCTACACGAAGCTGAACACGCGCATTTTGGGCTCGGCGACGGCGAGCGACGTTGGTCTTGCCATGGTGCGGCGTCCCGAAAATTCAGGCACGATTTCGGTGGAGTATGCGCCCAAGCGTTGGACAGCCATCTTCGGAACGCGCTTCGTGGGCAACAGCCGCGACACAACCTCGTCGATCAGCGTGATCAACCGCATCACGCCGTATAACATCGGCTATATGAGCTTGACCTGGCAAGCAAACCGTCACTTGGCTCCGTACCTTTCGATAAACAACCTGTTCAATGAACAGTATCAGCAGGTGATCGGTTTTGGGGCCTGGGATCGGAACGCGACGGGCGGCGTCAGGGTCACGTGGTAACGCCATTTTTTCATGGATTGCTGCTGGTCACCGTTCTCGGCGTAGCCGTGTTTACGGCGGGAATCGCGCGTGACCGGGCATCCATGGGCTCGTTAATTCTGGGTTTTGTGTCCACGGCGTGGTGTTTTCATGCCAGCCGATTGCCGGACCCGGTTTGGGTGGGGACGCTGTCCGCGATGGTTGCGGCTTTACAGCTCTTCCGCCCCCGCTACAGACTGGTGAGCGCATTCGCCGGAGGAGCGCTCGCCGGTCTGTGCGGTTCGTTGGGTAGCGCGTTGGGCATCGCGGCTCCCTTCGGCACAGCATTCGGTGCACTGGAAGCCGGACTGATTGCGTATCTCAGCTTCCGTAACCCCCGGTTCGCCCCTCGATCTTTGCGGGATGAAGCGTTATTGGGCATCCTGGGATTTGGAGCGGCGATAGCCCTATTGCCCGGCGTTCTCGCGGGCTGGCAGACGGCGACGGCTTTGAATGCCGGCGTGCAGGATAAGAATAGCGTCAGCATAACCATACCGGTTTGGACAATGACGATTGGAGCCGCGGCGATGATCTCCGGCGGACTTTTCTCACTGTGGAGGCACCGTTGAACCTCTTGCAATTATTGGAAAATGGCCTGTTTGCGTTAGGGCAGGTCCTGCGGTTTCCGGTGATGGCGCTCTTGTGGGTATGCGTCGCAGCGGTTTTGTTCATGGCGGGCCGCTGCCTGATGGATTTTGTGGCACGGCAGCGCGAGCGCCGGGGCTTCGATCTCGACAGGTGGCTGCTGAGCGGAACCGTGCTCGATGCCAACCAAAGCCGCGCACGGGCGCTGCCTTCGGCGCTTCGTCACTTGCTTGCAGACGTGGAACGAGCGCGTTCTGAGGACACACTCGGCGACGGCGGCCTGGAGCACCTGGTGCTGGAACATGAGGAAAGAGTCCGCGCATCTCTGACGGGTCCGCGAACGGTGGTTAAGGTTGGCCCGGCTATAGGTTTGATTGGAACGCTCATCCCGATGGGCACATCACTCGCTTCACTGGCGGGAGGCAACCTGGAGGCGATGGCCGGGCAAATGGTTGTTGCGTTCACCTCGACGATCATCGGTCTAACCGCCGGCACGCTTGCGTATGTGATCGCCACGGTGAGACTTGGCTGGGTAAATGAGGCGGTGCGCGAGCAACGCTATCTTGCCGAGCGCATCGCCGGTGAACTGTCGATCAGCGCCGTGCCCGAGCCTGAATTGGCGAGGAAGATCCTCTAATATGGCACGCTTTCTCCATTTGCCCTCGCCCGAGGAACCGGCCGAGGAAGATCCGCTTTCCGGTGTCGCGAACTTGTTCGACGTCTCCGTCGTGTTCATCGTCGGCCTGATGGTGACGCTTTTCTCCGTGTTCCGCATGGGAGACCTGGTGGACTCAAAAAGCGAGGTCACCATGGTGAAGACCAACGCACAAGGGCAGCAGGAAATCCTGGTGAAAAAGGGCACCAAAATCACCGCCTACAAAATGACCGGGAAAAAAGCCGGAGGCAACGGTGAACGGCTGGGTACGGCGTATCGTTTGGCCGATGGCCAGGTGATCTACGTGCCGGAAGGCAAGGAAAGCAATGAGGCTGGCAAGTAAGTCCGTCTTTCTTCTGACCGCATTTACGCTGGCGGCCTCCGCGCAGCAAACCCGCGTCACCTACGTCTATTCAGACGGCAACATTCCGGCGACCGTAAACTCCCTTAAGGCGTTGCTTGAAGAGCGGCCTGACCTGCGCGGTAAGATTTCCTTCCAGTTCCTGACCGAGTCCGTCTTCGATGAAGTGAAGCCAAAGGACTTGAGCGGGGCGAACGTGCTGGTGCTGGATGTGATGAACCAGCAGATGCTGGACCGTTACAACACCGCGCATAAAACGGACCTTGTGCAAGAAGTGCGCCGCAAAGGCAAAGTTATCGCGGTGGGCAGGGGCCTGGCGCCGAAAGAAACTTATCTTAAGCAGGGGCTTGTTTGGGATGACCGCGCACAGGCGTTTTGGGAATATTCGGGCGCCGGCAATCAGCTTGGCTTGCTGAAATTCGTTCTTACCGCAGCGGGCGTGAAAAACCTGACGGTCCCGGACCCTGAGCCGAGCTTGGGCGTCGGCTATTACTACCCAGAGGGCAAAAACGGCCGCGTCTTTGGCACATGGGAAGAGTTTGACCAATGGCGCGCCGCGCATGGGAAACGCAAGCCCGGCGCTCCTCGTATTGCGATCGGATTTTACAAGGCAAGCTATTACACGGGCGATACTGCACTGCTCAACGCGTTGGTAGCGGAAATCGAAAAAAAGGGCGGCGAAGCGATTCCGGTATTCGGATATCCGGATGGTGTGGCGTACGAGAAGACCCTGCTGGATCCGCAAGGAAAATCACGTGCCGACGTGGCATTATCGCTCTCTTACCGGTTCGCGGATTTTCAGTCGTCAAAGCCGTTGGAGAAACTGGATATCCCTTCGATCAACCTCATCAGCCTCTACGGCCGCACCGAAAAGGAGTGGCGCGAATCGGACACGGGCCTTTCGACATTTGAGGGAACCTTCCAGGTCGCCGTGCCGGAACTTGGCGGCTTGGTTGCTCCTACCGTTGTGGGCAGCAAGGAAAAGTTGAAAGATCCGGTGACGGGATTGACGATGATCGTCACCCGGCCCATTGCTTCCCAGGTTGCCAAAGCCGTGGAGCGCGGACTCCGCTATCAAGCGTTGCGCGCGAAGGCGAACAAAGACAAGCGTGTGGCGATGATGTACTACAACTATCCGCCGGGCAAAGCGAACATCGGCGCCAGCTATTTGAACGTCGCTGTGTCCATTTCGAACATCTTGCAGCGGATGAAAGCAGATGGCTACGATACCGGCAATGCGGAGCTTTCGCCCGAAGCTGTGCTGAAGGACATCACCGAGAAAGCGCGCAATGTGGGTGGCTACGCACCGGGCGAACTGCAGGAACTGCTGGCGCAAGGCAGCGCGGTACGCATCAGCATGCCCGAGTACCGGCGCTGGTTGAACACGCTTGCTCCGCGTTTTCGGGCAAAGATCATCAAGGATTGGGGCGAGCCAGAAAAGACCACGTTGATGGCCGAGGGCGGCAGTCTCATTGTCCCTGTGCTGCAATACGGCAACATCGCACTGATGCCGCAGCCTTCGCGCGCCTGGGGCGAGAACGCCGAGAAGATGTTCCACGCCAAAGACCTCGCGCCGCATCACCAGTACGTCGCGGCGTACGCGTGGGTGCGCAATGGCTTTAAGGCCGATGCTTTGGTGCACGTAGGGACGCACGGCACGCTGGAATGGCTGGACGGCAAAGAGATTGGTTTATCCGAAGAGG
This sequence comes from Bryobacteraceae bacterium, assembly GCA_040081855.1. GTDB lineage: Bacteria > Acidobacteriota > Terriglobia > Bryobacterales > Bryobacteraceae > Palsa-187. Next base: position 50,470 of record JBEBFS010000019.1, on the reverse strand, counting down.
ACGCCCCGGATGCCCTAATGGCCGATCTTCCGGATATTTACATCTATAACGTGGATGTCGTCGGCGAAGGCCTCGTCGCGAAGCGGCGTGGCATGGCTACGGTCATCGACCACATGGTGCCGCCGTTCAAGAAGGGAGGGCTGTATCCCGATCTCGCCGCGCTCGGCGAGTTGATGAACGATTACGAAACGAACGAGAGCAAGAATCCGGAGCTCGCGGAACAGTACGCGGAGAAGATCCGCGAACAGGCTCTGAAGCTGGGGCTAGCTAAGGATCTTGGCCTGAAACTGGACGAGCCGAAGAGCGTAAACGATGAAGTCATTCACCAGATTGAAAATCACCTGATCGAGCTAAAGAGCCAGAACATCCCGTTCGGCCTGCATGCCTTTGGACGCACGCCGGATCAGGAAATGCGAGCGAGCACGGTGGACGCGATCGTCAGCACGGACCGCAGCCTGCTTCCGAGCAAAGCCAAGATCGTCGCCGAGGACATGGACCGCCGGATACGCGAATCCGGCCCTCGCGAGCTCGATAACTTTATGCGTGCCCTGCGCGGCGGCTTTATTTCGACGGGAAGTGGCGGCGAGCCGATTCGCAATCCCGATTCCTACGCCACGGGCAACAACTTCTACGGCGTTGACCCCGACAAAGTTCCGAAACCGGCATCGTGGGAAATGGGCGTGAAGCTCGCCGATCAGATGCTGGCCGAGCATTTGAAAAAGAACGGCAAGTATCCAGAGAAGATCTCCTTCGTCATCTGGGGCGACGAGACCATGCGCCACGAGGGCGTGATGGAATCGCAAATTCTCTATCTACTTGGCGCAAAACCCGTTTGGACCGATCGCGGCAAGGTGGTGGATGTCGAAGTAATCCCGCCGTCGCAACTGAAGCGGCCTCGCGTGGATATTGTCATCGCGAGTGCAGCGGAAGGCATGTTCACCAACATCACGCGACTGATCGACAAAGCCGTGCAGAAAGTGAAGGCGATGGATGAGGCCGATAACTTCGTTCGCCAGCATTACCTCACCACGAAGACCGCACTGCTCGCCAAGGGCTATTCCGAAGAAGACGCAGATAAGCGCGCGGGTGTGCGCATCTTTGATGAGCCTCCCGGGATCTACAACCTGAATACGTCGACGATCGCCGCCGCCAGCGGAACCTGGGATTCCAATAAAGGCATGGCCGACGATTACGTCCGCAAGATGGGCCATGGCTTTGGCAACGGCTTCTGGGGCGAATCGATGGAAGATGTCTTCCGCATGGCGCTGTCGGGGACCGACAAGGTGGTGCATTCCAGCTCCACCATGCTCTACGGCGCGCTGGATAACGACGACATGTTCATGTACATGGGCGGCCTGTCGAACGCCATCAAGAACATCGACGGGAAGAACCCTGAAATGTTGATGACGAACACGCGCAATCCCGGCAAACCCGAGATGACGTCAATGGACAAGTTCATCGGCCAGGAGTTCCGCTCGCGCTACGTCAATCCGACGTGGATCGAGGGCATGAAGAAAGAAGGCTACGCGGGCGCGGCGGCCATGCGCGAGTTTGTCGAATACATGTGGGGCTGGGACGCGACGGCTAGCGATCTGGTCGACGACAAGATGTGGAAGGAAACCTTCGACACTTACGTTGACGATAAAAAGAACCTCGGCATGAAAGAGTTCTTCGAGAAGAATTCGCCCTACGCTTATCAGGACGTCACCGCCCGCATGGTGGAGACGGTTCGCAAGGGTTACTGGAAAGCGGACGATGCCACGGAGAAGAAGCTGCTGGAAGAGTACCTGGAAAGCGTAAACAAGCACGGCATTGGTTGCGCGGAACATACGTGCGGCAACCCGAGGCTTTCGCAATACATGATGAGCCGCGCCAAAGAATTAGGCGTGCCGGTTCCGGCCATCGATGGTTTCCAGAAGGCAATGGAAAAGGCCACGGGCAAGGATATTTCGACGGCCGCCAAAGCTGCGGAAGAGTTCGTCAAGAAAAACGAACAGGAACAGCCAACGCAACAAACGCAAGCGCAGCCAAAGGCTCCTTCCGACAAACCGGCTCCGTCTGGTTTTGAAGGGTACCTGATGGAAGTGAAAGAACAGATGAAGCAGGCCGCGCAGAAACCAATGGCAAATATGGACGGCAGTTCGGATTGGGGCGCCGTTGGATTTTCGCTGCCGGTGCTGGGGATTCTGCTGCTGTGGCGCTGGCGTCACTACCGCGCTGAAGTATAGCAAAGCGACTTACTTGAACGAATACTGCTGGAACACATAGAAGTAGCGCGGATTCACATTCTGCGTAGTCTGCGAAACAAACTCGCCTTTGAAGAAGTGACCGAAGCCCGCGCCGAATAAATGCGGCCCGTGCCCATAGGTCATATACGCATCGAGTTCCTGTCCGATGTGAGTACCTGCCGTGCCGTTCTTTGACGTGGAGATGGCCGCCCCCTGGCTGTTATAGAGGGCATCGGTAGCGCTATATAGGTGCTCATCGGTGTACATCAAGTTGAGCGTCCAGGTTTTCGTAAGGCTGAATGAAGCCGCTCCACGGAGCGTCTTCAGATTGCGCCAGCCGAAAAGGTCGACGTGTCCGAACTTGTCGTGATTGGCCGGTGATATCTGATCGTACGTACCGCTGTTTGCCGAACCTTGCTTGGTGCCTGACGCCAGTTTGTATTCCAGCATCAGGTTGACTGGCTTGTTGAACAGTGTGGTTCTCCGGTTGATTCCGGCAAATCCAGCAAAGGCCCGTTGGGTCAACACTCCAATATGTCCCGTCTGGCCCATTCCTTCCAGGCTGAAGCCGAACTTTGCGGGGAGCGGCCCGTAGAATCGGCCTCCAACGGTGTTAGTTCCCAATGTGCCAGTGCCCGAGAATCCACCAATTTTGTTCTGTGAGTGACGCAGAGCATACGCATCGATGGACGCACCGCGAAACGCTTTGGAGAAGACGTTGTAGGTGCCCCAGATGCGATCGCCAAGGTTCGGCGTGTTGAAAGAATCCGACTGAATTTTCACAGCGGAAATCATCAAGACTTCGAAGTGCTGATTTCCTCGCTGATAGTGGAGTCGGGCGCTATCGTATGTCCGCGCAAGCGGTGCCCACTGCGGGCTCCCGATTACACGCGTCTCGCCGTAATCGAGCATCTGGCGGCCAAATACGGCGCCGAATCCTTTCTTGCGATCCGGAAACAATTGGATGTAGCCTTCCTGCAAATCGAGAGAGTCGCGAAGCGTGTTCGGGGCGGACGGACCGAAAAACGGCGCGCGTGCGTCCTGGGCCAAGGCGCTGATTTTGAGCCACGAATACGGCTTGAACTGGACGCCGATCCGCAGACGGCTAAGCATATCCTGCTGGTTCACGGACCGCCCGAAATTGACACCGAAACGTTCCTCCCAACGGGTTCGCTCTTCAAACGAGAACCCGAGAACGTTGTGGGTTTCCTTCAGTAAGGACTTGTTCCATTCCTGGAGGGGGTCCGTCTGAGCAAAGACGGAGGCGCTGCCAGAGAAGAGAATCGCAAGCGCGAACAGCGTTCGCCGCGCCATTCGGCCAGGCCGGAAAGTTAAAACTTTACAAAACAGCATGGATGCGCAGCGGGACTAGTCAACTCACGAGAGGGCTGATCTCTTCAAGAATAATCCAAGATGCGCGACTTCCGTGGCGTGGCGTGTCAGCCGGCTGTGATTAACGCGTGCAGGGCGAAGGATTCCAGCCCGATGCATCCACTTGGCGCTTAAAGTGGGTGCTGGTGATGAACGGCTGGTTGAGGTATTCCGGGTCCTCGACGATTGTCGTGATAATGAGCCACGATTCGCCGTTCGACTCATCGGCGCGGTTCATATACTCCGTGACCACCGTCTTGTCGCTATAAGGGACGCCATTCTTTCGGAGGGATCCGGCTTGCAGGTCGGTTGTAATCGCTTTGAGATCGCCTCCGCGGCCGCCAGCGGCGGGCTCCCATTGCGATCGAGAATAACCTTGCAGGCTCGGTTTCAGGCCTTGCGGACGGGCGCCTCCGAAATGCAGGAGACGGGTTTGCGTGCCTGCATCCGTATCCAACTTCATGGTCGCGTCATCCTGCCACGTGATGTGCACCCTGCCGGGAACACGCATGAGCGCCGCAGCACCATAGGCTTTGCAGGCGTCGTCTTCTTTGGTCGGATCCCACGCGTCCGCAACTTTGCGGCCAGCGGGGTTGAGCGGTACGCTTGCGTAGTCTCCCTTCGGAGGAGTCACCATACGGAACCGCCAATCTTCGGTGACGACGGAGACCCAATAGCCCGTGAGATCGATGGGAGCGGCGTCTCTGGCGGAGCGGGGAGCCGCCTGACCGCCACGGCCGGCTTGCGCGAAAGCTCCAACAGGCAGGGCGATTGTCAAAGCAGCAAAAACGAGCAGCCTACGGGTACTGCCAAACAAATTCCGAATCATGTGCATCTCCTGCGGCGCTCTATTTTTTCTTGCTGAGACTCTTGTAAACCGCTTCGATAAAGTTGCTCGCCGTGGAGGGGCCACTGGGCGCGGCGTATCGGGCATCGTAATCCTTCGTGTAGCCGGCGGCCTTCACCTGTTCGAGCGTCATACCTTTTTTGATGGCCGCATCCACCCGATCGCGAACGATGCTCACCATGTCGCGGTAGTAGGAAACGTCACCGGCATCGCACAGACGTCCGTGGCCGGGAATGATCAGTGTCCCACCTTCCATGCGAAACTCGGGAATCGCCAAGTTGAGAATCATGTTCAGCCCGTCGACAAAGCCTTGAATACCACCACCTTTTTCGATATCGATCGCAGGGTAGTATGTGGTGTTGAAAATATCGCCGGTGGCGATGACATCGGACTTACGGAAGTGGACAACGCTATCGCCGTCGGTGTGCGCACCGGGGACATGGATGAGACGGATGCCGTCGCCGTTCACGAATTCGCTGATCTTGAACTCCGCGCCCACGTAAGTGTCGCCTGCAACCGCTTCATAGGGGAAGGGCGCCACTTTGCCGGTAGGAGCACTCATACGATTGGCTACATTCTCATGCGCGATGATGGCCGCACCTTCGCCGGCGTCTTTCAAATCGCCAGCGACGTTGCCGCCGGTGAATGTGCGCCCTGCCTTCGCGATTTTAATGTTCCCGCCGACGTGGTCGGGATCAGGGTTCGTATTGATGATGTAGCGAATCGGGTTGTGAGTGAGCGGTTTGGCGAGTTGGCGAATCGCTGCCAACACCTGATCTGCCATTGGTTCGGTTCCGCTATCGACTAGCAGCACACCGTCTTGTCCAACGGAGACGGCAATGTTGGCTCCGGCTCCAACTAACATGTACACGCTGCCCTGCACGGGCACAACATGGATGTTGCCGAGATCGAAAGCGTTGGACACGTCGGTCTGGGCGTAGCGCGTTTGCTGCGCATAACTTTTACTGGCGACAGCGATAGTGCCGAAGGCGAGGCCGGCGGCCAGAAAATACACAAAGGACCGCGGACGAGATTTCCAGATTCTGAAGCTCATTTCGATTTCGCTCCCGAGGCTATTTCTTCGCGGATGTGCCGGTTCCGGCCATCTTCTTCTCGTATTCCGGATACATGGTTTCCGGTCCGCCACGGGCCGCCTGCGGCGGCAGGTTGAAACGAGACGAGAATTCTGTGAGGAACGGATTGGTGCCGGGCAGATGATTGGGGACGTTGGTCACGGGCCGGTCGATGACCTGCTTCGGTTCGCACGGATAGGGGGCCATGTTCTGGCGGAGATCGAGGCCGAGATCCGTGGTGCGGATGAACGTTTCCGAAAGATAGATGGGGTCGTTAATCACTTCGACAACGGTCATCCAATTATCGTGCCGGATGAAGCGCTGCGTAACCGTGGCCATATCACTGCGCGGGACCCCGTTACGGCGGATGTAACCTTCCTTCAGATGTGTAGTGGTTACAGTTAGCATGTTGCCATCCCACTTGCCCGTGGAAAAGCCACCCCAGGTGTGGCGAGCCCACTCAGGAGGATGCGGGCGGCCATCCATATAAATGATCCGGTCGGTATGCTCTGATCGGGTGTACATCAGGTGCCATGCAACGATTTCGCGCGAGTCGGCGGCTACTTCCTTCCAGATTCGCAGCGCGGACGGGCCCCGTGGCATATAATCAGCCGGGTGCGGACGGCACTGGTATTCGAGCATCTCCCAGCGAGCCGCATTGAAACTGTCGGCCGCCAAACGCGCGGCCTCGTTGATGGGCAAGCCGGCGTAATCGCCGATATCCGGACCCGGAATGCGCTCCGGCTGATCTTCGTGGAAGCGCGGCGTCCAGTCGCCCGAAAGGTCGATTTGGGCAAACACGGGCAGGGGCGCGAGCAGTACAGGCAGTAAGCCCAGAATCGCGAGCCGGCTTTGTTTTTTCATGACGTTCCTTAGCTGCGGCAATTTACGCATCGGCCGCCGGACGAAGAGTATTCATCGCGAGCCGCTCTTCCTTGTACGGATCATTCACCATTTTGCATTCATTGTTGAAGATCATGGTGGCGCGCTGTTCTGCGTTGTACGATGGCCAGTTCGGCAGACCTTTGTGATTTGGATTCCCGGTGCGCGCAAACCCGACCCAGGCGTTGCTCATCTTTTCCGCGAGCGCATAGCGGTCCTGGCCGGAGCCGGTGATCGACTTTGCGCCATCGACGTTATCAAAGACGAAGGGGATCTCGAGAGTGTGCGGCGTCCGCAGCATGCCGTCGCGTACCGGAGTCCGCCACGCGAAATAGTACGTATACACCGGAGCCTTATTTAATGCCGCCTTGCGCTCCGCTTCAAGCAGCAGATTGCGGCGAACCCAGTTGTCGGAAGCCATTACCAGGAAGAGGTCCAAGTTGCTCGCTCCCGGGCGGCCTTTCTTGTAAACGGAGATGAGGCGATCGGCCGTTGCGTCGTCCACACGCATCTCGTCCTTCAAGCGGTCCCGCAGCTCGGCGTCGTCGGGCTGGCGGTATTCAATGTTGGTACGGAAGGTGACTTCGGTTTCCGTGGAACCAATGAGTAATGGCACATCCGCCGAGAATTCGGGTGCGCCTGGGTCGAATGGGGGATTTGGGAGCGTACGGCCATCGACGACAGGCGAAAGGCGCAACTGGGGCGTTTGTTGCATCAATTGCAACAGACGGCGGGGCGGCAGTTTTTGCAATTCGTCAAGCTGGGAGGGCTTTAGGTTTAATTTCGCGAGAAGCGCCTCGGCACCCTTTGTGGCATCGGCGCGATTCGTCCCTCGGAGGTTCGAAGAACTTTGCACGATGGCGCGATGGAACAGCCCTTTCGCAGCAGGCATGGCGAGCAGCGTACTTACCTTGCCGCCGCCACCGGATTGGCCAAAGATGGTGACATTGTTCGGATCGCCGCCAAAGTTTGCAATATTGTCGCGAACCCACTGCAGAGCGGCGACGATATCGAGTTGGCCCACATTGCTCGATTGGGCAAATTTCTCGTTGCCGAAGTCCGCGAGGTAAAGATAGCCGAAGATGTTCAAGCGGTGATTGACGCCGACGACAACGACATCGTGCTTCTTCGCAAGTTCCGTGCCGTCATAGGAATACCAGCCCGCCGATCCACCCGCGTATCCGCCGCCGTGCAGCCAGAGCATCACGGGACGCTTATGGTCCTTGAGTCCGGCGGTCCAGACATTCAGCACAAGACAATCTTCGCCGGTACCTTCGGAGCGGCCCGTTACCATCCACTCAGGAATGGCGGCGCCGGGCACTTGGGGAGAGCGTGGCCCAAGCTCGACGGTATCGCGAACACCGGTCCATGACTCTGGCTTTGCTGGAGGCTGGAAACGATTCGCTCCACCGGTCGGGGCGCCGTATGGTACACCTTTGAACGAGTAGACCTTATCCTGAAGCAGACCTTTGATTTTTCCCGAGTTCGTGTCGACGACAGGGCTGCTCGCCGCGTTTTTCGCATCGGCCGCAAAGGCGGTTGGGTGGAGAATGCCACTGCCGAGCACCCCGGCCGCGGCGACTCCCGCACCGAGGAATCCTCGCCGGTTCATTGCGAATTCTTTTTCGGATCGATTCATAGACAACTCCTGCTCTTTGATTCAGGCTCCCACGCGAACTAGAAAATCAACTTCAACCCTAGCTGGATCTGGCGCGCAGTCGTCGTGGTGGACGTAATTTGACCCGCGGTCAGAGGAACGGTGCCGGGCTGCGTCACCGTTGCGGCCTGAGAGAAAGCACCGGCGCCAGGCAAGCCGAAGTTTGCGTGATTAAAGACATTGAACACTTCGGCGCGGAACTGAACGTTGAAGGTTTCCGAGATCTTCGGAATCGCAGTGTTCTTCATCAACGCAACGTCGAAGTTGAGCAACCCAGGACCTCGAGCAATATTCCGGCCCATGTTGCCAACCGTGCCCAAGAGCGGCAAAGTGACACACCCGGGATTGTACCAACGGTCCGGCGTACCCACGTTCGGGAACGCGGCCGAAGACGCATAGAGATCGCAGCCCGCAACGTAATCCGCACGCTGTGCGCCGTTCTGCAACCCAGCCTGATCGAAACCGGTGTTGATGGAGAAAGGAGGCCCGGAGCTGGCTGTCACGATTCCCGATAGCTGCCAACCTTCGATGAGAATATTGCCCTTGAACGGCAGCATCGCGATGCTGTTGACGCGCAAGGCGTGGCGGATGTCGAAGCTGCAGGGCCCGCGATCGGCGCGGCGATTGTAGGGGTTCATAATCGCGCCGCTGGTACCCGAGTTTTCCTGACCGGCGGCGGCACTGCCATCGTCGATGCAGTTCGACCACGTATAGGAGACTTGGCCCTGCACGTTTTTCGTCAAACGGCGATCCAGGCTGACCAGCATCGAATTATACGTGGAGCTTGCCTGCAACGTTCGCATGACGTTCACGCCGAATGCAGGATTGATGCGATTGAACGTCGTGATGCGGTTGTTGACGGCGCTCGCAAATTGAAGCGCGCCGTTGGATGCGATCTGCGGAATCGGCGGATTGAAGTCGAGATTCGTGAACATGTGCAAACCGCGCGAACCGACGTAGCCCACCGTCAGGATGGTGCCAGTCATCACTTCGCGCTGGATATTCATGTTGTACTGCATCATGTACGGAGTCTTGCTATTCACCCACTCCAGGCCGTTCGTCGACGAAGGCACCACGGCGGCGACGGAGGTAAACGGCGTCGGGTACTGCGGGTTCTGCTGCTGACCCTGAGCGAATGGCGGCGCCAGCCAGTAGCCACCACCGTAAGAACGCGGGCGAATCACGTCGTGGAACATGCCGAAGCCAGCACGCAAAGCAGTCTTGTGGTCCTTGGTGAGTTCGTAAGCAAGGCCGACACGGGGATCGAAGTTCATCAGCGAAGGATTGTCGCGGAATACATTCGCGACCGGCTCGTAACCTTTCGCCATGTCGACAATGTTGCTGAGTTTGTTCTTCCGCTCCGTCGGGTTCGTCTGCGGTGCATACCGCACCCCGACGTTCAGAGTGAGACGCGAAGAGAGCTTCCAGTCGTCGTGCAGGTAGAAGGCGAAATCCGTCTCGCGCAGATCGCGCGTCGCATCGTCTTTGCCCGGAAGGGCGCCGATCAACTGGTTCGCAGTGCCGGACAGTAAGTTGGCGAGGCTGGTGAAACTCCAGGAGCCGCCCGCACGGAACGGCATGAATGTATTGCTCTGCAGGCGCATCACCGACGCGCCCATTTTGATGTTGTGGCTGCCACGCGTCCAGTAGACATCGTCGCCAACGCTGTACTTGTTCTGCACCAGACCGAAGGGCAGGAGCGTGTTGCCGCCGATACCCGTCAACCCGGTCACGGTGACGGCGCCATTCTGGCGGCCTGAGCCAGGAAAAAAGTCAAGTGGTGCGGTGTTGCCTGTGGTGCTCGCGGTCTGGTTGGGCCGGGATAAGCTGACACGCGCCAGGTTAACGACAGCGGGGCTGAAGATATGACGCTCTTCGATGGTCCCAAAGTGATTGTGCGTGAAATCTTCTTCGGGCCACAGCGGAATATTCGAACCACCGAAAGGCTGGACAACATCTGCTTTGTCGGAGACATAACGAGCAAAGAGCGAGTCTTTGGCCGAGAGCGTGTAGTCGAAGCGCCCAAGGAAATAGTTTTCGTTGCCACGCGTGGTACCCTGCGGAAACACTTGTCCCACGCCGGTGGAACTAATCGGTGCCGTGGGCCACAATGCCAGCGTCGAGGCCACGCGGGAACTGACGCCGACGTTCGCCAGGCCGTTGACACAAGCAAGCGTGGGCGCCTGCGCGCAAGGGAGAAGACCCTGTTTTGCGTTCGCATCAGGAACGATCGCCACGCGGCTTTCCCCAAGCACTTGGCGGAGGCCCTCATAGTTGAAAAAGAAGAACGCTTTATCCTTCACAATAGGTGCGCTGAGGCTGCCTCCAAACTGGTTCTTGCGGAAAGGTGGCAGGTTGGCAATCGTTTGGCCCGGGGCGACAAAGCGGTCAAAGAAGTTGCGCGCATCGAAAGCGCTGTTTCGGACAAACTCGTAAGCCGAGCCGTGGATCGAATTGGTTCCAGCCTTCGTCACCGAGTTCAGCACGATACCGTTGCCGCCGAACTGCGCACTATAAGTGTTGGTCAGTGTCTGGAATTCCGCAATCGCCTCGACGCCGAGCGAGGTACCCAGGTTCGTTGCGCCTGTGCCGCGGCCAAAGTAGTTCTGAATGTCTTGGCTATCGAGCAGCAATTCCTGACCGGTTGGGCGGGCACCCGCAGCGGAATAACTGGAAGCGCGGCCAAAAAACGACGTGGAACTCGCCGTGTTGTACTGCTGTACGCCGGGAGCCAGGAAGATCAGCTGTTCAAAGTTACGGCCGTTCAACGGAAGCTCGCGCATTTGGCGTTGATCCACCAGCGCAGCGACAGCCGAGGATGTGGTTTCCACTTGCGAAACCTGGCCTTCGACGGTGACCGTCTGCTGCTGTTGGCCGACCTGCAGCGCAAAGTCCACAACGGATTGGCTGCCGACACTCAAAGTAATACCCTTATGGACTACGGTTTGGAAGCCCGCTAAGGTGGCCTGAACCTCGTAATCTCCAATGATGAGATCCGGAATATTGTAACGGCCCTGCCCGTTGGTTGTAACTGTCCGCGCCACGCCGGTACTGACGTTCTTCACCGCGACATTGGCCCCGGCAACCGCGGCTCCCGAGGGATCGGTGACGGAACCCAAAATTGTGGCATTCGTTTGCGCATCCAACCTGGCGAAACTCCCAACTGCAATCAGGAAAACAACTGCGAGCAAACGCATTCCACCACGGCGAAGCACATCAAGATACATACTCGATTCCCCTTTTAACCCGCCACCAAATTTAATTCGCTACCGATATATCTGTTTCGGATGAACCGGCGTTCATTAATTATTGGAGCCACTGGGCGTTCTGTCAAGCCGATGGTCAAGATTTCGACGCAGAATTTCCCGGGCGGATTAGAAAACGCTATGCTATTCGGCAGAGCCTGAAGACTGATTCCAGTCCGTTCCGCGGAAGAGTGACAAAAACGTGCGGCGGAGCCAACAATTGGTGGCGTCGTGATGAAACCTTTCGTGCCAATAGGCCTTGATCGCGAACTGCGGCAGGGGAACAGGAGGCTCAAAGACATCGACAGGCACGCGACCGGAGAATGCCTGCGCTAGACGCGCAGGCATGATAACCAAGAGATCCGACTGGGCGACGAGCATTGGAAGAACGACAAATTCAGGAACAACTAAGGTAATTTGCCGCCGGATTTTGTGCTTCGCGAGATGACGGTCCAGCGCAGCGTGCGCCATGCCGCTTGAATCGGCAAGAGCTTGCCGCGCCTGAAGAAATGCGTCGAGGGTCATGCCGTGCCGGAACAATGGATGTCCGGCGCGAGCCATGCATACATAATGTTCCTGGCCAAGGGTATTTTGGTGAAAGCCTGTGGTCAGGTTATTGAAGAACCCGATGGCCAGATCCACTTCCCCCGAAGCGAGCGCAATTCCTGGAGTCTCTACGGGCACCGGACAGACGCGAAGGCTTGAGTGCGGAGCTTCCTTACTGAGAAACGCGAGAATCCGGGGCAGCATGACCACTTGCCCGACGTCGCTCAAGTAAATATTGAACCGGCGGCGAGAGACTTGCGGATCAAAGGGCTGATTCGCCGCAATCCCTTCTGACAAAACACTTAACGCGTGCCGAGCCGCGGTTCCGACGCGCTCGCCGTACGGCGTAGGGTGTACACCGGTTCGACCTCGAATAAAGAGCGGGTCGCCCAGATGATCCCGCAACTTGGTTAGTGCGTGGCTGGCCGCCGATTGCGACAGGCCAATCCGCCGCGCGGCGCCGGAGAGGTTGCGATGGTCGGCAAGTGCAGCAAGTAAACGGACTTGCGTCAGATCCATGCCATTCAAAACGGCTGCGTTATGCATACTGTGCATATCATACATGCATAATGGCGGATTGTAGCGATCAGAATTGCTGAGTAGTATGGGAGTCGGCCATGGCAGAACAAACTACCGGGCGCGCGCCCGCAGGTGACGTGTCGATTTTTTACCGGCTCTTCGGTACTCCAGGAGCGACGCCCGTCGTCATCGTACACGGGCTTTCCTACTTTTCCTACGACTGGATCGACGTGGCGCAAGCGGTCGCCACGGACCGTCAGGTCGCGGCCATGGACATGCGAGGCTTTGGCGATTCCGGCCGTTCCACCGATTATTCGGTAGCTGCATTTGCCCGCGATGTAATCGCACTGATCGACCACCTGGGCTGGCAGAAGATCGTCCTCATTGGCCATTCGATGGGTGGACGGAACACCACATACTGCGCCGCCGAAAACGCGAGCCGCGTGGAGAAATTGATCCTCGTCGATTGGTCGCCCGAAAATGCTCCCGCAGGAGCAAAGCGGGTGACACAAACGGTGGCAGGAACGCCGGATGTATTCGCGAGCGTCGACGACGCCATGCGTTACTTTAATCTGGATCCGGAATCTGAGGCGGGCAGGAAGAAACGCGCCCGTTATGACGCGTATTTGGAGCCAGTAGACGGCGGCTTCGCCATCAAGCGCGATCCGTTCTTCCGGGACCAATTTCGCCGGACACTTGAAACCGGGGAGAAGCCCAAGTTGGGTGTGGACATGTGGGCCGCGCTTGGTAAAGTGGCCTGCCCGATTCTCGAGATCCGCGGCGCGCGTTCGGACATGTTCGCGACGGAATCCGTGCCGAAGGTGTTGGCGGCAAACGCTGGACTGAAACTAGTGGAACTGGATACAGGGCACGACGTGGCCGGCGGTGATTTCCCGGGTTTGGTCCATCAGATCCGCAATTTTCTCTAAAGCTAATTTCTACAAGGAGTCGACGATGTCTGAAACCATCACTGCGAATAACGCAACGAACGTGAAACCGGGACAGCCCGTGCTGAATCCGACAACAACCCGCGGTATTGACCATCTGGCCTTCGTGACAGAGGACATGCCGGCCACTATGGATTTCTATACGCGCATCATGAAGATGCAGTTGACGCACGTCAGGCGCGTTCCGTTTGAGCAGGAGCGCTGGCAACCGCCTTACGACAACCTCCGCCACTACTTCTTCAACATGGGCAATGATTCCTTGCTTGCGTTCTTCGAATACCCGAAGGGGCTCGCGCGCCAAAACCGGGATTTGCCGGGAGGCATGCAGCACGTGGCGTTTAATTTGCCGCGCGTGAAGTTTGACGAGATGGTGGCACACGTGAAATCGTGCGGCGTACACGTGATTGGGCCGGTGCCGCTCGGTGGCCGCTTTTGGTCGGCGTACTTTCTCGATCCAAACGGAATCCGCCTGGAACTTGCAACCAACCTTCTCGAAGATGACGCGTCCGCCGTCGAATCGGTACTGCAAACCGAGAAGGAAGCTCGCGAAGAGTTGGAAACTCTCTTCAGCGACCCGGCAGAAGTGGACAAATGGCTGCAGCAGATGCCTCTGGTTCGCGAAGCAGACTAGACGGCATTTGTTTCCAATGCTGGAGGGCGGACGCGCGCTATACTGGCCAAGTCGCGGCCGCCACTCACCTCCATGTCTACAAAACTCAACATCTCCGATCTTGTTGACAACAGCAAGCTGAACGCTTTCCAAATCGGCATCGCCACCCTCTGCGGGCTGTGCCTGGTGATGGATGGCTTTGACGTGCAATCGATGGGATATGTCGCTCCCGCGCTGCTGCAGGAATGGCACGTCGCGCCGGCGGCCTTAGGCCCGGTATTCGGCGCGGCTCCATTTGGCGTGTTGATTGGCTCGATGGTCTGTAGTGCGCTGGCCGATCGCTTCGGCCGCCGCCCACTGCTGATTTGGAGCACCCTATATTTCGCGTTGCTCACTCTTTGGACCACGCGTGCGGGTTCCGTGCAGGAACTGGTCGTGATTCGTTTCATCGCCGGCCTCGGGTTGGGCGGCATACAGCCGAACGCCATGGCGCTGACCGGTGAATATAGTCCGAAGAAGAACCGCATTATGATGATGATGATCATCTCGGGCGGCTTCACAGCAGGCGCAGCACTGGGGGGATTCCTCTCGGCGTGGTTGATTCCGATATCCGGTTGGCGTGCCGTATTTTATGTGGGCGGCGCGGTGCCGCTTCTGATCGCGCTGCTGATGTACTTCTATCTTCCCGAGTCGCTCCAATTCATGACGCTGCGCGGCAAGAACCCGCGAGACATCGGCAAATGGCTGAAGCGCGTAGAGCCCTCGGTGCAGATATCGGAATCCACACAGCTTGAAATCCGGGAAGCGAAAATGCAGGGCGCTCCCTTCGTGCACCTTTTCCGCGACGGCCGAGCGAAGGCGACGATCCTTTTGTGGACTATCAACTTCATGAACCTGATCAACCTGTATTTCCTTTCGAGTTGGCTGCCCACGGTAGCCAAGGAAGCGGGTTATGCGACGTCAACCGCCGTGCTCATCGGCACCATGCTGCAGGTGGGCGGAACCGTAGGCGCCGTGGGACTGGGTTGGTGGATCGGGAAGTGGGGCTTTCTTCCCGTGCTTAGCCTGAACTTCGTGATGGCTTCGGCGAGCATCGCGATGATCGGTCAGCCCGGTATGGCACTCGCGCTACTGGTCACTTTCGTGACGATCGCGGGATGGGGTATCGTCGGCGGGCAGCCGGGCGTGAACGCGTTGGCCGGCACCTACTACCCGACGTATTTGCGTTCCACCGGCATCGGCTGGGGATTGGGAGTGGGACGTATTGGCGCAATTGTGGGTCCCGTTGTAGGCGGTCAGTTGATCGGCTTGAAGTGGACAACACAATCGCTGTTCCTCGCCGCCGCGATTCCGGCGTTCATTTCCGCTGTTCTTATGTTTTCCCTACGCTGGGTGATGAAACCGGAGGCTTCGGTACCGGCGGAAGCGGACGTATTCGTTCACTGAAGCCTCCTTTACTAAGGAGTACCTATGTCATCCAAGCCGCTCTCCTATCAAACCGGCTTCGGTAATGAGTTCGCCACCGAAGCGTTGGAAGGTGCATTACCTCGCGGGCAAAATTCACCCCAGCAGGCGCCTCTGGGCCTTTACGCGGAGCAGATCAATGGCACTTCATTCACCGCGCCGCGCAGCCAGAATCGCCGCATCTGGGCCTACCGTATTCGTCCCTCCGTAGTGCACAAGCCGTTTCACGAAATTGACAGCGGATTGATGCGCACTGGCCCTTTTAACGAAGTCCCACCAACTCCAAACCAATTGCGTTGGGATCCCATTCCGATTCCGAGCGATCCCACCGATTTCGTGGCCGGAATCGTCACCGTGGGCGGCAACGGTGATGCAGGCTCGAACACGGGCTTGGCCATTCACGTGTACGCTGCGAACGCGTCGATGGGGGATCGTTACTTCTACAACGCCGACGGTGAGATGCTGATCGTTCCGCAAATGGGGCGCCTGCATTTGTTCACCGAACTGGGTTTGTTGGAAGTAGCTCCGAACGAAATCTGCGTGATTCCGCGTGGCATTCGTTTCCGTGTGGACTTGCCCGATGGCAGCGCGCGAGGCTACATCTGCGAAAACTACGGAGCTGCGTTCCGTTTGCCGGACCTTGGCCCAATCGGTGCCAATGGACTCGCGAACCCGCGCGACTTCCTCACTCCGGTTGCCGCGTTTGAAGATCGCGACGGCGACTTCCGGTTGATCAATAAATTCCAAGGCGGATTATGGGAAGCCGAACTGGATCACTCGCCGCTCGACGTTGTGGCGTGGCACGGGAACTACGTCCCCTACAAATACGATCTGGCTCTCTTCAACGCGGTGAACACGGTGACCTTCGATCACCCGGATCCGTCGATCAATACGGTGCTCACCGCGCCAACAACAAGTCCGGGCACCGCGAACTGCGATTTCGCCATCTTTCCGCCACGATGGATGGTAGCCGAACATACGTTCCGTCCGCCCTGGTTCCATCGCAATTTCATGAACGAATTCATGGGTTTGATCCACGGCGTTTATGATGCAAAAGCCGAAGGGTTCCTGCCGGGCGGGGCAAGCCTGCACAATTGCATGTCCGGCCACGGCCCCGACGCCGAAACATACGAAAAGGCCTGCATCATGGAACTGAAGCCTCAGTATCAGGGTGGCACCATGGCGTTCATGTTCGAAACGCAATTGGCGATCCGTCCAACGAAGTTCGCAATGGAAACGAAGATTTTGCAGCATGAGTACTTTGAGTGTTGGCAGGGCTTGAAGAAGCACTTCGGCAAGGTGCCCGGAAAAGCGTGAGCGCCGTCCGCACTTTGCTTGATGAATTGATCGACTACGCCGGGTTGTTTCCTCCGGCGGGACTCGCGATGCGCGCGTCAGTCGAAAACTACGCGGCCTATGCTAAAGGTCCGTGGAATTGGGCGCTTGGGCGTTGCATCTTTCCGGCGGCGCGGCTTGAGGAATTCGAACGCGAGTGCGAAGGCCTGGGCTCGAACTGGAAATTAAGCGTCCTTGGAATCCCGCAAAGGATGGAACTGCATTGCGGGAGGGTGGACACCCTGGAACTAAAAGCCCAGACGGCGCAAGAAGTTTTCGACCTTGCGGCGCGCGCAACGGGAGCCAACGTTTATATCGAGATCCCCGTCGCCGAAGATCCGGCGCACCTCATTGACGCAATCGCTACAGCCGGCGTGCGAGCAAAGATCCGAACCGGCGGCGTCACTCCCGACATGTTCCCTGCTCCCCGGCAAGTGGCTCGCTTCCTCCGCAGGTGCGCCGAGGCCAAGGTGCCCTTCAAAGCAACGGCAGGCCTGCATCATCCGTTGCGGGCCGAATACAACTTGACCTACGAGCCGCACAGCGCCAGGAACGTCATGCATGGATTTCTGAATGTGTTTCTTGCCGCGATGGTTTTGTATTTCAGCGGCAGGGAACAGGACGCTGTAGCGACGCTTGAGGAGACCTCGGTGCAAGCGTTCCATGTTGGCGAGGACGAAATCCGGTGGCATGAACACCGCCTGACAAGCGCTCAGATACAAGAAGCACGAAGCAATTTTGCGATAAGTTTCGGCTCGTGTTCGTTTGACGAGCCGATTCAGGACCTACAAACCTTAGGATGGCTATGAGCACTTTCAGTTGGGTGGACTCCGCAAACGCGCCCGGGTGCGACTTCCCGTTGCAAAACCTGCCTTACGGAGTTTTCGCGATAGACGGAACCCATCGCATTGGCGTGGCGATTGGGGACCGAATTCTCGATTTGCATGCGTGCGTGAAGAACGGTATTTTCGACAATCTGCCGGTGGAGACGCGCGAGGCGTGCCAGGCGCAGTCGCTGAATGATCTGATGTCCTTGGGACGCAAGCATTGGGCGGCGCTGCGGTCTCGCATTACGGAATTGCTGCGGTCGGACTCTCCAAATCTAGCGGTAAATCGCAAGCAAGTAGAGCCGCTGTTGGTGCTGATGACCGGCGTCGCAATGCAGTTGCCCGCGACAATCGGCGATTACACGGACTTCTACGCTTCGGTGTTTCATGCAACAAATGTCGGCCGGATGTTCAGGCCGGACAACCCGCTGATGCCGAACTACAAGTACGTTCCCATCGGCTATCACGGGCGCGCCTCGTCCATCGTGGCCAGTGGAACGGACGTGCGTCGTCCTCTCGGCCAAACCAAACCACCTGCAGCCGAAGCGCCTGTTTTCGGGCCAAGCAAACTGCTCGATTACGAGTTGGAGGTCGGCATCTTTATCGGACCCGGTAATGAACTTGGCACTTCCATCGCCATCCGTGAGGCAGAGTCTCATATTTTTGGATATTGCCTGCTCAACGATTGGTCCGCGCGCGATATCCAGGCTTGGGAGTACCAACCGCTTGGACCTTTTCTCGCGAAGAGTTTTGCAAGCACGATTTCTCCCTGGGTGGTGACGGCGGAGGCTCTGGCTCCGTTTCGTTCGCCGGCCTTCCTGCGGCCCGAAGGCGATCCTGCACCGCTCGATTACCTGACATCGCCGCAAGATCAGGAGAACGGGGCCCTCGATGTCACGTTGGAAGTGTTTCTCCTTTCCGAAAAGATGAAGCAGGATGGCATGGCTCCAACGCGTGTCAGCCGTAATTTCCTTCGCGATTTGTATTGGACCCCGGCACAGTTCGTAACGCATCACAGCAGCAATGGGTGCAACTTGCGTCCGGGTGATTTGCTTGGGAGCGGTACGATTTCCGGGCCAACGAAGGATTCCCTTGGATCTCTACTGGAGCTGACGCAGCGCGGAGCAGCGCCAATCACGCTCCCATCCGGCGAGCAGCGCAAATTTCTGGAAGACGGCGACGAGATCATCATTCGCGGTTATTGCGAGCGCGAAGATGCGGTTCGCATTGGCTTCGGTGAATGCCGGAGCATGATCATGCCAGCGCGCTCCGTGTGACAAGGGGTGTGGCGTGAATCTATTCTTTACCTACGACATTCTTCCTTCGCGAGTCGTGTTTGGCGCAGGTGCGTTCGCGAAGCTTCGTGACGAAGTTGCGCGCTTGGGCGCCAAGCGCGCACTGGTTCTCTCCACGCCCGATCAACGTTGCCTGGCCGAACGCGCCGTTGAATCGCTTGGTGGTTTGTGTACGGGTGCATTTCACGGAGCCGTCATGCACGTTCCGCGCGAAGTGGTCAGCGAAGCCCTGGCTGTGGTTTCCCGTATCAACGCCGATTGCTGTGTGGCTATCGGCGGTGGATCGACAACTGGCTTGGCGAAGGCGATCGCGCTCTCCTCACAACTGCCGATCGTGTGCATACCGACGACCTATGCGGGATCCGAGATGACACCTATTTGGGGCATCACGGAAAATAACCTGAAGAGCACGGGCCGCGATCTTCGTGTTCTGCCCAAGACGGTGATCTATGATCCGGAACTCACACTCACCATGCCCGTGATGATGTCGGTCACCAGCGGCATGAACGCGATCGCACATTGCGTTGAGGCGCTGTATTCCAAGGACGCGAATCCCGTTGTTTCTAAGATGGCGGAAGAAGGCATCCGCGCGATGGCACATGCGTTGCCGGGAGTTGTACGAAGCGGGAACGATATACAGAGCCGCTCGGAAGCGCTTAGCGGCGCTTGGCTCGCGGGGATTTCGCTGGGCGCAGTGGGGATGGCGCTGCATCACAAGTTGTGCCACACACTGGGGGGAACTTTTCAGTTGCCGCACGCGGAAACGCATACGGTGATCTTGCCGCACGCTATCGCGTACAACTCGGCAGCGGCACCCGAAGCAATGGCCATCACAGCTCGCGCTCTTGGGGCACCTTCGGCTGCGCCTGGGTTGTTCGACCTCGCGACATCCCTAGGCGCTCCCACATCCTTGGAAGCTCTGGGGATGAAAGAAGCGGATCTGCCGCAAGCGGCGGCGTTGGCGACACAAAGTCCCTATCCGAATCCGGCGCCTCTTACCTACGACGGCATCTTGACCTTGTTGCGCAATGCATTTCACGGAATTCGCCCGGCGTAGACGGCCGGATCATACAAAATAAAAAGCGGGATAATGCTGCCACTCGGATCGCCGGATTTGCCGGTTGCCGTGTGGCGCGTTATCCCGCTGGTTTTCTTGTGCCGCGAACGATTAACGGCTCGCGGCCTGACCGAGGACCTTCAGGAATTCTTCCTGCGTCCCCACCCGTCCGTGAATGGGAGCATGACGCTGCACGTCAAGCTTATGCTTCACGATGTTCGCCTGTAGCGTGCGCATGCCCGGCGTCACGGCGGGTGCCGGAGCGCCCGGTGCCGGAGGCGAATAGAGATCGGCGTTGATCATGATCTTTTCCTTCGGCAGGTAAACCATTAGCATGTCGCTGGCGTGATTGCCCTGCGCGTAGGTGTTGTCGCCCAACTCATACGACATATCCTGCACATGGAAGACTTCGGCAATATGCTCGCCATCCGTGATGACGTACTTCGCCGCGCCACCGCCCGGAGCACCCGCCAAGTTCGCCACCGTTTCAATCGCCGGAGGACGGCGGCTGATCATGTACATCGGGTTGTAGAGTGCCATGCGGTCCGGGTCGAGCGCACGGCCCGCGGGATAGAACATGGTGTCCATGTAGTAATGCTTGGTGGACTCATGCGTCACAATGGTGGTGCCCATCGATAAGTAAGTGCGAAGACCACCGGCGTGATCGAAGTGGTGGTGTGTGTTCACAACGTAGCGGATCAGCTTGTTCGGGACCAGACGCTCGGCTTCGGCAATAACCGCAAGCGAACGTGTTTCATGCTGCGGCGCTTCAATCACGGCGACGAAGTCTTTGAACTCCACCAGCACACTATTGTGAGAGCCGCCGCCCAACAGCCAAACGCCGTCTGCCAACTTCTCGCTCACTACCCTCACCGGCGGAGCCACAGCGGTGCGAACCGCGTCCGGTACCGGCATGACAGTCACAGCCGGATTCGCCTTGACTTCCGTGATGTCGTATTCGTAATAGTTATGTGCCGGATTCAAGCGAGGATCGCCCTGGTGCACGTGGAACTGGCCGGGGAACTGGATGCCATCTACGCTCTTGTACTTCGTGTAGCGCATTTCGTAATCCATGTCGCCGTAGACCGGGTTTGCATACCAGGTTTGGGTCAACTCCACCAGATTCTGATCGTTGATGGTGCCATTGACGCGGTATTTGCCCATGGTGAAGGAAACAACCGTCACCTTGCGGCCGAACGCTGAAAGGCCTGCATCGGAAGAGCCTACGATCGGCAGCATGATCGCCGTGGCATCCTTCGACGCCAGCGCGGCCTTCAAGAAGCCATGCGGCGTAATCACCATTTCGAGCATGCGTAATTCGTTGTACGGCACACCGTCAAGATAGAGGCCCGCCATCGGAACCGGTTTCTCGCCCTGCATGTCCCACGCATAGTTGCCGTTGAGGAGTGAAACAATCTTTTCGTCCGTCATCGGCAGGCGGCCCAAAAGCGGGAAGCGGCCCTGGCGGCGCGTATATTCTTCGCGCGACCACTTGGCGTCGTAGTCGAGAGTGCGGGTGTAATCCGCAACTTCATAGTGCGGCCAATCTTCCGCCATGCCGTACGTCTGCCCGATTCGCGAAGACCAACCCTTGGCCTTGTACTGAATCGTTTTCAAATTCGTGCCGCCCATGGCTTTCATGGAGGCTTCGAGCACTGCGCGGACATCTTTTACCTGTTGTCCCGACGCCGTGCCCGCGATCATGCCGAATACGGCGATTACAATTGCGAGCGTTCGCTTCATAGTTCTCCTGTTGCTTACCGCTAGACGATTTTAGCGCAGGCGGAGGCGTTTTCCGCGTTGACGGAAGCAGAATGACTGCCAACCGGCAGTTTCTTCCATCTGCCAATCCGCCAATTCCTGGACAAGAGCGGCCGCGGGAATCGCCGGCGTACGCGATTTTGGCTTATCATGGCCCAAGATCCATTCCCGGGGAGGAACCCATGCTGCGTCGCACTGTCGCTTTCGTTTTCATTTCTCTATGTGGTTTGCAGGCCCAGGTCACGCACGAACGCCTGTTGAACGCCGCGAAGGAGTCGCAGAACTGGCTCACCTACAGCGGTGGTTTCGCAAGCCAGCGCTACAGTACTCTCTCCCAAATCACGCCCGACAACGTGAAGGATCTGACGCTCCAGTGGGCATTCCAGCAGCGCTCTATCGAGAAGTTCGAGACCACGCCGATTGTGGTCGATGGCATGATGTACCTCACGCAGGCTCCCAATGACATCGTGGCGCTCGATGCCGCGTCGGGCGAGATCAAGTGGCTGTACTCTTATACGCCCGCACGCGAATCTCGTCCCTGTTGCGGCCGCGTCAACCGCGGCGTGGCGATCGCGGGCAACACGCTGTTCATGGTGACGATTGATGCGCATCTTGTCGCCGTGAACGCGAAGGACGGCAAGCTCCTCTGGGATCACGAAGTGGCGAAGGCGAACTCCGGTTATGCAATGACGCACGCCCCGCTGGTGATTAAAGACAAAGTGATCGCCGGTGTAGCCGGCGCCGAGTTCGGAATCCGCGGCTTCATTGCGGCCTTCGATGTCACGACAGGCACGGAAGCATGGCGTTTCTACACGATCCCGGGCAAAGGCGAACCGGGCAACGAAACTTGGGCAGGCGATTCCTGGATGCACGGCGGCGCCAGCGTTTGGGTCACCGGCTCTTATGATCCGGAGACGAACCTCACTTATTGGGGCATTGGCAATCCCGGGCCCGACTACAACAGCGATGTGCGCGGCGGCGACAACCTTTATAGCGATTGCGTCGTCGCTCTGGATGCCGATACCGGCAAGCTGAAGTGGTATTTCCAATTCACTCCCCATGACGATTTCGATTACGACGCCGTGCAGGTCCCCGTTTTGGCCGACGTGAACTGGCAAGGCCAGCCACGCAAGTTAATGCTGTGGGCGAACCGAAACGGTTACTTCTATGCAATCGACCGGGTCACCGGAAAGTTTCTTAAAGGCACTCCGTTCGTGAAAGTGACTTGGGCGAAGGGGCTCGATGAAGTCGGCCGCCCGATGCGCGTCACTGGCGCCATGCCGTCCGCGCAAGGCACCGAGATTTACCCCAGCCAAACTGGCGGCACGAATTGGTTTTCGCCATCCTTCAGCCCGCGTACAGGCTGGTTCTATGTGAATGCGTGGGAGGAAGTCAAAGCGAAGTTCACCAAAACGAACGTCGAGTATCGCGAAGGGGAACGTTTCACCGGTGGCGCTCCCATTCCAACACGGCCGGGTCTGCGCGCCGGTCAGGTGACCAATCGCCGCGAGGAAGACGGCTTCGGAGTGATTCGCGCGCTCGATCCAGTAACGGGCGACAAGAAATGGGAATACAAGATGACGGACGTTTCCGCCAGCGGAATTCTGACCACGGCCGCCGACGTTCTCTTCACCGGCAGCCGCGAAGGCTTTTTCCATGCCCTGGACGCCCGCAGCGGTAAACTGCTGTGGCGCGTGAATGCGGGGGGTGAAGTGGCCATGGGTCCGATGACGTATTCAGTGAACGGCAAACAATACGTGGCATTCGCCGCGGGCGGCAGCATGTTCGTGTACGGACTGCGCTAAGCGCCGGCTGGTTCGTCATTCGCGTGCATACGCCGCCAGATCCGGCGAATCACGGGCAGCACCAGCGTAAAAAGGAACCCGGCGGACACAGTTCCGATAATCAGCCACGCGGCCAAGGCGCGCATGGTTACGGTCCACAGCGCCGAGATCGCGTGCGGGATGCCGTCGCGCATGAGCTGGAGCACGCCCTCCAGGGATACGCTGGATGCATCCGCCCCAAACATCCATGCGCCCGCTTTGTAAAACGGAATCAGCAAAAGAAACTGCAGTGGATACACCACGCCATTGACCAATTGGATGGCGGGCAAATTCAGACGCAGCGCGACAGCCGCAAGTGTACAGAGAAGAGTTGTGGATCCCAAGACCGGTGTGACCCCGAGAATCGCACCCAGTGCTACGGTAAGTGCGAGCTTTTCCGGCGACATCCCCTGCCGCAACAACTGCATAAACGGTTGAAGCCAGCGATGGCGCGCAAGACGGTCCGGGTGATTCATCGTTCGGAAAGCTGTTTCACTTGTGCGGCCAACTCCTGATACTTCGCCTCATCGAAGATACCGCCGTACTGCCACGCCACGTTGCCTTCCGCATCCAGCAGCACTAAATACGCCCATTCGTCGGACTTCACTCCCGCGGCTTTTTTCCAGGCATTTGTGCCACCGTAAACCGTGATCACGTTTTCGTGATCGGCCTTGGGCGTGCCCCGGCGCATGCCACTATCGATGAACCACTTCCCCATTCGTGCCATGCCGCCAATCATCGGAACTTCATAGAAAGTGACCTTGGGATTGCTGCCGAAATCCGCCCGAAAGTGCTTCGTGTACTGTTCCACCGGAAACCGCGACTTGTAGGTAAAACCCAAAACCAGCAGCGTGACTTTCCCACGGGCGTCACGGGGCAATACCGCATCGCGTCCGCTTAAGTATTCTCCCTTCAATTCCGGAAGCGGCCGGCCCATTTGTAATTCCGCGCCGGTCGCAGAAAGCGCACCAGCGATTGCCAACGTCAGGACGCACAAGGCATACATCATCAAACACCAACCTTCCATCTATCCCCTACCTCGCTACGTTCCAAGGCGAATTCAGGGGACGCCAGCGGCATATACTGACCCGCATCGCTCCACGGTTCTCCGTAGAGAATCGCCGGGCTCGCATTCTTCGTAAGCATCAATTGAATGTCGCTAATGTGGCGTTCACGAAAAGCTCCTTCGCAGTACGCAAGGTAGTAATCCCACATGCGGCAGAAAGATTCGTCGAACCCCAACGCGCGAACTTCCGCGAGCGAATCCTGGAATCTACGCCGCCACTCCGCGAGCGTGTAGGCGTAGTGCAACCCAATGTCTTCGAGATTGTAAACCGACAACCGCGTCGAGCGAAGCAGCGAGTTGAGAATTTCACGAACCGAGGCGAGTTGCGCTCCCGGAAAGATGCGCCGCTGAATCCAATCGCTCTGTTTCGTGTAAGCATCGAAACGATGTTCATTCATCGTAATCGCCTGCATCACCATGGAGCCATCCGGCGTCAGCAATCGGTCACACGCGCTAAAAAACGCATCGTAGTATTCGAGGCCCACGGCCTCAAACATTTCAATACTGACCAGTTTGTTATACGTCCCGCGAAGATTCCGGTAATCTTCGAGTAGCAGCGTGATGCGTTCCCCTGCGTCGCCTGCCGCCGCAAAGGATTGCTTCGCCTGGTCGTGCTGTTTGCGGCTGATTGTCGTCGTAGTTACACGACAGCCGTAGTGGCGGGATGCATGCAGTGCAAACGCGCCCCATCCGGTGCCGATCTCCAGCACATGATCCTGGGGTCCCAGGCGAAGCTTGCGGCAAATGCGGTCGAGCTTTTCCACTTGCGCCTCTTCCAGTGTGTCGATCGAGTGGTTGTAGATCGCACTCGAATACATCATGCTGCGGTCCAGGAATATTCTGTAGAAATCGTTGCCCAGATCGTAGTGCGCCTGAATGTTCTTGCGGCTGCCGTCTACCGTGTTGCGATTCAGCTTATGCCGCACCAGATGAAATATGCGGCTGGCCACAGTCAGCAGCGGATTCGTCGATTCCAACTGGCCCAGGTTTCGCGCCGCCAGTCGAACCACCGCGACGGGATCGGGCGATGACCAATCGCCATCCACGTAGGAATCACCGGCCGCATCGTCGCCGCCCCACAGCACGCGCGAAAAGAAACGCTCATTGTGGATCGCGATACAGGCGCGGAGGCCCGTCCCGCTTTCGCCAAACGTGTAGGTGCGCTCGGGACACACAATCTCCAGCGTCCCGTGACGCAGGTTCTCGAGCATTCGAAAGACTGCTTTCCGTGCAAAGCTCATGTGCGTTTCGTTGCCTCCTGTACAGTGGGCCGGATCCGGTCCGGATGGGTAAAAACGGGAACTCGTTTGAGGTAAAGCCGCAGCGCTTCCCAATGAATGGCTCCGATCACCTTTGCCGTCATCCATGGATGACGAGCCAGCGCGGGGCCTACGGTGTACGCGTTCCATGGCTCGCGATCCAGCGTGAGCGTGGCGTCCAGGAGCGGCTGGGAAGAACGAAGCGCAGAGCTGTTTTCGACAGTGTTCATGTGAGCAACCAGTTTGTCTCCCGGCTTAGTCAACACGAACTCGTAATCGAGATTCATGTCCATGAACGGCGAGACGTGCATCGTCTTCGCGCAGCGATAGCGCAGCGAATTCTCCGATGCTTCCTGATTGCGCGGCGATAGCCAATAATTGCGGCTCTCTCCGAACGTGCTGTTCACCTCCGCGAGGATCGTGTCCAGCTCACCCGAGCGCGTGTAGCAGTAAAAGAAGGAAATTGGGTTGAAGCAATAGCCCAAGTAACGCAGATGCGTCAGCAGAAAGATGGGCCCGTCGGGCAGGGTAATGCCCTGCCTCAAAGCGTCTCTGGAAACGCGTTCCCGCAGCGTGTAACCCACGTCGCCGAGATGATCTTTTTCGTGAAAACTGGCCCATCGGAAGCGGTTGTAGCCGGTCCATGGCGTCGCGTCCATCAGCTCCGGTATCTTGTCGATATCCAGAAACGCCATGAACAGCTTGTAGCGGAACTCATGCGCACGCGGCGTGAAGCGCCGGTGCCGCAGCGTGCCGGTGTAGAGTCCGGATTCGGGGATCATGAGCAAGACACCCCCAACGCCTCTGCAACCCGCATGCCACTGCGGACGCCGTCTTCATGGAAGCCGTAAAACCAATACGCGCCGCAGAAGTGTGTATTATTCTTCCCGCTGATTTCGCCCCAGCGTTCCTGAGCGCGAATGGCGTTACGCGTGTACAGCGGATGCTCGTACACCATTTGACGGACAACGTTACCAGGATCGATTGATCCATTCGCGTTGAGCGTCACGCAGTACTCCTTTGCGGTGTTCAACGACTGCAGCCGGTTCATATGGTACGTCAGCGTCACTTGCTTCGCATCGCCCAATAGATAATTCCAGGACGCCCGCGCCGCATGGCGCTTCGGCAACAAATTCTCATCCGTGTGCAAACAGGTTTCGTTGCGCGAAGTAGTGAAGGAGCCGAGAATTTGCCGCTCCGCTTCGGTCGGGTTTTTCAGCATGGGCAGGATCTGATCACCGTGGCAGGCAAACACCACCTCGTCGAACTGCTGCACCGGCCGGTCGGCAAATTGGAGAGTCACGCCACGATCGATCCGCTCGACTGCGGTGATGTTCACGCCCTGTTCGATTCGCTCCCGGAAAGGCGCAGTCATGGGCGTCAAATACGTGTGACTTCCACCGCGCAATACCTTCCACTTCGGGTGCGTATTGACCCCAAGCATGCCGTGATTCTGCATGAACCGGATCAATGTCAACGCCGGAAACGAGGGCATGACCTCCGGCGCCATCGACCACACAGCGCCCGCCATCGGAATCAGGTAGCGATCGATGAAAATCTGCGAATAGTGGCCGTTGTCCAGGAATTGTCCAAGCGTCAACTCGGCAGCTTTTGGATCATTGACCAGCTTCGGAGCCTCCGTGTTGAACCGCAAAATCTCGCGAAGCAGTTTGTAATGCGCGGGAGAAAAGTAGTTACTCTTCTGGGCGAAGAAGCCTTGGATGCCATGGCTTGAGTATTCGAATGCGCCCCCCGCCGATGTCACCGCAAAGGACATGTCGCTTGGCTGCGTTTCGATGGCCAGTTCTCGCATCAATTGGCAAAACTTCGGATACGTCCGGTCGTTGTGAACAATGAAGCCGGTATCCACGGGAAGCGGTCCGTTTTCCGTGTCCACCATCACTGTGTGCGTGTGCCCGCCCAGCCGGTGGTCCCGCTCGAAAAGATGCACTTCGTGCTTGCGGCTCAGATAGTACGCCGCCGACAGTCCGGAGATCCCAGAGCCAATCACAGCCACACGCTTCATCAGGCCGCCTTCGCCGGGACGATGTGCATTCCCGTGCTGGAAACGGTCCCGCGGAACGGCCGCAGATCGCGTACGATGCCGAGCAAATTCAGAGCTCGCAGAACCAGATAGGTGATGTCGATTTCCCACCAATACCGCCCCTGGCGGCAGCTACCCGGCGAGTAGTGATGATTGTTGTGCCAGCCTTCGCCAAACGTAATCAGAGCAAGCAAAACGTTGTTGCGGCTGTCATCCGGCGTGTCAAACCGTCGCGTTCCCCAAAGATGCGCCATGGAGTTGATGGCAAAAGTGCAGTGATACAGCACCACCGTCGAAACCAGGTAGCCCCAAACGAACGCTGGCCAACCGCCGGCCATCAAAATAGCCGCGGCAAAGACCACAGTGGGGACCCAATGGTGCTTGTCGATCCACCGAATCTCCGGAAATTTCAAAAACTCCTGAACAGCCCGAGGATCGTACTCATCGAAATCGTTCGAAAGCACCCACCCCACGTGCGCCCACCAAAAACCCCGGCGCGAAGGCGAATGCACATCGTTTTCCCTGTCCGATTCTCTGTGATGCTGCCGGTGATGGGCCGCCCACCACAGCACGCCCTTCTGCGCCGAACTTTGCGCAAGAAATGCCATGACGAATTGCGCCAGGCGTCCCAACCGGTAGCTGCGATGCCCAAAGTAGCGGTGATAGCCAGCCGTGATCCCGAACATCCGGATGGAATAGGTGGCCGTCAACCATACCAGCAGCAAAGCCGTCGGCGGCGTCCAAAAAACAGCGGCGACAGATAGGTGCAGGAGTGCGAAGAAGAGGACTGCTCCAAAACGGTACTTCGGATCGGGCAATACGATTTCCACACCCCAACTGTAAGGAGAGTTTTCCTATTTGTCAAGTCTTTGTCCATGCCGTAGGCTTGACACGACGCCCGTAAGCCGCTACTATCGAGCTGGATGCAAACCCGTTATCCGATTCGCGCCGTCGCCAAAATTACTGGCATTAGCTTGGACACCCTCCGCGCCTGGGAGCGCCGTTATCGGGCCGTGGTGCCCCAACGCTCGGACCGTGGCCGGCAGTACGGCACGGCGGAAATTGATCGATTATTGCTTTTAAATCAATTGGTTAAGCGGGGGCACGCCATCGGCGGCATCGCTTCGTTGGCCGATCCCGATCTCAAAATTTTATTGGAACAGCAACCGGCGCCTGCAGCCCAGGAGGCCGCCAACGGAGTCCGCCTCACTGATGCGATTGTCAAGGCGATTGAACATTATGACGCCGTAGCCGCCGGCGACGAGTTGAGCCGCTTGGCGGCGATCATCCATCCGCGCGAGATGGTCTACCAGGTCGTGATCCCTCTGATGCGCGAGGTTGGCGAGCGTTGGCACACCGGTGCAATGGCCGTCGCGCAGGAGCACATGACCTCGCACCTGTTGCGAAACATGTTGGGTAGCATGATGCGGCTCTACCGCTCGCCGACTCGGGCGGCGCGCATGGTGGTTGCGACACCCCAAGGTGAGCCGCACGAATTCGGCATTCTCGCCGCATCGATGCTCGCTTCCATGGCAGGCATCGAGCCGGTTTATATCGGAGCGGATCTTCCCGCCGAAGAAATCGCGGAAACAGCGCGCCGCGTGAATGCTAGAACGGTCCTGCTCGGTATCACGCTGATCACCGAATCTACAATCGTTGATGTCCGCAAAATCGCGGACTCCCTGGCCGAGCATGGCGAAGTGTGGATCGGCGGCTTGAATGTTGCCAGCATCGATACAACTCCGCTCGGTGACAGAATTCTCGCGTTGAAAGATCTTCCGGCATTTGAGGAAGAATGCCGCCGCCTGCAGACTTAGGCAATGAAGACTGTACTCAAAGTTCTGTTCGCAACCATCTTCGTCTGGATGGCCGTGCTGACCATCCGAACCAGCCTGACAATCAGCCTGTGGGACGCCTGGGACTCCTTCGCCGCCAACCCGTGGGCCGTCGCAACTCTGCATGACGCCTACTTCGGCTTCATCACGTTTTGGGTATGGGTGGCGTACAAGGAACAAAAAGTCTGGTCCGCCGCGCTGTGGTTGATTTTGATCCTGTGCCTGGGCAATATTGCCATGTCGCTCTACGTTCTCATTCAACTGTTCCGCTTGAAACCGGAGCAACCGCTCGAAGCGCTCTTTCAGCGCCAGGAAACAGTATGAATATTTCGGTCACGCTGCTGTTGGGAATCGCGCTGGTCGCGGTGATCATGCTCGTGCTTTGGCTGATCCACCTCAAAACCGGGAACGCGGCGATTGTCGATGCGGGCTGGGCCGGAGGCCTGGCGATCCTCGCGATTCTCTATGCCGGGGTCGGCGATGGCTATGGGCTGCGCTCCTTACTTATCGCAGGAATGGCCGGTGTCTGGGGATTCCGGCTGGCCGGCTATCTCTTGTTCACGCGCGTCATCGGGCATCCAGAAGAGGGCCGTTATCAGCAACTGCGGCGGGAGTGGAAGACAAATATCCCTGCGAAGTTTCTCGCCTTCTTCGAATTTCAAGCGTTACTTTGCGTCGTTTTGTCGATTCCGTTCCTCGCGGCATCGCGCAATTCTCACCCGGAGATCTCGCCATTGGAATGGAGCGCGGTCCTTCTCTGGATCGCGGCGATGGCCGGCGAAGCAACAGCGGACTCGCAGTTAAACCGGTTCAAGTCAAATTCGGCCAACAAGGGGCGAACCTGTCAGGTGGGCCTGTGGCACTACTCGCGGCATCCCAATTATTTCTTTGAATGGCTCATCTGGATGGCATACGCCTTGTTCGCTCTCGAATCGCCTTACGGATGGTGCGGACTCCTGTCTCCTGCCTTGATTTTGTATTTCGTCCTTCGTGTCACCGGCATTCCGGCCACCGAGGCGCAGGCGCTGCGAACGCGCGGCGAAGAATACCGGCGTTATCAGCAAACCACCAGCGCCTTTGTTCCGTGGTTTCCAAAACATTCCGCAGCAAAGTAATTCCAGGGAGGAACGAACAATGCAAGCATCCAGCATCCCCGCCGGTCAAAGCGTTCCGGAGATGAAAGCCGCTTGGTACGAACCGCTCGTGGAACGCGACCTTGTGCCGGATTTCCTCCTGCGCGCGGGCATCCGCCGTCTCCTGACGGACCGTCTTCGCGAAGAATACAAAGGCGAACCCGAGCGACAGCAGGAACACTTGATGCGCTACATCGCACAGTTGAAGGCGAGTCCGATTGCGATCGACACTCGCGCCGCCAATGAACAACACTACGAAGTTCCGGCGGAGTTCTACGCCCGAGTGCTTGGCCAGCATCGCAAATACAGTTGCTGCTATTTTGCGGAAGGCGACACGCTCGACGCCGCCGAGAGGCGTATGCTCGATCTCACCGCCGACCGCGCGCGAATCGAAGACGGCCACTCGATTCTGGACATGGGCTGTGGCTGGGGAGCGTTTTCTCTTTACGCCGCAGCGCGCTTCCCGAACAGCCGCGTCGTGGGACTTTCCAACTCCAACTCGCAGCGCGAATACATAGAACAGCAAGCACGCGAACGTGGCCTCGACAATCTTAAAATTGTGACCGCCGATATCAACGATTTCGAAGCCGGCGAACAGTTTGACCGCATCGTCTCCGTCGAAATGATGGAGCATGTCCGCAACTACCAGCTCCTGCTCGCAAAAGTTTCTACTTGGATGAGGCCGGACGCATTCTTCTTCGTCCACATCTTCACCCATCACCGTTTCGCGTACCCGTTTGAGGTCCGCGATGCCAGCGATTGGATGGCACAGCACTTCTTCACCGGCGGGCAGATGCCGAGCGACGGCCTGCTCCTGTACTTTCAGGACGATGTAAAGTTGCGCAATCATTGGGTGGTGAACGGCCAGCAATACCAAAAGACCGCCGAAGAGTGGCTTCGCAATATGGACCGGCAGCGCCCGGAACTGCTACAACTGTTCTCAAGAATCTACGGCGGCGCGGATGCCTTGAAATGGTTTGTGCGCTGGCGCATCTTCTTCATGGCGTGCGCGGAACTTTGGGGCCACCGGGGCGGCACCGAGTGGGTGGTTTCCCACTACCTGTTTGAGAAAGCAAACGCGGCGGCTTAAACGCCGCTTCGGGTGCATGGAAGAAACACTGGACATCCTCATTCTCGGCTGCGGCTACACAGGGCAGCGCGTTGCCAAGCGATTTCTCTCCAAAGGCGCACGAGTCACGGTGACCACGCGCACTCCCGAAAAACTCGCGTCGCTAGGCGCCGAAGCGATCACCGTCAACCAACTGAGTAAGCACGTGTGTCCCGGGATGCTCGTGCTGCATTCCATTCCGCCCGAAGGATCGGGCAATGTATTGGAAGCGCTCAGCGGCAACGCCGCGCGAGTGGTTTATCTATCGTCCACTGCCGTTTACGGCAACGAAACCGCGGTCGACGAGAATACTCCTGTGGACCCAAGCACCGAATCGGCCAGAGCCCGTATCGACGCCGAACAGGAGATCGCCCAAGGGCCGTGGTCCACGTTGGTCCTTCGTCCTGCGGCCATCTACGGCCCCGGCCGCGGCGTGCAGGAATCAATTCAACGAGGCGAACACAGCCTGAGCGACCGCTACGTCAGCCGCATTCACGTGGACGATCTGGCGGCGCATGCCGAAGCCGCGCTGCTTTCCTCTTTGACGGGAGCCTATCCCGTCGCTGACGAGGAACCGTGCACATCCCGCGAAATCGCCGAGTTTTGCGCCGAGCTCTTGAACATTCCCGTTACCGGTCCGCCGCACGCTCCGGAGCGGGGGGCCGGGCCGGGGTATGCCGGCCGCTCGCCTCGCTTCGCGAACAATCGCCGTGTGGATGGCTCTGCCGTTCGCCGGGCGTTGGGAATCACACTGCAATATCCTTCCTACAGATTTGGCGTCCCTGCGTCGCTGTCTAGCATCTAACAGCACGGAGTACATGAGCGTCTTGTTTCATACGCTACGCCGAGAGCAGTGGATTGCGCGCCCGATTGAGGAAGTGTTTGCCTTCTTCGCGGATGCCTACAATCTGGAGGAGATTACGCCTCCGTTTCTGAAATTCAAGATTCTTTCGGTGGACTCAGACCCTGTCACGGAAGGCACCAAGATCCGCTACCGATTGCAACTGCACGGGATCCCCATTTACTGGCGGACCGAGATTCGCAAGTGGAATGCTCCCTACCGCTTTGTCGACGTGCAGCGCTCCGGACCGTATCAGTTATGGCACCACACCCATCGATTTGAGGCGCATGGCGATCGCACGCGGATGATCGACATCGTCCGTTACCGGCTGCCGTTCGGCGTACTCGGCCGCATCGTCCATACCGTGAAAGTTCGCGCGGACGTGAGACGAATCTTCGACTACCGCCGTCAAAAGATCGAGCAGATTTTTGCGGATCAAACGTCGGTGGCCGCGTAGGTAAGCGCAGATGCCCACATTTCAAAAAAGCGTTCTTGTAAACGCGCCCGTCGAAACCGTCTTCGGCTTTCACCAGCGTGAAGATGCACTGCGCTTGCTCAGCCCCGCGTTTCCTCCGCTCAAAGTGCTGCGAAAAGAGGGTGGGTTGGAACCCGGCTCAATGGTGGAATTGAAGATCGGGCCAGTGCGTTGGGTGGCGCGTCACTCGGCTTTTAAGAAAAATGAGTTCTTTGAGGACCGTCAGGAATCCGGTCCGTTCGCCACATGGATTCACCGGCACGAATTTGAAGCGGTGGGCAATGCGACGCGGCTGACGGATCGCATCGAATACCAGTTACCCGGCGGCGCGCTGATTAACACTTTATTTGGATGGATGGTCAAGCTCGGTTTGTTGCAAATGTTCCGCGAGCGGCACCGCGCCACGAAACGCTATTGCGAAGGAGGATTGAAATGAAACGTCTCATGACACTGGTTCTGTTATCGGCGGGAAGCTTATTGGCGGCCGATACAATGCCGCAAATTGGGCAAACGGCCCCAGATTTCTCGCTGCCTTCGCAGGATGGCACGAAACTCGGCCTGAAGGATTTTAGGGGCAAATGGGTGGTGCTTTACTTTTACCCGAAAGATGGAACGATGGGCTGCACCATCGAAGCTCGCAACTTTCAGCGCGACATCGCCAAGTACGAGCAGCATCGTGCTGTGATCGTCGGCGTGAGCGTGGATTCCACCAACAGCCACCAGGAGTTCTGCGCCAAACAGGGCCTCACGTTCAAACTTCTGGCCGATTCAGAGAAGAGTGTTTCG
This sequence comes from Bryobacteraceae bacterium, assembly GCA_040081855.1. Classification (GTDB taxonomy): domain Bacteria; phylum Acidobacteriota; class Terriglobia; order Bryobacterales; family Bryobacteraceae; genus Palsa-187. The sequence continues at coordinate 16,436 of JBEBFS010000019.1, read as the reverse complement.
CGCCAGTACGGTTCGCTGACGAATCTGCTCGGCTACAAGATCGCATCGCGAAATACTTTTTTGATCAACCCCGACGGTAAGATCGCCAAAGTCTGGACCGGCGTTTCGCCCACCAAACACAGCGGCGAAGTATTGGAAGCACTAGCTCAGCTCACCCGTTAACGCCGTTCGCCGAACCGATGATCGCGAACAGCAGTGCCGGCTATCCCTGATCTAGAGCGTCCAATTCGTGTTTTTGTTAGAAAGACAAAGATAGTCCGATGCTTGTGAGGCGCTGGTTGTTTCTCCCCGATCCGTGGTAGGTGTTGGAGAATTTCCAGGTAGCCGCCGCCACACGACCGCGGGAGGATTACGCTGGTAAAGAGCGGCAGCGTTTGCCGCGTTGACATGGCAACCCGTAACTCCGATATAGCAACCCGCTCCAGCGGCCGCCTCGCTCTTGTGATCGGCTTCGGCAGTCTGCTTGTCATCATGGCCATTTCTGGCGGTGACGCGTTGCGTGTCCTTCCGCGGTTCCAGTCGCAGGATGACGCGATCCGCCGCCAATTCCTCACGCGCAATCGCATTCTGAACAACATCCGTTCCGAACTCTACCTGTCCGGAACGTATATGCGCGATTACCTTCTGGATCCCGACAATAGCCGCGCGGAGATTTTCGGCCGCAACCTGGAGGATGTCCGCCGGCAGATGGAGCGGGATCTCTCCGCCTACGGGGAGCAACTCAGCGAGGTGGAGGCCGATGATTTCGCTTCCATGCGAGCGGCACTGCACGGATATTGGGCGACCGTTGAGCCTGTACTCGAATGGGACGTACAAATGCGGCGTCAAGCCGGCTATGGTTTCTTGCGCAATAGGGTCTTCCCGAAGCGCGAGGCGATGCTTGCCATCGCGAACAAGATCGCCGATATCAATGAACAACAGTTAAACGCGGGCAACGCGCGTGCGTCTGAACTACTCTCGTCCTTCCACACACGTTTGGTCATCACGCTGTTTGCGGCATTGGCCCTCGGCCTTGGCATGGCAATCTTCAGCACGCGAAAGCTGCTCCAACTGGAAAATCGGGCGCACTCTCGTTTTCTGGAGGTCGCCGAAGCAAGAACCCAACTGGCACATCTCTCAGCCAGTCTCGTCGAAGTCCAGGAGCAGGAACGCCGGTCTTTGTCACGCGAGCTTCACGATGAGGTGGGGCAGTCGCTCTCCGCCGTTTTGGTGGAACTGCGAAACCTTTCGGCAGGCCTTGGGCGCTGGCCGGAAGAACGAATCCGCACGCACGTAGATGAAATCAAAAGTCTGGTGGAAGCCACGGTGCGCACAATTCGAAATATGGCCTTGTTGTTGCGGCCCTCCATGCTGGATGACCTTGGGCTGATCCCCGCCCTCAAGTGGCAAGCGCGCGAGGTGTCCAAGCGGACCGCGGTGGATGTTTCCGTTTCCACCGAACTGGAATCCGAGGAGATGCCCGAGGAATACAAGACGTGTGTCTACCGTGTGGTCCAGGAGGCCTTGCACAATTGCTCGCGCCACTCGCAAGCATCCACCGTGCGTGTCCGGATACAACAGCGGCCGGGAAGTTTGCTGCTATCGATTCAAGACGATGGCAAAGGATTTGACGTTGCCCAATCGAAAGGCATGGGATTGTTGGGAATTGAGGAACGTGTCGCGCGTTTAGGCGGAAGTTGCCAAATCCATTCCGGGCCAGATGTAGGAACCATTTTGACTGTGGAATTACCATCGCCAGAAGGCGCACAATTTACAAAGGATCGAGTTACCAGTGAATTCAATTCGCATACTCTTGGCGGATGACCACAACGTCATGCGGCGTGGTCTTCGCATGTTACTCGAAAGTCAGCCCGGCTTCACCGTGGTGGCTGAGGCCGCCGACGGCGTCACCGCCTGTGACGAGGCTTTGGCCGCAAAACCGGACGTTGCTGTGCTGGATGTTGCCATGCCGCGGCTTTCCGGCATTGATACCGCGCGCCGCATCACCGAACACCTTCCGGACACGGCGGTCATCATTTTGAGTATGCATTCGGATGAAAGTTATGTGCTTCGGGCGTTGAAAGCCGGGGCCAAAGGCTATCTCTTAAAGGATTCAGCCGAGGGCGATCTCGTGCAGGCTATTCAAGCGGTCGCCGAAGGGCGCTCCTTCTTTAGTCCCGAAGTGAGCCGCATGCTGGTGGAAGACTACGTCCGCGAAATCAAAGCCCGCGGCGCACAGGATAGCTACGAACTACTCACGGGCCGTGAGCGCGAAGTGCTGCATATGCTGGCGGAAGGAAAGTCCAATAAGGAAATCGCAACACTGCTCAACCTCAGCACGTACACCGTGGAAACGCACCGGCGCAATATTTTGGAAAAGCTCAACCTGCATGGCCTTGCCGAACTGATTCTCTACGCTGTACGCAAGGGCGTCATCTCTTAACTCTCGATCAAAGCTTAGCGATCGATCAAACCACAATCGGAGGCACGCGCATGGAATTGGTCCAAAAAGACCATGCCAGGCGAATCGCGCGAACCACATCGTCGGACCGCAGCGGTGTGGACAACAGGTCGTGTCCGCCGCGGCGGATCACTTCGGCCCATAAATAGTCATCCGCCACCCGCGACAACAGGATCGTGTACACAGGCGTTGGAGTAGAAGACAAGATTTGCATCGCCTCCCGCCAGTTCGTCGCTGGAAGGTCGCGATCGTATAACACGATGGGCGTTTTTTTCTGCTGCAACAGCTCCCACGCTTCGCCGAGCGTCCGTGCAAACTCGACAGACCATCCCTGCTGTACGGACAATCCTGCCAGCAACCGACGGTCCGCGTCGGCGGCGAGCACCGCGACCATCCGGATGCCGTGGGCCTTTTGCGTTTCCTCTACAGGCGTCCTTTCGGACATTGCGTGCGATTCGGCAGCACTCGCGGATTGTTTCGAAAAAAGTGCGCGCAGCAACTGCCACATAAAACACCAGATGATCGAGACCCAGCGCCATCAGCTTACGCTGCGGAACCCGACGCAGGAATACCCGGTTCTAGGTAAAGGGCGACCCGAATGCAGGAACACCGTGGTGCCCGTGCCGCGGGAGACCGGTGTCAATGTGCCAGTGGATCCGGACGAACTTGTACTTTATAAACTTTGGGACGCGCCGAAGTGCCGCCCTCATTGTGGAAGACCGTGCGCGTGCCCGTGGTGGTCCACAGCCCGCGGCCTTTCCAGCCCGCGTTTGGATCATCGATGCGGCCGTCGACGTTCTTGCTGAAGAAGCCCATCGGATACGGGATGTGCAGATCGATGAACTTGCCGTTCACCAGCGCTAAGAGCGATTCACTGCCATTAGCCTCGGCGATCGGGACATTGGCTCCAAGTCCAAGCGTATTGTAACGATCCACCCATACGAAGTAGGCGTGGTCCGCGCTGCCCGGTTCATTGAAGCCTTTGAATTGCGGCGACGGGAACTTGTACAACGTCCAACCTTCGGGACACTGCTTCCCTGTAGCCGCGGTAGGCCCATTGAGAGGTCCTTTGCACTTGCGGCGGTCAAAGCTCGCCAGATGGCCGCTCGAAAGAGCGGTCCATACGACTCCGTTCAAATCCAGATCAATACCTCGCGAGCCGTAGCCGCCATCGGGAGGCAGGTACACTTCCGTCAGCGCCGTTTGCGATGGATTCGATCCCGGAACCAGGCGGATCACATAGCCGGGCTGGTCCATGCGCGAGAAGCCGATATCCATCGACTGACCCCAAATCGAATCGTCCACGGGGCTGGGCTGCACGCCGTAAAACGCCGCCATAATACGTTTGTCTTTCTTTGGATCGAGCGGTTGATTCGCCTCCACATACTCATCCCGTTTGCCGTTGCCGTTCGAATCGAGGATCAACGGTGTCCAGCCCTGGGATTTCACTTCGTCGCCGGTCTGCTCATACATCTTTGTGTTCAGCCAACCGACAACGCCGCTCCCAGGCCCTCCGGCGCTGGTCCACAGAGTGTTGTTCGCGTCGTGCGCAAAGTAAAGGTGCTGCGTCGTAAAGCACGTATCAATCAACGTCCACTTGTTCGTCTTCGGGTCGAACATCGACAGTTGGCGGTCCGACTCTTCGAGCGGCGCCACCTTCGCTGACGGCAAGCTTGAACCCTCCTTGCAGTAACCCGGATTCGCCTTCGCCCGAATTCGCGCAGTGAACCAAACGCGCCCGCGTTCGTCGATTAGCGGATTGTGGATGCTCGTGTGGCCGTCCCAAATCGCATCATCGCCCCAATAGGCCGAGCGTCCCCGAGGCAAATCCGTGGACGAAGGCGTCTTTGGATCGCGGAATGGATGTTTGACCTGCCTGGCTTCATTCGTGAATGGATTCAGCACCGGCACCATGTCCGTGCTTTCTTCGGGAGATCCATAGATCAAGCCGTTTGCATTCACCCGCGGATTCCGTTTGTCCGTTGAGATCGCGTCGTGCAGGTACGCCTTCGGCGTTGACCATTCCCACATAGTGAATACGACATTGCGCTCCACCCCCTGCGGCCGCTGGGGTTTGGCAAACGGAAGTTCGCCGCGTGCAATGCGATCGGTCCAATCGGCGAAAACCGAAATCGCTTTACGCTGACCTAGCCGGCTAAGCGTGAGCGCCATATTGGTCTTGGCTTGGCCAGCCTGCAAGCGGGCCGTCCATGCCTGCGTGGAATTTTTTCCCGCTGTGAATTCTTTCGGAATCGTGCGGATGCCCTTCGACCCCAGCGCGTGGCAGGACTGGCAGGAATTCTTCACCGTGTCGATCCAATCGTGCTGGTCCTTCATCACAGGCTGAACTCCATTGCCCTGCTGTCCTGACCCGGGAAACTCGCTCTTTCCAGGGATCTGCATCATCGAATACCAGTAAACCCCCGGATAATACTCGGCGGCCGCGGCCGGCGTCGGAGCGATGGTCGCAATCAGATTCACGTGCTGACCGGGAGCGCTCTTCACTTTGGGAGAATCCACCAAGCCATATCCGCGCACCCAGATGTCATAGGAAGCCTTGGGCAGACCAGGAATCACGTAGCGGCCCTGCTCGTCCGTGACCACAGCTTTCGCGAACTTCGTGGGCAGGTTCAACGTTTCCGCGATCACCCACACGCCCGCCTCGGGTCCGTTCGGACTCTTCACCACACCGCCGATATCGGTCGGGCCGATCGCCACCTCCGCCGCCGGACGCTGCTGCGCGGCCAACTTCTCCCAAAATCCCGCAACTCCCGCCATGACCACCAGCGCGCCGATGGCTCCGCGCAATCCCATCATTCTTTTCATCGTTCGCTCCTTCGCTGGCTTCGCCCCGCGTCAAATTATACATCGCGCGGTAGAAATTCTTTGTGGCCACTGGGATGCGGATAGCATCTTATGACTGTTGCGCTGTTGGTGTTCCCGCCCGGCAGCATTGAGAATGGAGCTATGAGCATCGTCCGGCTGGAGCACGTCAGCAAAGACTACATCACCGAGGGCGCTCCCGTCCCGGCGCTCCGTGACGTGAATCTTGCGTTTGGCCACGGCGAGTTCATCGCGCTCATCGGCCGGAGCGGCTGCGGAAAGTCGACGCTGCTCAATCTAGCTGGCGCGATGGATTTTCCCACGTCCGGCACTGTTAGTTTGGACGGCGTGGTCACTTCAAATTTGAACGACTCGGGCCTCACGCAGTTGCGCCGCGAGAAGATCGGTTTCATTTTCCAATCTTTCCAATTGCTGCCGACGCTGTCCGTGGCAGAAAACGTCGAGCTGCCGCTGATGCTCTCCGGCGCGTCCGGCGTCGGCGAAAAAGCGAAAGAAAAGCTGAGCTGGGTGGAAATGGATTCCTTCGCCAGCCGCATGCCCTACCAACTGTCCGGCGGCCAAATGCAGCGCGTCGCCATCGCTCGCGCGCTGGTGCATGAACCCGGTCTGCTGCTTGCCGACGAACCCACCGGCAACCTCGATAACGCCACCGGCGAACTGATCCTCGCATTGTTGCGCCGCATCGTGAAGGAAAAGAAGACCACGTTGATTCTGGCGACGCACAGCACCGAAGCCGCAGCAGCGGCAGACACCGTCGTTCGTCTGAGCGATGGGCGCGTGCAGGAAATTACACATCCTGCGAAAGTTTTGACGCCATGAACGCGGGTCTTCTCTTTTACCGGATCATCCTGCGCCCTTTGCGGCAGGAGCGTTTGCGTACCACTCTGACGGTGCTCGCGGTCTCGCTCGGCATCGCATCGGTTCTCGCGATTGAGTTAGCAGGCGACGCTGCCGCAGGCTCCTTTCGCTCTTCCATGGAAACGCTGCTCGGCGATTCCTCTCTCGAAGTGACGGCTATTGGCGGCGTGCCTCCGGAAGTGGTGACGCAGATCGCGACGCTCCCCTATGCTCTGAAGATCCATCCGCGGATTGAGGATTATGCGTCCATCATGGGAACGCGCAAAACGGTCCCACTCATTGGTGTCGATCTTCTCGCCGAATCTTCTGGCATGACGGGCGATAGCGCCAACCAAAGCGGCGGAGATAATTTGAATGCTCAGGATTCCATCTGGATCGGAAACACGCTCGGCTACAAAGTGGGCGACAAGCTGAAGCTTCTGATCAATGACACTTCGGCCGAGTTCACCGTGCGCGGCGTCTTGGGCGGCAACTCCGGCGACATGATTCTGATGGACCTCGCGCCCGCCACCGACGCACTCCGCCGCAACGGTCGAGTGGACCGCGTCCTGATCGAGATGCAGGGCGGCCTCACCGCCGATCAAGCCGAAACCATTCTGAGAAAGGCACTGCCCGAGAACATCGCCGTTCAACGCGAAGGGACGCAGACCGACGAGAATCGCAGGATGCTTGAAGCGTTCCGTTGGAATCTTCGCATCTTGAGCTACGTTGCGCTAACCGTCGGTGCGTTTCTCATTTACAACACCATCTCCGTCTCCGTCGTCCGCAGGCGCGTGGAAATCGGCATCCTCCGCGCTCTCGGTGTGACGCGGACCGGCATTCTTGCGGCGTTCCTGGGCGAGGCTGCGGCCTTCGGCGTTCTGGGTGCGATGGCGGGAGTCATCTTGGGCCGGCTGATGGCCTCAGGCGCGGTCACACTGGTCGCAGCTACGGTGGAGTCCCTCTATGTCAGCAGTAAGCCGGGTACGATTACACTCACTTGGGAAAACGTCGCGCTCGCGTTCGCGATTGGCGTGGTCGTTTCCTTGATCGCAGCTTTTTCACCGGCATGGGAGGCCTCGAAGGTAGCGCCCGTTGAGGCCATGGCACGCGGCAGGCGTGAACACAAGACCCGCATCCATACGCTTCGCAGTCTAGCCTTCGCAGCACTCTTTGCCGCCGCAGGTTGGTTTGCGTCGCAACAGGAAGCCGTGGGCGGAAAGCCAGTCTTCGGCTACGGTGCGGCCATCCTGTTGATCGCTGCATCGGCATTGGCGATTCCGGCGCTGGTCGCTGGACTCTCCACCGCAACATCCGGAATCCTCAAAGCTCTTTTCGGCGCCGAGGCTCTGCTGGCGTCCCGAAACCTTGCGGCCTCCTTGCGGAGAACCTCTGTTCTTGTGGGCGCTCTCTCAACGGCACTTTCTATGCTGGTCGCCGTCGGCATCATGGTTGGCAGTTTTCGTGAGACCGTCATCGTCTGGATGGACGACCGCCTGCAGGCTGATCTCTACCTCCGCCCAGCCGTTCCTCCCGGAGCCGACCGCCACCCTACGATGGGCGCGGACGTCGTGGGTGTTCTTGAAAAGCTGCCCGAAGTCGAAGCCGTCGATCAATTTCGCGGCTATGAAATCAGCTACCAGGGCGCGCCAGCGACACTGGGCGCGGGCGTTGCGCGCATTGCCGGACGCTACGGCAATCGCCCATTGCTCTCCGGCGCGTCGCCGCAAACCGTATTCCCGCGGCTGGAAGGGCAAGACGCGGTGATCGTCAGCGAACCGTTTGCCAACAAACACAACGTGCGCGCGGGCGATGTGCTCATGCTTCCACTGGCGAAGAATCGCGTCGCGTTTAAAGTGCTTGACGTCTACTACGACTACTCGAACGAGCGTGGCTTCATCATCATGGATCGCAGCACCCTGTTGAAGTATCTGCCCGATCCCGCTCCATCGAACGTCGCCGTGTACTTAAAGAAAGGCGTTCCTCTGGAGGCAGGCAAGCAGAGCGTGGACGCTGCGCTTGCGGGTCGCGAAATTTTTGTCGCCCCCAACGTCAATCTGCGCCGCGAGGCCATTCGCATCTTTGACCGCACGTTCGCCATCACCTACGCACTGGAAGCCGTGGCGATCTTCGTCGCCATCATGGGTGTCGGCGGCGCACTGGTGGCGTTGGTCATCGACCGACGCCGGGAGTACGGTTTGCTCCGCTTTCTTGGCGCTGGAGCCGGACAACTCCGCCGCATCATTTTGTTTGAAGCCGGATTGCTCGGCATCCTCGCGAACATCGCCGGTATGCTCTTAGGATTCTTTCTATCCCTGCTGTTGATCTACGTCATCAATAAGCAATCCTTCGGATGGACCATTCAGTTCCACTGGCCCGTAAGGATGTTGCTTTCCGGACTCTCGCTCGTCTACGCCGCGACGCTCGTAGCCGCACTTTACCCCGCCCGCATCGCGACACAGTTGGTGCCCATGGAGGTGATCCATGAGGATTAGCGCGGCGCTTATTGCCGTATTCGCGCTCGCTTCGCAACTGACCGGGGCAGCACCCGCGTATCGAACGGCGCAACCGGGCTATCGCTACGCCTTCCCCGCGGATCACTTCAACCACCCCGAGTTTCAAACCGAGTGGTGGTACTACACCGGCAACCTGCGCGCCTCCGACGGCCATCGTTTCGGCTACGAGCTGACATTCTTCCGCCAGGGCATCAACCGTGAGCAGAAGCCCGCATCCGTCTGGGCGGTGCAGGATGTTTGGATGGCGCACCTGGCACTTAGCGATTTAGATGGCGCAACATTTTTGCACACCGAGCGCCTTAACCGCTCGGGCGCTGGCATTGCCGGAGCCGACGCTCAACTGGCGCGCGTATGGAACGGCAATTGGCAAGCGCAGTGGAAGCTGGATGCAAATACGTCCGCAGGTTTCGCATCGCAAGAACTACAGGCCATCGCGGAGCGCTTCTCTTTCCAGCTTTCGATGAAATCAAACAAGCCGCCTGTCATCCATGGCAAAGACGGCGTCAGTCAAAAGGCCGAAGGTGCGGGCCGCGCGTCACACTACATCTCGTTTACGCGCCTCCTCACGAGCGGCACGCTCACCCTGGACGGCAAGCGCTATACCGTCGAAGGCCAAAGCTGGATGGATCATGAATTCTTCACGCATCAGCTCGACGCGAACCAAACCGGGTGGGATTGGTTCAGCCTGCAGTTTTCGGACGGCTCCGAGCTGATGCTGTTCGACCTTCGCCGCAAGGACGGCAAAATCGACCCGTTCTCGGCCGGAACCTACATCGATTCCCAAGGCCGCTCTTCCCGTGTCGATGCCAAAGCGTTCACGGCTACGCCGGGAAAAACGTGGACAAGTCCCGCCACGCAAGGGCGTTATCCCGTCGAGTGGCAAATCTCCGTGCCCTCGCTTGGGTTGAATGTTTCTCTCTCCACGCCGCTCGTGCAACAGGAACTCACGGGCAAAACACGCTCCGCCCCCAGTTATTGGGAGGGAGCGATCGGCATTCGAGGCACCAAAAGCGGGCAGCCCATCGAAGGACGCGGATACCTGGAGATGACCGGCTACGCAGGCCCGGTACTAATGAGCGAGTAGGTACGCGGCAAGCGCAGGTACTGCACTTGCCGCAAGAGCAAAACCTAGCGCTTATCCACCATCACCACGCCGCCCTTAATTACAACCTTCGCCTTCAGGAAGTTCCAATAGCCTTCGAGCGGATCGCCGTCGAGAACCACAATATCGGCCAGCTTGCCGGCTTCGAGCGTGCCCACTTCATTGCTCTTGTCGATGAAAGCCGCCGTGTTCGGGCCCATCAGCTTCACGATGTCCTGCATCGAGAACATCAAGTTCAACGCGCGCAGTTCGTGCGCGAGCCCGGCGAGCGGATGGTACCCGGTGTCCGTTCCGAATCCATAGGTGACGCCGTATTCCCAAAGGGTGCGCGCATTCACGGCTTTTTCACCGGCTTCACGCCCCCGGCCCTTGCCTTCAATGATTCCCGAAGGCCACGGTTTGCCGTCGCGGAAGGTGGGGATGTTTTTGTCGTTAAAAACGCCGAAGACCGGCACGCCAAATCCGATCGTCGAAAGCACGGGAATGCCCGCGTCCTTCACGGCCAGCGCATCCGATTCCGTCAGCCAACCGCTGTGCGGCGTGTGTACCAGCTTGTCGGCGCCAAGGCGAACCGCGGAAAGCATGGCGGGAATCGTCACCGCATGCACCATCGTCTTCAGCCCAACCTTGTGTCCTTCATCGATCACCGCCTTCAGGGCGGCCAGTTCCGAAGTGGTGGGGTCCGTGCTCAAAGACGCTTTGATGATTTCCACCTTTGCGTCCAGCAACTTGTGAACCTGTGCGCGAGCAGCCTCGGGAGTCTTGAAGTTCGCCGGATCGGCTCGACCGGAAGTGATCACCCGGGGGCCTTTTAATTCGCCGGCTTCCACACGCCGCTTCAGTTCAACGATGCCCGGCACCGGGCCGCCGCCCGACATCAGCGTCGTATAGCCGGCTTCCAAAAACTCGCGCATCCGGACAACGGATTGATCCTTGAACCACTGCTCCTCGTTGCCATTCATGATGTGGCGATGAGCGTCGATAAAGCCCGGCATTACACTCATGCCCTTGGCATCGATCACCGTCACGCCGGGCGCGTTAGCCGGGCCCTGCGTAACGGACGCGATCTTTCCCCCCCGAATGACGATCGACGCGGAATTGAGCACCGTGCCGTTGCCAACAATGACGTGGGCGTTCGTAATCGCCAGGTCCTGACCTGCCAGAGCCAATGGCAGCAATACTAAAAGTCCGAAAAACCGTTGTTTCATGCGTAAGTCCCCTTGGGAAGAAATATCAGTTATCCATCATACCCCTGCAGCCTCCAGATTCGTTCGCCACAAAAGCAAAAACCGCTCCCATCCACCGAAAACTCAAGCGGAGGGAGCGGCTTCGATTCAGCAAAAACCAGCCTAGTTGCCTTTGCACTTACCGCCCAGGCAGCGGTTGTTTTCCTCGCAAATCATTTCGAGCAGCTGCCAGTTCGGGTGCAGGTTCATCGACGAATTCCAGGTCCACGGCTTGGTGAAGATCTTGGGATCGTCAATGGTGATGTCGTAGGAAGCGCTCATCGGCGTGGTGTACTTGACGCGCTCGACCACATGCAGCGCATCGCTATGCCAGCGGCCCGCAATGCGAGGCTGCTTCGAGTTTGGATTGTTGCTCGGAAACTCATTCACCGTTTCATCCAATGTCCACGACTTCAGACCCACCGTGTCAATGACCAGCGTGTCGCCTTCCCACTTCCCCACGGAATCGCCAAACCATGTCAGGTCCAGATCCTTCGCGTGCGGGCGCCCATCGAGTGGAATCGTGCGCCAGGTCCGGAACCATTCGTAGAGCACGGCGATCTGCGTTGGCGTTTGTACCCATTGCTGCGCAAACGGACCCGTGATGGAGCGCGGAATGCCCACGGGCATGCAAAGCGAGAGCGCATCGTCTTTCGCCATGTCTCCCGTCGGATCGGGATGGAACAGCTTTTCGCCGCCTGGCTGGAATGGCGACATGATGTTCGTCGGATACCGCTGAATCACATTCGCCTCGGTATCACTCGGTCCAATCTTGTGGGTGAAGCCCGGCCCCGCCCAGACACCCGTGAAATCGGGTTTTCCCGCCATGCGCGGAATCGCGGTGCGCGCGCCTGCGGCCGCCGCTTGCCCGAAGGCGGGTGCGGACGCCAGCACGGTCGCTGCGATCACGGTGAACATACCCGCAAATAGTTTTTTCATCTGTTCTTCCTCAGTATTCGGATTGCGTCCGCATGTATCAAAAAACCTCGACCTACCCAAGGCCGAGGTCTTTCGTTTTGAAAATGACGGGGTGAAACCTGCTATTTCTTTTCCGCCGGAGCAGCATCTTCGGCGCCCGCCGTAAACACACTCCGTCCGTCGGTAAAGGTCACGCGGCCACCGGAACCATTGTTGGATCCATCTTTCGCGCGGAAGCCGTCCACTTTAATCACGTCGCCGATCTTCAGCTTGTCTTTGGTGATACCACGGCGAGTCAGCATGCCCGGAGGTGCGCCAGAAAAGCCCCAGTTGGAAACCGTGCCATCGGCGTTCTTCACGTCGACATAAAACCAGATGTGCGGATTCGACCACTCCACTTTTGTCACCGTCCCGCTGAGCGAAACCGGTTTATCGCGATCAAACTCCGCAGCGAACGAATGGTGCGCAGCCGCCGGAAGCGCCATCATCGCAAAACTTGCAATCACTAGAGCGAACTTAGCTTTCATGAGTACCTCTGTGGGAAAAATTTAACACCCGCCGCTGACGGGGTCAAGGCTACGTCTAATAGATTGAACATCTTCGAGATCGGTTATTGTGGCCGATTTGGCCGCCGTTTCACTGATCGAAGACTCTTCCGCTGCCGTTCGTAATACAACTGAGTCCTGGCGAAGACCCCGGTCCGCCCAGCGCCACCCATCCACAACAATACCGTTTGCATTGTTCGGGGCGCACATAGGTGTCCTTGATCTTCTTCCGGTATTCCGGATAGATCGTCTCCGGGAACCCGAGAATGGCGTCCTGCGGAAGGTTGTGGAGTTTAACCAATTCGGCAACATCCGGGTTCTTCCCCGGCAGGTGATGCGGAACCTTCGCGGTTCCATCGAGGTTCGGGAGTTCGACAAACGGAAAGCATGCCGCCGAAGTCGGAGGCGTGTTGGCGCGCGGATCCAGCACCCAGGTGCGATCCACAACATGCGGCTCCGTCAGATAAACCGGGTCGGTGATCACGGCCATGATGGTGAGCAAATCGCCGTGCCGCATGATGTGCATGGTCGCCGTCGCCTGGTCACTGCTAGGAACGCCGTTGCGGCGGTCGTAACCCTCTTTGATGTGCGTCGTATAGGTGGTGAGCATGTCGCCTTCCCATTTGCCAGTAGTGAATCCCGCAAACGTGTGCGGCTCATTCCGCCCGGGACGTGGACGGCCATCCATCCAAACCGTGATGATGTCGCGATCCACGGCTGCGCTGATCTTCCATGCGATGATCCGGCCCGTCACGTGATCATGCTCGCTCCAGATCTTCACGCCCTGCGGCCCAAAAACCACATAGTGCGGAACGTAGTACAGGCACTGGCGCTCGGACATGCCCAACTGGGCCGCCGTGTAGCTCAACGCCTTCGCGCGCCCCTCGGGACTCAGTGGCAGCCCCGTGTAGTCCACCGGGTCCGGGCCAGGTCCACGCTCTATCCAGTCCTCGTGCTGGCGCGATTGCCAATTGCCGTTCAGATCCACTTCTGCATTCGCGGGAATGCCGATCAGGCCAGCCAGGAATGCTGCGCTCGCCACTCGAATCAAGGTGTTTCTCATCAAGGCCGTCTCCTACCAGGTCGCCGAGCACGGCGTCGGGTCCCACTTGCTGCCATCCGCCTCTTTCTTATAGTGGATCGGCGTCGTCCACGGCACTTGCAAATTCTTCGGATCGTCCAGCACCACCGTATCCACTAGCCATATATCGCCGCCCTCTTCCCTGACGAGGTCGAAGTATTCCGTCAGCTTCGCATTGGCGCTGAACATCACTCCGTTCTTGCGCATGTAGCCGGGCTTGATGTTGGTCGTGTTCACCGTGAGCGATCCACCAGTCGCCGGTGCGGCGCCAAATCCTGCGCGCGGCATTTCCCAGCGCGCGACTGAGTCACCCTGCCAGGTCGCCGCGCCGCCGGGTGACTTCCAATTGCCGAAGTGGAATAAGCGCGTCTGCATGCCCAGATCCGAATCCACCCTCAGGGTGTTGTCGTCCTGCCAAGTGAGATGGAACCGCGCGGGCAAACGCATCAGCCCCGGAGCCGCGTAAGAACGGCACTGCTCACCCTCGGACGTATCCTTCGCGGGATCCCAGGTATCGGCTAACGCCTTGCCGTCCTTCGTCAAAGGAATGCTCGCATAGTCGCCCTTGGCGGGCGTCACCATGCGCCAGCGCCAATCCTCGGAGATCACCGCCACCCAATAGCCTGTCAGGTCGATCGGCGCCGCGGCTTTCGCGGTCTGAGCAGCTCCGCCGCCGCGGCCCTGTGCAAACAGGTGCACGCTGCCGAGCACCATCAGCGCAGCCGCCTCCATCAAAAAACCGCGAAGCCACGAGCGACCGTTCTTCATTGTTCCTTCTCTTTTCAACACATGTCGCTCCGTAAATTATTTCTTGGCGGACAGACCCCTGTAGATCGCTTCGACGAACCTATCCGTGGTCCATTGGCCGCTCTCGGCACCCCACCGCTTGCGGTATCCCTGCGTCGGATTTGCCTTTTTCACTTGGTCGAGAGTCATACCTTGCTTCATCAGGTCTTGAATCCGATCGCGAATAATCGTCACCATGTCACGGTATTCCGTCAGGTCCGCGTGGTCGGCAACCCTTCCATGCCCCGGAACGATCAACGTCCGCGCATCCACCCACACCAGCGGTACCGGGGGTATCGCGAGGTCCAACAGCCGATTCAGGGCGTCGATCTCTCCCTGAATGCTGCCGCCGTTGTCGATATCGATCACAGGAAAGCGGTTCATGTCGAAAACGTCGCCCGCCGCAATCACATCCGCGCGGCGGAAGAACACGATGCTATCGGCATCGGAGTGCGCCGCGGGCTGCTGCATCGCCTGAATGCCATCGCCGTTTAAATAGACGGATTTGCCTTTTCCTGTGAACGTTTCCGTTGGCCAATCCGTAGTCGGAAATGCGGATTGCTTGCCGGTTGGTGCGCTCATCCGAAGATTGACGTTATCGTGCGCGAGAATAGCTGCGCCACCGTTATTCGTCACGGCTTCGCCGACCCCGCCGCCGCCGCCACCGCCGCCGGGAAACAGCGTCCGGCCAACCTTCGCGATCGCACCATTGCCGCCGACGTGATCTGCATCGGCACCCGTGTTGATGATGTAACGAACCTTGCCTTGGGTCAGCCGGTTGAGCTCAGCAATAACTTTATCGGCCGACGCGGCCGTGCCCGTGTCCACAAGAACGATGCCTTCCTGGCCAATATGAACGGTGATGTTGCCGCCCGCGCCCGCTATGATGTAGACGTTGTCGCGCAGCTTCACCACGTCAAGGTCCCCCGAAGGGCGCCCTTGCGCCGTCGCCATTTGCACCAAGAACGGTTGCAACAAGACAACGCCGCCGACAATCGCGGTTATCGTGAACAGGGAAGCGGCCGCTGATGGCCAAAATCTACGGGGAAGAAATGGGAGCTTCACTAGATATCTCAACGCGCCTTCTCCACGGCCGGGCCTTTTCTCTTTCCGCCCAATCGGGGGCGTCCGATCGGTTGGTCAAACAAGTAGGGGAGTGTAGCACCGGGCCCCAAGTCAGTCAACGCAGCGTTCAATACATTAGACGGCTCACGTCCGCTGCTTCGTCGAACCCACCAGCACCGGCTTCAGATCCGTTTCCAACCGAAGCGGTCGCGCAATACGTTTGGAAATTTCGCCCGCAGCTTCTTTCAGGAGCTTGATAAGGCGGGACTGATCATCAAAAACCGCCATCGTCCGGCTGCCGCCCACCGCCACTGCGCCGCGTGCCATTCCATCCGAACCGAAGAGCGGCACGGCAAGCCCGCGTGTATCTTCGTGCGACTGGCGGTCCACCAATGAGTAGCCCTGCTCGCGAACCTGCGCCAATTGTTCAAGCAATTCCTTCTGGTCCGTAACCGTATAGGGCGTCAGCTTTTTGATCTCGATGCGATCCAACATCGCTAACATTTCCTGCCTCGGCAAATACGCCAGCAAAACACGCCCAAACGACGTCGCGTAACTAGGAAATTCGGCACCAACACTGCGTAATTCGCGCGGCGGATAATACGTCCACAATGACCGGCCGCGTTCGGCGAAATCCTTCATGAATTCAGGACTCTCCACGCGGTCGATGGTCAGGCAGCGATCCCCTTCGAGGGCCGCTAACACCGCCGCCAGCCCGGTTTCCTCGGATAGCCGGTAAAGTGCCGGTTCCGCAACCGCGTGAAATCCCAGTTCGCGAAGCGCATCGTGAGCCAGAACAAGTGTCTGCAACCCTATCCGGAACCGTGCGGTAACGCTTTGTTTTGTAACGTAGCCTTCGCGGGAAAGGCGGCTCAAGATGTAGGAACACGTGCTCTTCGGAATACCCAATTCGCGGCTAATTTCGCCATTCGTGAGGCCGCCGCGTTTGCCGCCAATCAATCGCAGGATTGCCAATCCGCGCTCCAAGGAATTGGTTGCTGCATGTTGTTTCATGACCCCGCGCTCCCCGGCGAGTGAGTTTATCATAGCCGCAACATCATAGCCGCAACATCGTA
>JBEBFS010000095.1:0-16986 GCA_040081855.1 Bryobacteraceae bacterium | reverse complement strand
GCGAGTCCTTCGGTGGTGAGCGGCGACAGCGTGAACTCCACTGCGATGTTCGCGCCGTACTCGGCTGCACGAAGGTCCGTGATCCGCGTGGGAATGTCGAGCGTTGGCGGCTTGGTGTCCCCGACGTAGCCGCAGCCTGTGAGCGTAAGCGAGAGGAGCACGAGCGCTATGGTTCGGGGGCGGGATACAAACCCGCCACAGCCTGCGAAGCTGCCCCACATTGATCGCTTAGATCGCACGCTCATGGTGGACTAAAGGATGTAGCGGCTCAAATCCTGATCTTTGACGATGTCTTGCAGTTGCTTGCGTACGTAGGCGGCATCCACTTTTACAGACTTCTTCTTGAGATCCGGCCCATCGAAGGAAACATCTTCAAGCAGCTTTTCCAGAATCGTGTGCAGGCGTCGCGCGCCAATGTTTTCCGTTGTCTGGTTCACCTGCGCGGCAAACCCGGCAATTTCACGCAAGGCATCTTCGGTGAACACCAGCTTGATGCCTTCGGTTTCGAGCAGCGCCTGATACTGCTTGATCAGTGCGTTCTTCGGCTCCTTGAGAATGCGGATGAAATCGTCTTCGGTCAGCGATTTCAGTTCCACGCGAATCGGGAAGCGGCCTTGCAATTCGGGGATCAGGTCGCTGGGCTTCGACACATGAAACGCGCCTGCGGCGATGAAGAGAATATGATCGGTGCGCACAAAGCCGTAGCGCGTGTTCACCGTTGTGCCTTCCACAATCGGCAGAATGTCGCGCTGCACGCCTTCGCGGCTGACGTCGGGACCATGCCCGCCTTCGCGTCCGGCAATCTTATCCACCTCGTCCAGGAAGACGATGCCGCTGCGTTCCAGCCGTTCGATGGCCGTGCGCGTGACGCTATCCATGTCCACCAGTTTTTGCTCTTCTTCCTGAATCAGGTAGTCAAGCGCCTCTTGGACGCGCATCTTGCGCTTCTTCGTGCGGCCGCCGAACAATCCAGGCAGGACATCTTTTAAGTTGATGTCCATTTCCTCGTTGCCGCCCATCGTCGTCACTTCAAACGACGGCCCGCGCTCTTTCACGTCCACTTCCACCGTACGGTCGTCGAGTTTTCCGTTGCGCAAACGTTCGCGCAACTTCTCGCGAGTCCGCTCCGCGCTCTCTGCGGCTTCTGCTTCGGCCCCCGCGGGCGTAGGCATCAGCAAATCGAGCAGCTTCTCTTCGGCATTCCGTTCGGCGCGCTCGCCCACTTCGTTCAAACGCTCTTCGCGGACCATGTCGATGGAAATCTCGACCAGATCGCGGATCATCGATTCGACGTCGCGGCCGACATAGCCTACTTCGGTAAACTTGCTGGCTTCCACCTTCAGGAACGGTGAATTCGCCAGTTTCGCAAGCCTGCGCGCGAGCTCCGTTTTACCGACGCCCGTGGGCCCGATCATGAGGATGTTCTTGGGCATCACCTCATCGGCCATCTCCGGGTCCAGCTTCTGGCGGCGAATGCGATTACGCAGTGCGATCGCAACAGCGCGTTTCGCGTCGGCCTGGCCAATGACGTACTTGTCGAGTTCGCGGACGATCTCCCTTGGAGTCAACTCATCCAGAATCGGTTCGTCGTCGGCCGACTGAGCGGGAAGGTAAATTACCATGCTCGGACGCATCCCATCTTCGGCGTCTTTTTAAAAAAATTCATGCGTTTCAAATTCCAGTGTGGCACACAGAGGAGGCATGCAGAGAATGTGGGGCGGGGCTTCGCCCGGCTGCCGTGCTTCAGCGCGGCTTTGTATTTCTTGCTTCGCCGAGCCGGGCCAATGCCCGGCTGCCGCCCCGAAGGGCCGCCCCACGTTCACTGGGATTCCATTCGGCGTAGTGGACCTAGCCCAGCTCTTCGTAAACGATGTTCTTGTTGGTGTAGATGCAGATATCGCCCGCAATCGTCATCGATTTCTCGACGATCTCGCGAGCCGAAAGCTCTGTATTCTGCAGCAGCGCGGTGGCGGCGGATTTTGCAAACGCGCCGCCCGAGCCGATGGCCGCGATGTCGTCATCGGGGTCGATGACATCGCCGTTGCCGGAGAGGATAAACGTGTTGGTGGTGTCCGCCACCAGCAGCAGCGCTTCCAGGTGCCGCAGCAGGCGATCCGTGCGCCAGTCCTTCGAAAGCTCCACGGCGGAGCGGGGCAGGTTGCCATTGAATTGCTCAAGCTTGGCCTCGAACCGGGTGAACAGCGAAAAGGCGTCCGCCGTGGCTCCGGCGAAACCAGCCAGAATCTTGCCGTTGTACAGGCGCCGGAGCTTTTTGGCCGAAGACTTCAGCACCTCCGAGCCAAGCGTCACCTGGCCGTCACCGGCAATCACGACCTTCCCGTTGCGCCGGACACAAAGAATCGTTGTGGAACGAATTTTTTCCATGAGCTAATTTTCAGTGTGACACACCACGCCAAACCAAAACCGTAGGGCGGATTGGAAATCGGCGTTGGAGGACGAACCGTGGGTTCCGGCTCGTAATAGGGCTGGCATCGTTCGCGGGACAAGGCCCCTTGGTATGATGAAGTCATGGCAGCGATGCACCTAACGGCCGTTTTCAGGAAGGTCCCGGAAGGCTACATCGGTTTCGTCGAAGAGCTTCCAGGAGCGAACACGCAAGGCGAAACACTTGACGAAGCGCGGGAAAACCTCAAAGAAGCCGTCGCGCTGGTGCTGGAAGCGAACCGGAGCCTTTAAGGCTGTGATTGCCACCCCGCTTTGCGATCCCCTCATACTTGTAGTACACTGAAACTTCTGGCCTTTCGTCCCCCTGCGGGTATTCGCTTGGCAGGACGCAAACCAATTCTAGGAAGAAGAGAGTATCCGTATGTACGCTGTGATAGAAACGGGCGGGAAGCAGTATCGCGTGACGCCGGGTGAGACCGTCGAGGTGGAAACACTGGCTGGCGAGGTTGGCTCGCCTGTCGAGTTCACTCGTGTTCTGGCGGTTGTCGATGGCGATCAAGTGACGTCGCCGGCGGCGGGCGCCAAAGTGACGGGTACCATTGCCGCGCAGGATCGTGGCGATAAGACGCTGGTGTTCAAGTTCAAGCGCAAGAAGCAGTACAAGCGCACCATCGGACACCGTCAGAATTTCACGCGCGTCCAGATCAACGGGATCGCGTAAGGCCGGGGAGAATACGTCATGGCACATAAAAAAGGACTCGGCAGTTCTAAAAACGGGCGCGACTCGAACGCGCAGCGGCTCGGAGTGAAGCGGTTCGGTGGCGAAGTGGTCACCGGCGGTTCCATCATCGTTCGTCAGCGCGGCACCAGAATGAAGCCGGGCCTGAATGTCGGCTTGGGCAAAGACGATACGCTCTTCGCCAAGATCCCGGGCGTGGTTGAATTCCGCGACCGCGGCCGCATGGGCAAGTTCGTTAACATTCGTCCGGCGGAATAAGATTAAGCGCCAGAGGATAGAGGCAGAGGACAGGGCGATCCGCCCGTGCCTCTCTCCTCTGGCATAACTTCATCCCTATCCCCTGTCCTCTGTCTCCTGTTCCCTCTATAAAGCTGTGTTCATCGATGAAGTCATAATTACCGTGAAGGCCGGCGACGGCGGCAACGGCATCCTTGCGTTCCGGCGTGAGAAGTTCGTTCCGCGCGGCGGACCCAGCGGCGGCGATGGCGGGCGTGGCGGCGACGTCACCATGGTGGCAAGTCCACACCACAACACGCTGCTTCACTTCCGGTTCAACCCCGAACACAAAGCCCAACGCGGTCGCCACGGGGAGGGCAGCAACAAGAAGGGTCACGACGGCCATTCAATTGAGCTTGCAACTCCTGTTGGCACTGTCGTTTACGATGCGGAAACGGGAGAAATACTTCATGATTTCGCGGTCCTTGGAGATCGCTTCATTCTGGCCAAAGGCGGACGCGGTGGCCGAGGCAACGCACGGTTTGCGACCTCCACACACCAAGCCCCTACGGAGCATGAAGACGGCAAGCCTGGCGATTTCAAGCGTTTACGCCTGGAACTGAAACTATTAGCTGATGTTGGTTTGGTAGGTTTCCCGAACGCTGGAAAATCCACGCTGATCTCGGTCATCTCCGCCGCGAAGCCGAAAATTGCCGACTACCCGTTCACGACGCTGGTTCCGAATCTAGGTGTCGTCAGTGGAGATGGCGATAAAACCTTTGTTGTTGCGGACATTCCTGGTTTAATTGAAGGCGCACATGAAGGGCATGGGCTGGGCATCCAGTTCCTGCGTCATGTCGAGCGCACCCGGCTCCTGGTGCACCTGGTGGATGTCTCCGACACAGGCCGCGATCCGGCGAACGATTTCAAAGTGATCATGAGCGAACTGGCAGCATTCTCCGACGAAATGCCTAAGAAGCCCATGATCGTGGTGGCCACCAAGATTGACGCCGCCCAGGATCCTGAGCGCATCAAAAAAGTGGAGCGCCTGGCCCGGAAACACAAGTTCCCGTTCATGAAAATCTCCAGCGTCACAGGCGACGGCATCACGCGCCTGAAACGTGCCATGGCCGACCGCCTCTTCCCAGCCGAACCAGAAGAAGTTGTTGCCGAACCCACTGACACAGCACCCGAGTAGCGTCGTGGGGCGGGGCTTCGCCGGCGGCCGCGCATCGGAGCGGCCTGTCAAAACAATCGTTTCCAAATAAATCAGTTAATTCGGACAAGTCCCGCTCCCCCCGCGGCCGAGCCTCAAACAATTCGTAACTTCGGCCATCCGGATGCTTCTAATAAAGTAGGAGCACCTTTATGAAACGCTGGATCTTAGCAACATGTCTAGGCTCGCTACTGACTTTGGGCGGGTGTGCGGGAGCCCGGGTGGGCGTGTACGCCCGAACCGCGCCGCCCCCAATGCGCGTCGAAAACTACGGGCCTGCTCCAGGGCCGATGTATGTTTGGGTGGAAGGATTCTGGGGCTGGAGCGGTGGATCCTACAATTGGAATCCGGGCCGCTGGGCGGTTCCACCACGGGGACGCAGAAACTGGACGCCAGGGCGCTGGGATCGTCGGGGCGACCGCTACACGTGGCGCGACGGCCGCTGGCGCTAGGCGCTATCAGGTAAGCGCGATTCGATTCGTCGACTGGTGAAGCGACGGCCTTGGATGCCTTCGCTATAATACGGAGGGGAGTACTGTTTTGACGATCCTGCGATTCCTGCGTCTTTCGGCGCACATACAAATGCTTCCGATCCTCGAAAGCGGGGAGGAAACCCTGGTCGGCGGGCAGGCCGTGATGGAAGGCGTGATGATGCGCGCTCCGCACAGCTATTGTGTCGCCGTCCGCAAAGCCAATGGCGAGATCGTCACTGAAGAACAGCCGATCCAAAAGGTCTCCGAGAAATATCCGCTGTTCAAGAAGCCGGTGCTGCGAGGCCTGGGCACGCTCGGCCAGGCGATGACGCTCGGCTACAAGGCGTTGAAGTTTTCGGCGAACGCGGCTCTGGATGAAACTCCGGCAAAGCCGCAGGGCGAGGCCGCTTCCGTGACGGCTCCCGCGGCTCAAGAAGAGAAAAAGCCCGCGGAAATCTCCAACTGGATGATGACCGGAAACCTGATTTTCTCACTTGGATTCTTCATCTTCCTGTACAAGTTGATTCCGCTGTTTTTGGCGACGCAGTTGGGCAAGGCCGTGCCTTCGCTTTCCGGGCGCTTTGCCACCAACATGACCGATGGCGTAATCCGCATGGTCATCTTTCTCACGTTCCTGTTCCTGCTTTCTCTGATGAAGGATATTCGCCGCGTATTTGAATATCACGGAGCCGAGCACAAAGTGGTTTTCAACTATGAATCCGGCAGGCCTGTGAATATCGAAAACGCGCAGACGTTCACGACGTTCCACCCGCGCTGCGGAACCAGCTTCCTTCTGGTGGTCATGACTATCTCGATGATTGTTTACGCACTGGTTCCCGTCGATGGGTTCCTGCCGAAATTTCTAGCGCGCATCGCTCTGTTGCCGGTGATCACGGGCGTGAGTTACGAACTGATTCGGTTCGCCGCCAAGCGCCAAGGCACGCTGATGGGTCTGTTGAGCATTCCTGGGTTGTGGCTGCAGCGCATCACGACCAAGCCGCCGGACAACTCGGAAGCGGCCGTGGCGATTCGTGCTCTGGAAGGCGCGATGGAACTGGAAAAATCTCAGGGTGGGGAACTGGTGATCGCGTAAATGCAATATCAGCAAAAGCTGGAAGACATTGAAAAGCGTTTCAACGAGCTGACCGACCAGATGGCGGACCCCGCCGTTATCGGTGACGCCGAGCAGTATCGCAAGGTCACCAAGGCGCAAAGCGGATTGGCGGACATTGTCGCGAAGTACCGCGAATGGAAATCCACCAATGAGAACTTGCTCCAAGCCAAAGGAATGTTGCTCGAAACGGACGCCGATCTTCGTGCGATGGCTCAGGAAGAGTTCGCCGCGCTCGAACCGCACCTCGTCAAGATTGAAGATGATCTGAAGATCCTGCTGTTGCCGAAAGATCCGAACGACGAAAAAGACGTGGTTCTCGAAATTCGCGCCGGCACCGGCGGGGACGAAGCAACGCTGTTCGCCGACGAAATGTTCCGCATGTACTCGCGCTTCGCCGAAACGCGCGGCTGGAAGGTGGAAGTCACCACGGCCAGCCAATCGGCTGTAGGCGGATTGAAGGAAGTCACCGCGCTGATCAGCGGCAACAAGGTTTATAGTCAGCTCAAATACGAAGCGGGCGTGCATCGCGTGCAGCGCGTTCCGGCCACGGAACAGCAGGGCCGTGTGCATACCTCGGCCGTGACGGTGGCTGTGCTGCCCGAAGCCGACGAAGTGGAAATCAACATCGACCAGAAGGACATTCGTATCGATACGTTTTGCTCCTCGGGCCCCGGCGGACAAAGCGTGAACACGACGTACTCCGCCGTGCGTATCACGCACCTGCCGACGCAGACCATTGTTTCCTGCCAGGACGAAAAATCGCAGATCAAGAACCGCGCCAAGGCTATGCGCGTGCTGCGTTCGCGTCTGTATGAATTCGAGCTGGAAAAGCAGCAGGAAAAGATCGGCGCGGAACGCCGCAGCATGGTGGGTTCCGGCGACCGTAGCGAAAAGGTCCGCACGTATAACTTCCCGCAAAACCGTGTCACCGATCACCGTATCGGTTTCACGCTGCACCAGTTGGATCAGGTGATGGAAGGGAAATTAGACCCGCTGGTGGAAGCGCTCACCACTCACTACCAGGCCGAAAAGCTGAAAGAACAAGGCATGACGGCGCAGGGCGAAGCGGCGTAGATCGGAAAGGCGCGAGCCGCGTCCTGCTGTCACCTTCCGGTTGGCTTGCGTAGAAATTCTGCCGAGGCGCGGTCTCGGCGCGGGACAGGTCCCGCCCTCCCATCGCATGACTGTACGAGAGGCGCTTCTCCAAGGACAAAAGCTGCTGGAAGACGCGGGCATTTCGGCGCCGCGGCTGACGGCGGAAGTGCTGCTGCTGCACGCGATCTCGCACGATAAAGCCACGCGGGGCGAACCGCCTCCCGATCGTGCCTGGCTCTACGCCCATTCGAGTGACGAACTCCGCGAAGTCTGGTGGATTCACTACGGCCGCTACCTTCATCAGCGCATCGGCGGCAAACCCACGCAATACATCACGGGCCGCCAGGAGTTTTATGGGCGCGACTTCCGCGTCACCCCGGACGTCTTGATCCCGCGTCCAGAGACCGAGCACCTGATCGAAGCCGCGCTCGCGCATATGAGTGGAGTTCGGCGCGTACTTGATGTGGGCGCCGGATCGGGAGCGATTGCCGTGACCCTCGCGCTGGAATCAAAGGCGAAGGTTTTCTCGTCGGACATCTCGCTGGCGGCGCTGCGTGTGGCTTCAGAGAATGCGCGCCGCTTGCACGCGGAGGTTGTTTTCGTCGCCTGTGATCTCGGCTCCGCCTTCGCCGAGGCGTCCTTCGACCTGGTGGTTTCGAATCCCCCCTACGTGCCCGATAGCGACCGCGCCACGATGCAGCGGGAGGTCCGTGACTTTGAACCTGCCAGCGCCTTGTTCGCAGGACAAGAAGGGCTCGATGTGTACCGGAGGCTGGTCCCCGAAGCCGCGCGATTGCTGTGTCCCGGCGGCTGGCTGGTAATGGAACTGGGCGATACGTCGGCCGAGCCCGTTCGCGAAATGCTTACAAGCTGGCGCGATGTGTCGATCATCAATGATCTAGCCGGATTACCGCGCGTCGCCCAAGCTCAACTGTAGACGTGGGGCGGGGCTTCGCCCGGCAGCCGCGCATCCGCGCGGCTTTGGAATTCTCATTAACCTTCAAAGCCGGGCGAGGCCCGACTGCCGCCCCTAAGGGCCGCCCCACGTGTGATATTCACAACTCGTTACTTCGTTGACGCCACGATCTCGTCGGCCCATTTCAACGCGCTGGTATACGCTTCCACCACATCGTTTGCGGTAATCCCTAGCGCTTCGCCCAGCGTCGCCGCGCCGTCCCACTCGCCACGCTCGTAGTCGATCGCCAGCCGCCGGACACGCGCAAACGGGTCGCTCTCCGGAGCCTTATCCACCAGCACCGCAATGATCGGCGGCGCGACGCCGACTTCGCGCAGCGAATCCTCCAAGGGCCTGTCGATGAGCGCGTCGAGTAATGAAAACATGCCCATCAGGAACAGGCGTTCGGGATTCCGCACTCCCGCCGCGATCGCCAGCAATTCCCAGAATCGTGCCCGCAGTATCGATTGCGTGACCAGTGCGCCAGGTTTGTCAGCGGCCAGCGCCGGCAGCGCCGCCAGGGCCACCCACCGGCGAATGTTTTCTTCGCCTAGCACCGCCAGCGCCGTGCGGATCGACGCCACTGGCTCCCGCCTCCCGAACGCCGCCGAGTTCACATAGCGCAGCAGTTTGTGGGAGAAGCCGAGGTCGGCCGATACCGTTTGCTCAATGCGGTGAAAATCCAGCTCAGGCGATTGCAACTCACGCAGCAAGCGCAGGCCTGCGATCTTCGAGACAGGCACCTGCCTGCCCACCAGCGTGACCGGTTTTTCAAAATAGTAGCCCTGGAAATAATCGAATCCAATTCCAGCCGCCCACTCGAACTCCTCGTGGGATTCCACCTTCTCCGCCAGCATCGCGACGCCCTTGGGTCGATAGGCGTCCACGATGCGCTTCTGCTCCTCGCGGGACGTGGACCGCAAATCCACCTTGATGAAGTTCGCCAGATGGATCAGCGAACCCATGCCGTCGCGATCCAGGAAATCGTCGAGCGCCAGCGAATAGCCCATCTCGTGCATCTCGCGGCAAGCCTCAACCACATCGGCGTCCGGATCCACTGCTTCGAGAATCTCGATGACCGCCGTTTGCTTCGGTAGCATGAGCGGCAGGCCATCCAGCAGCAATTCGCGGTTGAAGTTCAGAAACGCTTTTTTGCCGCCGAGCAGGTGTGAATCACTAAAATTTAAAAGCGCGTTCGCGACTACCTGATTGGTCGCCGCGCTCGCATCCGCGCCGCCAAATTCGCGGCTGGCAGCACTGGAGCGAAAGAGCAGTTCGTATGCGAAGACGTCGCCTTTGCGGTCTAAAATCGCTTGCCGGGCCACATAGACGTCCATCGTATTGCATATCGGCTTCCGTAGACCGAAAATGAGCACAAGAAGGCTCTCATGCGCACGTATTTTCATCTCGATATGGACGCCTTCTTTGTTTCGGTGGAAGAGCTGTTCGATCCGTCGCTGAAGGGCAAGCCCGTGGTTGTCGGCGGACGCGCAAATGAGCGCGGAGTGGTTTCCGCGGCATCCTACGCGGCCCGCAAGTTCGGCGTGCATTCGGCAATGCCTTTGCGCACGGCATACAAATTGTGTCCGCAGGCAATCTTCGTCGAGGGGCATCGCGAGCGTTATACCGAATATTCCCGCAAGGTCTATAGTGTTCTGCAAACGTTTTCGCCGCGCGTGGAGATGGCGTCTATCGACGAAGCGTATCTCGATATGACCGGCACGGAGCGTCTGCACGGCCCGCCGATGGCCGCCGCTGGTGCTCTGCATGACGCCGTTCGCGCGGCAACAAACTTGAATTGCTCCATCGGCGCCGCCGCTTCGCGCATGGTGGCGAAGGTGGCGTCCGATCAAGCAAAGCCGCACGGCATTTTGTGGATTCCTCCCGGCCAGGAAGCCCGGTTCCTGGCGCCGCTCGATGTGCGAAAAATTCCCGGTGTGGGCAAGGTCACCGAAAAGCACCTGAATGATCGCGGCATCAAAAAGGTTGGCGACCTGAACGCGTTCGATGAAGGATATCTTGAACAGCACTTTGGAAAATGGGGCCTGGCGCTAGCGGGCAAAGCCAAAGGGCAGGACGCAGGAGGCTGGTTCGATCAGGAAGTGGGCGAAGGTACTGACCCGAAATCGATCAGCCATGAGCACACGTTTTCCGTGGATACTGCCGACGCCCGCGTACTCGCGGCGATGTTGGTGCGGCTTTCGGAGATGGTTTCACGGCGCCTGCGCGATCATCAGCTTTACGCGCGAACGGTGCAGATTAAGTTGCGCTACTCCGATTTTTCGACGTTTACCCGCGCAAAGACGCTGGATCATGCGACGCAGATCGACACTGAATTTTCCGCCGCCGTGCGCGATCTTTTCGACAAGAACTGGACCGGCAAGGCGATCCGGTTGCTGGGCGTCTATGCGCAATCGCTAGAGGCAGAGGAAGGGCAGACGAATTTGCTCGAAGAGCCGCGCACTGATAAGTGGCGCAAGACGCTGGCGGCCGTCGACAAGATCCGGGATAAATTTGGTGATTCCACTGTCTCGCTTGCTGCTGGAATGAAGGCGAACTTCCGCGCTAAGGTGCATGAAAATCCCGAGAATCTGCCGGGTAAGGACCCGAAGGCTGGGGGCCAAAAGTAGCCGTGAACGCGCCAAAAGCGCTTGCCTTTGCCTGCTATCCTTAACAATAGTGCAGCTTTCTATCGTCATCCCGATTCACAACGAAGAGCCATCTATTCTGCCGCTCTATGACCGTCTTACGGCGGTGCTGGAGCGTCTGCGGAAGCCCTACGAGATCATCTTTATTGATGACGCTTCGAACGACCGCAGCTTCGATCTGCTGGCCAATTTGGTGGAAACCGATGGCCGCCTTAAGGTGATTCGCCTGCGCCGAAATTTCGGGCAGACCGCCGCGCTGGCCGCGGGCTTCGACGAAGCGCAGGGAAGTGTGATTATTTCGCTCGATGGCGACCTGCAGCACGCGCCCGAAGATATTCCCGCGCTGCTCGAAAAGATCGAAGAAGGCTATGACATCGCCAGCGGTTGGCGCAAGAATCGCGTGGATAACGCCGTCACGCGTAAGCTTCCGTCGCGAATCGCGAACTGGCTGATGGCGAAAGTGTCCGGGGTGAATCTTCGCGACTTCGGGACCACGTTCAAGGCATATCGCGCGGAGATCCTCAAAGACATCAACCTTTACGGCGAACTGCACCGCTTCATTCCGGCGCTGGCAAGCTTGTACGGCGCGCGCATTGCTGAGGTGCCCATCAAGAATATCGAGCGCCCTGCCGGTGAATCGCACTACGGCTTGGGCCGGACGTTCCGGGTAGCGTTCGATATCTTCACCATCTGGTTCCTGCTGCGCTACTTCACACGGCCGATGCACTTCTTCGGCAAGTGGGGAGCCGTCAGCGCCGGTTCCGGCATGATGTTGCTCACGGGGCTTGCCGTGAAGAAGCTGTGGACGGGCGGCGACATCATCCAGGAGCACGGCCCGCTGATGCTGGTGGGTGCCATCGCACTGGTGAACGGCGTCATTCTGTTCTGCACCGGTCTGCTGGGCGAGGTGCTCACCCGTACCTATTACGAAAGCCAGGGACGCCGCATCTACGCCGTCCGCGAAATTCGCACGAAGCGCGACACGCAGCCCGCCGAAGGCGCCCGCGGCGCACGCACTTAATCGTCAC
Organism: Bryobacteraceae bacterium; assembly: GCA_040081855.1. Taxonomy (GTDB): domain Bacteria; phylum Acidobacteriota; class Terriglobia; order Bryobacterales; family Bryobacteraceae; genus Palsa-187. Next base: position 5,096 of record JBEBFS010000095.1, on the reverse strand, counting down.
CTTTGCGATGAAGATCCGCGCCGTGATTTTCGATTTCGGTGGAGTCCTCTGCTTTCCTCCCACTCCCGAGCAGTGGAACGAAGCGGCGGCATTCGCCGGAACGACGGGTGCGCTCCACGAGGCGTTTTGGAAATATCGTGGGCCCTACGATGCCGGCGGCGATGCGTTCACATACTGGCGCAGCGTTGCGGCGGATCTCGGCATGTCCTTCGATGAGGCGACGATCCAGGGCCTGATCGAGCGTGAGATCCAGTTCTGGAGCCGCTTCGACCCGCGAGTCTTTAAATGGGCCAGCCAACTTCGCGCGGCAGGGATCCTGACGGCGATGCTCTCGAATCTTCCGCGTCCGCTGGGCGAGCGCCTGCGTGCCACTCCTGGTTTCTTCGATCACTTCGACCACCTGACGTTGTCCTATGAACTCGGCGTGAACAAGCCCGACGCAGTGATCTATCGCCACTCGGTGGAAGGCCTGGGCATTCAACCGCAAGAAGGATTGTTCCTCGACGATCGCGCCGACAACATCGCCGGAGCCCGTGCTCAGGGTATTCATGCCGAGCAATTCTCCACATGGGAAGACTTCGTGGCGAACCAAATGGGACGCTATCTGTTGCCGCAGCCGCAGTGACACGGTTGCGCGCGCACCCGTGCGTCCCGCCTCGCGATCGCGCGACATGGATGACCAGACTATTGCGAACCCTTGTCAAAGCGACTGTCGAACCAGAAAGGGGAGCTAACGCTAAAAAGCGCCATTTACTTCCCGCTGCTACAATCCGGGTAGGACGTACCCTCGCAATGACCCCTTCTGGCCTCCCGAACACACTTGGCGCCCTTCGGGCTTCGGAACACTTTCACCCATCGCGCTCGGTCAAAGATGAACTGCGCGATAACCTGATCCAGAAGCTCGCCAGCAAAGAACCCCTTTTTCGCGGCATCGTCGGTTATGACGACACTGTTGCGCCGCAGGTGGTAAACGCGGTTCTCTCGCAGCACAATTTCATTCTTCTCGGACTCCGCGGGCAAGCGAAAACGCGGCTGATCCGTATGCTGGTGACGCTGCTTGACCAGCACATCCCCTACATCGCCGGTTGCGAAATCCACGACAATCCGGCCCAGCCCATTTGCAAGCGCTGCCGTGACCTTGTTGCCGAGAAGGGCGACCTAACGCCCATCGCCTGGCTCCCTCGCGAAGCGCGCTACGTTGAAAAGCTGGCGACCCCGGATGTGACCATCGCCGACATGATCGGCGATATCGATCCCATCAAGGCCGCGCGCACCGGCGAAACCATCTCCAGCGAACTCACCGTCCACTACGGCCTGCTGCCGCGCGCCAATCGCGGCATCTTCGCGATCAACGAACTGCCCGACCTCGCGGGCAAAATTCAAGTCGGCCTGTTCAACGTCATGCAGGAAGGCGACGTGCAGATTAAGGGTTATCCCGTGCGTCTGCCGCTCGACGTGATGCTGGTGTTTACGGCAAATCCGGAAGATTACACGGCTCGCGGAAAAATCATCACGCCGCTCAAAGACCGCATCGGCAGTGAGATCCGCACGCACTACCCGGCGACGCTCAGCCACGGAATTGAGATTACCCAACAGGAAGCGTGGACCAAGCGGAAATCGCCCGTCGAGATTCGTATTCCGAACTACATTCGCGAAGTGATCGAGCAGATTGCCTTTTCCGCCCGCGATGATAAGCGCGTGGACAAGCGTTCGGGCGTCAGTCAGCGCTTGCCGATCTCCGTGCTTGAAAATGTGACATCGAACGCTGAGCGCCGCGCTTTAGTCGCCGGTGACGATGTTGCCGTGCCGCGCGTGGTGGACGCCTATGCCGCGCTGCCTTCCATCACCGGCAAACTTGAACTGGAATACGAAGGCGAACTCAAAGGCGGCGATGCCATCGCGCGCGAGCTGATCCGCCTCGCGGTGGGCAAGGTGTTCACGTCGTACTTCGAGGGAGAGAATCTTTCTTCCGTCATCACCTGGTTCGAACTGGGCGGGTCGCTCAAGTTGGATGAAAGCGTTCCGTCGAAGCAAATGGTGAAGGAACTGACCGCTATTCAAGGCTTGATGGAAAAGACCAAGAATCTGGGCCTGGCCGTCAGTGAGCCCGACGCCGTCCGTGCCGCTGCCGCCGAATTTATTTTGGAAGGGCTCTACGCCCACAAACGCATCGGCCGCAGCGAAGAGACTGGCTTTGTTGCCGGCGAACGCCGCCGTCAGGAGCAGCCCGACGAAACGGTTCGCAAAACGAAACGCCAGTATCAGTAATCCACTGGACGACTGCTGACAAGGTTTGACGAGGCAACGCCATGAAATCCGTCCGCTATTCGCGCTACACCGGTGAGGACCTGGACCTCAGCGCCGAAGACCTGATGAAGGCGCTGGCCGATTTCTTCCTCAATAGCGGATTCGACGATCCCTACTTTCAGTTCAGCGAGATGAACGCAAACTCGCTCGAAAATCTTCAGCGCGCGATTGAAGAGGCGTTGCTTCGCGGCGACATGTTTGATCCGGAGAAGGCCGAGCAGATCCGCCAAAAGCTGGAAGGCATGTCGCAGGAAGAATTCGAGCAGTTGCTCAGCCAGTTGGTGCAGAAACTGGTGGACGAAGGCTACATCAACACAAACCAACAAAGCGGGCGCGGCGGGAATAAAGATGGGAAGGTGGAGTTCAAGGTCACCGACAAAAGCGTCGACTTCCTCGGCTTCAAAACGTTGAAAGACCTGCTCGGTTCATTGGGCCACGCCAGCTTCGGTTCGCACGATACGCGCGATCTCGCGACCGGCGTGGAGGCGAGCGGCGGATCGAAAACCTACGAGTTCGGCGATTCCTTGAATCTGGATGTGAATCAGACGCTGTTTAGCGCGATGCGCCGCGAAGGCGTGAAGATTCCGCTGAATCTGGAATACGAAGATCTACAGGTGCACCAGAGCGAGTACCAAAGCTCGTGCGCCACCGTGGTAATGCTCGATTGCAGCCACAGCATGATTCTTTACGGTGAAGACCGCTTCACTCCCGCGAAGAAAGTGGCGCTGGCGCTGGCCCATCTGATCCGCACGCAGTACCCCGGCGATTCGCTGCGGTGTGTGCTGTTCCACGATTTCGCCGAGGAAAAGCGCATCGAGGAACTGGCCAGCGTGCAGGTGGGCCCTTATTACACGAACACGCGCGACGGCCTTATTCTTGCGCAGCGCCTGCTGCAGCAGGAGCGCAAAGACATGAAGCAGATCATCATGATTACCGACGGCAAGCCGAGTGCGCTCACGCTTGACGATGGCCGCGTCTACAAAAACGCTTTTGGCCTGGACCCGCTGGTGATCAGCCGCACGCTCGAAGAAGTGAACCGCTGCAAGCGGCAGGGAATTTTGATCAACACCTTCATGCTGGCTAGCGATAGTGGCCTGGTAAACTTCATTCAAAAAGTCACGGCGCTCTGCCGGGGCAAGGCGTACTTCACCACACCGTACACTTTGGGCCAGTATCTGTTGATGGATTACATGAACCGGAAGACGCGCACCATCCATTAGCCTGGTGTGGGAGAGAAGGCCTTTCGCCGGAACAGCAGCAGTCGGAACTGGCGATGATTCTGGTGCGCGATGCACCGGTAAAAGCGCCCGCTGCTGGTGACACCGCGAGGCGTTTGGCGAAGGGATTCGGGGAGCTTTTGAAACCCTTTCCTAAGATGGTGTGAAGCTTTATCGATAACGGTCCGAAAACCCAAACTCCCCGGCATACTGCGCTGCAGTGTGAGCTTTGAGTTCGTAGGACAGACGGCGGCGCCGGACTTCGACTCTGAATCTAACTTGCATCGAGCCAGCACCAACCGGCCCACCAGGAATGCGTATGGAAGCCTGGGTTGAAGTGGGTATAGAGATTTTCGTTGACAGTGGCGCCCGTCTCATGGAAAGCTACCCTTTTACTTTTTGTAGAGGGCGTCAGATGCCTAACTGGCTTAAAATTACAGATAGTGGAAGAGTATACTGGCCCCATTTTTCAATGGCCTTTTTGCATGGATCGCGTTTCCAAGGCTAAAAGGTTCGCCGGCCTGCGCGAGCAACTGAACAAAAAGCACCCCAAAAGGTCTAAGAGGTAACAGACACTAGATTTCGCCCTGGTGCCCGCTGATCCAGTTCATCCGCGCCGAATCGGTGTCTGTCCCTTCCCGTACAACCGTGCTAATCTCTGGCAATGGCGAATCGCTTCAGTAAAACGGTGACTGAAAACGGTGAAAGGAAAACGGTGAAAGGCTACCCTTTCAGTTTTTGTTGATGGCATGAACGGCCTAATCGGCGTAGAAATACAATTGGTGAAAGGGTTTAACCTGTCACCGTTGTTTCCGAGCTAAAGCTAAGTCAGAGAAGCGAGAGAGGAGAACGACATGTCAGACATTCACGAAGCGGCGTGGCGGCAGATCGACACAACGATTTATATAGTGGAGACGTCCGGTGATCCTCTGGCGGGGCGTGTCGAGCTTGTCTCCGGTGGCGCCTTTCGCCTGCTCGGGTACGAACCTCAGCGATTCATCGAAGACCGCGAACTCTGGCATCGTATCATGCATCCGGACGACGTGGCCGGCGTTGTCGCTCAAACCCAAGAGGTTTTTCGCCTTCGTGAGCCGCGCAACAGGATATACCGGCTTCTTCATGCGCTTACCGGCGAGTATCACTGGATCGAAGATTCGACCGTGCCGCTGAGCAATGACCAGGGCGATCTCATCGGCATCGCCGGCGTCGCCAGGGACATTACCGTCCTCAAGCAGACCGAACACGAACTGAGGAGGCGCGAACACCAGCTTGAGGGCCTCATCGACGCCATGCCGGACGGGGTCCTGGTGGCCGACGACACGGGCCTGATTCTGCAATGCAACGCGGGAGTAGAACGTATCCTCGGGTGGACATTCGAGGAACTCCGAGGCAGGGCCGTTGAAATACTGCTTCCCGAGCGCTTCCGCACCGAACACATGAAGCTGCGATCCGGGTATGCCACAGCGCCCAGCGTCCGGCGCATGGGCACCTACGAACTAACGGCGTTGCACAAGGATGGCACGGAAGTTCCGGTGGATATCATGCTCGGCCCCGCCGCCGCCCTCGGCCCGG
>JBEBFS010000018.1:0-59287 GCA_040081855.1 Bryobacteraceae bacterium | reverse complement strand
TTCGTAGCCGGAGCGCACTTTCTTGCCGAGGTATTGTTCCTGGGCGCACTTGCCGGCAAAGAAAGTCACGATGCGGCGTTCGGCCATCACCCGAATGCGCGGGGTGACGGCGACCTCGGGGCGGAACCACTTGGGCGCGGTCAGTTCGTTGATGCAGCCGAGCGTACCCTGCTCGCTCGGGGCAATGGTGACATTTTTAAATCGGAGTCCCAGCAGCCACGCCGCAGTGGCGTGCCCAGCTTCGTGATAAGCAGTTTCGGTTCGGGTAAATTTGCGCGGCACAGGTTTAGATCATTGTCGCAGCCCCACGGATCACGCCGCCTCCGCCCGGTACGCGCCCAAATTGCAAACCCGTTTTGGTCCGGCCGCGAGCCCCGATGGTCAGCGCCTGTGTGAAAACTCGAGTGCACGTCCGCTCCCTGTAGTCGCGGCTCCGTTAAATCGCTGAAACCGCGGGCCGCTCAAACAGAGCCGCGACCGAATTAGGGAGCGCAGAAAATCACTTTTCACGCAAAATCGTCAGGGAGGGGATTCCCCGTTTTTTTCTACCAAGTCCGTCCGCCTGGCGCGCGTACTCAGGCGAGCCGCGTTTGCTATCGACCGAACGTAAGGTTTCTATCTCTTCGCCGTCAGTGCACTCGATTTGCCGGAGACGGAGTACGCTTTGCGGTAATCCTGTTTAGCCAACTTCTCATCGCCCACGGTCCTGTGTGCATAGCCTCGGTGGCGGTAGGCTGGGGCGTAAACGGGATTGAGGCGGATTGCTTCGGAGAAATCGGCGATCGCCTTGTCGTATTCCCACTTCCACATATGGTAGCGGCCGCGGGTGTCGTAGGTCTTCGCGCGCGTGGGATCAAGCGCCACGGCGCGATCCAGCGCGGCCAGCGCGGCGGAGAAGTCGTGTTTCTCGGCCAGCGAGCGCGCCAATTTTTCCAGCGCCCGCGGAGTATCGGCGGCGTTCAAATCCAGTGGCGGTTGGGCGGATCCTGTGGCCTTTACTTGCATCGTGTTCTTGCGTGAATCCGCAGGTGCCGTGGGCGATTTCGCGGGCACGGTGTCCGGCGGACGCAAGCGGTCCTGCACTGGGGCCTTCGGATCCAGTGCCTGCCATGTGTCATTTAAGAACGCCATCGGCATGTCGAGCGCCTGTGCGGCTTGCGACGCGCGGCTCACTTCTTCAATCGCGCGGTCAGACTTGCCCATTTGAATGTAGGCATGCGCGCGGCATAAATACGCCGAAAACGCGTTCGGATTCAAGCGCACGGCGGCGTCGCAATCGGAGATGGCTTCGTCGGTCTTGCCGTCGCGCAGATTCAGTTCCGCGCGGCTCAGATATGGCTGTTCGGATTGAGGCGCAATCGTTTGCGCAGCGGTGAAATCGGCCAGCGCGCGTGCGCTATCGCCTTGCTGCTGATACAGGCGTCCACGCAATAGATAGGATTCAAAGCTATTCGGATCGCGGCGTAATGCTTCGTCGGAATCGTCCAGAGCCTTGGCGCGTTCGCCGATCGCCGCGTAAGAAGTGGCCCGGCCCAAGTATGCTCGTGAGCTATTTGGCTGCACGGCTAGTGCTTCCGTGAAATCGGCAATGGCGGCGTTGTCTTCGCCTAGTTGATGAAAGCAGTAGGCGCGATGCAGAAACGCGGCGTCATTCATGGAATCCAGTTGAATCGCTTTCGCGTACGCCTCCACGGCGGCGCGATAGAGTTTCTGATCTTCCATGCGCCGGCCTTCGTTGTAGGCCGCGCGCGCTTCACGAATCTGCGGACCGCTACGAGGGTTGGCTGCACTCTGTGCGGTGGTTGATAAGTTGACTTCCGATGCGGGAGCCTGGGCGGCAGTCTTCTGGCCCGATTTCATTTGAGCCAGCGTGTTCTGCAGTGCTTTGATTTCGTTCTGTAGCCGCTGGATGGTGGCTTGCAGTTGCTCGGCAGGAGACGATTGCGGCTGCGAGTAAATGTATCCAGCGAAGCTCAACGTGATGAGCGATGCAGTGGCGATTTTCGAACGAGTGGACATAAACGCCCCTTCCGATAACTTGGAATTGCTTTCATCCTAACACGCAAGAAAGAAAAACATGCCGGTTTTCCTTTAAAAATAGGGGTGCCGGCCGTCAGGGAACTTGGACATCCGGCAAAGAGCCATGCTAATAGACGGCAGATCCCTATACCCGGTTGTATGGGCAAATCTGGTCCCTTCTCGCGATGGGCATTGTGTTTGTTTTTCCTTCTTATAAGGAGCGGAAGGGGAAACTTATGCAAGTGAAAAGGATTCGGTACGGGCTGTGGCTGGCTGCGGCAATTGTATGCGGGAGCACGGCATGGGCGGATGACGCGGCAAGCCGGGCCAAGCTTAAGGGTGTTTGGGAAGGGGAAAACAACGGTATACCCAGCCGCTGGACGCTGCAAGATAAAGGGGATACGTTCCACCTCGTATATCAGGAAAGAGACCAAAAGCTGTTGGACTTCGAATGCAGCACATTAGGCAAAGAGTGCAGTACAAAGGTGGACGGCAAAGGCGCCAAAATGACGCTGTACTACAACGGCCCGCTTTTGGTGGTGATGGAGTCCAAGGGAGCCGAGGTCGCAAAACGGCGTTTCGGTGTGGACGCCTCGGGTGATCAGCTTTCCGTGGATTGGATGCCTTTGGTCCCTTCCGGTAAGGATTCGACGATTCCTTATAAGCGTGTGAAAGAACAAGCAGTTTCGTCCCGCTAGCCTCCGGATCATGTGCGCGCCTGTGAGCCCACCAGGAGTGGGCTTCGGGAAGTGTGTCTCCAATCCTGCCTTTCTTTTCGTAGCAACGAATCGTTTCCATTTCCTCAAATTCCAATTGACAACCGCCTCCGCCTTACGCAAAATGAATAAGGCGAAGAAAAGGCGAATAATGAGAGAGACACCTCTTCCAGTTTCCGTGCTGCCGAGTCTGTGTGAAAAGGGTGAAAAGGGGACGGACCGCTCTGTCCAAGCCCGGGAACTCACACAAGTTCAGGGATTTGTGGATGGGGACGTGGATGGGGACAGTGAAGTCCGTCCCCTTTTCACCCAGTCTCTGCCGCGCGGGGCCATTACCGATGTTTCCGGCTTGATTTCCTCCGGGAGAACGGCTCTGCTCCACCAAATGTTGGCGGAAGCGACAAAAGCCGGGGAGTGCTGTGCGGTGGTGGATGGCCGCGACGCGTTCGATCCATCGTCGGCTGCCGCGGCGGGCGTGGATTTGAAGAAACTGCTGTGGGTGCGTATTTCCGGAGTTTCTTCAAATATGTCCCGCCAAGCCGCGGAGAACAAGCGAGTTGTGGAGGAGGCCGATAGAGCGGCATCCTCTTTGAACCCCATCGAAAAAGCCATGAAAGCGGTGGACCTGATTCTACATAGCGGCGGTTTCGGTCTGGTGGTGCTCGATTTGTGCGAGACCGGAGCCAGGGAGCTGAACAGCATTCCGCTTTCGTATTGGTACCGGTTTCGAAGGGCCGTGGAGAATACGCCGTGCCGGTTGGTGGTGGCGAGTCATGTGCCCTTGGTGAAAACGTGCGCTCCGCTGCAGTTGGTGACGCAGCGTGACCGCGCGGCTTGGCAGGGGTTGTTGTTTGCCGGAATTGAATCGCGAGTGGAAACCAAAAAACAGCGCGCCTGGATATTGGGCCAGGATCTGGTTACGCAAGCGCTAGCGGGATAACGTGTCGCACGCACTCGTGCGTGCTGTGTCGAGACTTTCCCGACATCTCTTTGGAAGATTCCTCTTTGCGGTTGGATGCGAATGGTGTTTTGCCTGGCGTTTATGTGTGAGGGCGTTTGTGTGTGGATGCAGCCAGGCCTTGCGATGAGTCGCGAGGCGGCACGCAGGAGTGCGTGCGCCACATTTTGTTTTTGAGCCGTATGTATGTTTGCCTGTCTCTTTTCATCCTCCGCATCGCAAGCGGCGCTGCTCGCGCTAGCGTCCTCGTTTTCGCCGCTGGTGGAGAATACCGCTCCGGGAGCCGTCATTTTGTCCATCGCCGGCTTGAACAAAATGATTGGCGCTCCAGCGGAAATTGCCGCCGTGATGGCGCGTACGGGCGCGGAGGCGGGCATTCAGGCGAATCTTGCGATCTCGGCTGATCCTGACGCCGCGTTGCTTGCGGCCAGGCATTTAAAAGGAATTACATTCCTGACTCCGGGCAGGGAAATCGATTCGCTGGGCGGTCTTCCCATCGACGTTTTGGAAACCGATCCCGCGATTCTCGATACGCTGCACCGCTGGGGTATCCGCACGTTGGGAGAGCTGGCCGAGCTGCCGGAGTTGGGTTTTGTCGCACGTTTTGGTTCGGAGGGCACACGCTTGCAGAGACTGGTACGGGGGGGACTGCACCGGTCTCTGCGTGCCGTGCAAGCTCCGGAAGCCTATGAGCGGAGTGTCGAATTTGACCACCGCGTTGTTTTGCTGGAGCCGCTGCTGTTCGTGTTGTCGTCAAAGATTCGCGAACTGGCGTCGGCGTTGGAGCACAACGGTCTGGCAGCGAACCGCGTCACGCTGCGGTTGATGCTTGAAAAAAGATTGCTGGATCCTAAGCCCGTGCGCCAGCGCGTTCTCGAGTTTCCCGTGCCGGTGCGCGACCCTGCCGTCATCCTCAAGCAACTGCAGTTTGATTTGGAGGCGCATCCGCCGGAAGCCGCGATTGTTGGGTTTGAAATCAAGCTGCATCCGGTGGAGCCTCGCACCGTGCAGCACGGCTTATTTGTGCCGCAGGCTCCGCCGCCGGAGAAACTGCAGTTGACGCTGACGCGTTTGACGGCGCTGGTGGGAGAAGGGAACGCGGGCTCGCCCGAGTTGTTGAACACGCATCGCCGCGACGCCTTCGTCATGCGCCCGTTTTCGCCGGAACAGGCAAGCGCCAAGAGCGATGCGGCGCGAAACAAAAACGCGAATGCGCCGGAGACAAAGAAACCCACCGCTTCGCACTTTTCGAAATTTGCGTTTCGCCAGTATCGTCCGCCCGTGTCCGCTGAAGTGCGCGTGCGCGCTGAAAGGCCTGCGTTCATCAACGCCGCGCCAAGCCCATCGCAGGATCGGGCCATTCGGGGCGAAGTGGTTTCGGCCGCGGGTCCATGGAGATTATCCGGGGATTGGTGGACTGCCGCAGGTTGGAATCGCGACGAATGGGATGTGGCGTTGAGCGATGGCGGCGTCTACCGGATCTTCATGCGCATGGAGCCACGGCGGAACTTGCCCGAGGGCCGCACGCGAGAGTGGTTTTTAGAGGGCGTGTACGACTGAGTGCTTTGGGCAGCTTTGGAAGCTGCGCGCGGTTTTGAAACGGCGCTGCGGGGTTGGAAACCCCGCGCAGGATGGAATCCTGCCCCACATTTCCTTCTGCGGACATCCATCTGTGGACATCCATGTCCTACATTGAACTCCACGCACGCTCGGCATTCAGTTTTCTTGAAGGCGCATCGTTGCCGGAAGAAATTGCCGCCCGTTGCGCGGAACTCGATCTGCCCGCGGTTGCGGTGCTGGATCGAAACAGCATGTCGGGCGCGGCGCGGTTTCACAAGCAGGCGCAGAAGTCCGGCATACGCGCGATCCTTGGCGCGGAAGTGGCCGCCGCGGAGGGTTTTCGCTACTCGCTGTTGGCCGAGTCACAAAGGGGCTATCAAAATTTGTGCCGCCTGATCACGAAGATCAAGATGCGCACTGGCCACGGTGATCAGGAAATCGCGGTAGCCACACGCGAGGACATCGCCGAGCACGCCGAAGGTTTGATTTGTCTCACCGGCGGGGATGAAGGGCCGCTGGCTGGTTTTGCATCAGGTCATAGCGCCGCTCGGGAGAGCGGGGTCGATGAAAAAGATCATTCTAATCGACCCCACCCTGACGGGTTGGGCTATGAGGGGCGGCAGCGTGGATGTGATACGAATGCTCTCCGCGAAGTAGAGCAATTGGTATCGCTCTTTGGGCCTCGCAATGTTTATGTGGAACTGCAACGTCATTTCGATCGCGATGAGGAGCGCCGCAATCAAATTGCTGTGGAGATCGCGCGCAAGCTAAAGCTGCCGCTGCTGGCGACCAATGGTGTTTCGCACGCAGTCGCGCAGGATCGTGACTTGCTCGATGCGCTCACCTGCGTGCGCCATAAAACCACCATTACCGAGGCAGGCACGCTTCTTTCACGGAACGCCGAGCGGCATCTCAAAACTGCCGCGCAGATGCAGAAGTTGTTTCGCGATCTGCCGGAAGCGATCACGAATACACAAGCTCTTGCGGATCGTCTGCAGTTCACGCTGCGCGATCTGGGTTACAAGTTTCCGGTGTACCCGGTGCCTGCGGGCGAAACGATGAATTCGTATCTGCGGCAGCTTGCGGATCAGGGCGCCCGCAATCGGTATCGGCCGTATCACGAAAAAGCCCGGCGTCAGATTGAGCGCGAGCTCGCGATGATTGAAAAGCTGGATCTTGCGGGTTACTTCCTGATCGTTTGGGACATCGTGCGCTTCTGCAAACAGCAGGGACTTCTGGTGCAGGGGCGCGGCTCGGCGGCCAATAGCGCCGTTTGCTACGCGCTTGAAATCACGGCCGTCGATCCGGTGGGCATGGACCTTCTATTTGAGCGTTTTCTCTCCGAAGAGCGCGGCGAGTGGCCGGATATCGATCTTGATCTTGCCAGCGGCGACGAGCGCGAACGCGCCATCCAATACGTCTATCAACGCTACGGTCAACTGGGCGCGGCGATGACGGCGAACGTGATCACGTACCGTGGACGTTCCGCAGCGCGCGACATCGGGAAAGTGCTGGGCTTCGATGAGGAGACGCTGGGGCGGCTCTCGAAGGTAGTTCCGTATTGGGGATTCAAAGACGAAGATGACACGGCGGGCAAGCAGTTCTCCGAGGCGGGGATCGATGTGCGGAAACCCATCGTCCAACAATTTCTCTCGCTGTTTGAGCGCACGCAGGATCTGCCGCGTCACTTGGGGCAGCACTCGGGCGGCATGGTGATCTGCCAGGGCCAGCTCGATGCCATCGTCCCGCTGCAGCCGGCGACGATGCCGGGGCGCTTCGTCGTCCAGTGGGATAAAGAAGACTGCGCGGACATGGGCATCGTCAAGGTGGACCTGCTGGGGCTGGGCATGATGGCGGTGATGAAGGAATCGATTAACCTCATCCGCAAGCACTACGGCGAAGAGGTGGACCTGGCGCATTTGCCCGCGGGCGATCCGCAGGTTTACGCCGCGCTGCAAAGGGCGGACACTATTGGCATGTTTCAGGTGGAAAGCCGCGCGCAGATGTCGTTTCTTCCGCAGATGAAGCCGGATCATTTTTACGACATCGTAGTGCAGGTGGCCATCATTCGTCCGGGGCCGATTGTCGGGAAAATGCTGCACCCGTATCTGCGGCGTCGGCAAGGTTTGGAAGCAGTCTCTTATCCGCATCCGGCGTTGAAGTCCGTGTTGGAACGAACGCTCGGCGTGCCGCTGTTTCAGGAACAGTTGTTGCGAATGGCGATGATCGTCGCGGGATTCACAGGAGGCCAAGCGGAAGAGTTGCGCCGTGCGATGGGCTTCAAGCGTTCCGAAAAACGCATGAAGGAAGTGGAAGCGGATCTGCGCGCGGGCATGACGCGCAACGGCATATCCATGGACGTGCAGGATCTGATTGTGCGCTCGATTGGTTCTTTCGCTGCGTATGGATTTCCTGAATCGCACGCAGCCAGTTTCGCTCTGCTTGCCTACGCGAGCGCCTATTTGAAGTGCCACTACTTGGCCGCATTCACCGCCGCGATTCTCAACAACCAGCCGATGGGCTTCTATCATCCCGCGACGTTGGTCAAGGACGCGCAGAGGCACGGGCTGCACTTCCGCCCGATGGATGTGATGCGAAGCGAGTGGGAGTGCACGCTCGAAGAGGAGCCCGCGTGTGGGCAAGGAAATGCGGTACTCGAATGTTCCGTTCGTCTCGGCTTCAACTACCTCAAAGGCCTGCGACGTGAGGTTGCGGAACAGATCATCGCCGAGCGTACGCAGCAGCCGTTTCAAAGCATTCGCGATCTGGTGCGTCGCGTTCCAGTGATTCGCAAAGAGGAACTCAACATGTTGGCCGAGGCGGGGGCGCTGAATGTTTTGAGGAAGAATTCAGGAGGCAGGAGTCAGGAGTCAGGAGACGAACGGGAGCATACAATCTCCTATCCTTTATCGCCTGTCGGCCTTCTCCATCGGCGGGAGGCACTCTGGCAAGCCGAACTTGCGGCGCGGCCGGTGGAGGAATTGCTGGAGCCAGCGGTGGTCGCTGATGAGGAATGTCCCTTGGATCCAATGGATGATGCCGAGCGGCTGCTGGCCGATTATCGTTCCACTAGTTTGACCATCGGCATGCATCCTATGAAGCTGCGACGCGAGCGCATGAATAGACTCGGCGTGATTCCGGCATCGGGCTTGGGCAGCGTGGCGAATGGCAAGCGCGTGCGCATCGCGGGCGCTGTAATCTGCCGCCAGCGTCCCGGAACGGCCAGCGGTTTTGTCTTCATCAGTCTGGAGGATGAAACCGGCATCTCCAACGCTATTGTGGAGCCGGATCTGTTTCAGGAGCGTAAGCTGACGATCGTTGACGAACCGTTTCTATTGATTGAAGGAGTGCTGCAAAATCAGCGCGGATCGGTGTCCGTGAAAGCGACTACGGTCAAACGACTGCGGGTGAATACAACCGCCGCTGCTTCCCATGATTTTCATTGAGCAGAAGTAGGGCAGGATTTGAATCCTGCCGACTTTATGCCGGCGCTTTTCTGCTGTTCAGACCTAACTCCCCGTCAGCCGGGCATCGTAACCTAGAAGTTGGCGTGGCTTTTCACGCAAGCGCTACTCTTAGGCATTCATATATGGAAGAACTAGAAATTTATAACGCTATTGGCGAGGACGGATTCCGGCGGCTGATCGCCGCGTTTTATACGCAGGTTCCCGCGGACGATGTATTAGGCCCCATGTATCCGGCTGAAGATCTGGAGGGCGCCGAACAGCGTCTGCGAGACTACCTTATCTACCGGTTCGGCGGTCCGCAAAAATATATCGAGGAGCGAGGCCACCCACGCCTGCGCGGCCGTCACATACCGTTCCCCATCGATCAAGCCGCGCGAGACCGGTGGATGCTGCTGATGGACAATGCCTTCGAACAGGTGAAACTGCCCGCCGAAGCGGCCGCCGGCATCCGCACCTTTTTCGACCAGATGGCCACCTTCATGATTAACCGAATGGAAAGCGCCGCGCAGCAATGAACGGGTCTGAGGCCAAGCAGAACGGGAATGGACAAATCGTTTTAGTCACGGGTGCCAGCAGCGGCATTGGACGCGCTGTTGCTCTCGGCATGCACGCGGCTGGATACAACGTTGCCATCTGCGGCCGCCGCGAGCCGGAACTGCAACGCACGGCGGAGATGAGCGACGGCGATACACCGATGTTGTGCATTCCTGCCGATGTCAGCCAGCCGGATTCCGTCAGGGCGATGTTCGCGCGAATCAAGGAAACCTTCGGCCGCATCGATGTGCTCTTCAATAACGCTGGCCGCAGCGCGCCGCCCATTCCGATGGAAGACTTGACGTTTGAGCAGTGGAACTCCGTAGTGGGCGCGAACCTCACGGGCGCGTTCCTGTGCGCGCAGGAAGCGATTCGAATGATGAAGGCGCAGGATCCGAAAGGCGGCCGCATCATCAACAATGGGTCGATTGCCGCTTACACGCCGCGGCCATTTTCCGCGCCGTACACAGCGACCAAGCACGGAGTCTTGGGCCTGACGAAGGCGATTTCTCTGGATGGGCGCGCCCATAACATTGCGTGCGGCCAGATCGATATCGGCAATGCCGCCACGCCGATGACCGAGCGCATGGCCGCGGGCATCATCCAACCCAACGGAACAACCGTGCCGGAGGATCGCGTGGACCTAAAGCACATTGTCGATGCAGTCTTATACATGGCGAGCCTGCCGCTCGAAGCGAACGTGCAATACCTGACGGTGATGGCGACGAAAATGCCTTACGTCGGTCGCGGTTGACGCGCGTTCACTGTTTCGGCGCGGCGTGTTCGGCATTAGGCTTTTCGCCTTCTGCTTTGGCTTCGGGCTTGCCGTGTTCGCCCGCTTCCCCTTTGCCTTCCGCCGATCCCTCGGGGGATGCCGCGTCGCTCTGTCCCGCCTCCGGTGCATTCTGATACCGGACGATCACGGACACGCGCCGGTTCTTTGCATCTTCGGGATGTTCTCTATCTCGAAGGTTTTGGTCCGCAAAGCCGCGCACCTGCACAATCTGGCCGGGACGCGCACTGTGTGATTCGATGATGCGGCGTGCGGCGTTGGCCCGGTCCGTGGAGAGTTCCCAGTTGGTGTAATTTGTGCGCCCCCCGAACGCCTTCGCATCCGTGTGGCCTTCAATCAGCAAAGTATTCGGCAGCGCAACAAGCTGATCGGCGAGTTTGTTGATCAAATCCTCGCCCATTTCGCTAGGCGAGGCGCTCCCCGATTGGAAGAACATGCCCTTTTCGCTCTCAAGCAGCTCCACGCGTAATCCTTCCCCCGTGACGCTCAACTGTACATAGTCCTTCAGCTTTTTGAACTCCGGCTTCTGCTTGATGGCCTGCTCCAGCTTTTCCTTAAGATTCACCATGTCGTCTTTGGAAACAGACACGCTCTCGCCGCTCCCCGCAGCGGAACTGCCGGATTCCTTGCCAGTGCCGGAAGGATCGTTGAAATAAGCGCTAATCGCCTTACGGACCTGCACATTGGAGTTAAGCAGCCACAGCACGATGAAGAGAGCCATCATCGCCGTCACGAAATCGGCGTAGGCAACCTTCCATGCGCCGCCGTGGTGGCCGCCGTGACTGCTCTTTTTCTTGATGATGATGATGGGTGCTTGCTGTTGGTTCATGAGCGGCCTGTCTTTCTGCTAGTCAAGTCGCCGCCTAGTGGCCAGCTGCCGGAGCCGCGCCACCCTTCAACGCAGCTTCGGTTTCTTTGAACGACGGGCGGACGTCGCCCGGTATACTGCGGCGCGCGAATTCAATCGCCAGCGCGGGCGCGGAGCCTTTTACGAACGCCATCACTCCCTGTCGCAAGCAGCGGAAGTAATCGGTTTCCGCATCAGCCATCTTCGTGAGCATTCCCGCCAGAGGGCCCAGAAATCCGTAGCACAACAGAATGCCAAGGAACGTTCCAACCAGCGCCGCCGCCACCTTGTGTCCGATCTCTTCCGGAGGCCCTCCGAGAGACCCCATGGTGATCACGACGCCAAGGACGGCGGCGACGATGCCCAAGCCGGGCAGCGCATCGGCGACGGTGGTCAGCGCGCTGATGGGCTGCGTGGCTTCGTGGTGATGGACCTCCATATCCATCTCCATCATCTGGTCCAGATCAAACGCGGGCACACCGCCGGAGATCGCCATGCGCAGCGTGTCGCAGACAAAATGCACCGCGTGATGATTGGCCAGAAACTTTGGATACTTCTTGAACACTTCACTCTTCTCGGGACTTTCCACGTCTTCTTCCAGCTTCACCATGCCCGCCTTGCGCGCCAGCATGAAAAGATCACTCAACATCTTCAGCGTTTCCAGATACATCGCCTTGCTGAACGGACTGCCTTTGAGAACCGAGATGAGGCCCTTGAAGATCTTCATCACCACGGGCAGGGGATTGGCGATCAGAAGCGTGCCAAGCGCGGCGCCTCCGATAATGACCAACTCCGCTGGCTGCACCAGCACAGCGAGTTGCCCGTGCTCCATGAGATACCCGCCGAGGACGGCACCGATGACGACGACAATTCCGATGATCGCAAACATGTTTTTTTGCCGGGACAACTGGAAGGCCGCTCCGGCCCAAGAAACGGCGCCGGTTGGAGGCCACCGCGTCCAACGAAGTGCTTATCGGCGAGGGGAGGGAAGTTTTAACAGACGAAGCGAGCTGGGTATCGAATCCGGCTAGTGCGCCGGGGGCTCCATCTTCGGAGCCTCATGATGGCTGCGGAGCGGCAGGTTCTTCAAGGTCAGGTTGAGGACTAAAACCGCGACCATAATCACCGCGCTGGTAGAGAAGATCCGGTGCAGGCCGTGCTCGAGCGAACCACGGACGCTGACCAGCAGTGTCTGCATCAGTTGCAGTCCGTTGGGGAGCGTGCGGAAGACCGCCTCCATCTGCTCACGCATCTGCGTCAGCAGCAGGGGATTCGAAAAGAACGCCAGCGCCTGGTCCGGTGTCCCCGGCGGTACGGCGCGTGCGAACTCGGCGTGATAGTTGCTGAGCAGGACGCTGCCGAAAATGGCCACGCCCACCGTGCTGCCGATGGAGCGAAAGAACGTGGTGGATGCCGTTGCCGCGCCCATCTGATGCCGTGGTGCGACGTTCTGTACGGCTACGGTGTACACCGGAATCAGCAGCCCCATGCCGACGCCGGCCATGATCATGCCAAAGATCACAAATGGCCGGGAGGATGTGGACGTCATGAACGCGAACACCGTCATGCCTGCCGCGACCAGCACGGAGCCTAAGACGGCCGGGAGTTTGTAGCTGCGCAGGCGGTAGGTCATCTGCCCGCCGAAAAATGTTCCGCACACCACGCCCAGCATCATTGGCGTCAACAGCGTTCCCGATTGGGTTGCCGAAACGCCCAGCACGCCCTGCATATAGAGCGGCAGGTAAATGATGACGCCAAACATGCCCATGCCAAGCACGAACGTGGATACGGAGCAGATGCGGATCACCGGCTCCTTGAACAGCGTCAACGGAATCAATGGCGCTTCGGCTTTGGTCTCTACATAAAGGAAGACGCCGAGAAGAACGGCACTCCATGCAAGCAATCCCTCTACGCGACCCGATCCCCAGCCATATTGCGTTACCCACGTTAGCGCCAGAAGCAGGGGAATGATGGACGCGGAAAGGGTCAGGATGCCGGCCCAGTCGACGGCTTGTTTCTTCGATTGCGGCCGGATGTCGGGAAACTGCGAGTACACCACCGCGAGTGCGATCAGACCCACGGGCAGGTTCACGTAAAAAGTCGCCCGCCAAGAGATCTTATCGGTGAGGAATCCACCTAGCGTCGGCCCGAATACGGAAGCGAAGCCCCAGACGCCGGAGAAGAACCCCTGATATCTACCGCGCTCGGCTGGTGCGAAGATGTCGGCGACGATGGTGAACACCAGGGCCATGATGACGCCGGCTCCAATGCCCTGCAGACCGCGGAAAACGATCAACTGGTTCATGCCATCGATGCCCAGAAAGTTCATCTGTCCAGCCGCACCGCACAGAGCCGAGGCGAAGACGAAGAGCGCCGTCCCTCCCAGGAAGAACCACTTGCGGCCGAAAAGGTCGGAAAGCCGCGCGCCGATGGGGATCGACATGGTGGAGCACAGCATGTAGGCGGTAGCCACCCAGGGGTAACGGTCGAAGCCCGAAAGGCTGGCGATAATGCGGGGTTCCGCCGTGCCGACGATGGTTTGGTCCAGCGCGGCCAGCAGCATGGTCAGCATCAGTCCAGCCATCGTCCCGACCAGTTGGGGTTTCGTCAGCCGAACGAGTCCAGAAGTGTAGAATTTGGGTTCCGCGGCCGCCGTGGTCACTTCATGATTCTATCAGCGACAACGAGCCCCTTCGTCGTCGATCGAGCCAGTCATTGTAGGAATTCTCCGTACTTGAGCTTGTCTCTACCGGAAATCCGTTATAATCAAGGTGTAATCTTTCTGTCTACCTCTGGAGGTCCTAGTGAAGCGAGCCGGTTCGGATGAGTCCCTCCGTTGTTCGTTTTGTCACAAGAGTCAGGATGTCGTTGGCAAACTGATCTCCTCCCCCTCCGACTATCCGCGTGCCTACATCTGCGATGAGTGCATCGGCGTCTGTAATTCGATTCTCGAAGACGACCGGCACGATCAGCAGTACACCGCGCCCCATAAACTCCCCAAGCCGTTGGAATTAAAGGAGTATTTGGATCAGTACGTGGTCGGTCAGGACGCCACGAAAAAGAAGCTTGCGGTAGCGGTCTACAACCACTACAAGCGCATCCAGATGAACAAGCAGCGGACGGGTGACGTCGAGCTTTCGAAGTCGAACATCCTGCTGATTGGTCCCACGGGGACCGGCAAGACACTGTTGGCGCAAACGTTGGCGCGCATTCTGGATGTTCCGTTCGCCATTGTGGACGCCACCACGCTGACCGAAGCCGGGTATGTGGGCGAAGACGTTGAAAACATCATCCTTCGTCTCCTGCAGAACGCCGATTGGGACGTGCAGCGCGCACAGCAGGGCATTATCTATATCGACGAAATCGACAAGATCGGCCGCAAGGACGAAAACCCGTCGATTACGCGCGACGTTTCGGGAGAAGGAGTGCAGCAGGCGCTGCTCAAAATCCTCGAAGGCACGGTTGCGAACGTTCCGCCGCAGGGTGGCCGTAAGCATCCGCACCAGGAGTTCACGCCTGTCGATACCACGAACATCCTGTTCATTTGCGGCGGGGCTTTCATCGGCCTCGAAAAGACGATCCAGCGCCGCGTCGGTACTCGTGCCATCGGATTTTCGAATCCGGAAGATGTGAAGAACGAGGCTCCACGCCGCGCGGGCAGTTCCGGACGCCGCGATATTGGCACTCTAGAACAGGTGCAGCCACTCGATCTGATCAAGAGCGGCTTCATTCCGGAGTTCATCGGCCGCCTGCCGGTGGTGGCTGTGCTGGAAGATCTGAGCCGCGATGCTCTGGTGCAGATTCTCACCAAACCGAAGAACGCGATTATCCGCCAGTATCAGAAGCTGTTCGAATTCGAGAATGTTAAGCTGAGGTTTAGCGATGACGCGCTTGAAGCAATCGCGCAGTTGGCGATGGAGCGCAAGGTGGGTGCACGCGGTCTCCGCATGATTCTTGAAGATCTCATGCTGGACCTGATGTACTACCTCCCCACATATAAGAAGGTCCGCGAGTTCCTGGTCACCAAAGAGATGGTTCTTACGCAGAAGATCAATGTGAATCTTCTGGAGAAAGCCGGATAATCTCAGCAAGTCACGGGCTGGTAATCTGGAGTCAGCGGTTTTGACTCCCCGTTTCCGTCTGTTGTTGGAGATCCTGATTCCCTTACATGCTTACTTCGAAAGAAAAATCCGACACGCGCAAACTGCCGATGATGCCCATCCGGGACGTCGTCATTTTTCCGCACATGATGACGCCGTTTGTAGTCGGGCGCGAGTCGAGCGTCCGCGCGCTTGAAGAAGCGCTAGCCGGCGACAAAAAGATTTTCCTCGCCACGCAGCATGATGCCAGCGTCGATGAGCCGCGTCCGGACGAAATCTATTCGGTTGGCACGGTTGCCAATATTGTCCAGAGCCTGCGCCAGTCCGACGGCAACGTGAAGGTGCTTGTCGAAGGCGTTGAGCGCGGCAAGATCCTTTCGGTTTCCGAGGACGAAGGTTACTTCAAGGCCACCATCAAGACGTTCAGCTTTAAGGTGGAGGCGGGAACGCAACTAGAAGCGCTGATTTCCCGTGTCACTACGTTGTTTGAGCAGTACGCCAAGCTCAGCCAGAACGTGAACTACGACACCATCGTTTCCGCCATTCGCGGCGACGATCCGGGCAAGCTGGCCGATACCGTAGGTGCGAACCTGCAGCTCGCCATCGACGAGAAACAGGAACTGCTCGAAATCTTCGATCCGATCGACCGCCTGACGCGCGTCGCGGAGATGCTCGATATCGAAATCGAGAAGCTCAACGTCGACCGCACCATCCAGGGCCGCGTGAAGCGCCAGATGGAGAAGGCGCAAAAAGAGTATTACCTCAACGAGAAGATCAAGGCGATCCAAAAGGAACTGGGACGCGGCGAAAAGAGTGAGTTCGACGAGCTGAAGAAAAAGATTGAAGCGGCGGGCATGACCAAAGATGCCCACGAAAAGGCGATGGCGGAATTGAAGCGCCTGGAGCAGATGCCGCCGATGTCGGCCGAATCCACCGTTTCGCGCAACTATCTGGATTGGCTGCTGGCGGTGCCGTGGAAGAAGAAATCCAAGGAAATCCGCGACCTGCCGTTTGCGCAGTCTGTTCTCGAAAGCGACCACTACGGGCTCCAGAAGATCAAAGAGCGCATCCTTGAATTCCTGGCCGTGCGCCGCCTGGTGAAGGATCCGAAGGGTTCCATCCTGTGCTTCGTCGGACCTCCGGGCGTGGGCAAGACGTCGCTGGGTATGTCGATCGCGAAGGCAACGGGACGCAAGTTCGTGCGCCTGTCGCTGGGCGGTGTGCGCGACGAAGCGGAAGTACGCGGCCATCGCCGCACCTACATCGGCGCTTTGCCGGGCCAGATGATCCAGATGATGAAGAAAGCGGGCGTTCGCAACCCGGTCTTCATGCTGGATGAAATCGACAAAATGTCGACCGACTTCCGAGGCGACCCGTCCGCGGCGCTGCTCGAAGTGCTTGATCCGGAACAAAATTACATGTTCGTGGATCACTACCTGGATGTCGAATACGATCTGAGCCAGGTGTTCTTCATCGCTACGGCAAACGTGTTGCACACGATTCCGCCGGCTTTGCAGGATCGTATGGAAGTGATTCGTCTTTCCGGCTACACCGAGCTGGAAAAGATGGAGATTGCCAAGAAGTTCCTGGTTCCGAAACAAACGGCGGGCACAGGCCTTTCTTTGGAGAAGATCGAATTCACCGATGCCGGTCTTAATGAACTGATCCAGCACTATACGCGCGAAGCGGGTGTCCGTAACCTGGAGCGTGAAGTGGGCAACGTGTGCCGCAAGGTGGCCCGCCTGGTGGTGAACTCTCAGGTGGCTGACGCCGAGGCGGAAGAAGAGGATAGCGCGGACGCGAAGGAAGCAAAGAAGTCGTCAAAGAAAGCAGCCAAAACGGCAGCTGAGCCTGTGACATCTTCGTTCGCCAAAGTGGTTATCACGCCAGAGAAGGTGAACGAACTCCTTGGCCCTCAGCGATATCGCGAACAGGTTCAAGAGAAAAACAACGAAGTGGGTGCTACGGTGGGCTTGGCATGGACCGAAGTTGGCGGCTCGATTCTCACTACCGAAGCGGCGATCATGGAAGGCCGGGGCAGGTTGACGTTAACCGGAAAACTGGGCGACGTGATGCAGGAATCGGCACAGGCGGCGATGAGCTACGTTCGGAGCCGGGCGCACATTCTTGGTCTGCCGAAGGATTTCTACCGTCATTTGGATATCCACTTGCACGTTCCCGAGGGTGCGATCCCGAAGG
This sequence comes from Bryobacteraceae bacterium, assembly GCA_040081855.1. GTDB lineage: Bacteria > Acidobacteriota > Terriglobia > Bryobacterales > Bryobacteraceae > Palsa-187. Next base: position 42,094 of record JBEBFS010000018.1, on the reverse strand, counting down.
ATGGCCCGTCGGCGGGTATCACGATCGCCACCAGCATCATGAGCGCATTGACCAGCATTCCAGTGCGCGGCGATATTGCGATGACGGGCGAGATCACGGTGCGCGGACGCGTGCTTCCGATTGGCGGCTTGAAGGAAAAGCTGCTGGCGGCTCATCGGCACGGAATTCGCGAAGCAATTCTCCCGAAGGACAACGAGAGGGATTTGCCGGATATTCCCGAGAATGTCCGCAACGAGATGAAGCTGCATTTCGTTCAGTCCATGGATGAAGTGCTAAAGCTGGCGCTGGAACGTGAACTGGAAATGGGCACCATGACGGGCATGTTGACGGCGGCCGAGATTGTGGCCGCGTCCAGAGACGAGAAGATTACACATTAGCGGCCGGTGGCAGGGGTCGGGTATCCGGTCGATTGCCACTGGAACCCCTACCCACATACTATGGCGGCTCAGTTTATAATAAGTGCAGCCAGGCCGGAGCAGTTTCCCCCAGAGGCGGAATTGGAAGTTGCTTTTCTGGGCCGGAGCAACGTCGGCAAGTCCAGTTTGATTAACGCGTTGGTGGGGGCGGATGGGTTGGCCTACACAAGTGCGCGGCCCGGTTGTACGCAGTCCATTAACTTCTACCAGGTCGATGGTGGCTACCGCTTCGTCGATCTCCCAGGGTACGGGTTCGCGAAAGTTCCCCAACGCATCACGAAGGAATGGAAGCAGCTCATTGATTCGTACCTGTTCGGCCGTGGGGCGCTGAAGTTGGCATTCATCGTTTTGGATGCGCGCCGGGGTTGGATGGAGCGGGACCTGGAACTTCGCGAATGGCTGGAAGTTCATGGACGGCCCTACCAGGTGGTCGTCACTAAAATTGACAAATTAAAGACGCAGAAGGAACGGCATCAAAGCCGGAGCGCGATACGGGAGGCATTCCCGGAGGGCGACGTGCTCGAATGCTCGGCCACGACAGGCCGGGGAGTGAGGGAAATTTGGCAAGCGATCTCGAAAATCAAGACAACGCAGTAAATCCGCAGGGGAACGGCGCGGAGGCTCCCAAGGCGGAGACTGCGAAGAAAGATCCCGTCAAGCATGAGCGCAAGGCGGCTCCGAAGCCCGAAATGAAGCCGGAAGCTAAGCCCGAAGTGAGGCCTGACGTGAGGCCTGAAGCCAAGGCCGAACTGAAGCCCGAAGTGAAGGCCGAGATTCCGGTACAGGCAGCGCCACCCGCTCCCGAAGCCGGCAATGAAGCCGTGGCGCCCACCGAAACGAAAGCGGAAGACGCCGCTGCGGGCGACGCTTCCTCCCCCACGCCGACCGGCCGTTTGTTCGATCCGCGGCGCCGCGGCCCGAATGGCCAGAATCGCGGCAGTGCCCTCGACTTGGTGGAGCTGAAAGACATGAGCATTCAGAAGCTCAACCAGATCGCAAAAGATCTAGGCGTCCAAGGTTTCGCCGGACTCCGCAAGCAGGAGGTAATCTTTAAGATCCTCCAGGTGCAGGCGGAAAAGAGCGGCTTGATCTTCTCTGAAGGTGTGTTGGAATGCCTGCCGGATGGCTTCGGCTTCTTGCGCGCGCCTGAGTACAACTACTTGCCGGGCCCGGACGACGTGTACGTTTCGCCGTCGCAGATTCGCCGGTTCGACCTCCGCACGGGTGACACCGTCAGCGGCCAGATACGTCCGCCGAAGGAAGGCGAACGCTACTTCGCGCTCATCAAAGTGGACGCGATCAACTTTGAACCGCCAGAGGAAGCGCGCAACAAGATCTTCTTCGACAATCTGACGCCGCTTTATCCGCAGCAGCGTTTGAAGATGGAGACGGTGCGCGACAACTACTCCGGCCGCGTGCTGGATCTGATGACGCCCATCGGCAAGGGCCAGCGCGGTTTGATCGTGGCGGCGCCCCGTACCGGTAAGACGATGCTGCTGCAGCAGATCGCAAATTCCATTACGGCCAATCATCCGGAAGTTTCGCTGATCGTTCTTTTGATCGATGAACGTCCGGAAGAAGTGACGGACATGCAGCGCTCCGTGAAGGGCGAAGTGATTTCTTCCACATTCGACGAACCCGCATCGCGTCACGTGCAGGTGGCTGAAATGGTCATCGAAAAGGCGAAGCGTTTGGTGGAGCACAAGAAGGACGTTGTCATTCTGCTCGATTCCATCACTCGCCTGGCACGCGCCTACAACACGGTGGTTCCTCCATCGGGCAAGGTGCTTTCGGGCGGCGTTGATTCGAACGCGTTACAGCGCCCCAAGCGCTTCTTCGGCGCGGCTCGCAACATCGAAGAGGGCGGTTCGCTCACAATCGTAGCTTCGGCACTGATCGATACGGGCAGCCGCATGGACGACGTGATCTTTGAAGAATTCAAAGGCACCGGCAATATGGAAGTCCACCTGGATCGCAAGCTGATGGACAAGCGCGTATTCCCGGCCATCGACATCACGAAGTCCGGCACGCGTAAAGAAGAATTGCTGGTTCCGCGCGAAGAACTGAACCGTGTGTTCGTTCTGCGCCGCGTGCTGAACCCGCTGTCACCGGTGGAAAGCATGGAGTTGCTCATCGATAAGCTGAGCAAGACGCAGTCGAACTCGCAGTTCCTGCAGTCGATGAGCGGCTAGGTCGCTCACCCGTGCCTCTTGTCACCGCCTAAATTTGTCACCGGCTAAAGAACGACGCGCTCCGCGCGATCGAGGACCGACACTTCCGTGGGCCGAATCCGCGTACTCTCCGACAAGGTTGCCAACCAAATCGCTGCCGGCGAGGTTGTGGAACGGCCCGCGAGCGTCGTTAAGGAACTGCTGGAGAATTCCCTCGACGCGGGCGCAACGGAGTTTCGCCTGGATGTCGAGGCCGGTGGACGCAGGCTGATACGCCTCACCGATAACGGTATCGGCATGATGCGCGACGACGCATTGCTGGCCTTTGAACGCCACGCTACCAGCAAACTTTCCGACGTCAAAGACCTTCTTTCCATCGCGACATTAGGCTTCCGCGGGGAAGCATTGCCCTCCATCGCTTCTGTTTCGCGCCTGGTTCTGGAGACCAAGGCGAGGGAAGAGAGCGTGGGCACGGTTGTGGAGATTGCGGGCGGTAAGATGCTCCGTTGCGACGATGCTGCTTTGGCGGGCGGAACGTCGATCACTGTGCGGGACCTCTTTTACAACGTCCCGGCGCGCAAGAAGTTCCTGCGTTCCGAGCCGACAGAAATCGCGCATATCGCGTCGCTTATGACGCACTACAGTCTGGCGCATCCGGACAAGAGCTTTTTTCTTCGGCACAACCATTCCGATTTGCTCGACGTGGCTCCCGTAGCGGAATTGCGCGAGCGTGTTTACCAAGTCTTCGGCAGCCAGGTGCTCGAAGACCTAATCACGCTGGGCGAGCACACACGAGAGATGCCGCTGCCGGCGGATGACGAGGGAAATCGCTCTGCGCCCCGCAAGTTTCGAGTGCGCGGGTTCGTAAGCGGTCCGCAGATACAGAAGCTGAACCGCAACTCCATCTACCTGTTTGTGAATGGGCGCTTGATTCGCGATCGTCTACTGATTCACTCGATCACTTCGGCGTATCACAACCTGATTCCGCCTGGTGCATTTCCATTTGCGCTTTTGTTTCTCAATTGTGATTTAGAAGAAGTGGATGTGAATGTGCATCCTTCGAAAACGGAAGTGCGCTTTCATCACGGGTCCCTTGTCCATGACTTTATCCGTGATGCCATCCGGGAGCGACTGATGGCGGAACGGCCCACGGCAAGCTTGCCGAAGACCACTCCGCAACCGGCAGTGACACTTCCGTATTCCGAGTTTTCCCAACGCATTGAAGAAATGACGTTCACCGGCGCCGAGTCCTCGGCGGTTATCCCCAGCGGGGTCGTGTCTGGCGGTGCCGAGCAGGTGCCCGAATTCGCGCTTCGGCGCAGTTCTCCGCCAGTGCCGCGTTTCGAGTTTACCGACGCATCGGCGGATCTGGGCGTCGTTGAAGGCGGTGCGCCGCAGGTGCCTGTGTATGCGCCACGGCTCTCTTCTTCGCGTTTGGCGGTTCCGGATTCGCACGGCGAATTGTTTCCAGGCGGGACAATGCCGGAGCCCGAAACCTTGGAGGCGCTGAAGGATCTGCGTCCGCTCGGCCAGATTCACGATAGCTTCATTGTTGCGGCGGGACGTGACGGTCTTTGGATCATCGACCAGCACGTCGCGCATGAGCGGATTTTGTTCGAGCAAGTGTTGATGCAGCGCAGCAAAGGCGCAGTGGAAACCCAGGGGCTGTTGATGCCGCTGATTATCGAGCTAACTGCGGGGCAGCAGCTCGAATACGGCCGCATTGCGGATGAGTTGAATTCGCTTGGGTTCACGACCGAACCTTTTGGTATTCGCACCATCGCGGTCAAATCCGCTCCGGCGGGCGTGAGCGCAAGCGACGTCGAAAAGATTGTTTTCGAGATTCTTGAAATCGCCGAACACGAACTCCGCAAGGCATCGATGGACGAGATACGGCGCGCCATGGCCGCTTCGATCGCGTGCCATGCCGCGATTAAAATTAACATGCGTTTGGAGGCAAGCAAGATGGACTGGCTGCTGCGCGAGCTTGCGGCAACGTCATCGCCCATGAGCTGTCCGCACGGGCGCCCCATCGCCCTTCGCTACGCCACTCGCGATATCCTGAAAAGCTTCCACCGTATATGAATCGTTATCTCCTGGTGATGCTCGGAGCGGCATTTGGCGGCCTGGCACGTTACGTGGCCGGCTCCACGATCCTGCAGCGTTTCACTGCGCGTTTTCCGGAGAACGTGTTTCCGGTGGGCACGCTGGTGGTGAACGTGAGCGGTTGCTTCCTGATCGGCCTGCTAATGTCGATGTTCGTTGCGAAGAACGATCCGAACCCTGCACTGCGGCTGTTTCTGGTGACGGGATTTCTTGGAGGTTACACGACGTTCTCTTCGTTTGGCTGGGAAACGTTTGAAGCGATTGAGAAGGAAACGATCCTCATCGGGCTAGGCAACGTTGTGCTGAGTATCGTGTTCGGCTACCTTGCTGTCTGGGGTGGAGCAATTTGCGGCGGGTGGCTCGCAAAGTCCGCACGAGGCATCGCCGGATGAGCGATCGCATCATCGTTGTCGGCGGCGGAATTGTGGGTCTTGCCACGGCATGGCGCCTGGGTCAAAAGATGCCTGGCGCGCGAGTGACGGTGCTCGAAAAGGAGTCGGCAGTCGGACAGCACCAAAGCAGCCATAACAGCGGTGTTCTGCACTCTGGACTCTATTACAAGCCTGGAACACGAAAAGCGCGTCTGGCGGTGCAGGGCATCCGGCAAATGGTGGAGTTCTGTCAGACGCACTCGATTGCGCACGAAGTGTGCGGCAAGGTGGTCGTGGCTGTCACGCAGGACGAAGTGCCACGGTTGGAGACTCTTCTCGAACGCGGTACTGCAAACGGTCTCATAGGGCTTCGCATATTGCGGCGCGAGGAAATGCTTGAGATGGAACCGCACGCCGCGGGTATTGCTGCGATTCATGTGCCGCAGGAAGGTATCGCCGATTACCCCGCTGTGTGCGATGCTCTCGCGCGTGAGGTGGAAGCGCAGGGTGGGGAAGTGATTACGGGCGCCGAGGTGAAGGCGATCCGACGGGAAGGCAGTGCCTGGGTTGTGATTACCACCACCGGAGAGCATTCGGCTGAGCGCATCATCACCTGTGCCGGATTGCATGCCGATCGCGTGGCGGCCCTGACGGGAACGCCGAGGCAAACACGCATTGTGCCGTTTCGTGGTGAGTATTATAAGATTCGCCCGGAGCGGCAATTTCTGGTTCGTAATTTGATTTATCCCGTGCCCGATCCACGTTTTCCATTCCTGGGTGTTCATTTCACTCGAATGATTCGCGGTGGCGTGGAGGCTGGCCCCAATGCGGTTCTGGCTATGTCGCGCGAGGGCTACCGCAAGACTGACATCCGTTTGGGTGATTTGAAAGACGCTTTAGTCTTTCGCGGACTTTGGAAATTTCTTTCGAAGTATTCGAGTGTTGCGTGGCAGGAAGTGCAGCGTTCGTTCAGCAGAGATCTGTTTTGCGCCACGCTACAACGCCTGGTTCCTGAAATTCAATCCGAAGATCTGGTGGAGGGCGGAGCGGGCGTTCGCGCCATGGCGATGGCACCGGATGGATCGTTGATTGAAGATTTTCACTTCGTCGAAGGCGCAGGCGAACTGCACGTGCTGAGCGCGCCGAGTCCGGCGGCGACCGCGTCTCTGGCCATCGGACAAGAGATTGCGGACAGGCTTGCCCGCCAAGCGTAGCCTACGAGTGTTGCTTTAACGCTCCCTCAAGTTTTGCCGCGAACGGGCTGGAAGACGATTTCGGCCCGTTGCCGTGATTGTTGAGAGCTGCGGCGGGCGTAGCTGCAGTGGGAAGTCCTGCCGTGGGAAGAACTGCAGTGGGTGGAGCTGTGGTGGGAGAAACCGCCGCGGGAGCCGTCTGATTCGTTGGCGCACCCGGCGCCTTGGAATTCGCGGCGGACGCTGGGTCCAGGTACTTTTTCTTCTTGAGCACGGTACGTTCCAGCGGTCCAATCCAGCCGGTCCATTCCGCTTCGCTGAAGCGTTCTTTCTCGACGCTCGCGCGCATGCACTCCATCTTGGAATCGAGCGTATCGATTTGATGAAGCAGCATCGCCTCAAGGAAGGACGGAACTTTGGGTGACCCAAACTCCAGCACTCCATGATGGCTCAGGATCATGTGCATCACCAGGTCGCGCAGCCGGGGAGGGAAACCAGGCACTTTCTTGATGAACTCGTCGACCATCTGAACGCCGATAACGATGTGTCCGATGAGCTGTCCTTCGCTGCTGTAGCCGAGGCTACGCGCGTAGGTGAGTTCGCTGGTCTTGCCGATGTCATGCAGGAGGACGCCGGTGAGCAGCAGGTCGAAATCGACATCGGGATAATGCGACGACGTGAATTTCGCGAGGTGGCAGAGCGAGAGCACGTGTTCGATCAATCCGCCGATCCAAGCGTGGTGAACGGCTTTGGCCGCGGGAGCGGTTCGATACGCGAGCGCCAATGTCTCATCCGCAAAAATCGTTTCCAGTAGCGTCTTCAAATGCGGATTCGTCATCGAGCCGATCCACTGGCGAAGCTCGGCGAACATCTCATCGCGACTGCGCTTCGAGGCCGGGAGGAAATCGGCAATATCGATTTCGGATTCCGGTACGGGCACCAGTTTGTGAATGGTCAACTGCGGCTTGTTCTGAAAAAGCTGAACGATGCCTTTCACTTTGATGAAGCCGTCGCGCTCAAACAGATCCATCGCTTCAACGACGTTATCCCACATCTTGGCGTCGAGGTCGCCGGTACGATCGGCAAGCGTGAGCGAGAGATATGGCTCGCCGGTTTTTTTCTGGCGGATCTCCTTGTTCTGAACAAGGAACAAGCCAACAATGAGCTTGTTTGGTTCAAGCTCGGAGACGTAAGGTGATTTCATCGGATGTGGAGCGCTGTTAGCGCGAAGAGGAAGTACCCGTATTTTGGACGCTGGTGCCCGGAATCGGAATGAACAATAGACGGCGATTGCGCGTCTTTGCGGCGACCTGTTCTTTTGTCACAGTTTCCGGTTTGATTTCGGCCGGATCCGCCCATGTCGTGACTTTGCCGGGCGCGGCGCCGCTGTCCTCGAATCCGTTCTTAATTTCAAGGAAGGCGTCCATACGAAGCTGCGTGAGATATTTGCGCAGTTCCGGCTGCATGCGCGGGCCGAACAGTCGGCCTTGAACTTCGTTCTGCACCTCTTCAAAGCTCGCCAGGCCGGCCTTCTGATGGTCCTCCACTTTGAGGATCAGGAAACCGTTGCCGACGTTGATCGGGTCTGTAACGAAACCGCGGGGCTGGTTCCAGATTGCGTTCTCGATCTCGGCGCGCAGACTGCCTTTTTCGAAAGCGCCAATTTCACCGCCTTGTGGGGCGCTTGCGGAATCGGAATTCTGTTGCGCCAGTTCTTCGAACTTCTCGCCTTTTTTGCCGCGGGCGGAAAGGTCCTTCGCCTTCTTCTCGGCGGCAGCGGCATCCTTGTCGCCGGAAACCAGAAGTTCGCGCAAGAACACGCGTTCCTGGCGCTCGAAGTCTTTCTGGTGTTCGTCGTAGTATTTCTGCAGATCTTCTTTTTTGAAGTTGATCTTGCTCGCAACTTCCTGCCGGACCACGCGATTTGTCATCGCCTGATTTTTTAACTCATTCTTGTAATCTTCAAACGTACTGCCGGTTTCCTGCCGGACGAAGTCCTGGAACTTATCCGGGTCCGCGATATTCGTCTTGCGTTGAATTTCGGCCAGTTGTTTGTTGACGTCCGTATCGACGTTGATGCTCATTTCCTTCGCCTTCGAAAGCAGCAGCAACTGGTCGAGCTTTTCGCGCAGAATATTCTTCTCGCCTTCCTTCAGCGCTTCGGCGAGACGCGCTCCGGTGAGGCCCTGCTGCCGGTACGCGGCTTCCATCTGCGTACGCGTGCGCTCCACATCATTGCGGGTAATGATCTCGCCGTTAACTTTAGCGATGATCTCATCGACAACAGAGATTTCGGCGGCCAATCCAATGCCCGCAAGCATGAGGAAACAAGCCAGTAAGGTACTCAGGCGCATACGTTAATTATAGCTTCTGGGAGGGCTCGGTACCTTCACCCGCCGGAGCCCCCGCGAGAGTGTCGCAAGACTTATTGAGGAAGTCTAAAATCGCGGCCGGAGACTCTGCCCCCGCCGTCAGCGGAAGCCGTAAAACGCCGGCCGGCGTGAATTGCGCGCCCTCGTTCGAGGAGACTAATTCCATGAGCCGCGCCGGGTCAATCTTTGAGCCCGGATGGAACTTGATTTGTACGGAACCGCCGCGCCGGTCGATCGCCTCAATTCCGACGCTCTCGGCCCTGGTTTTGAGTAGAGCGAACTGTACCAGTGTTCCAACTGCCGCGGGTGTAGGCCCGTAACGATCCGCAAGCTCGGCCAGAATGGTGTCCGCATGTTCGGAGTTGCGCGCGTCGGCAATTTGTTTATAGGCGCGCAGCCGCTGATGTTCGTCGCGAATATATTCGGGAGGAATGCGAATGTCCAGTCCGAGGTTGAGAGCCGAATGTACCTCCAAGGGCATCTCCTCACCCTTTAATTCATGTACGGCTTCGTCGAGTAGACGCAGATACGTATCAAAGCCGACAGCCGCAATATGCCCGTGCTGCTCTCCGCCGAGAATACTGCCGGCGCCACGCAATTCCAGGTCAAGTGCTGCGATTTTAAATCCGGCGCCGAGGTCGGAAAATTCACGAAGAGCCGCCAGACGCTTGCGTGCGATCTCGCTCAGCTCCGTGTCTTGCGGGATCAGAAGATAAGCATACGCGCGGCGGTTCGATCGCCCCACGCGCCCGCGCAGTTGATACAACTCGGAGAGCCCGTAGCGTTCGGCGTTTTCGATGACGATCGTGTTCGCCAGGGGAATGTCCAGCCCGTTCTCCACGATGGTTGTCGAAACGAAGACGTCGAACTCATGCCGCATGAAGCCCAGCAGAACTTTTTCCAAAGCGTCTTCGCCCATCTGCCCGTGACCGACGCCGATGCGTGCACCCGGCACCAATTCCTGAATGGATGCCGCACGCATGAAGATGGAATCCACGCGGTTATGGATGAAGTACACCTGGCCGCCACGGCTGAGCTCCTGTTCGATGGCGGTCTTGATCAAGTTCGCGTCATAGTGTGCGACCACGGTGTGAATCGCGAGCCTGTCTTTTGGCGGCGTTTCAATGACGCTCATATCGCGAATGCCCAGCATGGACATGTGCAGTGTGCGCGGAATAGGTGTCGCGCTCATGGTCAGGACGTCGACGTTCTGCCGAAGCTGCTTTAAGCGTTCCTTATGACGCACGCCGAAGCGCTGTTCTTCATCGACAATCAGAAGGCCGAGGTCGCGGAACTGCACGTCCTTTGAAAGCAGTCTGTGCGTACCCACGGCGATATCGATCCTGCCGTCCTCCAGATCCTGGACTGCTTGTGCGAGTTCCTTCTTGTCCCGGAAACGCGAGAACATCTCGACTCGGGCAGGGAATGCCGCAAAGCGCTTCCGCATCGTTTCGTAGTGTTGAAACGTGAGCACGGTGGTGGGCGTCAACACCGCTACCTGCTTGCCATCGCCCAACGCTTTGAACGCCGCGCGCATGGCAACTTCCGTCTTGCCGTAACCAACGTCCCCGCAAAGAAGGCGATCCATGGGCAGGCCGGATTCCATGTCCCGCTTGATTTCCTTGACGGCGGTTAGCTGATCCTTCGTTGCACTGTATTCAAAAGAATCTTCAAACTCGCGCTGCCAGTTGGAATCCTTCGAATAGGCAAAACCCTCCGCGGACCGGCGCTGCGCGTAGAGCTTCAACAGCTCATCCGCCATGTCGCGCATTTTGGACTTCACGCGCGTTTTGCGCTGTGTCCAAGTGGCGCCGCCAAGCTTGTCTAACGGCGGTCCGTTTTCGCCTGCACCGCGATATCTTTCGATCAGGTCCAATCGAGTCAGCGGGACATACAGCTTCGCGTCGCCCGCGTATTCGAGGACCATGAAATCGCCTTTTTGCTCTCCCTGGGCGATTTCCCGAAGGCCAAGAAATTTGCCGACGCCATGCGTCGTGTGAACCACGAAATCGCCGGGCTTGAGATCCGCAAGGTCGGCCGCGAATGCCGATTGTCCCTTGGAGATGCTGGGCTTGCCGACAAGGTCGGAGGGATCGAAGAGATCTTCGCTTCCTACAAAAGCGATGGCGGCATCGGTGAAAATAACGCCCCGGCGGATCAATCCTTTGACCAAATAGGTATGCGCGACGGGTCCCGCGAGATAGGCGCGCTCCGCTAAATAAGGCGATGCGGCTTCATTCGGCGCAAGGCCTAGCTGGAACGGGATGGAGTACTCGCGAAGAATGTCGGCCAGGCGCTCCAATTCGCCGTTCGATGGTGCAAAGAAGGCAACACGATAGCCTTGCTCGATCATCGTTTTCGTTTCGGCGACGGCCACTTGCATGGAACCGTGGAACGCCATCGAAGGGCGCGTGGGAATGCGCAGTCCCGTGTCGCCGAGTTCCAATTGGCGGAACAAAACTTGCGTCAAACCGGCGAGTCTTTCCTGCAACTGCTCCCATGCGAGGAAGTTTGCTTCCGCCAGTTCGCTGGCATCGGAATATTGCGACAACCGCTTCCAGAGCCGCTCCGCGGATTGCCGAAGCTGCTCCGGCTCATCCAATACGATGATCGGGCGCTTATCGTCTGCTGTGCCGCCACCCGCGATCAGATCCACCAAAGAGTGTTCGCGCGGATTGTTCAACGCGGCGTTAAATTCCCATCCGGGAGCGGTCGAACCCACAACATGAGGCAGTTCCGCTAACGGCAGCACTTCCGCCTCCGTCACTTTCATGATGGAGCGCTGGGTGTCCGTATCGAAGCGGCGGATGGATTCAATCTCATCACCGAAAAATTCCACGCGCAGCGGGCGCTGGCTCTCTGCCGGAAAAACGTCCAGGATGCCGCCACGGATGGAATACTCGCCCGTCATCTCCACGGGTTCCCGCCGTTCGTAACCGATCGATTGCAGATGTGCTTCGATAGTTTCGAGCGGCAGTTCCTCGCCAGTGCGCAAGGTCACGGCCAGATGCCGGTAATGTGCGGAATTGTAGGTTCGCGCCAGCGCGGATGCGGCCGAAGCAACCGTGATGGGGGTTTTTGCCGCCGCCATGCGCCACAAGCCGATGGCACGTTGCTCGGCGATCTCCGTGTGCGGCGAAAGGTTCTGCCCCGGCAGCACATCGAGCGCTGGCAGTAGCTGCGGCCGCCCCGCCTCAGGCCGCCCGATCAACAATCCAAAGAACGTGTCGGCGAGTTCGGCAAGCGCTTCGGCGTTTTGATTTTCGCCGGTGATCAGTAGGATAGGCCGCTCGGTCAACTGCCACAACAACACCAGGTAGAGTGCTTTTGCCGCGGGAGTGAGACCGGAGAGCGCGACGGGTTCCTCGTCGTGCCGGAGCAGGCGCGCGACCGCTTCCTGAAACGCCGGATGGCGGCTCAGTGTATGAAATAGATCTCGAACCGCGGGATGGGTCACGGGATTGTCGCTTAACCGTTCTTTGCGGGAATCAAGGCGCTGGAGAAACTCTTCTCATTGTAAAGTGGATTCCGGCGGCATCCAAGGTCCTCACCCTTTTGCGATTGTTGCACTTTGATGACGAAACGTCGGTAGAATGGAATCAGGAGTTGGACTGTGTTTGTCCCTCACCGCAATCTTAGCGACGACGTCAACGGAAACATCATCCGCAGCGAGATTGAAGGCGGCGTCTATCTTCGCGACCTTCCGGACGAAAGTACGCTTGAAGTGGAAACACGCAACCGCTGCTACGCTCTCATCATCCGGCGCAATGGCGAGGCTCTGATCTCCGGCCATCCACAATATTGTCCGGAGCCCGTGCTGGTGCGCATTCATGGATGTAACTGGGGCGGATCCATGCTGAAAACCGCGTACCTGGGGCGCGGGATGCACCTGGAATTTCACCATCCGAGCTTCGATGGCGTTGTCGTGACGTCCGCGATTGTCGATATCCGCCTGCGAACGAAAGCGGCGTAGCCGGCGAACCGCGCTAATCGAGCAGCGGTATCAAACCATTCAAGAGTTGGATCAGCGTGTCGCGAACCTGGGCGCCTGTGGCCATTACTTCTTCGTGGCCCAACTTCTGCGGAAGAATTCCGGCGGCCATGTTCGTGACGCAAGAGATGGCCAGCACTTTCATTCCCGCGTGATTGGCGGCGATTGTTTCCATCACGGTGGACATGCCCACCAGATCCGCGCCAATGGCGCGCAAGTATCGAATCTCAGCCGGCGTTTCGAAGCTGGGCCCCAGCAGTCCGGCGTAAACGCCTTCCTGAAGCTTCAGCCCCATCGCTTCACCAGCCTTTTTCGCTTTGGCCCGGTACTCCGTGCAATAAGAGTCGCTCATATCGGGGAAGCGCGGACCTAATGTATCGTCGTTGCGGCCCACCAGCGGATTCATGCCGGTAAGATTGATTTGATCGGAGATCAGAACCAGATCGCCGGGCTTGTAGTTCAAGTGAATGCCGCCCGCGGCATTGGTCACGATGACACTTTTGACATCCCGGCGCTGCAGTTCGCGAATGCCGTAGGTGACTTGTTGCGGCGAGTAACCCTCGTAAAGGTGCGCACGGCCCGAAAGCACAATTACATCGCGCCCCTGCGCGCGGCCCGTCACCAGCTTGCCGGCGTGGCCCACCGCAGTCGATTCCGGCCAACCCGCAATCGCGCTGTAGGGCGTATCGAACGCGTCTTCCAGGCTATCGGCAAATGCGCCCAGGCCGCTGCCGAGAACCACTCCGATAGGATTTTTGCTTGTGCTCATACCAACATGCCCGCAATGCAAGCTGACATAAAATTCGCCATGGTTCCTGCCGCAACGGCTTTCAATCCCAGCCGAGCCAGATCCGATTTCCGCGAAGGCGCCAGCGCTCCAATTCCGCCCACTTGAATGGCGACGGAGCTGAGATTCGCAAATCCGCACAGCGCGTAAGTGGCAATCACAAAGGACTTCGTATCCAATTGTGAAGCGATCTTACCTAGGTCCACGTAAGCGACGAATTCATTGAGGATCAATCGCGTTCCCAGAAGATTGCCAATGGCCGAGGCATCTTTCCAACTTACGCCAAGCAGCCAGGCGATCGGTGCGAATACCTTGCCGAGAATCGCTTGCATCGATACCGGCAACCAGCCCATTCCCGGGATGCCGCTAATCGCGCCCAAGATGCCGTTCAGCATGGCGATGAGGGCGAGGAATGCGATAAGCATCGCGGCCACATTAATCGCAAGCTGCATTCCATCGGAAGCTCCACGCGCCGCCGCGTCAATAATATTCACGCCGGGCTTTTCCACATCGATCTTCACGCTGCCTGCCGTTGCCGGCTTCCCGGTTTCCGGCATCAGCATTTTTGCGAGCATCAGCGTCGCGGGCGCGGTCATGATCACGGCGGTCAGCATGTGCCGGATCTCCACGTGCGCAATCAGTACATACGCCGCCATCACCGAACCCGAGATGTGCGCCATGCCGCTGGTCATCACCGTGAATAGTTCGCTCATCGTCATGCCCTCAAGGAAGGGACGAATCGTCAGGGGGGCTTCGGTCTGGCCCATAAAGATGCTGGCGGCCACGTTCATCGATTCCGCTCCGCTGGTTCCCATGACGCGCTGCATGACCACCGCCATGCCGCGCACAAACAGCTGCATAACACCCAAGTAATAGAGGATGGCGAAGAATGACGCGATGAAAACGATAATGGGCAAGACCTGGAAGGCGAAGATGACGCCGAACTGATCGTTCACCGCGCCCAGCTTATCGCCGAAGAGGAATTTGCTGCCTTCGGCCGAGTACTCAATCATGTGATTGACGCCGCGGCCGATGGCTTGGAATACTTCGCCGAAGTTCGTCTTCAACACCAGGAAGGCGAACCCAAACTGCAAGCACAATCCCCATGCGATGACGCGTCGCTGGATCGCACGGCGATTGTTCGAAAACAAATACGCCACGCTCAGGATCACGACTAGCCCTAGGAGGCCCGTGAATCGTTCCATGAAGAGTGTCGGTACTTAGCCGACGACTTCGAGAATCAGCTCGCGCCCATCCGGAGGGGTCGCCGAGATACGGAATGCATCTTCAACGAGCTGTGCAGCTTCGTCGACATTGTCTTCGCGCGTGTAATACAAGCGGCACAACACGCCGCCCGCATCCACCTTCTGGCCAACCTTCACTTCGAGGATCACGCCGACCGCAGGGTCGATCGCGTCTTCCTTGGTGTCACGGCCCGCGCCAATCATGGAGGACGCCTGGCCGATGTATTCGGCGTCAATGGCCGTCACATAACCCGAGCGCGGCGAGCTGATTTCGCGTGCGCCGGTTGCGTTCGGCAGCAATTCGAAGCGGTCCAGCACCTGCGGGTTGCCGCCCTGTGCCGCGATCACATCCTTGAATTTGCGATAGCCTGAGCCGTCCAGCAGCTTCGACTGCGCCAGTTCCCGCGCTTCTTCGAGCGTTGCCGTAATCTTGCCCAGGTGAATCATGCGCGCTGCCAGTTCTAGCGACAGACGAGTGAGATCCGTCGGACCCGCATTCTGCAGCGTCTGAGAAACTTCCATCACTTCCAGAGCATTGCCGATAGCGTAGCCGAGCGGCTGGTTCATGTCGGTGATCAACGCGGTGACGCGTTTGTCCATGCGGCGGCCGATGCCCACCATCATCTGTGCGAGACGGCGCGCATCCACCTGGCGCTTCATGAACGCGCCGGAGCCCACCTTCACATCCAGAACGAGAGCGTCCAGGCCCACGGCCAGCTTCTTCGACATAATCGACGAAGCGATCAGCGGAATGGACTCCACCGTTGCCGTGGAATCACGCAGCGCGTAGAACTTACCATCCGCCGGCGCGACCTCTGGAGTCTGCCCGATGAATGCCAGCTTGTGTTGAATCAACTGCGCGCGGAATTCGTCGATGGTGAGATTCGTGCGGAATCCCGGAATCGATTCCAGTTTGTCCAGCGTGCCACCGGTGTGTCCGAGCGCGCGGCCCGAAATCATCGGAACCGTCACACCTGCCGCTGCAGCGAGCGGCGATGCAATCAAACTCGTTTTGTCTCC
Organism: Bryobacteraceae bacterium; assembly: GCA_040081855.1. Classification (GTDB taxonomy): domain Bacteria; phylum Acidobacteriota; class Terriglobia; order Bryobacterales; family Bryobacteraceae; genus Palsa-187. Next base: position 26,423 of record JBEBFS010000018.1, on the reverse strand, counting down.
GACGCCGCCCGTCGAATGCTTATCGACTTTAACGCCAGGCACTGACGATAGATCTACCGTCGAACCGGACTGCATCATCCGTTCCGTGAGGGCGCTGACTTCGCGGTCCGTCATGCCGGAGAAAAAAACAGCCATGAGGAAAGCGGACGCCTGGTAGTCAGGGATCGTACCGTTGGTGTAGCCATCAACGAGGAAGGCAATTTCTTCCGACGACAGTTCTTCGCCGTCGCGCTTGCGGTGAATCAGGTCGACTGTGCGCATGAATTCTTTGAGAGTAGCACGTATTTGCTTGTAAGTAAAGGACCTGTAGGCTTTTAGGCTGGATTCGTCCAGGCCGGAGGAAAACCGAATCGCCGCGGGGCGTGTTTGGCGCGCTTTGAATGCACCGCGCATCTTGTGAACCGACGCTTCAGAGACCGCTGTGTGGTCTGTCAGCTTGAGAACAAAGCCGTTTTTGGTGAATCTTCGCGCGTTTATTGCGGATCGCTCCACATGCGCCGGCCGTAATCGGCGGCACTGATCACGGCCATGGCGGCCACGGCCCATTGCAGAATGGCGGCAACCGGCTGTACGGCAATACCTGACAACGCACCAACCTGAAAACAGATGAAAAGGATTTGCGTAAAGCTGCTTATTTTCCCGGTGGTTGAGGGAGGGAAGTCATGTAGCTTGCCGCGCAGGTACAGTACCAGGGCTCCCAACAAAATCCCAACGTCGCGGCTCAGTACAATCAGAGCGATCCACGTCTGTATGCCGCCGGATAGCGCAAGAAAAAGGAACGATCCGCTCAGCAGCAGCTTATCTGCAATCGGATCGAGAAAGGCGCCTATCCTCGATGGAACATTCCACAACCTGGCCAGGTAACCGTCCAGCGCATCCGTGATCGCGATCGCGATGAAGAGCGGAATCAGCTCTGAGTACCGGCCCTTCAGCATGAGGTAGAACACATACGGCGCCGCGACCAGTCGCAGACTGGTCAATAGATTCGGTAGCGCGCGCTTCATGCTTTACGATCCGGTGCGGTCAATTGACGGTCCTGCCAGCGCGGCAGGAATGCCATCGCGGCCAGTGCCCCCAAGAAGCACATCGTCATGTCCCACTGCGTATCCCACATATCGCCCTGCGTGCCAAGGAAGTGTTCCGCGGAATCCCCCAGTGTTCTCGCGGATACAAATTCTAAAATCTCATACCATGCGGAAATTGCCATAGCGATGCAGATGCAAAGAAACGTAAGCACCGCCCCCCGCTCCACTCGTGTCTTCCGCAAGAGTACCTCGCGCGCCACCATCGCCGGTACAAAACCTTGCGCAAAATGTCCCACGCGATCGTAATAGTTCCGATCCATGTGAAGCTGATCGCGCAGCCAATTGAACAGAGGAACCTCCGCGTACGAGTAGTGCCCGCCCACAATCAGGATCAATCCATGCAGCGCAATCAAGGTATTCAGTAGCGTGGTGAACCGCAGGCGAGCTGGCTCCGGACGCATCCACAGCCAAATCAGAAGTGGTGCCGTGAGAATAATGGGAAAGACTTCGAGAATCCACGTCGTACGGTCGAACGGATGGATCGCCGACGCAAGCAAGGCCACGAGGACGAACGACAACAACCAGATATGCGTGTTTGATTGCCGCACGGATCGCAGAGCCCGCCTGAAGTAAAGATGCCGCCTTAGGAGACCAGCGCGTGAACAACGCGCGTGGCCAGTTGATCGAAGTTGATGATTTCGTACAGCGTCGGGTCCGACATGATTTTGCTCACCAATGCAAAGTGCATCGCGTGGCCGGCCTTCTCCGCTATGACGTGGCCGAGCAGGGGCTTGCCAATCAACGCCAAATCACCAATCAGATCCAGCGTCTTGTGGCGGCAGCATTCATCCACAAAACGCAATCCGCCGGGATTCAAAATAGAATCACGAGTGAAGCAAACGGCGTTATCCAGCGACGCACCGCGGATCAACCCCATGTTGCGCATCTGATCCAATTCGTAATCGAAGCCAAATGTGCGCGCCGGAGCGATCGCTTCCGCGTAATGCTCAGGCGTCACTTCCACTTCCATCGCCTGCCGGCCCACCATAGGATGCGGGAAGAAAACATCGCAGGTCAGCAGGAAACGGTCGGCGGGCAAAATCGTGATGCGCTTGCCGCCGCCTTCCACGGAAACCGGCCTGCGTATCCGAAGGTACTTTCTGCGTTTACGATACTGCTGGATTCCCGCGGCCTGAATCAGTTCAACGAAGGGTTTAGCGCTGCCGTCCAGGATAGGCACTTCGAGGTTATCGATCTCGATGTAGGCATTATCAATGCCCATGCTATAGAAGGTGCTCAGCAGATGCTCGGTGGTCGAAATCAGCACACCCTGTCGCATCAGGCTGGTTGCGTAGCTAACCTTCTGCACGTAACGCCAGCTTGCCGGAATGTGAAAACGCTCCAGATCCGTACGGACGAAAACAATACCAGTGGACGGCGGCGCGGGAAGAATCCGGATACGAACCGGTACACCCGAATGAAGGCCTACGCCAGAAGCTTCCACTGGCCGTTGAATCGTCGTCTCAAATCTCAAAAAGCACCTCCGAGAAGCGTCATCGGATAACTGCAAGTTATTGTAACAGACGTGCCCCGGCGCTCCTAGGTTTATGATAAAAAAGCACTTTTTTCTTGGCTGGTGTGTCTTATGCGCAACACGACGGCATCGGGAGTGTGTCGAATCCGCAATTTCATAACGCGCGAATACCGCTTTTGGAAGGACCCCATCGCCCAAATACTTGGAAGTTTGTGAGGAAAACAGCCCCGGCGGGGTGAATTTTCATTTACCGCGGAATCATGGAGCTACCCGTATGATACGGACCGCCATCGGAAGATGGAGGCCTTAGTGGACGAGTCCATGCTTGACGGCAAGTACCGTCAGTTCCGCGCCGCTGCGCACCTTGAGGCGCTGCATCAGCCGGTATTTGTGGAACTCTACCGTGCGAACGGACAAGCCTGCAATGGTGGCGATTTCTTTTGGAGCGCGGCCTTCCGCCAATAGCTGCCAGATCTCGCGCTGTCGCGGAGTAATGCCCTTGGTTTCAGCGGCTTCCACTGTTTCGGCAGCCTGTGATGGATCCGAGGGATCCGAGAGCCCACGGGCCGTTTCGTGGATCGCCGACACCAGTTTATCGGGAGCATCGCGCTTCAAAATGTAGCGGGCGCCGCCAGCACGCATCGCTTCGCTCCGGTATAAAGCGTCGCCATGCATGGAAAGGAAAATAACCTTGGACGTGCACCCATCGGCAGGCAAGGATCGCACCGCATCGATGCCGTTCAGGAGCGGCATCGAAATATCTGCCACGATTACGTCGGGTTTCAATCGCAAAGCGGCTTCACGGAGTTCCCGGCCGTCTCCGACGGAGCCTACTACTTCGAATTCGTCCTCGAGCAATTTTTGCAATCCCGCAAGAAACATTCGATGGTCATCCGCCAACAAAACTGTGATTTTCTTCATTCGTCCAACTGTCCCAACACGGGTATGTGTTCAAAAGGCACGTTTGCCTCGACCCGTGTACCTTTTCCTGGCTCCGACTCGATGGTCAGTGTTCCGTTTACCTGGCGGAGTCTTTCGGTCATGCTGATCAACCCCAGCGTTAATCGATCCCGAGCCTGCTTTGGAAGAAAGCCTCTTCCTTTATCTTCCACGCACAGGCGGATCCGGCGCGGATCGTCACCGCACAAGGTTACATGCGCCTCCGTAACGTCTGCATGTTTGACAATATTGCGGAGGCATTCCTGTGCGACCCGGTACAAACTGAGAGAGATATTGTCCGGCAACTTTTCCGGCACGCCGCCGGTCTTATAGTGCACTTGAATGTGTGCCCGGTCCGCCACGGCCAGACACTCGTGTCCCAGCGCCGTAGCCAAGCCGAATTGTTCCAAGCCGGCGGAATGCAATTGGAGTGCGATGCGGCGAACCTGATCGGAAATATCGGCAACCTGCGCTTTGAGTCCGTCGCAGATTTGAATCGCGGCTTCTGGCGTTCTGGGGGGCTTCCTGCCCAGCAGCCCCATCTCCATGATCAGGGAAGCCAATCGCTGGTTCAGATCGTCATGCAACTCCCGCGAAATACGTTTGCGCTCTTCTTCCTGCGCCGAGAGCAACGCTTCCGAGAAAAACTGCAAACGCTCATGCTCCAGTTGGGCTTCGCGAGCCTCGCGTTCTTTGGTCACGTCCATCATGTGTCCAACCAGCTCCAGATGCTGTCCATCCGAATCTCTGATAAGCACGGAGGAATCGCGAACCCAACGATAAGTGCCATCCGCGTGCAGATAACGATATTCGATGAGTGTTTTTCCCGCTTCCAGTTGCAGTCCAAGTTGGCTGAACACGGCTTCGCGATCTTCCGGGTGAATATGGTCGATCCAGAACCCGGGAACGGACAGGTAATCGTTCGCCGGATAACCGAACAAGCGCTGCACGTTTTCGCTGACAAACGTCGCGCCGTAATCGTCGTAGGCTCTGCTGCTGTAAATGACAGCTGGACTTTGCGCCAAAAGGTAGCGAAACCGGGCATCGCTGGCCGCAAGCGCATGCTGTACGCGTTCCCGCTCGGCGACCTCTTTGCGTAAGGAATCCTCGGCTTTTTTCCGGTCGGTGATGTCGTTGGAGCATCCTATAATGTGCGCGACGTTTCCCTTCGAATCCCGTACCACGCTGAGCCTTAGAGCAACGTAAATCTCCGTGCCATCCTTGCGCCGGTTTCGCGTCGTTGTCTGAAGCTGGCCCCTGTCCACAACGGCAAGAATAACGTTTTCTCTCAGCCACTCCCGGTCTTCGGGGAACACCAGCAGCTCGACGTTCTGTCCCAGGATCTCTTCCGCGGTGTAGCCATAGATTCGTTCGGATCCCGAATTCCACGTATGGATAATCCCGGCGGCATCGGTCGCATTAATCGCGTCGTGAACCTGGTCCAGGAGGACCTCGTCAGGAATAGGCGACAGTTTAGCTTCCGGTACCACTACGGGAAGTGTAACAGCGGCGGTAAGTGACGGCAATGCAAGGAATACCGTATCTTTCAATACAGAATTTCGGGTTCCGGGATAAAATCAGAGGAGGAATCGCCGGCCGGTCTAAAGGATTCCTCGGAGGACAAATGAGGCGTTTGGTTGTTGTTGGATTTTTCTCATCACTTTTACTTACTCCATCTGCCGTTTGGGCACAGAAGGGGAAACAGCAACAAGTCAGCATTCAGAAGACCTCCATGTCGCGGGATCAGGAGATCCAGATTGGCAAGGAAGCGGCTACACAGGTCGAGCGCGAAATGGAAGTCATCCAGAATGCCGACGTGGAAGGCTGGCTGAATCAAATCGGCCAGCAACTGGCGAAAACTCCGCAGGCGAATGCGTATCCTTATTACTTCAAGCTAGTTAACGAGGATTCCATCAACGCGTTTGCGCTCCCCGGCGGACCTATGTATGTGCACACCGGATTGATTAAAGCCGCCGACAACGAAGGCGAAGTGGCTGGTGTGCTGGCGCATGAAATGTCGCACGTTGCGTTACGGCACGGCGCCGCGCAGATGAGCAAGCAGCAGACCTGGGGGACGCTGTTTGGAGCACTGGGCGCCGCGGTGGGTGCTCTTGGTGGATCAAATGGACAGTGCGGAATTGTCTGCCAGGGTGCGGCATTGGGTGTTGGTATCGGCGGGCAATCCGTGCTGATGAAATTCTCCCGGGGCTTCGAACGCGACGCTGACCTGAACGGTGCGCGCATGATGGCCGCCGCCGGATACAATCCGATTGGACTCGCGACCTTCTTTGACAAACTGGCCGCGCAGGCCGGGGCCGGGGCTGAGCCGAAGGGGCTGCAGTTGTGGCTCTCTTCTCATCCGGCCTCTGGGAACCGCGTGCAGTATGTCTCCGAAGACATCAAGTTTTATCCCAAAAAGGATTATCCGAACACCACCGGAAAATTCCCTCGCGTCAAGACCGTGGTTGCCAGTTTGCCTCCTCCGAAACCGAAACCGGCGGCTCTGCTACAGACCAAGCAAGGAGCGCAGCCGCGCACGGATATTCCCTCGGGTTTCAAAGACTATCCGGCCAACGGATTCGCCATCGCCTATCCGGGTGCATGGCAGGCGGGCATGCTCCAGGAGGGAGGCGGAAGCCTTTACCTTGTTCCGCAGCAGGGTGGCATCTTGAAAGCTCAGAACGGCGGCACGGAACTGATCGCCGGAGCGATGATCGATTACTACGTTCCACAGGCCGGCGCCGCCTCGGTCAATCTTGATACCAGCACCAACGAATTCGTGCAGGGGCTGCAGAAGGGCGACCCAACGGTGAAATCTGAGCGCCCCTCGCGCCTCAGTCTTGGCGGCAAGCCGGCTCTGCTGACGAAGCTCACAATGAAGACTTCCGATCAACAGGAGCAAACCGCGTATCTTTATACCGTGTCCCGCGACGCAGGTTTGTGGTACGTAGTGCTGGCCGCTCCAACGGCAAAGCTGACGGAGTACGAAGCCATCTTCCGGCAGATGACGCCTACCGTCACGTTCCCGAACTAGGCAAGTCTTTTCGCTGCCGGACTACCAGCCGAGCATCCGCATCCGGTCCTGGATGCTGGCACTGAAGTCGTTCATGATCACGGGGCGATAGCGACGAGGGGAGGGGAGGCACGCGGCCAGCCGCGACGCCTGATCCCGATTCAATTTTGCGGCCGTCGTGTGGTAGTGATACTGCGCCGCGGCTTCAATGCCCCACACGCCAGGACCCCACTCAACCACATTTAAGTAAAGTTCCAGAGCCCGGCGTTTGCCAAGAATCGTGTCCGCCAACGGCGCCAGCGTGTATTCGAACGCCTTGCGGATCGGATTGCGGTGCGTCGTGAAAAAAAGGTTTTTCACCAACTGCTGCTCAATGGTGGACGCGCCCCGAACTACTTTCCCTTTTTCAGCGCTTTGCTCGGCTACTTTTTGCACCTGGGTCCAATCGACGCCGTGGTGTTTGTAATAGTTGCCGTCTTCCGAGGCGATCACCGCGTGCTGCATCTCGATCGAGATCTTTTCCAAGGGAACGAACTGCTGCCTCTTTTTATAGGGAAGCTTCTTCCAGCGCGTTTGCGGGAACCACGATTCCACTCGCCTCTGGACCTGCACCCCCGTCGTCGGCGGGTCAATAAACCTCAGCCCCAGCAGTGCGACCGCCCAAACGGCATGTAGCCCGAAGTACACAGCGAAACAGAGCGTTACCAGGAAGCGCACGCCGCCGCGCAGGCTTCCGCGCCGCGTAGGCTTCGCTTTCGACCGTTTAAGGCGGGATTTCGTTGTGTCGCTGGAAGTGTCTCGCTTTGGCGGCAAGCCGCAGTGTAACATGTAGGATTAGGGCCGAGCTTCGGCGCATCGTTGGTTTTGTTCCTCTTGGCAATCCAGGCAACGTTTGCCGATCGGTCTATGGGCGATCCATCGCTCAGCATGGTAATCTCGATAGAGAAAGGGGCCTATGTCCACAACCGACGCCATCACGCAACAGCAACTCCTTGAACAGGAATACGATAAAACGGTCCGCGAGGACATTGAACAGTTCCGTTCGTTTGCTGATGCCAGGCTCGCCGGCACGATTACCGACGACGATCTCCGTCCCCAGCGCCTCCGCCGCGGTGTTTACAGCCAGCGCCAGGAAGGCGTGCACATGATCCGCACCAAGGTTCCCGGCGGCTTGCTCACTTCCGAGCAGATGCGGAACATGGCGGCGGTGGCCGACCAATTTGCGGGCGGCAAAGGCCACCTGACCACTCGCCAAAACATTCAGTATCACTTTGTGCCGCTGGGCCAGGTGGCCGATCTGCTGCACAAACTGGCGGATGTCCGTTTGACCACGCGCGAAGCTTGCTACAACACGGTTCGCAACGTCACGGCTTGCCCGCTGGCGGGTATCCACCCGGAAGAGCCGTTTGACGTCCAGCCCTACGCGCGCCGCGTGGCTCTCGCGTTTCTGCACAAGGACCTCACCGACAGTCTGCCGCGTAAGTTCAAAATCGCCTTCACCGGCTGCCCGGAAGATTGCATCGCCACCACCATCAATGACGTGGGCCTGCGTGCCGTGATCGTCGAAGGTGTGAAGGGTTTCCGCATGACCGTCGCTGGCGGCCTGGGTGCTCTGCCCACGGAATCGAAGGTTTTGTACGAATTCATTCCGGCCGACGATCTGGTCCGCCGCATTGAAGCCGTGATCCGCGTCTTCAACATCCACGGCAACCGCAAGAACAAGAACATGGCGCGCCTGAAGTTCGTGCTTCGCCAGCGCGGCTTCGATTGGCTGCGCGACACCATCGAAGAACAGTATCAGGACATCCTCAAGAACGGCGGCATTCCGATGCCTGATTCCGTTCCGGAGAATTTCGGCGGTTTCAAGACGGAGCGGCCTCCTCTGGGTAACGGCGATCTGCTTCCCGTGTGGGAACAGAACACGCCGGAGTTCAACGCATGGCGCGCCACCAACGCAATGCCCCAGAAGCAAAAGGGCTACTCGATTGTCACGGTGACCGTGCCCCAGGGCAACCTGTCGGGCGACCAGATGCGCGGCCTTGCGGACATTGCAGATCAGGCCGCCGACGGCTTCCTGCGTTTCTCGATGAACCAGAATGCGATCTTCGGCTGGGTGGCGGACGGCGCTCTGAAGCGTGTCTACGGCGCTCTCAGCACACTGGGCCTTGCACGCGGCGGCGCCGATGAAGTGGCTGACCCGATCAGCTGCCCTGGTGCTTATAGCTGCAACCTTGGCTTGACGAAGACCATGGGTCTGGGCGCGGCGCTGACCGATGTCTTGAAGCAGGAAACCGATCCGCTGGTTCGGAAGCTGCGCGTGAATTCCAGCGGCTGTCCGAATTCCTGCGGACAGCACTGGATCGCCGACATCGGCTTCTATGGCAATGCCCGCAAGATAGACACGCCGGATGGAAAGCGTGAAGTGCCGCACTACCAGATGCTGCTGGGCGGAACGGTTCACGAGTTCGGCATGCAGATCCAGAGCATCCCGGCGCGTCTGGCTCCGGTGGCCGTACAGCGCGTTCTCGGTCACTACCGTGAGACCCGCTTGGAAGGCGAGTCCTTCCGACAGTATGTAATCCGTCACAAGGTGGAAACGTTCCGTACGCTGCTTGCTGATTTGCAGAAGCCTCCGATGGACGTTCCCGAGATGTTCCAAGACTGGGGCGACGACGTGGCCTACAGCCTGCAGCTGGGCCGCGGCGAGTGCGCTGCTTAGGCGCCTTCGTAGCACACAAAGTCAATCATCAAAAAGAAGCGGCTAGCGGATACTCTCCGCCAGCCGCTTTTTCGTTGTTACGAAGTTGACGTTCTTACTGTGCCGTCACTCCCAGCGACGTAAACGTTCCGCTCGGATTCACGCGCAAGCCGAGGCCAACGAATCCCTGAATCGGCAATACCGGCGTACTGGGCGAGCCCCAGAATAAACGGACCACACCACGAGCGTTCCCGACTGCGGGGAAGCGATCGCGAATCATGAAGGATGTGTGTCCGCTGGGCGCGAGCGTTGTGCTGGAATCCGCAAAAATCTGCGTGCCCGATTCGTTGTAGAAAACGAAGTTAGCAACGGCGGAACTCGTCCTGCTGGGGTTCACCAACGCGAACCCGGTGCTGAAACCCTGCGTTTCATCGAACGGCATACCGAAGCCGAGGTTACCCGGGGACTCGCCGCCAACCGTTGCTTCGGAGTCCGGAAAGCCGTTCAGACGTAGCCGGTAGGTACCCATCACGCCGATCTGTGAAGCGTTGTCCACCTGCACCCATCCCGTTTGCGCCGAACCGGTGCCCGAGGAAACCAGGAACTTGACGCCATGCGCGGGCACAACCACAGTGCGAACGGAAGCCGCCGTATCGGCATTCAAGGAGACAGCCAGCGCGCTGCCGTCGTCCTTTCGCATCGTGACCAAACAAGGAACATCGTACCCAGTCGGATTGGTTAGAACGATGGTATTGGTGAAGCCGCCGCCGTCGGCGAACTGGGAGAGGATCTTGGTGTTGTTTACGGGAGCGTTTGTGGTGACAGAGCCCCCGACGAAGGTGCGTAAACCGGAGACGCTAAGGCACGAATTGATTGCACACTGAGCTTCGGCGCCACCACTGATTATCGTGATCGTGCCGCCAGAGGAAGTCATCGGGTTGGCCAAACTAAATCCGATATATTTGGTTTGCAATGAAGTGGTTGGTGTAGAGATGGCCTTCGTGTCTGAGGCACTTCCAGCAATTCCTGGATGAGGCGTCGAATAGGTTGTGCCGGTAGCCACCGCGGTTCCTGGCGTCGTTGTAATGTTGTAGTCCGAAAAGGTGTTATTCGCGCTGTCAAAGGCATACGACCCGAACGCCAGGCCTCCGTCACTGAGCCGCGCGCCACTCAGGTACCAGGTGCGTTTTGTGGTCGGTGCCGCCGCAGTGATGCTGCCGCTCGAGAAAGAACGAACTGGTTGCAAGCCACTACACGACGCATCCCCACAGATGCCCTCAAGCGTTACGGGTCCACTGATCTTGATGGAAATCGTCCCACCCGCGTTCGTCATGGTTGATGTGAGCTCAAAGTCGATAAACCCGGTCGTCGACGGCACGACAGGTAAAGCGGTTACCGCATCGAAGTGTGTGCTTGAACCGTACGCTGTAAGGTAGGTCGTATACGCTCTTCCGTTCCCGATTCCGCCTTTGGTCGACGTAATGTTAATCGCAGAGAACGTGTTTGTGTCCGCGTCGTAAACGAACGACCCGAACGCCTTTCCGCCGTCATCGAAGGTGACGCCATTGAGATACCAGGTGACGGGTGCCGCTTCGAGCGCCGCGCCGCCGAAACAGAACGCAAGAATAGAGAAGGAAATTCCTCCGAGCAATGATCGCATGGGATTACGCTAGCACGAGTCCATGGGGCGATAGTTATGTTCCCAGTCGATTTTTCAAGATTTCGCCACCAGGGACTCATCGCGTACGATGTTTGCCGTAGGTGGTGCAAGGGCGGCACCAGTTGGTGAATCTCAGCCACTGCATTTGAACCGGCAGCGGTGCTTGCAAACAAAGAAAAACCCCGGAGCATCGTACACTCCGGGGTCTTCTGTGGCTTGCTGATTTGTCAGCTGCGCTTTGAACTGCGCGCCGTTTGAATCTTCGCGGGTTCCACCGGCACTCCCGTGCTCGCCGCCATCGCGGGAAGCGTGAGGGAGTTGTCTACGAGCCTCGCCATTTCGCCAACCGGAAGTCCTTCGGCTTCGCGCGAGAAGCTCAGCGCGGTCGCTTGCGCGTCGAGATCCACGCGAATCCAATCTCCGCCTCGCACTTGTTCGGTAGCGATGAGGTTCGACATAGGCTGCACCAGCAGGCGTTCAATGGCGCGTTTCAAATGGCGTGCGCCATATTTTACATCCGTACCCTCAGCCAGCAAGTAATCTTTACTGGCATCGGAGAGCGTGAAGACGAACGCACGATCCGGCGACGTGTTGAACACGCGTTGCTGAACAAGGTTCAGTTCGATGTCCAGAATCTTGCGCAGTTGGTCGGTGCCCAGCGGCTGGAAGGTAACAATCTTATCCAACCGGTTCATGAACTCCGGCGTGAACTTGCGCCGAGCGGCTTCCACGCCGCTGCGCGCGAGCTTTTCGCCCATGCCGGCGTCCACTTCGCCCGTGGCCATCTTTTCGCGAGCCGCTCTCGCACCGAAGCCAAGCTTCGGAGCCATCAGTGCGCTCATTTCCGACGCGCCCAGATTGCTGGTCATGAAGATCATGGCCCGTGAGAAATCGACTTTGCGATTGTCGCCCAGCGTCAATGTGGCCTTGTCCAGAATGCCCAGCAACAGGTTCCAAAGGGCATCGGAGGCCTTTTCGATTTCATCAAACAGAACGAAGCTAAGCCGCATCGATTCCGTATGATACTGATTCAAAACTTCCTGAGAAAGTAGCGGATGCGTTTCCCGGTGCCCCAGGTATCCTGGGGGCGAACCGATCAGCTTCGCAATCTCATGGCTGTGCTGAAATTCAGCGCAATCGATCTTGATGACCGCGCGCGGATTCTTCAGCAGCGCTTCGGCGGTGGCTTCCACAATACGGGTCTTGCCCGAGCCGGTAGGCCCGAGGAACAAGAAGTTCCCAATCGGACGACCCGGCGCGCTCATGCCCGTCAGGTGCATCTGGTAAATGTTGACGATCTGGTCAATCGCCTCATCCTGTCCAACGATCATGCGCCGGAGGCTGCCCTCCAGCGACACCGCGTCTCGTCCGGTTCTGGCCGGGTCCAACGGGATGTTCAGCCTAACCATAGGATTTGCCGCCTTTCTCGTACCCCGAAGAGGCCTTCCTGCTTGGCCTCTCCACAGCTCCTCGTGCAACCCGAGTGCCATACTTATGGATGCTCCTGATGTGTAATCGATTCCAAATCCCGGATCGTGCGGAAATGAATGCACTACCTTCGACGCGCCAAGCGCGAAAGGGCACTGGCCCCATGGTCATAGGCGGTCGAAGCAGTGGGAAAGACTCGATTTGCCGGCGCAAACCTCATCTTGAACGCCCCGTTATGTTTGCCAACCTGCCCACAGTTCTCTACATCGGCAGCTTTGCGAGCGACTTTATCCAATGGAATCGGCCATTTTGAAAAGCTGGCCCTATTGAAATCCATAAGACATCCGATGGGCAAAAGGGCCCCCGGTTCCGTCCTTAGCGACGCGCCGACCGGATAGGACGTAGAATAAAGAAAAGAAGCATGTTGGACTCCAGCATATTCTGGCTCCGCGCGGCGGCCCTTCTGTACGCCATAGGGTTGGCGCACTCGCTGTTGATCATCTCAAACCGGTCGCAGGGATTTTACGGGTTCGCGCTGACCACGTTCCGCGTCGGCGTGGTGCTGCATGGTGTCGCCATTGTGGAACTGGCGCGCTCCGAAGCACGCCTTCCCCTCGACAACTTCTACGGTTCTCTCAGCGTTTGTGCGTTCCTCATCGGGCTCGTGTTTCTGTTCGTCGATTGGCGTTACCATTTCGCCAGTACCTCCGTACCGCTTTTCCCACTGATCTTTTTCATGACTCTTGTGGGCAGCATGCAAAAGCCCGTCACTGCCTGGACCGACGTTCGCGTCCGCGATGCCTGGCTGCTGGTGCACATCGTTCTGGTACTGGCCGGCTACGCGGCTCTTTTGCTAACGGCGGTTTCTTCCGTTTTCTACTTAGTGCAGGAACGCCGCTTGAAGAGTAAGAACAATCCCGCGATGTTCGAAAAGCTCCCGCCGCTTGGGACGCTGGACAACCTTATCAGCAGCTCGCTTGGCTTTGGATTCGTTTTCATCACTCTGGGCGCTATTCTAGGTGTGCTCTGGGCCTTTATTGAACTGGGTACCAGCTGGGTTGGAAACGCGAGCATCACTTTATCCTTCATTACTTGGGGATTATGCCTTCTGATGATTTTCATGCGTGCCTCGGCCGGTTGGCGTGGACGCAAAGCCGCGGTGATGGCGCTGGTGGTGCTTGGCTGCGGCGCACTGACGTGGATCGCGCATTCCGGATTGAGGCCGGCCCTGACCCCCTAGAGTTCCCCCGATGAAGCTGCTTCTCACAGGTCTAAGCCATCACACCGCGCCGGTGGAAGTGCGCGAGCGTTTGGCTTTTGAGGAGAAGGGTCTCCCCGAAGCTCTGGACCATCTGCGCTCGCGTCCAGGCATGATCGAGGGGATGATTCTTTCCACCTGCAATCGCGTGGAGATCGCCGTTACCGCGGATGAGAAAAGCGATCCACAGGAAGCCGTGCAGCAGTTCATCGCCGAAACACGTCGCGTGGAGCCCGGCTGGGTATCGCCCTATCTCTACAACTACAACGGACCCGAGGCGATCCGCCATCTGTTCCGCGTCGCCTCCAGCCTGGATTCCATGGTGGTGGGCGAGCCGCAGATCCTTGGCCAATTGAAGAACGCCTACGCGCTTGCCAAAGAGCACGGCGCAGTGAATGGATTCCTGGATCTGGTGATGACGCGCGCTTTTAACGTTGCCAAGCGCGTGCGTACGGAAACGGAAATTGGATCGAACGCAGTCTCTGTCAGCTATGCCGCGGTGGAACTCGCCCGCGATATTTTCGGCTCGTTAGTCGGCAAGAAGGTGCTGCTGGTGGGAGCCGGTAAAATGGCCGAATCCGCCGCGCGCCATCTGCGCCGTGCCGGTGTCGCCGATATCCTGGTGACCAACCGCACGCGCTCTCGCGCAGATGCCTTGGCCGAAGAGTTCCGCGGGCACGTAGTCGATTACGAAAGTTATTTTGACGCGTTGCCCGAAATCGATATTTTGATCGCCTCCAGCGGCGCCACGCATTACATCCTGACCAAGGATCAAATGAAGAGCGTCATCGGCCGCCGCCGCAACCGCCCGATGTTTTTGATCGACATCGCCGTGCCGCGCAACATTGAACCGGAAGTCAACAAGCTGGACAACGTCTTCCTTTACGACATCGATGACCTGGACCGCGTCGTCAAATCGAACCTGCAATCGCGCAACACCGTAGCGGAGCAGGCCGAAGAGATCATCGCCGAAGAAGTGGAGCGCATGATGCTGCGCTTGAAGACGCGCGAAGTCACGCCCACCATCATTGGATTGCAGGAACAACTGGAGCGCGTTCGAGCCGGCGAAGTGGAGCGGATGCGCGCAAAGCTCGGCCAGCTTACACCGCAACAGGAAGAAGCCATCGAAGCGATCACGCGCGGCATCGTCAACAAAATCGCGCACACGCCGATCACTGAGCTTCGCAGGAAGGCCAACGATCCCGAAGGCCTCACGTTGACGGCCACAATTCGAAAGCTGTTCCGTCTAGGGGAAGGATAGCGCTTCGCGCTTTAGACATTGAGTACACCGAAGATTGTCATTGGCTCCCGTGGGTCGCAGCTCGCACTGTGGCAGGCGAATCATATTCAGGCCAGACTGCGTGAGATGGGCGCGGAGACGCGCATTGAAATCATCAAGACCACCGGTGACAAGATCACAGACGTTCCGCTGGCCCAAGTGGGTGGCAAGGGCCTCTTCACCAAGGAAATCGAGGAAGCGCTGTTGAATGGCTCCATCGATCTCGCCGTGCATAGTTTGAAGGACATGCCAACGGCGCTGCCCGATGGTCTGATTCTTTCGGGCATCCCCGAACGGGAAGACCCGCGCGACGCCTGGATCGGTAAGCCTCTGGATCAGATGAAGCCCGGCGCACGGATCGGCACCAGTTCCCTTCGCCGCGCGGCGCAACTGCATTCGCTGAACCGCGGTTTCGTAATTGAGAGTTTGCGCGGCAACGTGGACACGCGCCTCCGTAAATTGGACGAAGGTCTATACGACGCAATCATCCTCGCCGCCGCTGGATTGCGCCGCCTCGGTTGGGCGGATCGCATTAACGTTTTAATGGATCCCGAGTTGATGTGCCCGGCCGTGGGCCAGGGAGCTTTGGCGATTGAGACGCGCAACGACGAAGGCTGGGGACGCGCTTTTGCCGGGAAATTGGATCATACACCGACCCGCCTTGCTGTCACCGCGGAGCGCGCGTTGCTCGCGACGCTCGAAGGCGGATGCCAGGTGCCGATTGGTGCGCACGCCATCGTCGATCACATGGGCCTAGACCTTCGCGCCGTTGTCGCCTCGCCGGATGGAAAGTCGATGATTCGCGACCGCATGTCGGGACCGGATCCCGTCACACTCGGCAAGGCTCTCGGTGCGCGCCTGTTAGCCTCAGGTGCGCGTGAAATTTTGAACGCGGTTCCCGCAAACTAATTGTCCGTGATGAAAAAGGTCTACCTAGTCGGCGCAGGCCCCGGCGATCCCGGGCTACTCACGCTCAAGGGCAAGAAGGTCCTGGAACAAGCCGACGTCATTCTGCACGATCATCTCGCTTCCGACCGCCTGCTCGACTTCGCCCCTCCGCACGCCGAGCGCATCTACGTCGGCAAGAAGCGAGCCGATCACGAGTATCAGCAAGATGAAATTTCGCGGATGCTCGTGGAGCAGGTCCGCGCCGGGAAAAATGTCGTTCGATTGAAGGGCGGCGATCCGTTCATCTTCGGCAGGGGCGGGGAAGAGATCGAAGCCCTTGCGGCCGCGGGCATTCCTTTTGAAATCGTCCCCGGAGTGACCACGCCGCTCGGCATTGCGGCTTACACCGGCGTACCTCTCACCCACCGCGAGCACACCTCGGCCGTCACGTTCGTTACGGGCCACAAAGTAGACGCCATCGATTGGAGCAAAGTGGGGGCATCGGAAACCATTGTGCTCTTCATGGGCCTGATGAATTTTCCCGCCATCGCCGCGGAGTTGATCCGCCACGGCCGCTCACCCGATACGCCTGCAATGGTTGTGCGCTGGGCCACACGTCCCGATCAGAAGACCATCGCCGCAACGCTCGCTACGTTGCCCGGACTCATTGAGCAAGCGAAGCTTCGCCCACCGGCGACCATCATCATCGGCGAAGTCGTCTCCCTGCGCGACCGCTTCAATTGGTTCGAACGCTTGCCGCTCTTCGGAAAGAAAGTGGTCGTCACGCGCGACCGCGTCCAATCGCCTCTGCTCGCCGAACCATTGGAGGCGCTCGGTGCCGAAGTTCTTTTCGTCCCCGTGATCGAAATCGCTCCCGCAGCCGAGCCCAGTTCGCTCGAACAAGCAATTGCAAAACTCAATACCTACGATTGGCTTGTCTTCACCAGCGTCAATGGAACGCGGCATTTCGTCGAAGCGCTAGACCGCGCCTCGCACTCGGGCGGCAGCGATCTGCGCGCGCTGAAAGCAAAGATCTGCGCCATCGGCCCCGCGACGAAAGCGGCCATTGAAGCTCTACATCTTCGCGTCGACGTCCTTCCGAAAGAATATGTCGCTGAGAGCCTGCTGGATGCTCTTGCAGGCGAAAATCTCAATGGAAAGCGAGTGTTACTACCCCGCGCGGCCGTCGCCCGCGACTTGGTTCCCATTGCGCTCAAGGAACGCGGTGCCATCGTCGACGTCGTCGAAGCCTACCGCACCATCATGCCCGAAGACGCTCCAGCGAAAGCGCGTGAGGCTTTTGAGAAGAGGCCGGACTGGGTGACATTCACAAGTTCCTCTACGGTGACGAACCTGATCGCCGCATTGGGCGGTGAAGCCGCGGGCAAAGAAGCGCTCACCGGAGTGAAGATTGCATCCATCGGTCCCATCACCTCTGCCACCGCCCGCAAACTTGGTCTTCGCGTCGACGTTGAAGCCGATCCGCACACGATTGAGGGATTGGTGGTAGCGATTGCGCGGGCGTCGAACTAGCTCACCCTCGTCCCACCCAAATAAACGTCCCGCACCACAATGCGTCCTTCGGCGACGCGGAACTTCACCACATCCGCGCGTTCCCCAGGTTGCAGCCCGCGTAATCGTCCGCGAATTCGTCCCACTCGCGCGGCGTTCGTTGTCGCCATCATAACGGCTTGCGCCAAAGTCACTCGTCCACGACGCATCACGTTGCCGATGGCATGATCCATACGCAGCGCCGACCCCGCCAGTCTGGTCCCGCCCCGCAGCGTCACACGCTCGCCTTCGTGTAACTGCACCTCGACGACGCCCAACAGGTAATCCCCTGGCGGACACATCGCCGGTGCAACCGCGTCCGTCACCAGAACGCTACGGTCCAGCCCCTTCTGCTCCAACGCGCAATGAAGAAACTCGTCGGGCAGGTGATGATCGTCCACAATGAAACTCGCACCCAATCGCGGCTCCGCGACCTGCGCGGTGATGAACTCCTCAGTACGAGTCTTGCTGCCCGCGCCGTTGCCCAAGTGCGTGGACATCGTCGCCCCCGCCGCTACGGCATCGCGAATCTGCTGCGCGGTGGCACGCGTGTGCCCGATGCTTGCCACCACGCCCTCCCGCGTCACCGCTTCAATGTAAGCGCATGCGCCCGGCCACTCCGGAGCCAGCGTGACAATCCTTATATTGCCCTCGGCCGCGTCATACCAGCGCAGGAACTCTTCCGGGTCAGGAGGCCTCACCCATTGCTTCGGATGGGCACCGCGCGGGCCATCTTCGGCGGAGATGTGCGGACCCTCCACATGAAAACCCTCCATCGCCTCGCCCCAGTCGATCGATTCCCGCGCCTCGGCCAGATTACGCAGAGCCGCCAGCATGTCTTCGGGATCGCCAGTAATGATGGTGGGAAGAAATCGCGTCACGCCCGTGGAAAGAATCGCGCGCGTGGCTCTTTCGATCTCCGCGTGCGGCGTCTTCGGCGAATTAAAATCCACGCCCGCGAATCCATTCACCTGCAGATCGATGAACCCTGGCGCAAGATAATCCACCAGCGACGAAGCATCGCGACGTTCGAGAACGGGGTCCACCATCTGAATGGCGACGCCTGCGCCCGAATCTACCGTGATCCACTCGCCGGTGAGTGCGTTCCGTCCGCTACATTTCATGGCCTAATTGATTTATACACAGATTTCCCACACGCGTGCTTGCTAAGTATACGATTCCATGAGGGAAACAATTGTTGAAAACATGTGACTGGCTCTGGCGCACCCCATGGTGCGCTTGGTACAAACAATACAGATTTTCGCGGGAAACTGGCGAGTGCGTCAGTCTCGGGGGAGGTGGCCACCAGCTGGTTCCCGCGAAATCAAACCGAACCGTTCGCACAGTTTCCGTGGCGCCCCTCTCCTTCGCCACCACCGACGGAAGGCGCTGCAGCCCGTGCGAATGATACCGGCCCCACTCCGGCCGGTCCTCCGACGCGGCTTTTCTTCCTGTAAGGAAAGCCGTCATTGCACTCCAACAACTACAGCAGCGCATCACCGTTCAGATCATAGCTCTAAATTCGGCCAGCGCAAATCATAGCCCACCCGTGAGCGCCTGGACTCCACACAACTTACATTCAATCCAAAGAAAAACCCCGCTCTTGCGAGCGGGGTGATGAATTTCTTCGTGCAACCGGAGCAGGGTAGTTGCCGCTGCGACTTCTACTTCACCGGCGTCAGCCAGCCGTGCGTGTCCGGCTTCCTGCCGTCGATGATGGAGAAGAACTCGGTCTGGATCTTTTCCGTGATTGGACCGCGCTTGCCGGCGCCTACTTGAATGCGGTCCACCGAGCGGATCGGCGTCAGCTCCGCCGCTGTGCCCGTGAAGAACACTTCGTCAGCGATGTACAGCATTTCGCGCGGCACCAGCGTTTCCGTCACTTCGAAGCCCATCGCCCGAGCAATCGTGATCACCGACTCGCGAGTGATGCCCGGCAGGACGCTGGCGCCCAGCGGAGGCGTCACCAGCTTGCCATCGCGCACCAGGAAGATGTTCTCGCCCGAGCCTTCGCTGACGTAACCGGCAGCATCCAGCGCAATGCCTTCCGCGTATCCGTTGATCGCCGATTCCATGCGGATCAGCTGCGAATTCATGTAGTTCGCGCCAGCCTTCGACATAGCGGGCAGGGTATTTGGCGCCAGACGGGTCCAACTGGACACGCAAACATCCACGCCGTTTTCGAGGGCTTCCGGCCCCATGTACTTGCCCCACTCCCAGCACGCCAGGTAGGTGTCGATCGGGCAATCCTTCGCGTAAACACCCATCCCGCCGTAACCGCGAATCACCAGCGGACGAATGTAGCAGGATTCCAGCTTATTGATCTTCACCAGCTCCACCGAAGCCTTGCAAATCTCGTCGATGCCGACGGTCATCTCCATGCGGTAGATCTTGGCCGAATCGGTCAGGCGGCGGATATGGTCGCGCAGGCGGAAGATCTGCGGCCCGTTCGGCGTGTCGTAGCAGCGGATGCCTTCAAACACTGAGCTACCGTAGCTGGTTACGTGGGCAAGGACGTGAATGGTTGCATCATTCCAATTAATCCACTCCCCATTGCGCCAAATCTTCTCGGTAGCGTTGATCATAAGCAAAATTATACCGTGTTCGCCGGTTCGACCGCCTCTGCGGGACAACAAGAAACGTGAAAAATGTTCCAGCGGGCAACGTGGGGCGGGGCTTCGCCCCGCAGCCACGCATCCGCGCGGCATGAATTAGTGGTGTTTTTCGCCGCGCTCTAGCCGGCTGATGCGTTCTTCGAGCAGTCCAAGCCGCTCATCGATCATCGGTAACGTGCGGAGCTTGATTTCAACCGGCCGAGCCCAATCGTGGAATGCCCGCAACACTTCCGTCTGCATGTCCCGCATCTTTTCGACGAGGTCATCGTGCATCTCCGCGACATCTTTGCGGAGAAGATCCAGATCTTGCTTCGTTGTTGGCTGGTAGTTGTCCGGCATGATCGTACCCGCTATTCTAGTCTAACTCTCGAACTTTTGATCCAGATTATGTCATCGGAAAACACCTACGACGCCATCCTGTTCGACTTCGACGGCGTCCTGGCCGACACCGAGCCCATCCACTGCCAGTGCTGGAACGAGATCCTCCAGCCCTTCGGCTACCACCTCACGTGGGAAACCTTCGCCCGAGACTTCGTCGGCGTCTCCGACCAGGACCTGGTTCGCCGCCTCGCCGCAGCCCGCGTGCCGCCCATTCCGTTTGACGAGCTTTGGGCTGAATACCCGCGCAAGAAAGAGCTTTTTCGGACCCGGGTCGCCGCCGCGCCACCCATACGGGAGGACACGGCTACGTTGATCAAAGAACTCAGCTGTGACTATAAGTTAGCCGTAGTATCTTCAAGTGCAAGAATAGAAATAGAACCAGCCATCATCGCGCGTGGTATCCGCCATTATTTTGTGGAACTTGTCTGCGGCAAAGAGGCCCAACACTTGAAGCCTTCGCCAGCCCCGTACATACGCGCCGCCGAGCTCCTGAAAGCGGAGCGCCCACTAGTAGTGGAAGACTCCGATGCCGGTGTCACCAGCGCCCAGGCGGCGGGATTCGATTTCGTGCGGATAGCGAACGTAGGAGAACTAGTTAGCGCTGTGCGAGGGGCGCTGCAATTGAAGGGTTCGACGGAGCATTCCGGACTGATTTAGGCGGTACTGACATTATGCCGATAACAGATATTATGTGAACTTGCGTTCATGGAGCGTCTGCAGCACTTTCAGCATCCGCCACCTTGTCTCCTGCGCACCCCCAAAGAAGCTGTGGCTGATCAGCAAAGTCACGTCCAATCGCGCCGAGGGTTGAAACATCGTTTTCAGGCTTGCTTGATGCAGTGACATCATAACCAACCCTCTGCTTCGCTGGGCCGCACGCCGAAACAGTAAAACTAGTCTTCAATTCCTTGCCAAGTGCAGCATAATCGCCGTCGGCAATCTTGACGTTCCAAATTCTTGATGCAAGTACGTAAAGATCCATCGCTAGCTTGATGGAACTTCGAACTTTTGCTGGGCCGTCATTCGTTCCCAAATAGCGATCGACTATTACCTTCGCATCGAGAACCCGCGGTGCATAATCGCGATAAGCCACGCCGCCTTTCACTACAGATCTCAGCCCACGGATGGCATCAAGAGCCGGTGTCCATGCCTGCGCAGTCGACCTAGTTCCGGCTAACGATCCAAAATAGATCGCTCTGACTTTATCAACTGCGAAAGTGATCGATTGTCCAGCAACCTCGACTACAACATTGCCGTTTATCGTCTGCTTAAGTATGCCCTCGACCTTCTGTCCGTTGCGTAATTCGATAGTATCTGCTCGGGCGGCGATTACGAATAAAAACGTACCGAGAAACGCAACGCATCGCATAGGCCGTCGATGGTACAACATCGGCCTCAACAGGTCAATCCCTATCACCCCACCGCCGGCAACCCTGCCAGCGCCATGGCGATCTCTTCCGCGGGATAGTCGTAGTTCTGCAGCTTCCCAGCTTGGTAGTCAATATAGCTCTGCATATCGAAGTGGCCGTGGCCGCAGAGGTTGAAGAGGATGGCGGGTTTGGTGCCCTCCTCCTTCGCTCGCAAAGCTTCCCGGATGGCTCCGGCCACGGCGTGGTTGGCTTCGGGTGCTGGGATGATGCCTTCGGCCCGGGCGAATTGGATGCCGGCGGCGAAGGCGTCGAGCTGCTGCACGGAGGTCGCCTCGATCATCCCCAGATCCATCACATGCGACACCAGCGGAGCCATGCCGTGATACCGCAGGCCGCCCGCGTGGATGCCCGGCGGGATGAACGTGCTGCCTAGGGTGTGCATCTTGACCAGCGGCGTCAGGTGCGCGGTGTCTCCAAAGTCATACGTGAACTTTCCCTTGGTAAGACTAGGACACGCCGCGGGTTCCACCGCAACCACCCGCGCCTTGCTTTGCCCCTTGATCTTACGTCCCAGGTACGGAAACGCGATCCCGGCGAAGTTCGATCCGCCACCCGTGCAGCCAACGATGATATCGGGATCGTCGCCTGCCATCTCCATCTGCTCGAACGCCTCCAGGCCGATCACCGTCTGGTGCAGCAGCACATGATTGAGCACGCTGCCCAACGCGTACTTCGTGTCCGGATCTTTCGCCGCTACTTCCACGGCCTCCGAAATGGCGATGCCCAGCGAGCCGTTCGAATCCGGATGCTCGGCTAAGATCGCCCGGCCCGATTCGGTCTCCGTGCTGGGGCTAGGCGTCACCGATGCGCCGAAGGTTTCCATCAGCGCGCGCCGGTAGGGCTTCTGGTTATAACTGACGCGCACCATGTAAACCTTGCATTCGAGGCCAAAGAACTGGCACGCCATGGAAAGGGAACTGCCCCACTGCCCTGCTCCCGTCTCGGTGGAAAGCCGCTTCGTGCCTGCCTGCTTGTTGTAAAACGCCTGCGGGATCGCGGTGTTCGGCTTGTGCGAACCTGCCGGACTGACGCCTTCGTATTTGTAATAGATGCGCGCGGGAGTATCCAGCGCCTTCTCCAGCCGCCGCGCGCGGAACAGTGGCGACGGCCTCCATTGCGCGTAAACCTGCCGGACTTCTTCAGGGATTTCGATTTCGCGCTCCGTGCTGACCTCCTGCAAGATGAGGCTCATCGGAAACAGCGGAGCAAGGTCGTCGGGTCCCAGAGGCTGCAACGTACCAGGATGCAGCGGAGGCGCCGCCGGAGTGGTCAGATCAGCTTGAATGTTATACCAGGCTTTAGGAATTTGAGATTGCGGAAGATTATATTGGACGGTATCCATGCGGCCATTCTAGCGCCGCGATTTGCCGGGGTCATCCGTAAGATTAGTCGATTCGCAATCGGACCCCGCGCGCGAGTGCGGGGGTACCGTTCACGCTTGCGGCAATCCGTGACGAGGTGTGGTTACTGCGGCGGAGTCCCCCGGCTTAGGCCGGGGGTTCGATTGCGGGTTGCGTCAGATGCCCTAGGATCGGAATCCGCGAGTCCGTGCGGGCATAGACTCGACGACGCGATCAGTTGGCCTGCAACCAAGCCTGATACGCCTTGAGATTAAACGGCCGCCCGAGGAATTTTTCCACAAACTCCGCTGCGGGCTGTGAGCCGCCCGCGTTCAGGATGGTCTCGCGATACCGCTTCGCCGGCCCCGGATCCAGCAAGTCCCCGTCATCGAACTTCGTGAATAGATCCTTCGCAATCGCAAGCGACCACTGATAGGTGTAATACGCGCCCGCATAACCGGCGCTGCCTAAGTGCGAGAAGCTGGCCTGTTGATGCGTGCCGGGCGGAAGATCGATGCCGACGAATTTTGTAAATAGGTCGCTCGAAATCTTGTCGAGATCCGGCTTGCCGTCGCCCGCTTCGTACTCAAGCGCCATGTTCGCCAGCCACAATTGCCGCCTCGTCAGCACGGCCTCGCCGAAATGTTCCGCCTTCACCATGCGCTCGACCATCTCAGCCGGAATCGGTTCGTTGGTTTTGTAGTGCTTGGCGAAGCCCCGCAGAACTTTCGGATTCTTGTACCACTCCTCCAGCAGCTGCGATGGCGCCTCAATGAAATCAGACTCCGGGCGGTTGAGGTCCGCATACTGCTGCCGTCCCGAAAAGATCCCATGCAACAGATGCCCGAACTCGTGAAAAAAGGTTTGCGCCATCGATGGCGTCATCAGCCCCGGATCGTCGCCGTTAGGAGCGGTGAAGTTGCAGATCAGCGCGCCCTCGGGCAGTTGCTTGCCCGCGACGCCCTGCCGTATCCGGTACGTAGCAAAATGCTGATATTTGTTTGGCCGCGGGAACATGTCGAGGTAAATACGCCCGAGTGCGACTCCGCGCTCCACTACGTCATAGGCTTCCACGCTCGAATGCCACACGGACGCTTTCACCGGCAGAAACGTGATGCCGAACATCTTAGAAGACGCCTCGAAGACGCTCTCTTTCACGCGCGCGTAGGGAAAGTAGGCGCGGGCTTCCTGCTCATTGAACCGGAATCGCTGATCGCGAATCACGCGGAGGTAGTGCTGTACATCGGACAACTCCAGTGACGTCGCGGAAGGATCGTCCCTGCGCTTGGCTTCCAGTAGTAGTTTTTTCTGCTCCTCCGCTGCATCTCTGGACGCCAGATCCGCCTGCTTGAGGAACTCGCGCTGCCCTGCCTCGCTCGCCGCCATGCGATCCTGCATGGCCATCTCGGCATAGCTGGGAAATCCGCAGAGCACCGCTAAACGGTGCCGGGCGTCGATCAGCTTCGCGAGCGTCTGCGCATTGGCCGGATAGCCGCGGTTGACGAAATGCAGTGTAGCTTTTCGGCGGGCGTCGGCGTTGTTGGCGTAGAACGTGATCGGCTCGATATCTTCGCGGTCGTTCGAGACCAGGATGTTGCCGTCGGCATCCACTTTGTGGGCCTTCAGGTAGTCGGCTGGCACGCCATCTATATCCGAAGCGCGGAGGGGTATCCGGCCCAGTCCCTGAATGATGTTGCGGTTGAACTCTTCTTCCAGTTTGACGATCTCATCGCGAGCGGCCGCGATTTTATACCGCACCTCGTTGCTCTGGTTGACACCCGCCGTCCGGAATAGCCGCAGCGCACGAGCCAGGTAATGTTTGGTCTGCGTGTCCAGATTCTTCGAGCCTTCCAATCCGCTGAGCGCCTGATAAACCCGAGTATCCAGCATGACCTCGCTGCGCAACGCACTTCCCTCTTGCACCGCCTTCACCGCGGCTTCGCGGATCGCCGGATCGGGACTCGAATCTTTCATCACCGCGGCCGGATTGATTCCGAGCGCGATGAACCGGTTGATCTCGTCATACGCATCCAGCGTATTCACCACGGTGCGCGCGCCCTGCACGGCAAGCAGACGGTCCCGCGCCGCGCGCGCCTGTTGAAACGCCGCACGCGACTCGGATTCCAGCATTGCCGCGTCGGCGGGCGGCGTCCACTGCGGTAGAACATCGGCCCGGCAAGCAATAAACGAAAAGAGTAAGAACGGGAGCGCCCGGATTCTCATGGACATATTTTAGCGCCCGGGACGGTTTTTAGCGCCTGCGACGATCCGCGCTCCGGCCGGCTATGGCACGTTACGCGCCGGTGAACGCCGCCGCCACAAGCCCAAAAGGGTCAGCGCGACGCCGGCCAATCCCAAAGTGGCTGGCTCGGGCACCGGCGTGAACGCCACCGCAAAGTGATTGGTCGAGGAATTCGCCACTCCTCCCACTCCAGTTTCTGAATCGTAGGGACCCACTAATCCGCCGGCTGAGCTTGCCCGGAATAGAACCAGATCGAAGGCGCCGCCCGGTGTAAACGTCGCCGTCGAATTCGAGCCATTGATTCCGATTTGTTGGCAGTTCGATCCGGGGCCTCCAGACACCGAGGTTCCCGCCGGGCACCAGTAGAGCAAGTTGCGGTCGTTGATCGCGGCGATGGACGTCAAAAACGTTACCGTTACCTCACCTGCAGTGCTGAAGAAAAAATCGACACTTCCCTTGCTCGCACTTGCCAAATACTTCGCCGTTGGCGCGATGGGCGCCGCCGAGGCGCCGGTGGGCGTACAGGTGTTGTTTGCCCCCGAGGAGTAGAGGCAATTCCCGAAGTTCGCGTGCGCGCTGTCGCTGGATAAATTGTTCCAGAATGGCGATGCGGAGTTGTTGGGATTAAAGGGATCGAACAGCATTCCGTTCGATTCCAGCGAAAGGCCCGCGCCCCCAAGCGAAAAGATCACATCATTGTAGTCGCAGTCACTATTGCTCCCGCACGGTGTGTTGATGTCTTCCGCTCCGACATAAAAGGTATTGGCGAAAAAAGTATCCGCCGCGGCGGTCACCGGCAAGAGCAAGGCGGCCGCCAAAGCCAGCCACGGCACTCCATAAGCGCCCGTTTTCACTTGCCGCAATGCGGGGAACAACCCTTCGCTCCCTGCGCGGTCACACTTCAAGCTATTCTTCATCGCGATAACGTACTCCCTTGCCGCGCAGGCCAGACCGCAGCCCTGGCGGTGTGAATTTTGGATATTGGTTTAGTGCGGCGAGGAAGTATTCTCTCTACAAGAAACTGCGAGAAAGCAGCTACGAATACGCGTGTCGAACTGGCACGACTTTCGAATTGAAACGTCGTGCCGTCTCCAACAGTGGATGTAATAAAAGGCCCGGCAGCAAATACGCTGTTGCCGGGC
>JBEBFS010000017.1:0-60526 GCA_040081855.1 Bryobacteraceae bacterium | reverse complement strand
ATCGGTATAGAAATTGCGCGCAGCCCCGACCGCAGACGAACCGAGAGTGAACACAACTGGCGCGGGTCCGGCATCCAGGAAACGAGCCAGTTCCTCCGGCACCGTGCGTCTGTCTTCGAAGAAAGGAAATCCGGTGACTACGGTGTTTGCAGGCCAATCCGGCTGCGGCGGACCAAAGTGGCGCGAAAACAACGCCAATACCAGAGAGGGCGAATGCTGGCCTTCGAACAATGGATTGCCTTCGGGCGATAGGCCGAGCTCTTGTTCCAATTGCAGGATGGGCCGCACCCATCGCAATGTGTGGCGCTTCGAAGGGTCCATCCAAAGCTTCGCGAAGCCTGTGCCCCACATGCTGATGCGATGCAGCCAGGGTGCGGGTGAAACCATCGGCGGATCGTGATGAGAGAAGAACGATATGGGAGCCAAAACCGTCGACGCCCAAGGCTTCCGAAGCTTCCTCGCCGCAAGCACGGTCCCGTAAGTGATCGGGTGCGTGACAATGAGATCGGCCTCCGCGGCGGGCGCAGCGACATCGTGGTATGAATCGCGGACGATGGATGCGAGATAGCGGACAATGCGTTCCGTGCCGCGCTTCGCATCCATCACATAGGCGAGCATCTCGCGATCTTCGAGCGATACATCGGGACGCACCGCGTGAAACTGCAGCCCTTCGCTCTCGATCTTTGTGCGATAGCTTTCGCTGGTCGCGAGAGTCACGGAATGCCCCCGCGCGCGCAGTTTGGCGCCCAGCGCGAGGTAGGGATACAAATCCCCAAACGAACCAAACGTGCTGAGGAAAATGCGGCTCACATTTCAGTATAGGAACCGGCGGCTTGGCCGTTGAAAGGCGCACTGTCTAGTCGTGATGCCGGCGCCGGTCAGGCATTCACCGGATTGCTTTCTCAAAGCAACAGCGACATGCTGAAGGCCTGGGTACCGTTAGTCCTTTCCCGGTAACCAAAATTCAAAACGAAGGCTCGGTGGATGGCAACAAGCGCGAATGTGAAGTCGGCGGTCGTGTTTTCCGGAGGCGGCGCGTACGGCGCCTATGAAGTGGGTGTACTGAAAGCTCTGGCGGCCGGGGAGTCCCCGGCCACCGGGAGAAAGCCGCTGGCCCCCCAAGTAGCAACGGGCACGTCGGTTGGCGCGTTTAACGCAGCTCTGCTCGCGATGTACGCAGAGAAAGGAAGCGGAGAGGCTGCGGATCAAATGGAGCAGGTCTGGATGAAAGAAGTGGCCGAAGTTCCCGGCCGCGGCAATGGCGTCTTCCGCTTTCGAGCCAATCCGCTCCGGTATCTGGATACTTCCATACTCACGAATCCCAGCGAGATCATGGATGGCATCACCGACGCTGTCGCGCTGACGCAAGACTGGTCGGCGCGCCTCTTCCATTTGGCCGCAGGAAAAGGCACTTTCGCCCAGAGATCTTCCGACCTCTTGGACATTAGTTCGTTGATCTCCGTGGACCCATTCGAGCAAATGCTGCGACGCGTACTGAAGACCGAGTCCATAGCCAGGTCTCCGCTCGCGCTCGCCATCGTCGCCACGAATTGGAAGACAGGCCAGACGAAGACCTTCGGCAATCACGACATCGACGGCGAAAACGGAGCTTCGGTCATCATGGCTTCGGCGGCCATTCCCGGGATCTTCCCTCCGGTGAAGATCGAAAACGAATCCTACGTCGATGGAGGTGTCGTACTCAATACACCTCTCAGCATCGCGCTCAACGCGGGAGCTACGGAACTGCATGTCATCTACATGAGCCCCGACATCCGCACCGCTCCTATTGACGACATCAACTCCACCATTGATACGTTCGACCGCGTGTACCACATCATGCTGGAAACAAAGATCTCGGAAGATATCGCGACCGCGCGATGGATCAATGAGGGCATCGAACTCTTGCGGCAGTTGTCGTCGAAGCATGGTTCGAAGCACGAACCCACGACCGACGAACAGCGGACCTTTGTGCGTGTAGCGAACGTCATTTACAAGCGCACGCAAGAAGGCAGCCCGTACAAGCCAGTCACCATTCATCGTTACTATCCGAAGCAGGACCTGGGCGATCCATTGACGATGCTGAACTTCGCCCCCGAGCGCCTCCGGATGATGATCGAAATGGGCTTCACTGACACCCGCGACCACGATTGCCAGGCTTCGGGCTGCGTCTTGGCGGTCAATTCCCTGTAGTCGAGCCTCCTCATGGGACACTGAGGATCATGCAGCGGAAGCACCGGCTTCATAAAATTGCGCTTGGGTGTCTTTTCGCCGCGGCTCTCGCACCTGCGGAATCCTTGCTGGTTCTCAATAAAAATGGCAGCGTCGCCGTGGTGGATCCTTCCACACAAAAAGTGGTTGCCAGGATCACAGCCGGCGAGCGTCCGCATGAGATTGTTGCGGCAGGCACGAATCTCGCGGTGATCTCGAACTACGAGGGCGGACACACTCTCTCCGTAATCGATCTGAAGTCGAAGAAAGAGCTTCGCCGGGCGGATCTCTCGCCGTCTTCGCGCCCGCACGGTTTGGCATATTCCGGAGGCCAAGTTTACTTCACGGCCGAAGGCAGCGGCAGTATCGGCCGATACGATCCCGTCGCGAATCGCGTTGATTGGACGATGCTGAGTGGCCAGTCCGGCACGCACATGATCCTCGTGAGCAAGGATGGCGCGAAACTTTTCACATCCAACCTCGGCTCGGGAAGTGTGTCCATTTTCGAGAAAGCGGGCTCGAGTTGGAAACCCGCGCACATCCAGGTTGGTCCGGGCGCGGAGGGCTTCGATCTATCGCCCGACGAAAAACAAATCTGGGCGGCAAATGCCGGAGATGGCACAGTGTCCGTCATCGACGTTGCGGCGAAGAAGGTTGTGGCCACCGTCAATATAGGCGCGGAGCGGCCCAACCGCCTGAAGTTCACTCCGGACGGTAAGATTGTTCTGGTTTCGGATTTCAGCAACGGCAACCTGATTGTGATCGACGCCAACTCGCGTAACGTAACGAAACGCGTCAAAGTTGCGAGCAGCATCGCGGGCATTCTGATCGCACCCGATGGCTTGCGCGCGTATACGGCAGCCACCTCCGACAACTTTGTTGCTGTGATCGACCTGCGGACGTTGGAAGCGATCGGACGAAT
Source organism: Bryobacteraceae bacterium (assembly GCA_040081855.1). Taxonomy (GTDB): domain Bacteria; phylum Acidobacteriota; class Terriglobia; order Bryobacterales; family Bryobacteraceae; genus Palsa-187. The sequence goes on along the minus strand of JBEBFS010000017.1, from coordinate 57,396 downwards.
CATGACCGGCGAGGGGCCTGACGGAATGGATTGGATTCGGGGAAACTAATAGATTGTGGGGGGAACCATGAAATTGACACGTAGACAAATGGGCCAGATCGCTGCGATGGGCGTTGGGGCGGCCGCACTGGGCCGCAGCCAGAGCACGACGCTCGCGCCCGGAGCGACAACCGTCTTTGCGAACCAGGAGGGCTTGACGTTACGCGTTGCGGAATTCGTCGCGAACACGAAGTATCAAGACATTCCCAAAGATGTCATTGAACTGGGGCGCAAGTCGATCCTCGATGGGATCGGCCTCGCGCTGGTAGGCTCCGTCGCGGAATCGGGCAAGATCTGCCGCGAGTATTTGCAGGCGCAAGGCTTTGGCTCGACGGGCGCAACGGTGATTGGCTCGAAGTTGAAAGCACCGCCGCGCTTTGCCGCATTCGCCAATGGCGTCGGCATCCATGCGGATGATTACGACGACACCCAGCTCGCCGTCGCGCCGGATCGCGTTTACGGACTGCTGACGCACCCGACGGCGCCCTGCTTCTCGGCCGCGCTTGCGGTTGCCGAAGCCAAAGGCATTTCCGGACACGATCTGATGCACGCCTATCAGCTCGGCGTCGAAGTGGAGTGCAAAATTTCCGAAGCGATCAACCCCCGCCACTATCAGGAAGGGTTTCATTCGACGGGTACGGTGGGCACGTTCGCCTCCGCTGCGGCAACCATGAAACTGCGCGGAGCCGACTCCCATGCCATTGCGCGCGCCTTGGGCCTTGCAGCCAGCCAGGCATCGGGCTTGCGTGAAAATTTTGGAACGATGACGAAGCCCTATCACGCGGGTCACGCGGCGGAAGGCGGCATCGCCGCGGCGGACTTCGTGCTGCTTGGCTGGACGGTGAGCGAAAGGATTCTCGAAGCACCCAGTGGATTCTTCCGCGCCGCCGGCGGCGGTTTCGATCCGGGCGCCATCACGCTTGGCAAGCCGTGGACGTTCGCCAATCCCGGCGTTTCCATCAAGCCGTTCCCATCGGGAAGCCTGACTCATCCTGGCATGACGGAACTGCGGCGTATGCTTCGCAGCAACAACGTAAAGCCGGAAATGGTGGAGCGCCTCGACGTGGGAACCAACAAGTACATGCCGACCGCGCTGATACACCACAAGCCCTCGGATTCCCTGCAAGCCAAGTTCAGCATGGAGTTCTGCATGTCCTCCCTGTTGTTATATGGCAAGGCGGGTTTAAACGAATTCAAGGACGAGGTGATCCGTCGCCCGGAAGTGCAGGATATGATTAAGCGCGTCAACTTCCATGTGCACCCGGTGGCCGAAGCCGCTGGCTACAACAAGATGACGACGATCCTGGAACTGCATCTCAAGGACGGCCGCACCATCTCAGGCAAAGCCGATTTCGCATTGGGCAGCCCTGCCGATCCGATGAGTTTCGACGACGTCGCGGCGAAGTTCGAAGACGGCGCGCGTTTCGCCAACTGGCCCGCAGCGAAAGCAATGAAGATCATCGATAGCGTACGGAAATTTGAAGAGATCAAAGATATCCGGACGCTGACCGCGCTTCTGCAGGCTTAATCATTCACCCGCGAAGGCGCTTGAACCAAATCAGGCGCCTTCCGCTTCTTCTTCCAGCTCCGCCCAATACTTTTCGATAGCAACGCGGACCAATTGCACGCGCGTTCGCACTCCGGTCTTCTCAAACAACTGCTGGATCACCGCTTTGACCAGCGGCTCAGAGATGCCGTGCGCGAAAGCGATTTCTTTATTGCTCTGCCCGGCGAAGACGCCGCGCAGCACCTGGCGTTCGCGCGCCGTGAAACGCGGAGGCTCTGCCTCGGATGACACGGGGATCGGGTGTTCGCCGCTCGTGATCTCCGGAGGAATGCCCTCTGTGCTCATCGCCTGGCGAATTCGCTCGATCAATAGATGCGGCCGTTCCTGCTTCAGCACGATGCCGGAGCAGCCGCGATCGAGCAGACGCTTGGCTTCCACCTTACTCACACCTGCCGTGACCACCAGGATCTTGCCCGCGTAGCCTGCGGCGCGTGCCTGCGCCGGAAACGCCCCGCCCTGTTGCAATCCCAGATTGATGTCGAGAAGCACGATATCCACCGGCTCCTTCGCCACAATCGCCAATCCTTCATCGACAGTGGAACACTCTCCGGCCAAAATAAAATCGGGTTCGCCGCCAAGAAGGCGCGCGATGGCTTCGCGGAACAAGGAATGATCGTCAATCAACAGAATGCGCGTGCGCTCCGCCATTCCCTCAGACCGCCCCTTGCATGACGGGAAGCTCAATGATGAACGCGCAGGCGCCTTGCGGCTGCGTGTAGTGCAACTCTCCGCCGAATGTTCGAATGATGGCGCGGGAGACGAATAGGCCAAGGCCCGTGGATGAGGCGCCCGGCTGAAACGGCTGGAAGAGGCGTTCCGCGGCGGATACGCCCGGCCCGTTATCGCTCACGCGCACGACGACGTTTCCGGACAATTCATACGCCGTGATGCGAATCCGTGGGGAGTGCGTCGCATGCAGCGCTGCGCGCGCATTCTTTGTCAGGTTCAGAAACACCTGCAACAGGCCGGTGTGATTCGCGCGCACATTCGGCAGGTTTGAATCGATTTCCCACTCTGCGGCAATGCCGGATTCCTCAAGCGACGGCGCGATGATGGTGCGGAGTTCCGCCAGGACATCACCCACATTCAGCCCCTCCAGCGTCTGTTCGCTGGCATCGTTCAATTCGGAAGCCGATAGCTTTAGGATGCTTTCAATAACAGTCCCCAACGCCTTGTAATCCGGATTCTTGCAGAGCTCGCCATACTTCCGCATGTTCAGGTGGAGCACCGACGCGGTGGCCGCGAGATTGCGCAGTTCGTGCGACACCGCACCGGCAATAATACGCGAATTACTCAGCAACTGCCGCAGTCCGCTCTCTTCACGATCGCGAATTTGTTCCGTGATATCGGAAAGAATCACAGTGAGTCTGCGTCCGGCTGCGCCTTCGGACGTCGAGACCCAGGCCTGGCTGAAAAACGCCTCGCCGTCGCGCCGTGTGCCGCTCGCCTCCACCATCACGCGGGCACCGGCCACGCGCCGCGATTTTAAGAAACGCTCCACCAGCGGAATGTATTTGACAACGGGATCGCCTTCGGGCGTGCCGGTATCGAAACCGAGCAGGCGGCGCGCGGCATCGTTGGCCATCTCGATCTTTCCGGCGGCATTAACGGTCAACACGCCGATGGGGCTGCTCTCCACCAAAGACCGGATCTCGCTGGCGGCCTCTTCGCGCACCCGCATTTCTGCTTCTGTCTTCCTGAGTAGCTCCCCGGCCATGCGGCGGTTCCGCACCAACTCGCCCGCGAAAAGCCCTACGCCGACAAATGCAACGGCACTGACCGTCAAGCGCTGTAAGGATGCAGGGCCCCACGGCGCGGCAAGGAGTACCTCGCGGATAATTGCTGAACCGAGTGCGAAGAAAAGAATGGACCACCGGGAGATTAAGGACGCAACAATTACGATAGGCAACAGGAAAAAGCCACCCAGAGGCATCCCATTACCCAAGAAACGCTCCGCAGCCGACAGCGCGCATACGCCAAAAATACACCCCGCTAAAACGAAGGCTCGCTCGCCCCGGGATGTCGGATCTATGATGTTGATTGCCATGATCTTGCGGCTGAATCTGACTGCCCAACCCCTTCCGGCGGACCGAAGTGCGCCCGTTTCCCGCCAAGTCTCAGGATTTTACCCTTTGCCTATTATGAGCGAGATTTGAAGCGCCTGTATTGTGGGCAAGTATCCGAAAGATAGGTTGTCACTTTCTGATTGCCATGGTTTACTTTAGCTGTACGTCGCTTGAGTATCACCCCGCTTCCAAGCTAGGTGACGGACTGAGATTGAATGGTCTACCTCCGAGGACCATCCCTTACAAGGTTCTAGAACTCAAGCGGATTTACTCCCAAAAGGGGATAGAAGACGAGACTATCCCCTTTTTCCTGCTTCTTCCAACCACAAAACTATTGACGCGGGTGTAAACCCCTGTATACACTAGAGGCCGTTGTGCTTTGCGCCACTGCTCTCTCGTCTAGTGGTGCAATTCGGCGAGGCTTACCTCGGAGGATAGCTTGAAGAAACGCCTGTGTTTCTTTGTCGCCGCAACTTTCGCAGGCACGAGGCACCAGTGATGGTGCCTCGTTTGTTTTCTGGCTCCTGATTCCCGGGCGGCTCTCACAAAACAAGCTCTGCACAAAAGCGAAATCCCCAATGGCGAACCATTGGGGATCGGTGCTTTCATCTGTACCTTCGAACTACTGCTCGAAGTAACCTGTCGCCAATTCGGGCTTCTGTTCCAAAGCTTGGCGCCAGCAGTTGCGCGCTTCATCTGGCTTGCCCTGTGCCTTCAATGCGTGGCCCAGGTTGAGCAGCGCTTCCGGGAAGTTGGGGCGCTCGGCAAGAGCTTCCTGGTAGAGGCGGATGGCGTCTTCCACCTGACCGGACTTCTGCAGCAGCAGTCCTGTGTTGTAGAAGAGTTCGGGAGTGCGCTCACCTGCTTCGATCAGCTTGGCTTGCAGATCCAGAGCCTTATCCAGATCCTCGCGTTCCACGGCAAGCGCAGCCAGCCCGCGCAGAGCGTCGATGGAGCCGGGATCGGCGGCAACTACGGCTTCAAAAGCCTTTGCGGCAGCGGCACGATCCGAGGTATTCCAATAGCAAAGCCCTAGATTCAGTTGCGCTTCCGGCCAGTTCGGACGCTTCCGCACGCAGTTCTGGAAAGCTTCGAGCGCGGAACGATAATCCGCTCGCTGCAATCGCAGGTACCCGAGACGGAACCACGCGTCTTCCGATTCCGGATTACGCGATAGGAGCTTCACGTACATCTTTTCCGCTTCTTCGGCCTGCCCCTGCTGCTCGGCGACCGCCGCGAGATTGTAGGTGACGTCGGCCAGATCCGGCGCAATCTGCAGCGCACGTTCATAGGCTTCGCGCGCACCCGCCAGGTCGCCTTTTTCCTGACGAACGATACCCAGATTCACATACGCCTGTTTCGCATCCGGACGAATGCGTACGGCTTCCGAATAAGCCTTGGTAGCGCCATCCAGGTTGCTGCACTTCTGCTCGGCCACACCCAGATTAAACCAGCGCTCGAAATGGTCTGGTGTGAACTCCACCAGCTTGGCGCACAGTTTCGATGCTGCATCGAAATCATTCGATTGGAACGCGCACGTCGCCAGACCTTCCAGCGCTGCCTGCGAATGCGGGCGCAGCGTCAATAACTGTTCTGAGTACTTGCTGACGCCATCGTAATCTTTGCGCGCCATGCCGATGGTGACCAGATTCACCAGGCACTCTTCCGACTGCGGATTCTTTTCGAGCAGGTTTTGATAAAGGACCGTTGCTTCGTCGAACTTCCACAACAGTTGCAGCGCAACGGCTTTGCCGAATCGAGCCGTTTCGTGATCCGCGAACTTCGCAAGCACCTTGTCGAAACACGCAATCGCCGGTTCCGGCTTTTCCTGATGGAGCAGGCAGATTCCCAGGCCGAGGTGCGCTTCCACGCGATTGGGATCCAACTCAATCGCCTTTTGGAACGCCTCCGTCGCTTCATTCCAGCGGCCAAGCTTTTCAAAACAAATGCCGCGATTGAAGTTCGCCGTGGTGTGGCGCGGAGCCAGCGCCAGTAGTTTGTCGTAGCTCTTTACGGCGTCCTCAAACTGTTCCAGTTCGAACTGGATGTGGCCCTTGGCTGCGTACAGCTCGGCATTCTCGTCGCCGTTCTCAATCGCCGTGTTCAATTCACGAAGCGCATCTTTGTGCTTGCCTTCCAGGTGGAGTGATACCGCTCGCGCCAGCGCCGGCGAAACTCCCTGTCCATTGCCCGCACGCGCGGCAGTCCCCTTACCGTTGGTCTTTTGTGCAGCACTCATGTTTACCAGCTCCCATTCTTCGTTGGCATGTTGTACGGCGCCAGGTACGCACACAGGCGGCCCAGCATGTCATATTGGTGCGTTACCTGAACCCACCTCAGCCGGCTTTCTTCGCCGCTGGCGCTGAAAAACCCAACGCCCCCATGCGTCAACCTGGCTTCAGTCCAGCTATCGACAATTTTGCCTTGCATCTGCAGTAGGAACGTATCGTCGTGAATATTCAGGCTCACCCGGTAGAGCATGTCCGGCCGGGCGTTGATCGGAGCCACAACATCTTTGCGGTCCTGCGGCTTGCCGTCAATGACGGCGTACCGCGTAATGCCCACCGTCGGCAGCGGTCCCGGCTTTAGAATCACAATCTTAATAACGTAGTAATTGTCGAAATCCTGGGCCCGGGCAACAAAGCTCAGCGCTTTCTTGTCGATCAACCCGAGGAAGTTCATCTCATAATCCTGGAGTTTCAGCGAAGGCTGGTACAAGGCCAACATTCCCGGCCGCACAAAACCGTTCGAGTCAAAGGACCAGGCCGTCGAAAGGTCTCCGCGGCTTTGCCATGAATCGAGGCCCGCGCGAAAATCTTCGGTCAGCTCCACGCCCGCGCGGCCCGCCACCGTCTGGCGTACATTTTGGAACTGCACGCGCATGGCGGAGTTCATGTCGGAGGGGGCCTGCGCCGCGGCATTCGCCGTCGGAGTCACGCGGAACTTCGGCAGCGATGGATGCAGCGCCAGCGCCATCAGCGTGGGAATCGCAAACACCAGCAGCTTCAGGTCGCGCGGCGCGTTTTTCCAGAAATCCACCGCATTCGTCAACGCGAACTTAGGCTCTAGCGCCCCAGCGGCGTTCCGCGCAGCGGCGGCCAGAAATGAGAATCGTGATTGCGGCTCCAGCGTGCCCTGAATCGTGGTCAACCGGCTGGCGGGAGCCTTCGGTTCCGGCCCGACCGACTGGCTGCGAATAACGCTCCGCTGATCGGCGACGAAATCAGGCGCGGGACGCGGATCGCCCGGCACGAACGGCAAAGGCATTAGCCACGCCGCACTTGGCTCGGAAACAGGAACCGTCGTGTCGCAAGGCATTTCCAATGGCAACGCATCTGCGACCAAAGGCTGAATGTTCGGTCCCGCCGCTACTGTAATGTTTTGGTCGCGAACTGTAACCGGATAGCGAATCCCCGAAGCCAACTTCCACCGCAGCGGACATTCATCCGCGTGCAGCGCATAAACGGGCGCGCCCGATCCGCTTCGTAAATTGGCAGGCTGCGGCTGCAACTTGAGGAAAGGCGCCGCCGGTGCCGGTCGCGACGATCCCTCGATGGGCAGCGAAACCAGCCACGCCATCGCGGGTCCGCGTAACTCCGCCGGTCCGCAGTTCATTTCTACTCGCGTCAGCTCGACTTGAGATTTCGTCTCGGCAGGCTGAACACTGGAACGTATCCCGACGGTTACGTCAGCAGCCGCAAAAACCGGTAGCGCAGCCATCTTAGCGTCCCGGAGCGAAGAGGCCGCCCAGGATGCCTCCCGCGTACCAGCGCTCTGCTGCGGGACCCCTTCGGCAAGTAGAGAAACATCGAATCGTGCCCGCTGCGTCGGCACATTCGGCTGCAGCAAGGCCGCAGCGCAGGCCGGGCGGGACGAAACGTCGACCGATGGAATCTTCACGGCCTCAAGCATCGGGGCCATGGGAGGCGGCGCGGCTTCGGGCGCTACGTCCAGCACTACCTCGGCCAACGGCTCCACCACCACTTCTTCCGGAGCCTCTGCGACGGGGAGCGGCATATCGAGCTCCGGAGTCACGGGTTCCGAGTGGAAAACGATCTGGGTATCGAACTTCCCGGCTTTCGGTAACACCGATTCCGCCGCGTCTTTCAGCCGCAGTTCGGTGGGGACATCTTCCGGCGAAATGCGCAAGTACGCCGACGATAGTGAGCTTGCCATCGCCACGCACGTATTGAGCGCCGGCAATGCCGAGCCGGGCATGACGGGAGCTAATGGCACCCAGAAGGCCTCGGCCACCGTCGGGTGCGCCCCAACATCACGCCACACGGCTGCATCCGGCATCTCGTGTCGCAGAAACCCGGGGCTGGAAACCGCATCGAAATTTGAGGCGCGGCGCGCTACCTCTTCAATATAAAAAGGCACCGGGGGAGGGGCGGCAGCAGCGCGATTCGTGGGCGCAAGAACCGTATCCGGGAGCGTGGGCTCCACTTGTTCCGAATCAAAGTATCCGTCTTTGTAGAATGGGTTGTCCGCGGCCCCCGGCCCGAGAATCGCTTCGATCGCACCCGCGGGGCGATAAGCTCGCAGCGAATCGTGCGTCTGGTTAAGCCGCTCCACCGCAAGCCGTTCCTGTTCTTTCCAGTAGGCCTTGGCGTGAGCAGCCGAACAGAACTGTCCGCTGGTGAGTTTGCGAAATAATGGGAGCTTCCCATCGCAATGCAGACAGCGGGTTTCAGCCGACCATGACATCGATTCCATAGTACGGACGGCCCAAGGGAATTACTACGAGGGGAAAACCTTAGATCACCAGCGGGACTTCAGCTTAAGTACTGGAGCACGATACCTGTTGGTACGGCCCCGGAAGCACCTCAATTTTGGGCAGTTCGGAGAGCTACAGGCGAGACCTTTTGGAATACCTGCAGGAGACCGCAGCAGCCAATTTCCACTCTCGCATATAGTCTCATATATGATACATTCGAAGCATGAGGCCGGTGATCTTTCACCCGGCGGCCCGCGATGTTATTCGCGGCTTTCCGCGAGAGGTTCGGGACAAACTTGGACGATACCTCTATGAACTACAACTCGGTGAGTCGTTGTCGATGCCCCAGTCACGGCCGATGCCTTCGGTTGGACCCGGCGTCGCTGAACTTCGCGTGCGGGGCGCGGATGGTGTTTATCGAGCGTTTTATTTCGCACCATTCGAGGCCGGTGTGCTCGTGTTCCATGCGTTTCACAAGAAGACGCAACAGACTCCACAACAGGAACTTACCCTTGCAAAAAAGCGATGGAAAGAGGCGATGAATGCGTAAAGTAAAACTTGTTGTGGCTAATACGCCGGAGTCGCTCGCGGAAACGCTTGGGCTATCCAGAGCCGAAGCCCAAGAATGGCAGTTTCAGCACGAACTGTTGGCTCGATTAAAGGTGGCAATCAAGCGCGAAGGAATAACGCACGCCGCGCTCGCGGCTCAGGCCCAAACATCGCGCACACGTGTGACGGCTATCCTCAACGGCAATCTGGAGCACGTTTCTAGCGACTTATTGATTCGACTGCTCGGAGCGTTGGGGTACCGGGTGCGGGCGCGTGTATCGAAGACGGCGGCGTAGAAATCTTTTCGGGAGGAGGTCAGAGTGGGGCAATTAGGCCGAGAGACTGCGATTTGGCGTTACATGGACGTCGCTCGTTTTCTGCAACTAATCAACCGTGAGGAACTGTATTTTGCTCGGCTAGTTGAACTTGACGATCCTTGGGAAGGATCATGGGCACATTCCGATCCTATCTTTTCCAATGATCCTGAATATACAACGAAGGCCGTTCAATGCTTCAATCACCAAGCTAGAGTTAGCTGTTGGCATGAAAATCATGATGAATCCGTTGCTATGTGGAGCCTTTATTTATCGGGCCGTGAGGGCGTTGCAATTAAGACCACGGTTGAGCGTCTCGGATATTTGACAAGCGCCGACCGGGAGGTCAAGATTTCTCGCGTCACGTACGAGGGAAACCAGCAGGTTCCGCCGGATGCCCTGCATTACGAGAGCGGAGGATATGTCGACTCGAGGCGAGTATTGAACGGCGAGCGAGCGATCTTTGAAAAGCGAAGAGGCTACCAGCATGAACGGGAAATCAGAGCGGTGGTATACGATAACTTTTCCGCTGAACAAGCGCTAGCCGCCTGCCATCCGGATAATTTCGTAAACGGCTCGCGGCACAACACGCCGACTAACGAGATGCAAGGCGGCATTATTATTCCAGTAGATCTTTCGCGGATGATCGACCAGATTGTGGTTTCGCCAGGATTTCCGCGTTGGGCGCTTAGTTCACTTCAAAAGGCCGTCGACGCAGCTTCCATTCCAACCAAAGTGAGACTCTCTAGTCTATTGGAACAGCCAGAAATTGGATTGCGCAGCGCCTACACGCCCCAGCAGTAATCCTCAACCGCCTCTTGGATGCTCGGGTCTGTCTCTTCCAGGCGCATGAGTTCCAGGCGCATCGCGTCCACCAGAGCGAACCAGCTTGCTTCGATGACGTTTTCGGAAACACCCACCGTGGCCCAGCTGCGTTTGTGGTCAGACCATTCGATCATCACGCGGACGCGTGCGGCGGTGCCTTTTTTGAAATCGATGACGCGGACTTTGTAGTCGGTCAGTCGGACGCCGGCGATTGCCGGATAGAGTGTGCTCAGGCACTGGCGGAGAGCCAGGTCCAGCGCATTCACGGGACCGTTGCCCGTGGCCGATGCCGTCAGCACGTTGTCCTGTGCCTTCAGCGTCACGTTCGCCGTGGAGTTCGCTGCGCGAGTGATCACTTCATAATTCACCACGTCGAACATCTGCGCGCCGGGGCGCAGCGCTTCGCGCACCAGCAATTCGAACGTGCCTTCCGCGGCTTCCAGTTCGTAGCCCTGGAATTCCAGTTGTTTGATGCGATCCAACAATTCGCGGCGCGCGCTGTCATCCAGACGATCTTCCAGTCCGTGCTGCTTCAGCTTGTAGAGGATGCTTCCCTTCCCGGAAAGATCGCTCAAAAGCACGCGCTGGCGGTTGCCCACCAGTTTCGGCGAGACGTGTTCGTAGGTCTTCGAATCCTTCAAAACGGCGTTCACATGAACGCCGCCCTTGTGCGCGAAGGCGCTCTGGCCCACGTACGCCTGTTCGCTGCGCATCGGCATATTGGCCAGCTCGGCGACGAAGCGGGACACCGAGGTCAAGTGCGCCAGGCGCTCCTTGCCGATAGTCGTGTGGCCCATCTTCAATTCCAAATTCGCGATGACGGTGGTGAGGTTCGCATTGCCGCAGCGTTCGCCGTAGCCGTTCTGGCAGCCCTGCACGTGCGTGAAGCCTTCTTCCACCGCGGCCAGCGTATTCGCCACGGCCAGTTCGCAATCGTTGTGCGTGTGAATACCCAGCACGCCGTCAAAATGTTTGCGGATATCGGCGCAGATCCTCGAAAGCTCATGCGTCATGGTTCCGCCGTTGGTGTCGCACAGCGTCAAAGTATCGGCGCCGGCTTTTTTGGCGGCTTCGACGGTGCGCAGCGCGAAGTCGCGATTGGCTTTATAGCCATCGAAGAAATGTTCCGCATCGTACACCACTTCCTTGCCGTGCGCCTTGAGGTAGCGCACGGTGTCGGAAATGATTTGCAGGTTTTCCTCTTCGGTGATGCCCAAGGCCCGGTGTACGTGCAGGTCCCAGGTTTTCCCGAAGATACAAACTACAGGAGTCTCGGCGGCGATCAGCGCGTTCACGCTCACGTCGTCTTCCACACTGTTCTTCGCCATGCGAGTGGCGCCAAACGCGGTCAGACGCGCGTGCTTGAACGGAATCGACTTCGCGCGCTCAAAGAAGTCCTTGTCCTTGGGATTCGATCCCGGCCAACCGCCCTCAATATAGTCAATCCCAAGCTCATCGAGCTTGTGAGCAACCAGCAGTTTGTCTTCGGACGAAAGACTGACGGCTTCCCCTTGGGTGCCGTCGCGCAGCGTTGTGTCGAACGTGAAAACGCGCATAATACTTGAGCGCCGCGTTAATGCTTACGCGACTCCCGCCTCTTTCTTCTTTTTCAGGAACGGCATCATCTTACGGAGGTCAGCGCCAACCGTTTCGATGAGCTGGTTCTGCTGCGCTTCGCGCATGGCCAGGAACTTGTGCCGTCCGGTGCGGTTCTCTTCCATCCAGTCGCGCGCAAACTGGCCGCTCTGGATCTCAGTGAGGATCTTCTTCATCTCATCGCGCGTCTGCTGATTGATCAGGCGCGGACCGCGGGTGTAGTCGCCGTATTCGGCCGTATCGGAGATCGAATAGCGCATGTAGCTGAGGCCGCCTTCATAGATCAGGTCGACGATCAGCTTCACTTCGTGCAAGCACTCGAAGTACGCCATTTCCGGAGCGTAGCCTGCGTTCACCAGCGTGTCGAAGCCGGCGCGGATCAGTTCGCACAGGCCGCCGCAAAGAACAGCCTGCTCGCCGAACAGATCGGTTTCCGCTTCTTCCTTGAAGCTGGTTTCGATGATACCGGCCTTCAAGCAGCCAAGGCCCATGCCGTAGGCCAGCGCCTGTTCCTTCGCCTTGCCGGAGACGTCCTGATGAACGGCGACCAGCGCGGGCACGCCCATGCCGTCGGTGAACATTTCACGGACGCGATGGCCGGGAGCCTTCGGCGCGATCATGCTGACGTCAATGTTCGCAGGCGGCGTGATGAAACCGAAGTGCACCGCGAAGCCGTGCGCAAACATCAGCGTCTTGCCGGCCGTCAGGTGCGGCTTCAGGTCGTTTTCGTACAGGTCGGCCTGGATATGGTCGGGGACCAGGACCATCATCACGTCGGAGGCCTTGGCGGCTTCAGCGTTCGTCAGCACGCGCAGACCAGCGGCTTCCGCTTTCGCCCGGCTCTTGCTGGTTTCCGGCAGGCCGATGACGACGTTGACACCCGAGTCACGCAGGTTCAGCGCGTGGGCGTGGCCCTGGCTGCCATAACCAAAAATTCCGACGGTCTTGCCCTTGAGTAGGGCAATATTGCCGTCCTGTTCGTAATACGTCTTAACCATTCTTCAAAACTCCGTGTTGTGTGGATTCAACTTCCGATTCTTTGCTCACTGGCGGGGCCAGCTTTAACTTCTTGGCTTCCAGCGAAACCGCGACCAGCCCGGAGCGGGTCACTTCAATTTCGCCGTACGTCCGCATCACATCTATAAACTCGTCCAGCTTCTCCGGATCTCCGGTCGCTTCCAGCGCAAATCCCTCCACCGAGGAATCCACGGCGCGAGCGCCGAAAATCTCTGCTTCCTTCAAAATGGCCGTCCGGTTCTGCTGCGTCACGCGAACGCGCAACAGCACCATTTCGCGCCGCACGGCCGCGCCTTCGGTGAGGTCCGTTGCCTGCAGCACATTGATCAGCTTGTTCATCTGCTTGATCACCTGCGAACGCTGGCTCGGTTCCACATCCACCACAATGCTCATCCGGGAAAGTTCCGGATCCAGCGTGCGGGCAACCGTGAGGCTTTCAATATTGTATCCACGCGCGCTCAGCAACCCGGTCACGCGCATTAGCGCACCCGGCTTGTTTTCCATCAAAAGCGAAATCAACTGCAGCATAAATGTCCACCTTCGCCAAATCGGACCCCTGCCGTCAGGCGGGGGATTCAGTGCGAACCATCCCCACCCTTACGGACGGGGCTCGACCCTAACGAACTCGCCTCTAGCAGGCCTAGCTCACTTCCACCGGCTCCGGTGGACTTAACACCATCTCGTTGATCGCGCTACCCGCCGGAACCATCGGGAAGACGTTTTCAAACGACTTCACCTTCACGTTCAGCAGGTACGGACCCGGCTCGCGCACCGCAGCTTCGAGCGCCGCCGACAAATCTTTTGGATCGTCCACCGTGCTGCCCTTGAAGCCATAGGCACCCGCCAGTTTTTCCGGATTCGGGAACGTATCCAGCTTGGCCGAGCTGAGGCGGTTGTTGTAGAACAACTCCTGCCACTGGCGGATCATTCCCAGGTAGCCGTTGTTCATGATGATGATCTTCACCGGGAGCGAGTGATTCGCCACCGTGGCCAATTCCGGAATCGACATTTGGAATCCGCCGTCGCCGCAGATCGCAAACACCAGCTTATCGGGACGGGCAAACTGCGCACCAATCGCCGACGGCAAACCAAAGCCCATCGAGCCCAGTCCGCCCGAGTTCAGCCACAGGCGCGGATGGTTGAATTTGATCAACTGCGCGGCCCACATCTGATGCTGGCCCACGTCGCTGGTCACGATTGCTTCACCGCCCGAAAGACGATTGATCTCGGCCATCAAATGCTGCGGCATGATCTCGTCAGGCGAGAACTTCGGCGCCAGTGGATGCTTGCTCTTCCATTCGTTGACCACCGACCACCAAGCTTCACGCGCCTCGGCGTTCTTTTCCTTCATGTCGCCGGCGGAGGCTTCGAGTTCCTCGATTAACTTGATTAACACGCGCTTCACGTCGCCGACAATCGGCACATCCGGCGTGCGGATCTTGCCCACTTCGGCTGGATCGATGTCCACGTGAATCACTTTGGCATGCGGAGCGAAGGCCGACAGCCGGCCCGTCACGCGGTCGTCAAAACGGGTGCCGAGCGCGATCAACAGATCGGTTTCCGTGATGCCCATGTTCGCCGCGTAGCTGCCGTGCATACCCGGCATGCTGATGAAATTCGGATGGTTGCCCGGCAATCCGCCCAGGCCCATCAACGTACAGACCGCAGGCGCATTGACGTATTCCACCAGCTTCTGCAATTCCTGATGCGCGCCGGAATGAATAATACCGCCGCCCGCGTAAATCATCGGGCGCTTCGATTCCCAAATCAACTGCGCCGCGCGGCGGATCTGTCCGGCGTGGCCGTCCGTGTGAAGGCGATAGCCGGGCAGGTGGATCGACGACACGGGCGTGTAGTGGCCCTGTGCTTGAAAAGCGTCTTTGGTGATATCCACCAGCACCGGACCAGGGCGGCCCGTCGAGGCAATATGGAACGCTTCGTGGATGATGCGCGGCAGCTCGGTAATCGACTTCACCAGGAAGTTATGCTTCGTGCCCGAACGCGTGATGCCGAACGTGTCGGCTTCCTGGAATGCGTCGCTGCCGATCAGCTTGCTGGTCACCTGGCCCGTGATGGCGACAATCGGAATCGAGTCCATCATCGCGTCGACAAGGCCCGTCACCAGGTTCGTGGCGCCAGGGCCCGACGTCGCGCAGCAAACGCCGACTTTACCCGTTGCGCGCGAATATCCTTGCGCGGCAAACGCGGCATTCTGCTCGTGCCGTACCAGAATGTGCTTGATCGGGCCGTCATACAGTGCGTCGTAAAACGGCAATGTGACGCCGCCCGGATATCCGAAAATGATTTCGACTTTTTCCCGCTGCAGGCATTCGATCACCACCTGCGCGCCGCTCATCAAGCTTCCCGACATAGCTTTTGCTGCTCCTCGTTCTTACTGTCTTCCGTACTGAACTTACCCGTAAGCCGGATGTTCCTTCCGGCCACAAACTCCCGAACAAAGCAAAAGCCACTGTCGAGGGTTTGTTCCCCTCGCCCAGTGGCCTAGATCCTTCTGTTTAAAGAATCGGGCCGTTCAGGCGAGGCCGGTTACTCCGACCCCAATAATTACTACTACCTGAACAACCACAAAAATAATAGCGGTAGAGACCGCGATGCGGTATTGGAGAGCCTGGTTGGGATCCGTGATCGACATCTTGTCTCTTCCTAGAAGGATACAGCACAAGCTCCGTAAATGCAACAGGCCCTTGGCATTTAAAAAATTTATGTCAACATTGCCAGTGCCAGCTCTGCGCCCCGGCCGTGCTATGATCTGCTAAAGTGCTGAGCCTAGCGGGTTTACCTGTAAGCTTGTGGATTGCCGGAGTGCTCGCTTTCCTCTACGCCGCGATGATCGTCAAATCGCGCGTGAACTACCTTTCTCTACCCGAGATTGAAATCCAACCAGAGCCGCAGCAGCCCGCCGATTGCATGGTGGTCATTCCGGCGCGCGACGAAGAGGCGAACATCGAACGCGCAGTCAAGAGCTTGCCGCACGATACCGTCATCGTCGTGGACGATGCATCGTCGGATCGCACCGCCGAACTCGCTCGCGCGGCAGGTGCAGGTGTCCTTCCCGCACCGAAACTGGGAAAAGGCCAGTTTGGCAAATCGAACGCGTGCGCGGAAGGTGCGCGCGTGTTGACGTCGAAGTGGATCTTATTCGCCGATGCCGACACCTGGTACGAGAAAGGATTCGTGGATGCCGTTGTAGCCGTGGCCGAAGCGGGCAAGGTCGATTTCCTTTCCATCTACTTGCGACCCGTTCACGAGACCTTCGGAGAGCGTGTGCTTTCGCCGTTCGCCGAGGCGCTGTATTTTTTGGCCTTGAATCCTTCAGCAAGCGGACTCGCCGGCTTCAATGGCCAATGCGTGTTGGTGCGCCGGGAACCGTATGAATTTGTTGGTGGGCACGGAACGGTGATCAAGGATTTATTCGAAGACGCGAAGCTCGCGGGCCTCGCGCAGCGTCATCGAATGACGTTTTCCATTGCACGCGCACATTATCTGGGGCGTGTTCGTATTTCGCCGTCCATGATGCGCCGCAATGCGTACCGGTTCACAACGGCCCGTCAAGCCATGGGAGCGATGTTGATGCTGGCGGCACTGCTGTTCGCGTTATGGCTGCCTGTGCTGATCTGGCTGATCCTGGATGGCCTCACGCTGCCCGCGGTGTTCTTTGGACTGTGGCCGATGTTCCTCATGGGAGGCTGGTATCAAAGCTACATGTGGTCGGTGCTGGCGCCGCTGGGCATCTACGGGACAGTGCCGGGATTATTCTCGTCATTTTTGTGCGCGCTTACCGGCCGGCCGCTTGAATGGAAGGGCCGGACGATCTAGGAAGGCGGAACCCCGGTCCCGCGCCGCGGCCCATACCCTGCTGTTGCACGACAAAAGAAAATAGACCTCCGCATGTAATGATAGGAGTTTAACCTCATTTCAGTGCAGCGGAGCTTGATTTGACGAATGCCTGATACCACTCCCCCGATAATCGCATCGATCGCCGTCCTGGATGACGATCCCGACTTTAGAACGTACTTAGAAGACTTCCTCAAAGACGAAGGCATCTATACTGTACGCGCCTTCGCGACACCGCGCGAGTTGTTCGACGCGTGTGAAGAGAGCGTGCCGGACATCGTATTGCTCGACATGAAGATGGGCGAAGCGAGCGGCGATAAAGTCCTGGAGCAGTTGATCTCGCAATGGCCGTCCCTGTGCGCGATCATCATCACGGGCTACCCGTCGCTGGAAGACATGCGCACAACGTTCAAGCACAAGGCGTTTGACTATATTGCCAAGCCCTTCTCGCTTGCGCAGTTGCGCCAGGTACTCAAGAACGCAGCCGACGCCCACGGCTTGGGCAAAAGCCCGCAAGACCGTTTGCGCGAGCGCCTGGGCCACTCGATCAAGATGCTGCGCGTCGAACGCGACTGGTCATTGAAAGACCTCGCCACCCAAACCAAACTCAGCGTCTCCCAAATCAGCGCCATCGAGCGCGGCACCAACCTCCCGAGCATCGAAAGTTTGCTTGCGATCTCCAAGGCATTCGACAAAAAGCCGAGTGAAATTTTACAGGGAATTGATTTTTAGGTTCCATCCGCCGCCTCAGTATATAAGAGCAGGCCAAACCCGTGGGGCGGGGCTTCGCGCGGCGCTTCAAAGACGTTAACCCCTAAGCTGGGCGAAGCCCAGCTGCCGCCCGAAGGGCCGCCCCACATTCCTATTCGTCCCGCAACACCTCAAGCGGTTTCTGCCTCAGGATCTTAAATCCAGCCAGCCACCCCGAGGCCTGCGCTAGCACTGCGGTCGCTATCACGGCAACCGCCGTGGCAAGCGGATCAAAGGAAAACTTCGCATCGAGCAACCGCAATAAAAGCAATCGCGAAAACACAGTCGCAAGCAACGCGCCCATCACTCCCGCGACAATTCCCAGCGTCAAAAACTCCACCGAGAAAATCCTGCCCGCCGCGGCCCTTGTGGCTCCAAGTGTTTTCAGGATCACCACTTCCTTCACGCGCCGGAATCGGGTGCCCGCCACGCTAGCCGCCAGAATCACGGCGCCCGCCAGGATCGCGAATCCGGACAGGAATCGGATCACCAGCGCCACTTGATCCACCACCTGCTGCATGATTCCGAGCGCCTCCACCACATTGATCACCGTGATCGTCGGAAACTTCGCGTATGTCGAACGCTCCAACGCGCCCACCTGTTCGGACTTCACGCGCACCCCGCCGTAGAAGGTCGCGGGGAAACCCTCTAGCGCGGGGGAGTTGAACACAAATTCATTCGCCGCGCCCACGCGCATCTGCTGTACGCGGTGCGTGGCCACAACCTGCGCAGTCACCATCCGGCCCGCAGCTTCGATGTCGATGGTATCGCCGATCTTCGCAACAAGATTCCGCGCCGCTTCTTCGTCGATCGACAGCACCGGCTTTGTTTCATCCGCCTTCCACCACTCCCCTTGCGTGATCGCTAGCGATTCGGGCTTTTCCTTTGCGAACATCACCGAGCGGCTTCCGCGAAAGCGCCGGCCCGTGCCTGGCATGTCACGATTTTCCAGCGGCACTCCGTTCACCGCCGCAATGCGCACGGAAACACTGGGAGCGAACTCGGGCGGCGCTTCAATGCCCTTTTGCTCTTTGAGCAGCGCGCGTAACGGTTCCACCTGATCCGGCGTGATGCCGATCATAAACACATTCGGCATTCCCGGCGGCGCGGATTGGATGATTTCACCCACAAGCTGGTGTTGCACCAGATACACCGTCAACGTGAACATCACACCGATGCCCATGGCAACCAGAATCGCCTGCGCTTGATTCCCCTGCCGGTAGAGATTCGCCAACCCTTGCCGAATAAGCATCGGAATCCGTAGCGGTGGATTCTTCAAAAACGAACGGACCCCGCGCAGAAGAACGTTTGCGACAATCGCGAGTAAAATCAGGCTTACGGTCAGCCCGCCCGCGAAATAACCACCCACTTTCGGCGACTCCGCCAGCCACCCCGCCACCGCGCCAATGCCCGCGAGAATCAATACGCCCGACACGATGACCGGCCCGGCATCGCGCAAACGCTTATTCCATGGCAGCTTCGCCTCCGGCATATCGCGCCGCAAAATCAGCGCCGGGCGCACCTTGCGAATGGAAAGCAGCGGCGGCACCGTGAACAACAGCGTCGTCAGCACCCCAACCACAACTCCCTGAAACGCGGCGCCAGCATTCCATCCCATCTGCACATTCAACTGGAAATATTTGCTGATCAAAAATGGGAACGCACTTTGCACCGCCCTGCCCACCGCCACGCCAAGCACGCCGCCCGCCAGGCCCAGCAGCAGCGTCTGCACCGTATAGATCCCAATCACATCGCGCGAAGTTGCGCCCAGCGACTTCATCACCGCGATGTTGTCCATCTTCTGCTGCAAGTGCGCGTGCATCGCCATCGCCACGCCTAATGCGCCCACGATCATCGCAATCAGGCTGACCAGGCTCAGGAACGTCGTCGATGTATCGAGTCCGCGGGTAATAATCGGGTTCGACTCGCGGAAGTCAGCGACCAACGCCGCAGGGAGAACGCTTTTCAGCGTGGCGCGGACATACTCCACGTCCGGCGACTTCGCGTTCATCCTGAAGAGATATCGGTACGCCGCCCGGCTGCCAAACTGCATTAATCCTGTGCGCTCAAAGCCTTCCCGCGACATCATCGCCCGCAGGCCGACGTTCATACTGCCGGACATGCGATCCGGCTCGGAAAGCACCACGGCGGAGACTCGCACCTGTTGCGTGCCCAGGCGAAGCTTATCGCCTACTTTTACATGGATGCGCAGCAAGACATCCTGCGCCACGGCGATGGCATCCGGTGCCAGCGCTTCTTTCAGCGAAATTGGCGGATCGAGTTTCACTTCGCCGTAGTAAGGATATTTTTCCGGATCGACTGCTTTAATTGAAAGTAGCGCCGGCGTGGCGTCTTCGCTGTCAATCGGGACCATCGCCGACGACGCCATGGAAATCGTTTCCGTGATTAGCGTATGTTCCACGCCCTGTGCAGCCAGTTCATTTAAACGAGACACTTGTTCATCGCTGGGCGGCATGAACTGCCGGGCCGTCAGATCCGCGGCCATGATGGTGCGCGACTCTTCCTTGAGCGTCGCGCGGAAACTCTGACTGAACCCGCGCACACCGGATAACGCGCCCACGCCCGCGGCCACGGCAAGCACGACAAACAAGAACTTCGCCGTCGACGCGCGCGTTTCGCGCCATGCGATGCGTCCCGCGGTTTTAAGAGGCAGGCTCATGCGGGGGTGCTGACTTTCGCGTTGCGCAATTCGTCCGCCGTAACAAGGCCATCACTCAAGGTGATGATTCGATCGGCGCGCGAGGCGAGTCTCGGATCGTGCGTTACCAAAATCAGCGTCGTCCCCTCGCGGCGGTTCAAGGTAATCAGCAATTCGAGGACATGCGCGCCGTTGACGCTATCCAGGTTTCCCGTCGGCTCATCGGCCATCAGCATCGGGGGCTTGGTCATGAAGGCACGGGCCAGCGCCACGCGCTGCTGTTCGCCGCCCGAAAGCTGTACGGGGTAGTGATCCATGCGGTCGGCCAAGCCAACACTGGTCAGCAATTCGCGCGCGCGAATCAAACCCTGGCGAGGGTCGCCGCCCGCGAGTTCATGGGGCAACAGCACGTTTTCCTCTGCGGTCAGGGTCGGAATCAGTTGGTACGACTGAAATACAAAACCGATCTTTCGCCCGCGCACCAGCGCCAGCTCGTCCTCGTCCAAGCCTGTGATGTCGGTGCCATCAATGACGATGCGCCCGGAGGTCAGCGTATCCAGACCCGCCAGCAATCCTAGCAATGTACTCTTCCCGCTACCCGATGCACCCATGATGGCGACAAACTGCCCGGTGGGGACAACAACGTCCACACCTCGCAAAATTTCCACACGGTGGGTGCCGGTGTCGATGGTTTTCGTGATTCCGGTTGCTTCGAGGATGGCCACTTCCTCCATTATGATGGGTGCAGATGAAGTATTCGATTGCGCGGTGCTCGCTGACATTCGTCCTCTTTGCCGGAAGCCTGTGGGGACAGGCCCGTCCGGCGATGCAAACGCTTCCGAAAACAGATACGAGAAAAGTGCTCGCCGTGTTCGGCGATAGCATCAGCGCTGGCTATGGACTGCAGTCCGGGCAAAGTTTTCCCGATGTCCTCCAGCGCCGTCTCGATAAAGAAGGCTACGAGTGGCGCATCGTAAATCTAGGCATTAGCGGAGACACCACGCAAGGCGGCGTCTCGCGAATCAACACGGCCACGTCTCTGAAGCCCGCGATCGTGCTGCTGGAACTCGGCGGCAATGACGGCCTTCGCGGCATGCCTCTTGCGATGACGCGCGTCAACATGGAGACGATGATCACCGCCTTCAAGCGCAGCGGCGCGCAGGTGGTGCTGGCCGGCATGACCCTTCCGCCGAACTACGGGCCCGACTACATCCGCGCTTTCGAGCGCATCTTCAAAGACCTGGCAGCGAAGCATCAGGCCACACTCATCCCCCTGCTTTTCTCGGACATCGTTACAAAAGATTTACGATATTTTCAGCGCGACGGTATACACCCGACCGCCGAAGGCGCCGATAACATTTCCGGCACCGTGCTGCGTTCTATCAAACCTCTCCTGGACGCAGCGCGGTAGCCGGTTTCGCACTCATTCCGCTCCACGCCAACGCTTCGACGCCCGGCATGTCTTTGGCCCGCCCGCACTTGGCACTAAACCTGCGCCCGAAAAGTGACGATCTGTCCATGAGAGTCCTTACCCAATCACACGATGGCGAGCACTTCCGTCAACGACGTTCACGCGCTTCCAGGATCCACGAACAAGCGCGAGCAAACCCCGCTTATGCAAGAGCGGAAGGCGAAGCCTCGTATCCCCCGATCGCAGAGGCGTTTGTACGTATGCCTTTTTCTTGCCGGATTCTGCTGGACGTTTCTGCAGCTTGCTCTCGGCATTCATAATCTGGAGTTCAGTGCCGGATACGAAACCGTATCGGTGGCACAAGGGCTCGCCAAAACGGGAGAATTCGCCAATCCGTACATGACTCCCACCGGCCCGACGGCGCATGTGGCGCCGGTGTACCCGTTCCTCATGGCGATCGCCTTCCGCTTTTTCAATCGCGTCGCCGCAGGGCTCATCATCACCACGTTGAACGCGGTATTCCTGGGTTTGGAAATGTGCCTGATCGCGATGCTTTCCACGCGCCTATTTGGCTCGGCAAGACCCGGTGTTGTTGGCGCATTGTTCCTGGGGGCCGCGACACAACTGATTCCGCAGCATGATGCGCTTTTCTCGGGCCTGCTCCTGCTGGTCTCCGCCATGGCCCTTCTTTGCGATAGCCCGATGCGGGCGGGTTTGTGGTCTGGAATATCCGCTCTGACGAATCCGGTGTCCGCTCTCGCAATCGCCGCGATTTCGCTGCTGCGTGGCTGGAAATTCGTTGCCATTGCCGGGGCCTTGTCGGTCGCCATCTGCCTGCCGTGGAGCCTCCGCAACTGGAAGGAGCTTGGTTCACCGTCCTTCGTCCGCGACAACTTCGGGCTGGAGCTTGCTCTATCGAATTTCGATGGCGCGGATCCGCAATTGATCTTGAACCCAGGCCTGTGGAAGCTGCATCCTTCGCGCAACCCCTCCGAAGCGCAAGCGATGGCATCGCTCGGCGAAGCCGCCTATTACCGCCAGAAACTGCACACGGGGATGGAATGGATCCAATCCAACCCGAGTCAATTCGCGCGATTGTGCGCGCTGCGTGCTTATTACTATTGGTTCCCGCCGTTACGGGAAGGCTGGCCCGCCGGTGTCCACCGAGTCTTGTTCCTTCTCGGCGCCATTGGTTTATGGCTGGCGAGAAAGCGTCGCCAGATCCTGACTTTGGCCTGGGCCGCAATCGCGTACTCATTGCCGTATGCGCTGGTGCAGACGGACGTCCGCTATTCGGTTCCTACGCTATGGGTGTCGGCTTTGCTCTCCGGCTATGCCGTCGACGTATGGATTTCCCGATTCGTGCCAGCAGTCACGGGCGACCGCGCGCCCGTCTCAGGATGAAGATCCCGCAATCGGCCCTGCCTCTCAGTAACGCTCCGCGTCCGATTTCGGCGTGAGCGCCGTGTCCCCGTAACTCACTCCGTTGATCGTGGTTCCCGCGTAAGGGAAGACGCCGCCATTTCGAATGAAATCGTAGGGGAAGTTGAGCTTCGGCTTGGAGACCGCATCCAGCGCTTCCAAATGCCCGGCGAAAAGCTTCACGTCGAGCGCCGCCAGGTTGTCTTCCAGATGTTCAAATGTTCGCGCACCGATGATGGGCGACGTGATGCCGGGCTGCGCAAGTACCCAGGCCAGCGCCACGCGCGCGGGCGTGCTCTCGATTTCCTTCGCAATCGCAATCACTTGATCGATGATCCGGAACGTTTCTTCGGTGAGATTCTGCAACAGCCGCTCGCCGCGCCTTGGCTTCGTCTGCTGATAGTTTTCGCGTGTGTACCGCCCGCTCAACAAACCAGATTTCAGCGGCGACCACGGCGTTACGCCGAGACCGAACTCCAGTGCCGCCGGAATCAGCTCTCCTTCAATCGTTCGCTGGATCAGCGAGTATTCCAATTGCAGCGCGGCAAGCGGAGTCCACCCGCGCAGGTTCGCCGTGACGTGCGCTTCCGCGGTTTTCCATGCAGGCGTGTCCGAAAACCCGACGTAGCGAACTTTTCCCGCGCGCACCAGATCGTCCAGCGCGCGCATGGTTTCCTCGATCGGCGTGTGGCGATCCCAGCTATGCATCCAGTACAAATCGATGTAGTCTGTCCCCAGCCGCCGCAGCGATTGCTCACACGCCTTGTAAATCGACTTGCGTGAAGAACCCCCTGCGTTCGGATCGCCCGGATACATGCTGCCGAAAAACTTGGTTGCGATCACCACCCGGTCGCGCCGCGACGGATGGCGCCCGATGTGGTCGCCGATGATTTTTTCCGAATGGCCCTTGGTGTAAACGTTCGCGGTGTCAATGAAATTACCGCCGCGATCGAGATAGCCGTCGAGCACGCGCAGCGATTCTTCAACGCTCGCGCCCCAAACCCAGTCCTCCCCGAAGGTCATCGTGCCCAGACAAAATGGACTGACGCGGAGTCCCGATTTTCCAAGCGAAACATAATGATTGAGTGGCATGGAACCTCCTCAACGCGGCCCGCGGAGTGCGCGCGCCACGGCGCTATTCTGCCGCGATCTTCGCGTAATACCGCTGCACAACCGCAACGCCCGTCCCCAGTTGCACGGGGTAGCCGTTCGCGTTCAAAATCACTTCCAACTGCGCAATGATGCCGAACAAATCCACCACGTCAAAATATCCAAGGTGCGCGATGCGGAAGATCTTGCCCTTCATCTCGCCCTGGCCGTCATTGATGATAGAGCCAAAGCGGTTGCGGAATTCCTTCACGATGACGCCGGAATCCATTCCCTGCGGTGGTTTGACAGCAGTTACGGCGGCGCTCGGGCGGCCCGGAGCGAACAATTCCAACCCCAGCGCCGTGCACGCTTCGCGCGTGGCTGCAGCCAGGTGCTGCGCATTGCCCACCAGCTTTGCCATGCCGTCGGCGCCGGGACCGAAACTCTGGATGTACTTCAGGGCTTCTGCCAGGCCAAGAATCAATGACGTGGCGGGGGTCCAGGAAGATTCGCCCTTCACTGCGTTCTTCTGTTCACGCTTCAGGTCGAAATAGTAGCGCGGCAGCTTCGCCGTTTCCATGCGTGCCCACGCTTTCTTGCTGATGTAGAGAAACGCAAGACCCGGAGGAATCATGAACGCTTTTTGGGAACCGCCCACAACCAGATCCAGTCCCCAATTTTCGATATCGAGCGGCATGGTGCCAATGCCCGTAATGGCATCGATGACAAAGAGCGCCTCCGTTCGCTTCACCAGTTCGCCCATCGCCTTCACGTCGTGCGCGGCGCCCGTGGAGCTTTCCGAAGCCTGCACGAACACGCCTTTGCAATCGGGCATCGCGGCCAGGGCCTTTTCCAGGTCCGACGCTTCCACCGAAGAACCGTAGGGAGCCGTCAAAACGGTCGCATCCAAACCATACGCTTTGGCGATGCCCACCCAGCGCTCTCCGAACTTTCCGGCCGTGCAGATGATGACTTTATCTCCCGCCGAAAAGCAGTTGGTGACAGATGCTTCCATCGCGCCCGTGCCTGACGCCGTCAGGATCAGCACGTCGTTTGACGTATTCATCAGCGACTTCAAATCGGCCATCGTGGAAAGAACCACGTTGCGGAAATCCTGCGTCCGGTGATGCAGATCGGCGCCCATCATGGCCTGGAGTGCTTTGGGGTAAAGAGGCGTAGGGCCAGCGGTGAGAAGGCGTTGTTTCTTGATATTCATGGGGAAATCTCAGGATACCGTAAAGCGGTGATCGCTCTCCTCTGGCCCCCGGATCTCCTTTTCCGTCTGCGTCTTGCGATGGGCATTCCGGTCCGCGGCGGTGTGGGCGTTATAATCGCAACGTGGACAAAATGTTTCGCGGATTCGCACTTATCGCCCTCTCCGCCGGCGCCGTTTTCGCGCAAGGCATTTCGGGGGTTGTCGCTCCCGACGCTAAGGTGGAACTGGTGCAGGAAGGCTTCGTCTTCCTCGAAGGCCCCGTATCCACCGCCGATGGCGGTCTATATTTTTCCGATCTTCAAACCGCCGACCGAACCTATCGCATGGAGCCCACCGGGAAAATCAGCATCTACCGGGAGCACACCAACGGCATGAACGGCATGGCGCTGGCGCCCGACGGCGGATTGCTAGGAGTAGAAGGCAACGGCAAGCGTGTCAGCCGCGTCGCGCCCACGGGCAACACCACGCCACTCACCGAAGGCGCCGCACAGCAGCCTTTGATGGCTCCGAACGATTTGATCGCCGACCTCCGCACCGGCATTTACTTTACCGATCCCGGCCCGCGTCCCATTGCTCCGGGGCGGAAATCGTATGTCTACTATCTGGGCCTAAACGCAAAAGACCCATACGTAATTGATGACACCATCACGCGCCCAAATGGACTGACGATTTCCATCGACGGCAAAAAATTGATCGTCGATGATACCGTGGGCGACACCGTCTTCCAGTTCGACATTCAGCTGAACGGCATCGCGAAGAACAAGAAACCCTTCGCAAAGATCCAGGACGTCAAGCCCGGACAGGAAAGCGGCGCCGACGGACTGTGCATTGATAAAGACGGCCGCATTTACATCGCGACCGCCACCGGCGTTCAGGTATTCAACAAAAACGGCAAGTATCTGGGCACGATCCAAGTCCCCCGCCAGCCTTCGAACGTAGCCTTCGGAGGCGCCGGCAAAAAGACGCTCTTCATCACGGCGCGCGAAGGCTTGTACAAAATTCAAACGCTAACCGCCGGCCCGCTGCGTCTCGGAAAATAGGGGATTTCACGAACCTCTGGTATGAGCTGGGGGAAAGTGTGTTCGAGCACAAAACGCCCGAGAGTAGAGGAAACATTATGGCCCTGGTAGATCAAATCCAAAAAGACATGATTGCGGCGATGAAGGCCAGGGAGGAGTTGAGACTCGACGCTCTCCGTATGATCAAGGCCGCGCTGCAGAAACAGGCGATCGATTCCATGAAGCCGCTCGACGAAGCCACCGAGTTGCAGGTGATGACCACGCTGGTGAAACAGCGCAAAGAGTCGGCCGAAATGTTCCGCAAGGGCAATCGCCCGGAGTTGGCCGATAAAGAAGAGGCCGAGCTGAAGCTGATCGAATCCTACATGCCCTCAGCGCCCAGCGACGAGGAAATGGATGCAGCGATTGCCGCAGCCATTACTGAGACACCCGGAGCCTCGGTTAAGCAGATGGGCGTAGTGATGAAAGCGGCGCAATTGAAGCTTGCAGGGAAACGCATCGACGGCAAGGCGCTCAGTGAGCGCGTTCGTTCAAAGCTTTCGTAGGTTTGGAAAACGCCCCGCGCGAAGCGGCTACTTCTTGGCGGACGCAGTCGCAGCCGCGGCATCTTTCAACAAGTGTTCCGTTGTCAGAGTGATGGCGGCGCGAACATCCTGCTTCATGATCTGGTCGTCGCCGAAATACTGGACGCGAACCATTCCTTTGCGGTCAACAAACAGGACGATGGGCACAAACGGGCGCTGACCCGGCTTGAGGGCCGCCAGCTTGATGAATTCCGGCTGATTCAGAAATCCAACAGGGAAGTTGGCCTTTTGCTGCGCCGCAAAGATTCCAATGTCCGAAATCGGAATGGGATCTCCCACGGCCGCAACCACTTGCAAGCCGGACGTCCCATACTTCGTCTGCAGTTCCCGGAGCGTCTGGATGGCGGTCACACAGTGCTGACAAACCGTGGAGATCAACCCAATCACTAACGATTTACCCCTATATTGTTTCAAGTCCAGCGACGAGGTGGCGCTGGTTTGAATCGGTACGTCGGGAAGAGGCCGCCCGCCTTGAGGCAACTGCGCCATGGCTGTGCCGCAGAAGAGTGCGAGCACGGCGGCAAAGGCCAGTGTGGGGCGGCGTAGCAAAAGAAACGGGTTCCTGGAGAGCGAAATTCGGTTGTGCATTTGGTTCAGGTATAGCGCGGCGCTCAGCGTGGCGCCGCACCGACTTCTATCTTAGTTGATTCTCAACTTCTTCGAACCAATCGGGACGCTTCAGCACTTCGCGCGGGCGGCTGCCATCCGGCGGTCCAATGATGCCTTCGCGTTGCATCATGTCGAGAATGCGAGCGGCGCGGCCATAGCCGAGACGCAGGCGGCGTTGCAGTGTTGACGTCGAGGCCTTGCCCTGCTCCAGAACCACTCGCACGGCCTCCTGATACATCGCATCTTCTGGCGCGTCGAAATCTTCCCCGCCCATTTCGTCGTCATCGGACGGCGGAGCCAGCAGGAACGTTTGATCGTAATCCGGCTCAGCCTGCTTCTTCCAGTACTCGACAACGTCGTTCGTTTCCGATTCGCTCACGTACGAACCATGAACGCGAACCAGGCGCGAGGAGCCGGGGGGCAGGAACAGCATGTCGCCTTTGCCCAACAGGTGCTCCGCACCCATCACATCGAGCACGGTGCGGGAGTCAACACGCGTCGCCACGCGAAAACTGATACGCGACGGGAAGTTCGCTTTGATCAAACCCGTGATCACATCGACGCTGGGGCGCTGCGTCGCGAGCACAAGGTGCATGCCGACGGCGCGCGCCATCTGCGCGAGACGGGTAACCGATTCTTCGACGTTCGCGCGTTCCAGCATCATCAGATCCGCAAGCTCGTCGATCAGGATCAGAACGTACGGAATCTCGCTCAGTTCGGGCTCTTCCGTTTCAGGTTCCTCGAACAGGCTGCGGGGCTGCGATTGCAACTGGCGGACCTTGCGGTTGTACTGATCGATATTGCGCACGCCCAACGCGGCCAGCAGCTTCAACCGGCGTTCCATTTCGAGCACGGCGTTGCGCAGCGCGTTGGTGGCCTTTTTCGCATCCGTGATCACCGGCGTCAGCAGGTGAGGAATGCCTTCGTACAGGCCGAACTCCAGACGCTTGGGATCCACCATGATGAGGCGCACCTGGTCGGGCGTCGCCTTGTAGAGGATCGACATGATCAGCGAATTCAGCATGACGCTCTTACCGGCGCCGGTGGAACCGGCGATCAGCAAGTGCGGCATTGTATCCAACGCGGCCACTTTGATGCGGCCGTTGATGTCTTTGCCCAATGCAACGGTCAGCGGCGAAGGGGAGTTGTGGAACTCATCCGATTCCAAAATCTGGCGAAGGCTGATGACTTCTCGATTCGAGTTGGGAACTTCGATGCCGACGGTTGGCTTGCCTGGAATGCGCTCGATCAGAATCGATTCGGCCTGCAGTCCCAGACAGAGGTCTTCAGAAAGCGTCGTAATGCGCGAATACTTCACGCCCGCTTCCGGCTTGAATTCGAACGTGGTAACGACGGGGCCAGGATTGATTTGCGTCACAGAGCCGCGAACGTTAAACTCTTCGAACTTCGATTTGATCGCAGCCGCGGTTTCCTTTAATTCCTGGCTATCGAAAACCGTGCGCTCCGGCGGCTCCGTCAGCAGTTTGGTCGGCGGCAGCTTGTAGAACGACCGCCCCTTTCGCGGCTCGGCCTGTTTCGCCGCGCCCCGGCCACTGACCGGCAGCTTGGCGTCGGATTCCACCGGTTCCAGCAGGCGGATCGGAATGTCGTTTACCACCGGCTCGTCGTCGATCTCTTCTTCCTCAATCGTCACCTTGCCGTAAACGTTGGTCGCAATCTTGTTCGGTGCAAAGGGAGGCGCAATAGGATCGACAATCGGAATATCCGCTGGGCTCACGGCGCCCGCACCGGCGGCAGTAGCGGCCACGCGATCCATTTCGGCGGATTGCCTCTGCGCTTCTTCCGCCAAACGGGCTTGGGCGCGCCGCTGCGCTCGGATCGCGGCACGCTCGCGCGCAATCTCCGCACGCTTCTCGCGCCATGCGCGGACACGATCCGCCATCGCGCGGAACGCCGCAATAGGCCGGGCCAGTGCGCGCTCAATCAAAGACATCTCAAACTTCGACACCAGATACAGCGCCAGAATCCAGCAGACTGCCGTGAACATGGCAGCCCCGGTGAGATTCATCGCGGATACGAGTTCCGTAGCCACCAACAATCCCAGGAATCCTCCGGCAGGCAGAACGCCGCCAATCGGATTCCACGTCGCAAAGAATCCAAAGGCGACGGCCGTCGAACTGATCAGCAAAACCGCTCCGAACAGTTTCGCCGCAGACGAGGAAATGGGCCGGGAACCCAGCCACTGCCAGCCAAGCGCCAGAATCAGGAAGGGAATCGCGTACGCGCTCAGCCCGATTCCCTGCAGCCAGAAATCCGCCAAATACGCGCCCACCTTGCCGGTGAGGTTCGCCGACTTGAGTGCGGACGAAGTGGTGTTCAGCGACGGATCGAAAGGGTGGTACGAAGCAAAGCTAAGGAGCAGGAAGATTCCCGCGAATAGAAACACAACGGCCAGGGCTTCATTGAGCCTAGTGTGTGCGGTAGGTCCTAAAAGTCTCATCCCGCGTTGAAGCGGAAGAAATGAGCCAGAGCAATTATTATTATGCCAAAAACTATGCGGTACAGGATGAACCCGTTCAAGTTGCTGCGTCGCAAGAAGTTGAGGAACAAGTGGATAACCAAAAGGCCGGAGAGCCCGCTGACGATAATGCCGACCGCGAACGGCATTTTCATCTCCGCGGGTATGCCGCCATTTTCCTTGATCAGGTCGTAAAAATCCTTGGCGGCAGCGGCTCCAATGGCAGGGGTGGAAAGGAGAAAAGAGAAACGCGCGGCTGCGGCGCGATCAAGATTTCGAATCAAACCGGCGGCAATGGTTACACCGCTGCGCGAGGTTCCCGGGACCACGGCAAGCGCCTGGGCAAGTCCGATGGTCATGGCGTCACCCGCGCTCAACTGCGCCAGATCCTTCTTACGCTGTCCCATCCGTTCGGCAACCCACAACAGCAGGCCAACGCCGATCATCATCACCGCAATGACGTCGGGATTGCGCCACGTGGTTTCGGCCTGTTCTTTGAAGATGAGCCCAACAACGCCGACCGGCACCGTTGCCGCCACCATCAGCCACAGCAGCATCCGGTTGCGCTCCAGCGCGGGGTCACCGTGATAGCGAATGCCAAAACCCTGCGCGATCACCTGCACCCAGTCGCGATAAAAGTACAGAAGGATGGCCAACAGCGTGCCCACGTGCAGAGCGATATCGAATGCGAGTCCGGGGTCTTTCCACCCGAAAAGCCAGGGCACCAAAGTCAGGTGCGCTGTGCTGGAAATGGGAAGGAACTCCGTGATGCCCTGTACCAAGCCCAGGACAATCACTTGCAGAAGTGACATGAACTTCCAAGGGTAGCGAAAAGTGCAAGGTAACGCCAACGGGACCGCGCGGAGTTTTATTCATTGCCACGAAAAACCCAGCCCCGCGTAACTGATTGGCGCGCCACCGCGGGTATAGGATAATCCGGTTGTGGCGCTCTCTCCGCAGGTTCCCTTCACTCTCAGCGTTCTCGATCAATCCCCGGTTCCCGAAGGATTCACCCCCGGAGACGCGCTCCGCAACACCATTGACCTGGCCCGCTTCGCCGAACAACTGGGCTACCGCCGCTACTGGCTTGCCGAACATCACGGCACGCCGGGACTTGCCTGTCACAGTCCGGAAGTGATGATCGGCCCCGTGGCATCGGCGACCTCGCGCATTCGCGTGGGCAGCGGGGGCGTGATGCTGCCGCACTATAGTCCGCTCAAGGTAGCCGAATGCTTCAGCATGCTGGCGGGCCTTTATCCCGACCGCATCGACCTCGGCATCGGCCGCGCCGCGGGCACCAGCCAGCGAGTGGCTCATGCGCTGCAGCGAGACCGGAGGCAGCCTCCTCCCGACGACTTCACCGATCAACTCGCCGAGCTGATGGAGTACTTCGAAAAAGGCAACGAAGCGAATCCACTGCAGCGGCTTGCGGTGATGAAGTTCACCAGCCCTGAAATTTCCCTATTGGGTTCGTCGCCGCAAAGCGCGATCTGGGCGGCAGAACGCGGGCTACCCTACGTATTCGCGGATTTCATCAACCCCGCGGGCGTCGAATGGGCTGCCCACTATCGAAAGAACTTCCAACCCTCGGCGTTGCTGGGTTCTCCACGAATGAGCATCGCACTGTGGGCTTTGTGCGCGGAGACGGACGAACAAGCGATGGAATTATCGCTGAGCTGGCGTATGTCGATGACGATGCTGTATCGAGGGCGGCCAATCGCCGTGCCAACCGTGGACCAAGCCAAGCAATTCATCCAAGAGGAGCGCGTGCCGCCGGAGATGATCCCAGCCGGAAGGCGCCCGGTGATCGGCACACCCGAACGCGTGCGTGCAGCCATTGAAAAGATCGCGGAACAGTATCAAGCGGATGAGGTGTTCCTGGTGAACATCCTCCACGATCATGCGGCAAGGAAGCGGTCGTATGAGTTGGTGGCGCAGGCGTTTGGGTTGAGCAAAACGGAGCAGCTACACGCTCCGCCCGTTTAGTCCGAAATGACTCGCGGCAGCAAGCAAGTGCCGGTCGTTCGTCCAAATTTCACTTTCGCCGGCATCGAGCGCGGAAGCGATGTGAACCGCATCTCCCGCGCGCAAAGGCACCTTGCCGGGCAAGCCGCGAATCAGCGTGGCCGTGGTTCTGAGGAGCGCCTCATTTACCGGAATCAGATTCCATAAGCCGGCTTCCGCGTGTGTCCGGAAAAGATCCATCAGGGCTTTTCCTTGCGCATTGGTGAGTGAACCTTCGCGCACGTGCCGGTGAAATACGGCGGTCACCTCTACCAGCGCCCAATTTGACGAACAAACCTCAGGAGCGCTTCGAATCACTTTCCGCACGGCCGCCGCGTCGGGCTCATTCACATAGTACTTCGCGATGTATGCGGAATCGAGGTACATCAGCGATCCTCTTCGAGAAATCGTCCGCTGTCTGCCGCGACGCTCGGAAAACGCCTCCAGATGTGACCCAAATCCGGCAGACGGGATTTGGACGTCTTCTTCGGGATGGGCCGCAGCTCTGCGACCGGCTCCCCGCGGCGTTCAATCGTGATTACAGAACCATCGGCCGCTTCGCGCACCAGTTCCGAGGTCTTGATGTGGAGATCGCGAATCGACGCTTTCCTCATGTGCTACATTGTAGCACTTTGCGCACGAAACTCTGTCCGGTACAATAGGCTTTCACCCTCCATGTCCACGCTTCCACAAACTTCTCCAGCATCGGCATCACGTCACTCGACGCTGATTTCGTTGTTGGTGGCGACGGCCTTTTTCATGGAGATTCTCGACGGCACGGCCATCGCTACGGCGCTGCCGGAGATGGCGAAGTCTTTCAACAGTAATCCCGTCGATCTCAGCATGGGCATGACGGCCTACCTGCTCACGCTCGCGGTCTTTATTCCCGTCAGCGGGTGGGTGGCCGACCGCATGGGACCACGCACAGTTTTCTCGTCCGCTATCGCGTGGTTCACGCTCGCCTCGATCCTATGCGGCAGCACGAATGGATTGTGGCAATTTACCGCAGCGCGCGTTCTACAAGGTATCGGCGGCGCGATGATGGTGCCCGTGGGGCGTCTGGTGGTCCTGCGTTCCACCGAGAAGAAAGACTTGATGCGTGCGATGTCTTTCCTCGTTTGGCCCGCGCTGACCGCACCCATTCTGGGTCCTCCGGTGGGCGGCTTTATCACCACCTACTCTTCCTGGCGCTTCATTTTCTTTCTGAATGTGCCGCTCGGCATTATCGGCTTCATTCTTGCACTACGCTGGATTTCGAACGACCGGGAGCAAGGCGACCGCCGCTTCGACTGGCTGGGTTTCGCGCTGGCAGGCACGTCCTGCACGGCGTTCATGTACGGACTAGAGTTGCTCGGCCGGCAGGAAACCAACTGGACCGTCGCGAGCCTGGCGCTTGGCTATAGCCTGATCGTAGGCTTCTGGGCGGCGCGACACCTGCAGCGCGTGGAGCATCCACTCGTCGAACTCTCCTGCCTCAAGACACATACATTCGCGATCTCCATCTGGGGCGGTTCGCTGTTCCGCATCGCGATCAACGCGACACCATTTCTACTTCCGCTGATGTTCCAGGTGGCGTTCGGCATGAACGCGTTCCGCTCCGGCTTGATGGTGCTGGCGCTGTTCGCTGGAAACTTCAGCATGAAGTCGATCACCACCCAGATTCTGCGGCGTTTCGGATTCCGCAGTATTTTGGTGGTGAACGGAATGATCTCGACGGGGCTGGTTGCGCTATGTGGTGTCCTGACGCCCGGGACGCCGATGCCCGCGATCATCGCCGTTCTGTTTCTGCACGGCCTGTCTCGCTCCATGCAGTTCACTGCGGTAAATACGCTGTCTTTTGTTGACATCCCGAAATCGCTGATGAGTTCGGCCACCAGTTTTTCCGCTGTCGCGCAGCAGATGTCGATGGGCATGGGTGTCGCGGTGGCGGCAGTATCGCTGCGCGTGATCGAATGGGCACGCGGTAATCAATCCGGCACACCGCAATTGATGGACTTTCACGTTGCCTTCTGGATCGCTGCGGTCTTCGCGTTGATCGCAGCATTCGATTGCCTCTCGCTAGACCCGCGCGCCGGCGCTGAGGTCAGCGGACACGCTCCGGCTCGCGCCTAAATCACAATCGTAGGTTTGGGCCGGGGGCCGAACAGCGCCGTTCCCACACGAATATGCGTGGCGCCTTCTTCAATCGCCGCTTCAAAATCATGCGACATCCCCATAGACAACTTCGCTAGCCCTTGTTCGCGCGCAAGCGCGGCTAATTTCTTGAAGTATGGGCGCGTCTGCTCCTGATCGTCACTCCAGGGCGGCATCGTCATCAGGCCGTCTAAGCGAAGCTTCGGACACGAGCGAACGGCTTCGATCAAGGCTGGCAATTCCGAAACGTCCACGCCCGCCTTCGACTCTTCGCCCGACAACTTCACTTCCAGCATCACGCCGAGCGTCCGCCCCATCTCGCCCGCAGCCTGGTCCAACCGCCGTGCGATTTTCTCGGAGTCCACCGTTTCCACAACGTCGAAAATCTCCGCAGCCACGCGGGTCTTGTTGCTCTGCAGGTGGCCGATGAAGTGAAATTGTGCGCCTGTCATCGAACCGAGTTCCGGCCGCTTACGCTCAAACTCCTGCACGTAATTTTCACCGAACACGCGGAGCGCGCAGCCGTAGGCCTCCAGCATCACTTGCGGGGAAAACTTTTTGGTGACGGCGACAAGAGTAATCTCTTCGCGCTTGCGTCCGGCGCGCCCGCAGGCTCGCTGGATGCGCTCTTCTACCTGGTCAATTCGTTCACGAAGCACTGTGTTTCTTCGAGTATAACTGGCACTGCCGCGACGCCCAATTCGTGGCCGGCTTTCTCAATACTCACCAGGCGATGACGGCCGGGAAGCGCCGCAAGCGCCCCTTCCATTTCTGGAATCAATCCAAATGGATCACGGGTTCCATGAACAAACAAGGCCGGCGTGTGGAGTTTAGGAAAGTGTGCGGTACGCAACTGCTCGCGCTTCTTCGGAGGATGCAATGGATACGAAAGCAACAGCAGCATATCGGCCACGCCAGGCTGCTCCGCCAGCAGCATTGACGACTGCCTGCCTCCGTAGGAATGCCCGCCCAAAACCACAACCGGCACGATCTCGCGCATCGCATCCGCCGCGCGCTGCAAGCCTTCGCGGTCCCGCCCGGCCAACGCCGAAATCGGCGGCCCATGCGGACGCTGCTGACGATACGGAAGGTCGCACCGGAGCACGTGATATCCCGCAGCGGCGAATGCTTCAGCCGTAGCGCGCAGCAAGGGCGATTCGCAATTCGACCCAGCTCCGTGTGCCAGCACAATGCCCTTCCCCAAGGGCCGTTCCGGCTCATGCAGCCAGCCCCGCACCATCTCGCGCTCAAATTTCTTCAACGGAAATCTCTCCCTTGCCCCACACGGTCTGCCTTCCAACGCCCGTGTATTGCGCGGCTTCGAAGTACGGCACGAACATCGTCAGTTCGCCTTCATACTCGGCAAAGCCCGTGAAGCCTCCAATCGGATGACGCTGCCCGGTCGCTTTGCTCACGCGTTCTTCCCGCACCTGCTTGAGCTCAGTGCCAATCGTGCGAACCATATCCGCAGCCGCGCCGAACGCCGCAAAGTCAATATCGAGAGCGCCTGTTCCGTACAACGCGCGCAAGGTGCTGACACGGTCGCGGACACGGCGCGCAAGGACGCCGAACTCGACCTGCTCCGCATCCGCGGCGCCTCGTTCGATTTCCGTTGGCGAGAGAAACCGCACGCGGAGTTTCGTTATGTTATTTGTAGCGGGTTTCTTTGCAGAAGGTTTCAATGGCAAGCGGAGCAACGCCGGTGGGTCTATCAATGCAAAACCCAACTCACGCATCCCGTCCTGGAACACTCCCAGCGCGCCCTCAGTCGCCGCGAACAGGTTCAAGCCGACTTCGTTTTCGCGGAGTCGAAAAACAAACGGCCGCGGAGGCGTCGCCAGTCCGCTGGGCCCCGCTAGTGATCGCGGTGCGAAGTATTGTTCGTACGCTTTCGGGTGCAGCCGTTTCATCGCAGCGCCGAACGCTCCGCGCAGTGTGTTCGCGCTCCACTGCTGATTTCGCGATGCAATCTGGCGGAAACGAAGCGGGTACAGCACAAAGGTTTCCTTCGCGTCGTCCGCGGTCGCGCTACCTTGTAAGGAAACGGATGCATCACTCATGATTTCGCTTGCCGACATAAAAACCGCACGGGAGCGCATCCGCGACAGCGTCTATCTGTCACCGGCCCCTCAATCCGAAACGTTATCACGCGCCACCGGTAACGCGCTTTGCCTGAAACTGGAAAATCTGCAGATGACCGGCTCCTTCAAGGAGCGGGGCGCGCTGAACCGCATTCTCACTCTGACGCCCGAGGAGCGCGCGCACGGCGTCATCACGGCTTCGGCGGGCAACCACGGGCAGGCCGTGGCCTACCATGCGTCGAAACGCGGCATTCGCGCGCAGATCTGCATGCCGGTCTACACACCCATCACGAAACTGAACGCAGTGAGGGATTACGGTGGTGAAGTCCTGCTGGTGGGCAACAACTACGACGAAGCGATGCAGGACGCCCGCCGCCGCGAGGCCGCCGAACACCGCACGTATCTTTCCGCGTTCGATGACGACGCCGTTATTGCCGGCCAGGGCACCATCGGACTTGAACTGCTGGAGCAGATTCCCGATCTCGAAGCCGTCGTCGTACCTGTTGGCGGCGGTGGTTTGATTGCGGGCATCGCATGTGCGGTAAAGGAATCGAAGCCCGGCATTCACGTAATCGGCGTGCAAACAACGGCGCTGCCTTCCATGCAAGTTGCCATGCGCGAGCACAAACCCGTGTTGCTGCCTCCTGGCTTGACGGTCGCCGACGGGATCGCGGTCCGTAAGGTGGGCGAGAAGACGCTTGCGTTGTGCGAGAAGTACGTCGACGAAATCCTCACGGTGGACGACGAGGAAATCGCGATGGCCGTGTTGTGGCTGCTCGAGAAAGAAAAAACGCTCGCCGAAGGCGCTGGGGCCGCGGGTATGGCGGCGATGCTCAACCACAAAACTTCGCTACGAGGCAGGAAAGTGGCCGTGGTGCTTAGCGGCGGCAACCTGGACGTCACCACGCTCTCACGAATCATCGAGCGCGGCCTGGTGAAAGACGGACGCCTGGTGCGGCTACGCATCACGCTTTCCGATCACCCCGGCGGCTTGCAGGCGCTGGCTACTGTGATCGCCGAACAGCGTGCAAACATCGTGCAGGTCACACACGACCGCGCCTACTTCGGTGTGCATTTGGGTGAAACCAGTGTCGATATCACGATGGAAACCCGGGGTCCGGAGCACATCGCGGAGTTGTTGGGCAAACTGACGGCGGCCGGCTACCGGTTTGATCGCGTGACCTAATCCGGCGTGCTTCTACATATCGGCGGGACCAATTTGCCCGCCTTCTATACTGAAAGCATGCCCTTCCGGCTCGGTATCGACTATCAGCCGCGAGGCGATCAAGTTACGGCCATTGATGCCCTTCTCCGGGGCCTTCGTGATGGCGAACAGCATCAGGTTCTTCTCGGCGTCACGGGCTCCGGCAAGACGTTCACCGTCGCCAAAGTGATTGAGGCATTCGGCGAGCGGCCGGCGCTGGTGATGGCGCACAACAAGACGCTTGCGGCACAGCTTTATCAGGAATTCAAAAGCTATTTTCCGCATAACTCAGTCGAGTACTTCGTCAGCTACTACGATTACTACCAGCCGGAAGCCTACATTCCGGCTGGCGACGTTTACATCGAAAAGGAAGCGACGATCAACGATGAACTGGACCGGCTTCGGCTTGCGGCCACCAAGTCTCTGTTTGAACGCCGCGATTGCGTTATCGTCGCAAGCGTCAGTTGCATTTACGGACTAGGTTCGCCCGAAGCATATTTCGGCATGCTGCTGATGCTCGAAAAGGGCCAGCAGATTTCGCGCGAAGACATTACTCGCCGCCTGGTTGAAATCCTTTATGAGCGCAATGAAGGCGATTTCAAGCGCGGCTGCTTCCGCGTGCGCGGCGACATCATCGAACTGTTTCCGACGTACGACGAATTCGCATACCGCATCTCCCTGTGGGGCGATGAAATTGAATCGCTCGAACAGATTGATCCCATCACCGGCCAGGTAAAACAAATCTACCTGCGCCTGCCCATTTATCCAAAGACGCACTACGTCATGACGAACGAGGCGCGCGACAGCGCCCTCCGCAGTATCGAAAATGAGCTGAATTGGTGGAGGGGCGAGCTTGAAAAAGAAG
The DNA here is from genome assembly GCA_040081855.1 of Bryobacteraceae bacterium. Classification (GTDB taxonomy): domain Bacteria; phylum Acidobacteriota; class Terriglobia; order Bryobacterales; family Bryobacteraceae; genus Palsa-187. The sequence goes on along the minus strand of JBEBFS010000017.1, from coordinate 19,326 downwards.
GCAAGCGCATCGAAGCGCAACGCCTGTGGCAGCGCACCAAGTTCGATCTCGAAATGATCAAGCAGATCGGCTACTGCCACGGCATTGAGAATTATTCGCGCCACTTCTCCGGCCGTCTGCCGGGACAGGCCCCGCCTACACTGCTCGACTACCTGCCGCACGATGCTCTGCTGTTTATCGACGAAAGCCACCAGACGATTCCGCAGATCGGCGGCATGTTCCATGGCGACCGCTCCCGCAAGGAGCAATTGGTGAAGTACGGTTTCCGCTTGCCCAGCGCTCTCGACAACCGTCCGCTCACGTTCGAGGAATTCGAAAACCGCGTGCACCAGGTGGTCTACGTATCCGCCACGCCCGGCCCTTACGAGTTGACCAAAACCGGCGGCGCAGTGGTTGAGCAGATTATTCGCCCAACGGGCCTGGTCGATCCGGAAGTAAGCATCCGTCCGATTCGCGGCCAAGTGGACGATCTATTGCATGAAATCCGCTTGCGGGTAGAGAAAGACGAGCGCGTGCTGGTCACCACACTCACCAAACGCATGGCTGAGGATCTCTCCGAACACTACACCGAAGCTGGAGTGAAGTGCGCGTACCTGCACTCGGAGGTGTCTACACTCGACCGCGTCAAAATTCTTCGCGATCTGCGCCGCGGAGAGTACGATGTGTTGATTGGCGTAAACCTACTGCGGGAAGGCCTGGACCTGCCTGAAGTCTCCCTGGTCGCGGTTCTCGATGCCGATAAAGAGGGCTTTCTTCGTTCCGCCGGTTCCTTGATTCAGACGATGGGCCGCGCGGCTCGCAACGTCAACGGGCAGGTACTTCTCTACGCGGATGTCATGACGGAATCCATGCGGAAGGCGATTTCCGAGACGAACCGCCGCCGTACTTTACAGCGCGCCTACAACGAAGCCAACGGAATTACTCCACAATCCATCGTTAAGCCTATTGACACAACCCTTGTTCAAGTGGCAGAAGGGGATTACGTAACTATTCCGCTGGAGGCGGATATCGAAGAGACAGTACCTCCAGAGAAGATGGACCAGTACTTAACAGAGTTGGATTCACGCATGCGCGAGGCTGCCCGCAAGTTCGATTTCAAACAAGCCGCCGCACTTCGCGATCGCATCAAGGAGCTGAAGACCCGCGCCCTAAACGACGCCAACCTTACATGAAATTCCGCAAGACCGGGGGGCTGATCGGCGCGGGCGGCGTCGGACAGTCGTTTCTCTCCCGCATGCCAGCGTTGCTCGCGCATGTGGGTCCCGTAAAAGGCGCTTCGCTACACGTTTCCAGGCGAATCGCAAACAATTTCCGGGCAGGCGTGGGAGTGAAGGAGTATTCCGCACTGGCGAAGTGCGGGATCGTATTCATCGCTGTGCCCGAAGCGTCTCTCGATTCCATTTGCGGCGAGCTGGCGGCAGCGGTGCCGCTGAGCGGCAAGCTGGTCATTCTCTGCGATGTGTTTCGCGACAGCACCCAAGCTGGTCCGCTTCGCGCCGCTGGCGCCAAAGTTGCCACGCTAAATGTGATACCCGAGCTGGATGAAAAAGTGTTTGTGGCGGAAGGGCACGCGGCCGCAATTGACGAGCTGGAGCGTCTTCTGGCGTTCGACCATCGAAAGCTCATCCATATCAAAGCCTCCGCCAAACCGATGTATTTGGCGGGCGTACATATAGCCACGCACTTGTTTGTGCCGTGGGTGGCAGGGGCGGTGGAAAGCCTGCGTGCGGCGGGCTTTTCGCGGGCTGAAGCCACACGAACCGTCGGCGTCCTTGGCTGGCGCGTCATACGCGCCTACGAGAAAGCGGGTCCTAAGGCGTGGCACGCGGCCGCAGCCGAGGATCTGCACAAATTCCTCAAGAAAGATCGCGCGGCGCTGCGGCAGGCAGACCGGCGGCTGGGGATTCTGTTTTCCGAGAAAATGGATGAACTACTGCAGGTCTTCCCGCGCGAGCCGAAACGGCAAGCGAAATCAATAGCCCGTGCGGCTAACTGACAAAGCCCTTCCAGATGTCGCCCTTGGCGTCGCGCAGCAGAATGTTATCGCTTTCCGATACGCCCGTCAGCGTTCGCCCGTTGCCGTCGCGAAAACGGTAGATCACTAAATTGTCGTCGGCGCGCTCCGCCGTGCCTAGCCAAACGTTGCCGTATTCGTCCTTCAATTTGATGTGATCGCCGTGTCCGTAACCGGTCGCACGAGTCTTGGTTTTTTCCTCCTCAAGGTGGAAAAACCCGCCCGGTTGCGTGCTGGTTCGATATCGTCTAGGCGCTGCCATGCTGTCTCAGTATCAGCGGCAGTGCTCGCCATAGCGATCAGGTGAACCGCTATGAGATCACCCGGATTGACCTTAGCGCGGCGCCTGCGCAACTGAATAAGCTACATTGCCTCTATATGCGTGCGGTGATTCAGCGAGTGAGCCAGGCTTCCGTCACGGTGGATGGCACGATAACAGGCCAGATCGATAGAGGCATCTTAGTGTTGCTCGGCGTCACTAAAGGCGATGACACCGCGGCGGCCGAAGCTCTGCTCGACAAAATCGTGAACCTCCGCATCTTTCCCGATGATGCAGGCAAGATGAACTTGAGCCTGCTCGATATGGGCGGCGCCTTACTTGTCGTATCGCAATTTACGCTCTACGGCGATTGCCGCAAAGGCCGCCGTCCCAGCTTTGACATGGCCGCGCCGGCTGAGGATGCCCGGAGCTTGTATGAACAATTCGTAGCCCTCGCCCGCGCCCGCGGCCTGCGCACCGAAACCGGCGTCTTTCAGGCACATATGGATGTGAGCCTGGTGAACGACGGTCCAGTGACGTTCCTTATTGAGACGGGTAATGGCGGACGGGCAATATGACCGGTTGCCCAAAAGCGCTCCGCTTCGCTACGCTTGCCTCATGATCTGCGGTTCAGGAGTGGATCTCTGCGAAGTGCCCCGTATCCGCGAGGCAGTAGACCGGCATGGCCGCCGTTTCCTGGAACGGATCTTCACCGAGCACGAAATCGCCTACGCCGAGAGCAAAGCCAATACCTTTGAGCGCCTGGCCGCGCGTTTTGCCGCCAAGGAAGCGGGCATGAAGGCGCTCGGCACCGGCTGGAGGGAAGGCGTGCGCTGGCGGGATTTCGAAGTCGCCAATCTTCCCAGCGGCCGGCCCACCTTGCGCCTGCATGGCCGCGCCGCCGAACTCGCCAATGAAATGGGCGTGAAGAACATCGCCCTTTCGCTCACCCACACCCGGGAACAGGCACTGGCGATCGTTACGTTTGAGTCCTGATCCACCCGGACACTCCGCCGGCCCGCGCGCCGGGTGCTTCCGGCCGTTTGGAATCTTATAATTGAAGCACCGGGAATGCGCAAGCGTTACACCTACATTTCGGGGTTGGTGCTGTTGGCGATTCTGACCACGCTACTCGTGTGGCAAATGTCGTTCAGCTTTGGCGAGTACGGCCCCTCGACGCTCGTGCAAACCTTTGTCTTTTGGGCAGTTTCGACGCTCATCTTCCTGCTCACCGTCACGCTCGGTTTCATGCTGTTCCGCACTGGCGTGAAGCTTTACATCGAACGGCAGGCAAACCGCGAAGGATCGCGCATTCAGACCAAACTTGTGGCAGGCGCGCTGGCGCTGACGCTGCTGCCGGTTGTGTTCCTTGCTCTATTCAGCTACGTGATTCTGAATCGCAACGTGGAAAAGTGGTTCAGCCGTCCCGCCGAAGGTATTCGAACGAATCTTGTGGATTCCAGCAACGCGCTCTCCGCTGAGATGCGTGGCCGCGCGGATGCCCTGGCCCGCTGGCTGGCGGCCACGCCCGAAGTGTTGTCCGGCAAAGCCAACTTCACCGCGCTATGCCAGGACAACCGCATCGCATCGCTTGAATTAATAGCCGACGATGGCTCCAGCCGTGTGGTTTGCCGGCTCTCGCCCGGCTCCAACGGCGTTTACGTCGCCCGCGCGCCCATGGGCGGCGGAGGTGTCGCCGTTACCGTTCGCGCCGGCGCGGATCTTTCGCGCGCGCAGATGGAAATCAATCAGTACATGAGTGAGTACGAGCAACTCGCCGCACAGAAGAAGAACATCCGCAGCTTGTACCTGCTCTTCATTCTGCTGATCGCCCTGTTTATTCTCTTCGTCGCCACCTGGATCGCGCTGCTGCTCTCGCGCCAGATCATTTCGCCGATCTCCGCTCTGCTGGTCGCGGCAAGCGAAGTCCGCAAAGGCAATTTGAGCCACCGCGTGAAAGTCCGTGCGATTGATGAACTGGCGACACTGGTCCGCGCCTTCAACGAAATGATGCAGGAACTGGAAGGCAATAGCCGCGAGCTCGAAAGCCGCCGCCGTTTCACCGAGGCGATTCTCGAAAGCATTCCCACAGGCGTTATTTCGCTTAGCGAAGACGGCCGCATTCAGCGCGTGAACCGCGCATTGCACGGCTTGTTCCCTGGAGATCGGATTCTCCGTGCCGCGCACCTGCGAGACTTGTTCCCCGATGACGACGTCCGTGAGATTCAGTACCTGATGAAGCGCGCCCGCCGCACCGGCCTCGCCGCCAGTCAAATCGAACTCGAAATGCCGGAGCAGGTCTTGCATCTTGCCGTAACCGTCTCCGCGCTGCCTGCAATTCCGCCGGAAACATCGGGATTCGTTCTCGTGCTCGAAGACACCTCCGAACTCCTGCGCGCGCAGAAGGCGGCCGCGTGGCATGAAGTGGCGCGCCGGATCGCGCATGAATTGAAAAATCCGCTAACGCCGATCGCGCTCAGCGCCGAACGTATTGCGCGAGTTCTCGATCGCGGCGGCCTCTCGTCCGAATCCCAGCGCATCCTGCGTGAATGCTCGCGCACCATCTCCCGCGAAGTGGAATCGGTAAAAACACTGGCGGACGAGTTTTCGCAATTCTCGCGTTTCCCAGCCGCGCAACCCGTTCCGTCCGATATCAATCAGGTGGTGCGCAACGCCATGGCACTTTTCCTGGGCAGGCTGGACGGCATCGACCTGCGCATCGACCTGGCTTCGGAACTGCCCCTGGTGAATATCGATCCTGAGCAATTCAAACGCGTGGTAGTCAATCTTGTCGACAACGCCGCCGAGGCCATGCGCGATTCCCTGGTGAAGCGCCTGTTCGTGCGAACCAGCCTTGGATCGAACGATAGCATCGAGCTTCTGGTGGCAGACACCGGCAGCGGCATCTCCGCCGAGGATAAAGAAAAATTGTTCCTTCCCTATTTCTCCACGAAAAATCGCGGCACCGGCCTTGGCCTCGCGATTGTCAGCCACATCCTGAACGAACACGGCGCGAAAGTTCGCATTGAAGACAACCGCCCGGCAGGCGCGCGCTTCTATGTGGACGTTCCCGTCGCCGTTCCCGCTGAGTTGGAGGTCCGCGCGTGAAGAACACGCGTGTACTCATCGTCGACGACGAGCCCGGCATTCGCGAATCGCTGAGCGGCGTTCTCGAAGACGAAGGCTACCAGTGCCACGCCGTTGGCACCGGAGAGGAATGCCTCGCCGAGCTTGCACGCAACAGTTACGACGTCGTTTTGCTCGACGTGTGGCTGCCCGGCATGGATGGTCTGGAGACTCTTGCCCGCATTCAAGAGATCCCCTTCGCCGATCGCCCCGAAGTGGTCATCATCTCCGGCCACGGCACCATTGAAACCGCCGTCAAGGCCACGAAGCTTGGCGCTTTTGACTTCCTCGAAAAACCGTTGACGATCGAGAAAGTCGTGGTAGTGATCACCAACGCCGTACAGCAGCGCCGCCTGGAACTGGAGTTAAGCCGGCTGAAGGAAGGCGGCAGCGAACGCCTGCGTATCATCGGCGAAAGCGTTCCCATGAAGGCACTGCGCCAGCAGTTGACGCTGATGGCCGCCACGAATGGCCGCGTTCTGATCTACGGCGAAAGCGGCACCGGTAAGGAGTTAATCGCCCATGCAATTCACGCGGCCAGCCCCCGCGCGAAGGACGCCTTTGTCGAAGTGAACTGCGCCGCGATTCCCGAAGAACTCATCGAGAGCGAACTCTTCGGACATCGCAAGGGCAGCCTCGCGGGTGCGCTCGAAGATAAAATCGGCAAGCTGCAAAAAGCCGACGGCGGCACGCTTTTTCTCGACGAAGTCGCGGACATGTCGCTCAAGACGCAAGCGAAGGTGCTGCGCGCGCTCGACGAGCAGCGCTTCGAACCGGTTGGCGCTGCGGAATCGATTCAAGTCGACGTCCGCGTGGTCGCCTGCACCAACAAGCATCTGGAATCGGAAATCGAACGTGGCAACTTCCGGGAAGATCTCTTCTATCGCCTGAACGTGATCCCCTTCTACGTTCCGCCTCTTCGCGAACGCATTGAAGACGTGCGACTGTTAGCCGATCACTTCCTGCGCGAATTTACCACCGCCTACGGACGCAAACCGAAGGAGCTGACCGAAGAGGCTTTCCGTGCTCTGGAAGAATATCCGTGGCCCGGCAACGTCCGCGAATTGCGCAACCTGATGGAGCGCATCGTCATCATGAATCCGCAGATGCGCATCGACGCGCGCCACATTCCGCTGGATCCTTCGCGCCGCGCCGTCTTCGACCGTCCCATGGACCGCTTCGGCAGCCTGCAGGAAGTGCGCGAAGCAGCCGAGCGCGACTACATTCTTCGCAAGCTGGATGAAGCCAAAGGCAACGTCACGCGCGCCGCGGAAATGTTGGGCCTGGAGCGCAGCCACCTTTACCGCAAGATGAAAGCACTGGGCATCGCCTTGAAGGAAAGCTAGATGGACAGCGAAGACGAGCGCGACCCAGCCGCCTCTGGCGCGCCGACATCCAGCGTCACTGCAGGTCCCGCGCAACCCTCGCTTCTGGGGCTTTCCGCCGCGTACTTCCGCATCGGCAACACAACCTTCGGCGGCGGCGTTCCCACCATGGCCGCTCTGCAGCGCGAATTAGTGCATCGCAAGCGATGGCTCTCCCCCGAGGAATACGGTTTGGCATTCGCGCTCGCTCGCGTGACGCCCGGCACAAACATCCTCGCATTCGTCGCCGCCACCGGTTCACAGATTCTCGGATTGGCCGGTGCCTTGGCGGGAACACTGGCTGTCACCATTCCGTCCGCGATTCTCGCGCTCATGATTACCGTGGGCTACGAGCGTTGGAGCTCGAATCCCATCGTGCTAGCGGGCATCGAAGGTACCGTCGCGGCAGTTTCGGGAATGATGATTGCGACCGTGTGGTCCCTGATCGCTCCGTTCTGGGGCGGATTAAAACCATCTGGACGAATGCAGACGTTTCGCACCTCGGTTTTCGCCGGCGGGGCCTTCCTGTTGCTCTGGTTGTGGGACGTATCGCCGCTGCAGATCATCGTGCTTGCGCTGGTCGGCGGATTGCTTTGGGAAGATCCGTCGGTTGAGAAAGGGAGCGTACCGAAATGAACGTCTTCGCGCTCTACCTTCTGATGCTGAAGGCTGTCTTGACCTCGTTCAGCGGCATGGCGTCTTTGCCCATGGTGCGCGATGATTTGGTCGCCAAGCATCACGTGCTCACCGACCGTCAGCTTGCCACCGCCATCGTTGCCGGGCGCACAGGCCCAGGCCCCAATGGCTTGTATCTGGTCAGCGTCGGCTATTTCGTCGCCGGAATTCCCGGTGCCGCCGTTTCCTTTATTGCGTTGATCACCCCGGCATTCTTAGTGATCCCGCTCCTTCACTGGTTAGGGCAGCGCGCGAAGCACCCGCGAGTTCGCGGCGCGATTCGAGCCGTCATTCTGTCGAGCGCAGGACTCGTCGGCGCGGCGGCAATTCCACTCACGCGCGATGCCGCGACAGGAGTGCTCACCAGCTTGCTCATCGCCGCAAGCTTCCTCGTGCTGACGTTCACGGAAGTGGAAACCTGGTGGGTGATGGGCGCAGCAGCAGCCGTATCGCTGGCCGCGTACTTCGTGCGATAACGGTGGGGCGGATTGGAAATCCGCGGCGGAGTGCCACTCCGCCAAGCCATCGCTTACTCTCAGTCACACGGAGCGGGAGTGCCAATCCCGCGCGGAATTTCATTCCGCCCCACAATCCGCTACCAGCTCTTCAGCCGTTCATTCACCTGCGCCAGAACGTCTTCCAGCACTTCGGCTTCGGTGCGCGAACCGTCGATCATCTTCACCCGCTGCGGCTCGTCTTCCACCAGACGATGGTAAGCGTTGCGTACCTTGCGGTGAAACTCCACCGATTGCTCATCGATGCGCGTCTCGGTTTCATTCACCCGCTCATTTCGACGATGAGCGCGTGCTAAGCCTGTCTCGACGTCAATATCGATCAACAGCGTCAGGTCCGGCACCAGCCCCCGGCACGCGACGCGATCCACATCATAAACCACTTCGGCGCCCAACCCGCGGCCCGCGCCCTGATACACCAGCGTCGAATCCGTGAAGCGGTCGCACAAAACAATTTTTCCGGCGGACAACGCAGGCAAGATCGCTTGATCCACATTCTGCGCACGAGCCGCGAACATCAGCAGCAATTCGGCCGTCGGCGAAATTTCCTGATTCTTCGCATCGAGCAATACACGGCGAATCTGCATGCCGATCGGCGTGCCGCCCGGCTCGGCGGTCTCCATCACGTCATACCCCGCGGCGCGGAGGCGCTTCGCCACCATGCGAAGCTGGGTCGATTTCCCGCTGCCCTCGGGCCCTTCGAAGGTGAAAAACAGGCCGCGTTTCGGCGCGTTAATCGTAGACATAGTGCAGAACTTTTTTCAGATCTTCCCAGGCTTCGCGCTTGGCGTCCTGATTATAGGGGCGCAGTAGGTACGACGGATGGAACGTGACAATCACCGGAATATCGTGCCACTTGTGCCAACTGCCGCGCAGACGCGTGACGCCTTCTTTGGTTGCCAACAGCGCCTTCGCCGCCGTGGAACCCAGCGCGCAGATCGCCTTTGGCTTGATCGCCATCAACTGGCGGAACAGGAACTGTCCGCATATTTCCATTTCATCGGGCTGCGGCGTGCGATTCTCCGGCGGACGGCACTTCACCACGTTGCAGATGTAAACATCCGGACGCTGGATCGGAATGCCTTCCTTCAACGCCGTGTTGTCGATCATCTGCGTCAACAACTGCCCCGCGCGGCCAACGAACGGCAACCCCTGCGCGTCTTCATCGGCTCCCGGACCTTCGCCCACGAATACCAGCCTGGACTCCGCGTTTCCGGAGCCAAAGACAATCTTGTTGCGCTTCTCGCACAACCTGCATCGGCGGCAATCGCCGATGTCTTCGATGATCCGGGCAAAGGAATCGTCCGCTGGCGCCAGCGGCGGTAGCGCGATATCCACTTGCGGTAAGACAACTTTTGTTGATTTAGGTTTAGGCAAATCGGGCGCAGGCTCCACCGGCTTCGTGTATTGTAGCGGAGCCTCCACCGGTGGCGGAACCGCCGCTTGGCTCGGGACCACAGGCGCCGGCGCCGCACTTGCGCTCACCTTCCCGGTCTCTACCGGAGCAGGAGCAGCCGCGGTCGCCTCGCGCTTGTACAGATCCTTAATTCCAAGGTCCTGGTAAAAAGAAAGTCGCCTGCGAAGCTCGTCTGGGGTCATGTGGGGAGCCTACCGGGCGTACAACGCCAGGCGGAGATGGATCATCTGATCCAGAATGCGTTTGGCGATCTCGCGTTTCGGCGCGCGGCTCACCGGAATCGTTTCACCCGTGCGCGTCACCATCACCACTTCATTATCGTCAGATTCAAAGCCCGTGCCCGCGACGGAGACCACGTTGCCCACCACCATGTCGCAGTTCTTTTGCTGCATCTTGCGGCGGGATTCTTCCACCATGTTGTCGGTCTCGGCGGCGAAACCAACCAGTAAGCGGTCGCCCTTCTTCTTGCCGACCTCAGCCAGAATATCGGGCGTCGGCTCTAATTCCAGCGGCATCCGCGCTGCAGTCTTCTTAATCTTCTTCGCCGGAGCATTAGCGATGTAGTAATCGGCAACGGCCGCGGCCTTGATGATGATGGAGGATTCTTCCAAGTGCGCCATCACCGCTTCTCTCATCTCCAGCGCCGTGCGCACGGAAACCAATTGGACACCCATCGGGGCATTCAAACTCACTGGACCCGATACCAGCACCACACGCGCCCCACGTGCCGCCGCTTCTTCCGCCATCGCGTAGCCCATCTTGCCGCTGGAACGATTGCTGATGTAACGCACGCCGTCGATGGGCTCTTGCGTCGGCCCCGCGGTTATCAGAATGGTTTCGCCTTCCAGATCCTTTGACGGACTCGCCGCGGAGAACGCCTTCGACACCGCTTCCGCGATTGCTTCGACTTGCGCCAATCGGCCCGGGCCCACCATGCCGCAGGCAAGCAACCCCTCGCCCGGCTCCACGATCACGTGCCCGCGCGAGCGCAGGGTCTCGATATTCTCCCGAGTCGCCGCGTGCTCCCACATGTTTGTGTTCATCGCGGGAGCGATGACAACCAGGCCTTGGAACGCCAGATACGACGTGGTGAGAAGATCGTCCGCCAGTCCGTGCGCAAGTTTCGCAATCAAATCGGCGGTCGCCGGAGCAATCGCCAGGACTTGATTCTCTTGCGCCAGACGGATGTGGTCGATGGCGCTTGCAAGCGTGGCCTCATCACTGGAATGGGAGCTTGCGGCGGAGAATAGGTTGGTGTGAACCTTGCGCCCGGTGAGCGCGGCGAAGGTCAGCGGAGTGATGAACTCGGTGGCCGCGCGCGTCATGATGACGTCCACGGCGAAGCCGCGCTCCATCAGCGCGCGCGCCAGTTCGGCCGCTTTATATGCAGCGATTCCGCCGCCTACGCCGAGCGCGACATTCATGGCAGTGCTTTATTCTTCGGTTTCCACCGGGTGTTCCGCTTGGTAGCGGCTGTCTTCGTACTGCACCAGTCCGCGGCGAACTTCTTCCATGGCCGCCACGGTGGGCTTCTTCGAAGTGGTTGGCAGCATGCTGCGGGCGCCGTTCTGCAACTGGCGGGCGCGCTTGGCCGCCACAATGATGAAGCGGTAAGCGCTGGCTTCCGGATCGTCTGGAATCACGCTCTGAGCGGTCTGTTTAAATGACTCTGCCATGGTTACTCTCTACTCTTCGGTGCGTCAAACGTTTCTAAAATCGGGCGGATTTCGTTCTCCATCCGATCGCGCCGGCTGCGGGTCGCCTTCACAATGGATATCAAAGTATCCACGGAATCCGGCACCACGCGATTCACCAGCACATAATCATATCGCGAATATTTCTGAATCTCTTCGGCGGCTTCCCGCAGCCGGCGCTCAATCACCTCTTCGGTGTCCTGGCTCCGCGCGCGCAAGCGTTCCTCAAGGATCTGCCGGCTGGGCGCAAGAATAAAAATCGACACCGCCTCCGGCTTCTTCTCCTTTAATTGTCGCGCACCCTGGACATCGATGTCGAGCACTAGATCGAAGCCGTCCTTGGCCGCCCGGTCCAGCTCGCTGACGTGCGTACCGTAATAATTTCCAAAGACTTCCGCGTACTCCAGGAACTCGCCGAGCGCGATCCGGCGCTCAAACTCCTCGCGCGTGATGAAGTGGTAGGCTTCCCCGTTCTTTTCCTGCCCGCGCGGCTTTCGCGTGGTGAACGACACCGAAAACCGCAGCTTCGGCACCCTCTGGATCAACTGCGATGTCAACGTGGATTTTCCGGAACCCGATGGAGCGGAAATGATAAAGACCGTGGTCATGCTGGGGACGGGGAGCCGATGGAAGCGTGCGCGGCGCCTTTCGTACAGTATCGCCTATTACCCGGAACCCGTGCCTATTCCAGATTCAGCGACTGCTCGCGGATCTTCTCAATCGCGGACTTGCAGCTCAACGCCAAGTCCGTGATCTTCATCGCCGGTTCGCCCGCGCCGTTTGTCTTCGAGAGAATCGTGTTCGTTTCGCGATTCATCTCCTGCAGCAGGAAATCGAGTTTCTTGCCCACCTCGCCGCCGCCGTCCAGCAGTAGCGCCAACTGGCCCGAGTGAATCTTCAATCGCGCCAACTCTTCGCCGATATCGCTGCGGTCGGCAAGGATCGCCGCCTCCTGAACCAATCTTTGGGGCTCAATCTGCACACTTTTCAGGAGTTCGCTCAACCGCTCATGGAGGCGATTCTGAAAAGCCTGCGTTGCCCCGGAACGAAGCTGCTCCATTTCGAGCGCAGCCGCCGCCACTTTGCCGTTGTGCGTGCGCAGCTCGGCTGCGAGTTCGGCCCCTTCGCGGGAACGAAACTCATTGAACTGCCGCAGCGCCTCATCCACGGCCTCGCGCAAAACGGATTCCGTCTCGGCTGGCGGCGCGGCCTGCTCGGCCTCGGTCAACATCCCCGGAATGCGCAGCGCAGTATTTAAATCCGGTTGCGACGAGAGCCCGTGATGTTGCGATGCCTCGGCAAAAATGCGCAGGTAATCCGCCAAAAAGTCGCGATTCACCGCCGGAGCCGCCGCCCCCGATGCCGCCTTGGGCAACGATAAGCGCACCTCGACATGCCCGCGAGCGACACTCCCCTTCACTGCGGCGCGAATCCCCGCCTCCATTGGATCCAAAATCGAAGGAGCCTGAATCTGCAGATCCAGCCCGCGATGATTCACGCTCTTAATAGCAACGGTGATTTCACCATCACCCAATGGACGCCGGACACGGGCGTAACCGGTCATGCTGCGAAGTGGGGCAGGCATAGGATCTCACTATTATCGACAATGCCAAGGACGATATCACCCGTGCGAAATGCACAGTACCCTACGCGTCCGCTTCCAAATACTGCATCTCGTGCAGCCGCTGATAAATGCCGCCGCCGCTGACCAGGTCTTCGTGCGTGCCTACTTCCGAAATCCGTCCGCGCTCCATCACCACGATTTTGTCGGCCCGGCGCACCGTGGAAAGGCGGTGCGCGATGACAATCACCGTGCGGTGCTCCATCAGATTCTGCAGAGCTTTTTGAACCAGCATTTCAGATTCGGTATCCAGATGCGACGTCGCTTCGTCCAGAATCAGGATCGGCGCATTCTTCAGCAGGGCGCGTGCAATCGCCAAGCGTTGGCGCTGCCCGCCCGAAAGCTTCGTGCCACGTTCGCCGATGATCGTTTCGTAGCCTTGCGGCAGGCGCTGGATGAACTCCTCGGCAAGCGCCGTCCGCGCCGCCAGTTCAATCTGCTGGCGCGTCGCGTGACGCAGGCCGTAGCCGATGTTCGCCGCCACCGTGTCGTTAAACAGGAACGTATCCTGCGCCACGATGCTAATTTTTTCGCGCAGCGAAGCCAGGCGGATATCGCGGATGTCTTTGCCGTCAATCAAAATCGCCCCGCCTGTGACGTCGTAAAATCGCGGAACCAGATTGGCGAACGTCGTCTTCCCCGCTCCGCTCGGCCCCACCAGAGCCACCACTTCGCCCGCTTTTACTTCCATTTGCACGTTATCCAGCACGAACCCATCCGGCACGCTCGGATAACGGAACGTCACGCCCGCAAACGTAATTCCCTTCTCGAACTTCGCGATTTTGACGGCCTGTGGGCGATCCTTCACGTGCATGTCGCGATCCAAATACTCAAACACCTTCTGCGACGCGCCCAGAGCCTGTTGGAAAATGTTGTGAATGCCCGTCAGCCGCTTCACCGGCTCATACAGCATCAGCAGCGCGATGACGAAACTGGTGAATTCACCGGTCGTCATCGAGCCTACTTTGATCTGCTGCCGAGCATACGTCAACAGACCCACAATCGTCACCGCGCCGAAAAATTCGATCAATGGACTGGCAATCGCCTGTTGTGCGACGTATTTCAAATTGTTCTTGCGCAAGCGTTCCGCGCGATCGCGGAAACGGTTGGATTCCACTTCCTCCGCGCCAAACGATTTCACCACCTGATGGCCGCTCAGCGTTTCCTGCAACACTTCATTCAAATCCGCGGCGGCGTCCTGCGCCGATCGCGTACTCCGCCGTATGCGTTTGCCCAATCGGATGGTGGGAACCAGCACGAACGGCAGCACCGTCAGGCTCACCAGAGCCAGCTTCCAATCCGTCTGCAGCACCACCGCCAGCAAACCGAGCGCCGTGAAACTCTGCCGCAGCCAATCGGCAAGAATATGCGAGAGCGCCACCTGAATCTTTTCCAGATCGTTCATGATCGACGACATCACGCGCGCCGTCGAGTTCGATTCAAAAAACTGCGCGTCCTGCTCCAGCACGCGATCGAACACCGTCTGCCGCAGATCGGTAACGGCGGAAAAGCCAACGTCGTTGATCAAATAATTCGCCGCGTAATCGCACACGCCTTTGATGAGGAACACGGAGAGAATGCCGATCGCCACCATCGTCCACACGTTGTGGATCGACGCCGGCATCAGATCGTTCAGAAATAGCGGCCTCTTGAGGATCGGAATCGTAAACAGCGATACCGGCATTTCCGCCGACGCCGGATTCAGCACGCGGTCAAAGATCGGCCCAATCAGCAGCGCCGTGAGCGCCTGCGCCGCCCCAACACAGGCCATCAGCAGCACCGAGGCCAGCAGGTGTCCCGAGTAGGGCCGCGAATACCGCAACAAGCGCGTCAGTTCGCTCACGCTTTCACCTTCCCGTTATGCACGCGCACTCGTTCCACGGCTCGCATCACTTCTTCGAGTGTAATATCCGCAATACTTTGATCGGAAACAAGCACCTGCGCTTCGGTCCTCCACGGGGCCCACGTAACTGGATTCGACGGGCCGAACAACACGACCACCGGCACGCCAAATGCGGCGGCGATGTGCGCCGGTCCGCTGTCATTGCCGATGAACAGCGCCGCTCCGCTCATCAAACTCTTCACTTCGCTCAACGGCGCGGACCGCACTACGCGAAATTCGCCGAGCGTCGATACGTCATCCGCCGGACCCGCAACAAATACTGGATCAAGAGCACACGTATCGCGCAAACATTTGGCCACGGCAACAAATCGGTCGATGGCCCAGGCTTTCTCCGAAGCCGATGCGAACGCGTGAATCACCGCGTACGGCGTTCTTTCGTCCGTCTTCGCCGCGAACAACTTCGCGCGCGGAATCTCCGTGCGCGGCACCCCCAGCCAGAACATCGCCGAGGCTACATGTTCCGCCGTGTGCACCGGGCGGTCTTCGCCCAAAATCTCTTGCGCTCTTGGAATCTTTTGGTTGTAGATAAAGGGATACCGGTAGTGCCCGAAGCCGGCGCGGAACATGGCTCCCGAAAGCAGGGTCATCCACATGCTTCTGGTGCCGCCATGAAGATTTAGGACGAGATCCGGCGGCGCCGGTTGACGCGTCATCTCGGGCAGAATCCGGTCAATATCCGGATTGCCTTCAAAAACTCCCGCAAAGCGCGGCTCCACAAGGATGTCGATCTTCAGGTCTGGCCTGTGAGCTTTGAGCAGCGCAATCGCGGGCGTCGTCAAAACGCAATCGCCCAGCGAGCGCAAACGGATGATGGCAATTCGAGCGCCTTGAGGAAGCCGGGTCAACAGAGCGGCATCGCGCGCCTTGGTCATTCGATGAGTGGCTGAATTTCGGTGTGGTTATTCTTCGATGCGCGCTTCATCCACCAGCATCACCGGGATGTCGTCGCGAACCGGATACACACGTTTGCACTGCCCGCACTTCAGCCCGTTTTCGTCCTGCTTCAGCTCCAGCGGAGCCTTGCAGACAGGGCACACCAAAATGTCGAGCAGATCTTTGCTGACGGCCATACGAAGCTTAGTTTAACACCCGCTCCACAGCCGCCGTACGTGGAATCTCCACGTGGTATATCCACAAGCGCCGGAGCTTACAGCCGCACAGCCTGTTGCAGCGTGAACGTCAGACGGGTTTCGGAAGGAATCCGCACGCGCTGGCCCTTGGTCATCACCTGCGCCGCCGTACCTACGCCCGCGCCCGACGCCGCGCCAATCGCCGCACCCTTGCCGCCCCCCGCAATCGCGCCGATAATCGCCCCCAGCGCCGCCGTGCCGCCAATCACTTTGCCGCTGCGCGCCGTGCGTGAAGCGCTTTCCTGCGAAACCGTCGTGGTATCCACATCAACATCGCGGCCGTCCACTCGCAGGGAAACGATATCCAGCGTCAGAACCGTCCTGCCCTGCAATTTGCCGGATTCCTGATCGTCTACCAGTTTCACCGTCACATCGACGCCCTTGGACACCAGCAGGTTGCCGTTCGTGTCGTTGATCGATTCATCCAGCGACGCGCGGTACGTCTTGCCCACGTCGTCGGTCTGCGAATCCACGTCGTCAATCATTCGGATGGTCAGCACCGTGCCATTCGGAATCAAACGGGCATCAGCCCGCCGCACGCTTGCCGATTCCTGTGGAGCCGGACGGAAAACCGGTGCGGGAGCGGCCTGCCGCATAGGAGCCGGAGCAGGCGCCGAAGTAGCAGTGGCGCTGCCGTCGAAAAAAATATTCGTCACATCGCCCAGCGAGTAGGTGTCCACGCGATCTCCCACCGCCACGCGGATCGAGCGCGTATCGCCGCCCATGAACGTTCCCTTCACCGTCCGCCCGTCGCGAAACGCGATGGTGTCAGCAAAGCCCAGATTTGCAGTCAACAACAAGGCCATCGCTGAAGACGTGAGAATTCGCATAGATCCCTCCACTTGCTAGTATGATGCACGATTTAGATGCCGCGTTTCCGGCAAACACCAGAACAGGTGATGGAAAGTTGCCAGCGGACCCCGCTTGCCGGGCGGGTATACAGGGAAAAAGCCTAGCTTGCCTTCCGCTGCCGCAGCCCCGCCAGCAACATACCAGCAATCTGCTTGCCATGTTCAAAAGCTTCTTCGTAAGCGGCGTTGCGCTCCACGCGTGTGAAGCCGTAACCGAGGCGATACAGGCGTTCCATCGACAGCCCCACCGCGTACGTCGCCGCGTAGGAGATGCCCGCTTTCGGAATCAGCCCGCCGCCGAAAGGAACTTTCCCCACCAACTCCCGTGCCAGCGCGCGCCAACCGAATGCGCTCGCGACAATCGAAGCAATCTCCGAACGCTGCTCGCGGTATCCGATCGCACGGTCGCTTGCGGCGCCAATCATGAATGCCATGCGGATCTGGTTCATCGTCAAAAACGCCGTGTCGGAGGTGAACTCACCAAACGCCCACGGAATCGAAGCCAGGCTCGGCACTACGTCCGGAATGGCGGTGGCCAGACAGAACAAGGCGTTTTCCTTGGCAATGGAGCGAATAATGCGGTGAATGGTGGGCTTGCGGAAAGGGTAAAAATTGCGGGCCAGTGGGATCATCAGATCTTCGCGATTCCGAAGAATGCGGCGAACGCAATCGTCGGGCGATTCCGGATCGAACGAAAATGCTTTTACCGGGCGAAGAATCGAGGAATCGTAAATCTCAAGGTCGCACCCGCGGCCGCCCCCACGTACCAGGCTGCCCACCGCCTGCACTCGCCGGTCATGCGAAAAATGCGGGGGTGCGAAATACGTCTCCATGGCCCCCAGCTCTTCGGGCGACGGCGCGACGATGCCAACCTTAATTGGACGTTCGGCCAATGCCCGCATCTCCCCCGGTTTGAGGGTGGCGAGCGCCTGTTTCATTTGTCGAAGAACAGCTAGTGCCATGGCCAATTGGGGTCTGAAATACTACCCTAAGGTCCCGTCTCCATTCTATACCCACTCCGAGCCGCAAAATGTCAAGCCCCGTTTGGAAGAAGCCGAGCACCGCCTCATTCGACGGATGCCACTCGAGAGCCGGAGCCGCCAGAATCAGCCGGGGCGGAGCCGAGTTTAAGGAAATCCCCGAAAAATAGCCATTTTTCGCAAATTCTCCCCGCTCCTGATGCCACCGCACCCGCATCCAGTAGTCGAGAGCTTGCAGCGGGAGATGCATGTCCTGGACAGCCTTTACCTCGATCACCACCAATCGACCGTCACGGTCTACGGCCAAAAGATCGAGGATACTCCTGTCCCCGGCGGCGAACTCCGGCACCTGTCCATACACGGGAGTCGGCAGCAGGGTCGGGTCGACGCGTTCAATATTCGCCCGAATCTGCGACTCCAGCCACGCCTCCGGATGCTTCGTGACGAGAAGATTACTGCGGTCCACCGCATCCGGGCGGCGCATCGAGAGCAACCCCATGGCGAGACTTTCGATCTCCCGTGAAAGCCCCGGGGTGGCATGAACACTCGTGTGTTTGCGATCCAGCCCAAAAGTAATCTTGTCCGGCGCGACGTGGGCAAACTCCAACCCGTGCACAGCAAAGGAAACGGAGCCGTCCGGCCGGTTCCGCCGTTCCACACCGTGGATGCTCTCGATCCATTCCGCAAGTTCCAGCTCCGCGAGCGAAGCCTCCGCCAATGGCCGATGGCATGGATCCAGCCGCGTGCTCAGATTGGTGTAATCCTCCGGCCGCACCGCATCCTCCCAGCCCGATGGATCATGCACGTACACAGCATATCGGGCGACGTTGGTATTCAAGAACCGGACGCGATGACATGTTGTGGCCTCAATTCCCGCCGGAACGAAGATCGCAAGCCCCTCGATATACATCCGGGTCTCACGCCGGCGCAAATAGTCGAGCCAGATCAGCCCAAACGTCAGGGCCCCGTCCGGGGAAAGACAATCTTCCGCCGCGCCAATCGCCGCCAGCCCCGCGGAACCTCTTCGCAGAAACGCCCGTGGATAGGAAGGAGAAAGAGTGTGCTCCAGATCCGGTTCCGTGCTGATTTCCACAATGCGCCAATCCGGAAACTGACGGTGCAAAGACTGCCGGAAGCGTTCGCGATACTTCAGCCGGGCCCCGCGCCGCGCGGCTTCCTGATTCGAAGCGCGCTCCAAATCAATCAACGTCAACGGACCCGTGCGTCCCCCGAAGCGCTCCACTTCCAGTTCCAGCCGCCCTTGCCGCTCCAATTTGACGCGCACCACACGCCGCACCAGATTGCGTGTTTCGCTCCAACATTCAATGGTGAGGGCGCTGCCGCGCGAGGTGAGTGCGAACGAGTCCGCCGCAATGGGCAACGGATCGTCGCCGGGTTCAATCAAAACTGGTTTGCTGGCGCACTTGAGAAAACGCTCAATCGCCAAAGAAGCCTCCCGCGGACCACCGCGCGGCTGCCTCCCAGGTGCAGGTTGCAACGAAATCATTATGCCGCAGTCACCGCCAAATGTGGCGCACGCTCCCAGCGTGCCGCGTCGAGACTCGTCTCGACGCCTGGAATAGCTCCATCACAAGCCGCAGCGAAACCAAATCAGCCGCAGTATCCACCACATCCCACTTCAACCTGCGCACGGCCCCACAACCCACCGTTAAAGTATGGCCAAGAAGCCCCGGTGTTGGTCTTGCACAGTACGGGGCCACCAAAGCACGAGCATTCGCGACCCTGCTCGTTGCAGTGTGAAAACCTCCCGCAAGGAGGA
>JBEBFS010000154.1:0-4914 GCA_040081855.1 Bryobacteraceae bacterium | reverse complement strand
GGCGATGCCTTTTCGGCGATATCCAAAGCCTGCTTCAGAGACAACGTCTCCGGCACCCGAATCTCATCCTGCGCAAAGGCTCCTGTTGAAAAGCACACCGCGAAGAGAACTCTCGCGGCTATTCGGGCGCCCGTCATCGCGGCACCTCCAGATAAGCATCCACGCGCAGGCCCACCGGCAGGCTCTGTCCCGCATCCAACTCCACCAGCGTTTCCAGAATCTTTTTGTCCACGCGCTCCGACGGTTCATCCGTCCGCACATTCTTTCGCCCCAGCGCCTGCCCGATGCGCACCACTTCCCCTGTGAAGCGTTTTTCTCCGTAAGCCTCGGCGGTCACGTACGCCTTCTGCCCCATGGACACCCGAGCCACGTCCGTCTCATCCACATCCACGCGCACACGCAGCGTCGAAAGATCCCCCACTGCCAGCACCGGCGTCGATCCATTCGACGAGACCGATTCCCCCGCCTTCCGATACTTTCGCAGCACGCGTCCATTTACCGGCGAGCGCAGCAGTGTCTTCGCATACATCGCCTCGGCTTCGGCAACGTTCGCCTTCGCGCGGTCCAACTCCGCCTCTGCCCGGCGAATGTCCTCGGGCCGCGTCTGCTGATCGGAAACATTCTTCCGCTCACGCATAGCGTCGAGCCGCGCCTGCGCCGTCAAAAAATCGCGGTCACCCACTTCGAACTCGGCCTTGGAAATCGCACCGCGCCGCAGAAGGAACTCGCGACGCTCTCTTTCCGCACGCGCCTGCTCCAAAGCCGCTTCCGCTTCGCGCACAGCCGCCGCGGCCTCGCGCTTCACTTCCACTCGTTCGCCGTTACGCAAACGTTCCAGCGCGGCCTCGCGCTCCCGCACGTCGCTTTTCGCGATCTCAATTCTCGCCGCGTAGTTCCCGTTGTCGAGCACGGCCACCACCTGCCCCTTGCGCACCGTATCCCCTTCCTCAACCGGCACCGATTGCAGCTTGCCGTCCAACTCAGAGCCGATCGTGATCTCCTCCGACGCCGGTTCCACCCGCCCCGCAGCCACAACAAAGCGTACGCTCTCCGCCGCGCCAGCAGCCTTGGTGTCCGCCGCCGATCCTACCTTCGCCGATGTCCCCTGCTGCAACACAACCCCCGCCAACAGCACCGCCCCCACCGTCACCGCTAATGAAGTCATCGCTTTCCGTGTCACGCCGCCACCTCCTCCGGTCCCTCTACAATCCGTCCGTCCTGCATCCGCACAATGCGATCCGCATAGTGCAAAACACGCGGATCGTGCGTCACCACCACAACGGCCCTGTTACGCTGCCGAGCCAAATTTACGACCAACTCCATCACGGCCGTGCCGGAATGCGAATCCAGCGCCGCCGTCGGCTCGTCGGCCAAAATAATCGGCGGCTCTCCTGCCAGCGCCCGTGCAATCGCCACGCGCTGCTTCTGCCCACCGCTTAACTCGGACGGATACCGCTTGCGCTTATCCGCAAGCCCCACCTGTTCGAGCAACGCCTGTGAACGCTGGCGCGCCGCGCTTCCCCGCACGCTTTTCAAATGCAGCATCACCTCGACGTTCTCCTGCACCGTCAGCGCGGGAAACAAATTGAAGCCTTGAAAGATGAAGCCGAAATTCTCCAGCCGCACGCGCGACAACTCCGATTCCTTCAACCCCGCCGTTTCTTGCCCGCCGATCCTAACGCTTCCCGACGTTGCCCGCAAAATGCATCCCATAATCGAAAGCAGAGTCGTCTTTCCGCTACCCGAAGGACCCATCAGCATCAGCACCTCGCCCGGCGTGACGTCCAGATCCACACCGCTCAGCGCATGCACCGCCGCACTTCCCTCGCCGTATGTTTTTGTGAGATTGCGGATTTCAATCATCGTCGTTCGTCCCTTTTTGTCCCCGCTTCTTTCGACTAACCCCGGAACACCATCGCCGGATCAATCTGCGTCGCCTTGCGGATGGAAAGAATCGACGCGCTCGCGCACATCGCCAGCGCCAGCAGGAAGGTGCCCGCCGCCACGCTATCCGGCAACAGTATGGGAGCGCTCCCGCTTTCGCTGCCTTGCGCCACGAACTTCGCGATCACCACCGCGATCGCATATCCCATCGCCGCCGAAATCGCCGCCTGCGTTAGAATCACCGCATAGATGTCTTTGTTCGAAGCGCCCATCGCCTTCAGCGTGCCGAACTCGCGGATGTGATCCACCGTCGCCGAGTAAATCGTCTGCGCCACCACAACAATGCCGACAATCAACCCCAGTACCGACCCAATCAGCGTCGTGATTCCCGCGCCCGTCTCAAACACCCAATAGTTCTGCGTCTTCCTTCGCATCTCTTCCGTCGTGTAGATGTCCACGCCCCGCATCCGCTCCTGCAGCGCCTTCTTCAACTCCGCAACGGCCACTCCCGGAGCCGCCTTCACCAGAAAATAGAACGTCTGGTCTTCTTCGATGTGCGTGTAATTCTGCGCGTTCTTGAACGAAGTAAACGCATAAGGAGCCGTCGTGAAACTGCGAATCCCCCGCGTGAACCCCACCACCTTCACCCGCTTGTTCGCGATCTCCGCCGTATCGCCAAGCTTCTTCACGCCCAGCTTGTCCGCGTACAGTTCGTCGATCATCACCGTGTCTTCGGCGCGCAACTCATCCACCGATCCCTGCGTAATGTTCCACGGCCCACCGAGCCCCGTCGACAGGTTGTACCCCACCACCTGCACCAACTCCTGCGCCCCGCTCGGCAGCTTCCACGGGTTGAACGCCAGCGCATACCGGTCCACCGTCGCCACCCCCGGCACCGAAAGCGCCACAAACCGCTTCGACTCATCCAGCACAGACGCCGCATTCACGTGCGGAATCTTCGGCGCCGCAATCCAGATGTCCGCCCGGCTGTACCCCACAATGTTCGACGACGTTTCCATGAACCCCAGAAACAACCCGAACTGCACCAGGATCAGCACCAACGCAAACACAATTCCCACCAGCGTCACCACCAGCCGGACTCGGTCATGAAATAGGTTTTTCCAGGCAAGAGCGACCACGATAGCCTCCTATGGTTAGCTACGGCCATTTAATGAACAGTGTTCACTAAACACCGTTAAGTATGCCCGGAGACCGCCACCCGAGTCAAGAAAAAAGTGATTGAAAAACGCCCCAAGCTCCGCGAGACCGCCACGAACCGACCGCGAGCCCCGACCGTGAGGGAGGGGATTCCCCGGTTTTACCCCATACAAACCAGAAAATCAAAAAGGAAGAAAACAACACTACTTCAACAACTTAAAACAAACATACACACCATTACTTTAGCTTTGAGTCCACACGAGCCCCGACCGTCAGGGAGGGGATTCCCCGGTTTCGCTCCACATAAACCGGAAAATCGAAAAGGAAGGAAACAGCAACACTTCAACAACTTACCAGAAAAACAAAAACCATCACCTGAGCTCTACCCGCGAGCCCCCAAACTCTTCATCACCCGGTCCACATACGAGGTGATCAGCGCCTCGCGCTCCAGCCACGGAAAGCTCCTCATCGTGATCAACGCGCCCGTGATCCCGTGCAGCATCAGGAACGTGGCTTGGCTGGTAAACTCAACATCATCATCGCCAATCACGCCTTCCTTCATGCATAACGCGATGCCCTCGCGCAGCAGATCGAAGCACGCCATCCCAGGGTCCTGGCTGTAGCCGCCCGCCTCCATTGCCTGCACCAGCTCCACCGGCTCCGGCAGACAAAACAGCACGATGTAGTGGTTCGGATGTTCCAGCCCAAACTCGATGTACGCCCGCAGCGACCGCCGCAACTGCTCGAGCGGTGCCAGCCCCAGCGCCGCGATCTCCCCCAGCTTCGCCCGCAGCGCCCCAAACACGTCCGAGCAAATGTTCCCCATCAGCTCGGCCTTGTCTTTGTAGTGCAGGTAAATCGTGGTGGGCGAATACTCAATCCGGTCCGCAATCTTGCGGATCGAAACGCCTTCATACCCCTCGCGCGCAAACAACTCCGTCGCCGCGTTCAGGATCTTCTGCCGCAACTCCTGCTTCTCCCGCGCTCTCCGAGCCAGAATCCGCTGCGACCTCTCATTCTCAGGCATCGACATATTTGTTGCCGCTGTCATGATACTGAACGTTGTTCATGAATTCAAGGATTTCCAAAACAGAACCACACCCAAATGTCGCCGACCAAAATCGTTCAAGAAAGGAGTGAGCCCGGAAGAAGGACCGAGGAAGGATTGGTACGCCCGAGAGGATTCGAACCTCTGACCTTTTGCTCCGGAGGCAAACGCTCTATCCAGCTGAGCTACGGGCGCGCGCTACTAATCATCAGTCTATCACCGAACGCCGCACGCAGACCGCGAAATTGCATTTCCCCGCCGCACCCCGCCCGTGAAATAAAATACTGACAACCCATGCCTACCTTCTCCCGCGGCTACTACACCTTCATCGGCCGCGCCGACGACGTCTTCAAAGCCTCCGACTACCGCATCAGCCCCTTCGAACTCGAAAGCATTCTCATCGAACACCCCGCCGTAGCCGAAGCCGCCGTCGTCCCCAGCCCCGACCCCATTCGCCACGCCATCCCCAAAGCCTTCGTCACCCTGGCCCCCGGCTTCACCCCGTCCAAGGAACTGGCCCACGACATCCTCACCCACTGCCGCAACACCACCGCGGCCTATAAAAGGATCCGAAGAATAGAATTCGCCGACTTACCCAAAACGATTTCCGGAAAAATCAGACGAGTGGAGCTAAGGAAGCTGGAGGAAACAAGAAGAGCCAAGAACGAACGCTCCCCCATGGAATTTACGGAAGAAGAAAAAAACAGCGCCGGGAAAAATGGGGACTGACACCTTTTTCGCCAAGCAGAGCCGCTCCCCCCAAACCGCCGCCCGCGAAAATGGTGTCTGTCCCCATTTTTCCCAGACCGCAAACTACTTGCCGT
>JBEBFS010000153.1:0-4919 GCA_040081855.1 Bryobacteraceae bacterium | reverse complement strand
CGTCTTCGTTGAGAATCACGTACTGACTGAGCTTGTCGCCCAGGTCGATCCCCATCGTCTCGGCTGGCTGCCGCTCCACTGTTCTGCTACTCTTCTTCAGGGCTCGTCTTCTTTGCACCTCATCGAGTGCGTCTCACAGCTTATCGCTGTCTTAGGTGACCAGCCGTCTCATCCTATCTGTCCCGGTTTTCCCCGGTTTTCCATAACAGTGGAGGAAATGGCTCTTACTGTCAGGGCAATTGTAGCGCAGGCTTATCGAATATAACGAAGGCAATGAAACCCATGGGAGGAAATCCCAGTAATCTTCTATACCCTTGCGATACTGACGTCCGCCCACCAGCGAGTCCTATATGAGTAACCGTGCAATTGTGCTGGCCATATGCGTGATACTTGCGGTTGAGATCTCAGCCGAAGAAACCCGCGTCATGAACGCGCAGGGAAAGTACGCTGCAACTTTTCCGACGAACTGGATAATTTGGGGGCCTGATTCATTAGGAGCAGTTGGTGCCACGACCTATCCGAAAGATAGTGCCGCGGGAGGCGGGATTGTCCCTCCAGGGGAAGCATCAATAACTATCTATACTGATGCCAAGGGTACCGCAACGCTGGATCAGTGGATCGCTCAAAGCCTCCGGTTTACCGAAGAGGTTCGACGAGCGACAATTGCACCTCGAAAATCTGGGGCTGCAATCAAGTCCTATATCGAAATTGAGGCCCGCGATGACGTCGCTCCGGGGATCTACTATCGCACGGTTACGGACTATTTCAAGAGGGGCAATCGATTGTTTGCGATTCGCCTGGAGTATAAGGAGGGTGATCCGCGCGCTTCCGAGTACAGAGCCGCCCTCGGAAGCGTTGTTAACACATTTTCGCCCTATTAACTCCATTGGGGGAACCAAAGGGGACGTCCATAGGAAACGCGGGACAGTACACTCAAACACAATAATTTTTGAGAACTCAGTGGGCCGCGGCGCACTAGGTTTTCGGGGACGAGAGGGACAGCCTGAACTGACACCTTGACGAATTCGCAAAAGGGGACGGAGCCGTGTGTCCCCATGGAAAATTTTGGCGATCTACGCCACGAATTCGACGCGAGATGGCTCGAACTGTTCTGTTTCTGTACCTATTCCGGCTGCCTAATTGGAGACGCCGAGTTCCGCGAACAGGCCGGAACCCGCGTCCAGCGCTCCTACCGTCGCGACGGATTTGAGAAAATGGCTGCCGGAGCCGGAAATTCATGAAAGGGACAGTCCCGTGTGTCCCCATCGGCCAAAATGCGAAGGTGTCAATTCAGGCTGTCCCCTTCGTCCCCAGTGGGGGCAGAGCTATAATTACGACGGGTTCGGGAACTTGACGGATCAGAATATGAGGATGCTTCGTCGGCCGTTCTTAAAATTACTTCCGTATGCCGCGGTTTTTGCTGGCTGCACGAAGGCCGTGAAAGCTGATGTTATGGAGCAATTACGAGAAATGGCGAAGAGCCGGGATCTTGTGCTCCTGACGAGTCGTATGGACGCGTTCAATCTGGACATGACATCCGCCGGTCCACTCGAACTGTGGGAAAACAGTGACTCGATCCAAATCCCATTGGCTATTTCGCCAGATGGCGGGACTGTTGTTTGGTTTCCTTTGAGTTCACTTCCGGCACCTCCGACATTCCGTTCTCGGCCGATCGTCGCAATGTGGAACGGAGAGCAAAAAACATATCTCCAATACCACGGAACATACGCCCAGACGTTGTGCGTCTCGTCGTTAGGTGATCGAGTGTTCTTGCTTGTGCGATCAACGGATATCCCGAATATGCGTCTGGTTCAAATATCAGCACATAAAGGTGAGTCGGTAGTGGATTTAAGCGGCTTTTCACCGGAACTCGATCTTTCCAAGGCAGAAAATCTAAGTACATCCGGCGACGGTCAACGGGTAGCGATCGGATTTAGGGACTATGTCGTGGCCAAGGATCTCGCGTCAGGCCAGGCATTGGTTCAACGACCCGGCAGATTTCCGAAGCTTTCTCCCGATGGTCGCCGTATTGCATTCGTGACACCGGATCAACGGATGACCGTTCATGACCTTGACAGTGGACGTGAACAATATTTTCTGGAGTCGCGGACAACCTACGGGGTCGGGGGATGGAGTCCCGATGGTAGATTTATCATCGCCGGCTCGCGGCCTTTCGCTCGCTTGACAAAACGATTGACGATTGTGGATAGCTCGACCGGTGCATTCGTTGAACTCTATGGGTTAAGTGAAGGGGATTTTGGCAGTCGCTTCGCATGGATTAGACGTCACCTGCTCTCGGCAGAAGGCAAAAAGTCGCGATGACGACCGATACGTGGAAATGCATGAAGCAAATGGGAAGCAAATGGGGACAGATAGGATGAGACGGCTGGTCACCTAAGACAGCGATAAGCTGTGAGACGCACTCTGAGAGGTGCAAAGGAGACGAGCCCTGAAGAAGAGTAGCAGAACAGTGGAGCGGCAGCCAGCCGAGACGATGGGGATCGACCTGGGCGACAAGCTCAGCCAGTACGTGATTCTCAACGAAGACGGATTGGCTGTGGAAGAGGGATCGTTCCGCAACCAGGTGGCATCGATTGCCAAGCACTTCGGTAAGCGCGGACGGATGCGCATTGCGCTCGAGGTCGGTACGCAGTCCGCGTGGATTGCGCGCGAACTCAACAAGCTTGGCTATGAAGTGACAAACGGGGGCAGTCAGCAGATTTTCCATTTCTTAACTCGCTGGCGCTTCATCGGCCTGCGCCAGCGCCAACTTGCTTTCCGGGGTAACGTACGGGATTGCGAATGAGGTGCTGACGCTGACGGCGAACACGTCGTTTGCGAACAATGAGACGCGGGGCTATAACTCGCTGTTCCAGTTGACGCAGTTGACTGTGGGAGCGGGGCTGAGTATGCAGTATGCGTACTCGGGAACGCAGAACAACGGGAAGATCACGTCGCAAACGGATGTGCTTTCGGGGGAGCAGGTTGTTTACACCTACGATTCGCTGAACCGGCTGGCCACGGCGCAGACTGCCGATAACCCGAGCGTGACGCAGTGGGGGCAGAGCTATAATTACGACGGGTTCGGAAACTTGACGGACCAGAACGTCATCAAGGGATCAGCGCCATCGATGCACGTGGTTTATAACGCCTCCACCAACCGCC
Source organism: Bryobacteraceae bacterium (assembly GCA_040081855.1). Lineage (GTDB taxonomy): Bacteria > Acidobacteriota > Terriglobia > Bryobacterales > Bryobacteraceae > Palsa-187. Next base: position 1,754 of record JBEBFS010000153.1, on the reverse strand, counting down.
AGACGGGCGATACGGCGGACGCCAATGGCAACATTGGCTCGGGCTATCTCTACGACATCGAAAACCGCCTGCTGCGGCCGGGGGCGAGTTCCACGGTGCAGTACGGCTACGACGCGGGGAACAAGCGCGTCTGGCGCGGGGATACGGGTGTGGACGAGTTCGCTTTCTTCGCGGGCAATCAGAAGCTGGCGACGTATACGCTTGCCGTCAGCGGCACCAGCGTGCGGCATACGCTCACCAGCACCAACGTTTACTTCGGCGGACGGATGATTGGAAAAGGCACGTACAACTCGGGCGGCACGAACGATAAGGTAACCGTGGCCTCCGTCGCGCAGGATCGCCTCGGCAGCATGAACGGCAAGTTCTACCCCTACGGCCAAGAGCGGCCGTCGGCGACGGCGAACGATAAGGAAAAGTTTACTGGGTACTATCGCGATGCGAGCACGGGGCTTGATTACGCGGACCAGCGGTATCATCAGTCGGGCGTGGGTAGGTTTATGACGCCGGACTATTACTGGCGCAGCGCAAACCCGTTTGATCCTGGAAGTATCAATCGGTATGCATACGTCGGCGGGGATCCGCTGAATAGGATTGATCCTCAGGGGTTGGACTGGTTCGATCCAGACACCAATACCGTCCACGGTGACGCTGACGATATGGATTTACTACTGGCTTGTGAAGCTGGATACGCCTCAAGTCAATTCCTCGGTATTTGTACTGGGGGAACCCTTTCAAGCGGAGGAACCTATTACCATCACGGTGGGGGCGCTGGAGTTGGTGGAGGTGGTGGTGGAGGTGGTGGCGGAGCTAACCCCAGCACTCCCGCCGCGCCGGGTGATACCACTGCGACAACTGCCCCTACGGAAGGGCCGACAACTCCGACTAGCGAAACTCCGACGACGGTGGTTCCCCCGCCAACCGCTCCCCCGGCTGAGGCGTGCAATGCCGCGTGCCGACTCGTCAATTCCCTCGGTGGCATGTGGAATGCGGTATGGGGTACGTCGAAGCAGGCGCCGACAACGAAGCCGGCACCTGCACCGGAGCCCAAGCCGGGAGTTCAGCCGACACAAGCTGGCATTCCCGAGGTATTAACATGCTCATCTGTGCGCGACTGCTCTCAGCAAACGCTAACAACGATGTGCGGTAGTTCCGTCGAGGACAAGATTCTCCACGCCATGTTTTGGGGAACGGTAGTTTGGGGTTCAAAGGGTGCGCTTTACGGCTCTGTTGAGCCGGGCGTGGGAACGGGGATCGGTACATTTGTCGGTGCAGTGGTTGGCGCAGGCGCGGGAGCGATTAGTGGCGGCGCACTTGCGCTTGAGTGCCGGGCACTCGGCGCCTACTAAGGTCTCACTATGGATTCTGATTTGACCTTTCTGCAGAAAGCACGCTACGTGTTTTTCAATGTACTCGGCGTACGACAGTATTCATTCTCACGCCGCTTTTTGCATGCGTTGCTGCTATTTGGTATCCCGTACACGCTTTTTGAGATTGTTACGACGGGTGTCTACAATTTAGGCATAAAGGCCACTGGCATTGCTATTCTGTTCCTGCTCCCGCCAGTAGTCGCCGTATCACTACTGATCGCCGCGTTTGAGTGGCGAGTGTGGCGGCTCGTCATTGAATCGCGCAAAGCTCGGGACGAAAGGGACATCCATAATAAGTGACCATTGGCCTGTACAGCTCAGTCATTCGGATTTCCAAAACCGCCCAGGGGATCTGCCTCAACGGCGACATCGGTGACGTTACGTGGG
>JBEBFS010000016.1:0-61318 GCA_040081855.1 Bryobacteraceae bacterium | reverse complement strand
GTTGCGTCACGAAACGGAAGACGGCCGATGGGGAATTGGACGCTGGGACCGAATTCGGCGCCGAGGAGTTTCGTTTGCGGACGAGGGATCGCAGGCAATTCGCCGCGGAATAGCATGAACACGCGGTTCGGATTTTCGGCATAGACACTTTGGCCCGCGCCGTAGGTCCACTTTTCGTTCCCGGGAACGGTGCTGATGTCTTTGGGCCAGCCTTTCACAATGTCATAGGGGCCAAACATATCCTGGCCACCGACGGCGCCAGGAGTGGCTGCGAATCCCGTGCCCGGCTTACCTTGGGCTTCGACGGAATTCGGACGGTTGACCAGGACATAGGTGGCAGCGGCGGAGAGCAGAGCCACCAGCGCCACATTACGTTTACGCATAAGGAACCTCCAGAAAAAGATGCTTACAATTTTCGGCTTGTTGGGGAAAGTAGACGGCAAGCGAGCTCCTTTTCCTAGCCCGTAGCCGCATGCAAAGCCGCGAGGCGTATAATAGCACCTAGCTGAATTTCCCGGCAAGCCGCGATTCGGTGCAGGCGGCGCACCTGCGTATGGCAAGGGCAGTTTTGTATCAAGTTTTGTATCAAAAAAAGGTTAGGTGAGGAGACGAATTCATGGATTCCTTGTTGAATGTGAACCGGAGAAAGCTGATGCAGTTGGGGTTGGCCTCGGCCGCGATCCCGACCATTTCCACGTTGACCGCAACATCGGCGCTTGCGCAGGATGCTGGTCCGGACGGCGGGCGCGTGGGCGCAGTGGGCGGACGCAACGAGAAGGAACTTTTCCCCGGCGAGCATCTTCCGGGCGGCGGACAACTGGAGATCCGTCTGACGGTTTCGCAATATACCAACGATGCCGACCAGATCGAAGTGGCGCAGCGCATGAAGCCGTTCAACCTGGATTCGTGGCTCGAAGAGTGGACGCGCGTCGCGGAGAAGAACGAGCAGATGGCCGACCAGTTCGCCAAAGACGGCCGCAAGGTGACGGCGAACGATTATTACTTACGCGCTTCGAATTTCTATCGTGAAGCGGCGTGGCCGACGCCGGTGAGCGATCCGCGCATGATGAAGTCGTATAAGAAAATGCGCGAGACGTTCGATAAAGCGTGGACCATGACGCGCGCGCCCTTTGAAAAAGTGAAGGTGCAGTGGGAAGGCAAGACGCTCGAAGGCTATTTCCGTAAGCCGGGCGGTCCCGCCGACAAAAAGTTCCCGGTGGTGTGCTCCTTCCAGGGCGCGGACACCATGGCCGAGGCGACTATTCTCAACGCAGGCGCTTACGTCGCTCGCGGCATGGCGTATCTCGCGATGGATTTCCCGGGTCAGGGCGGCGCGCTGCGTTTGCTCGATCTGCACTTGCCGCCGGATACCGAGCGCGTCGCGAAGATGGTACTCGATTACCTGGCAACGCGGCCCGATGTCGACATGAAAAACGTCGCGATGCAGGGCATCAGCATGGGCGGCTACGGTTGCCCGCGCGCAGCGAGCGGTGAGAGCCGCTTGAAAGCGGTGATGATGAGCAGCGGATCGTACGATCTGGGCAACGATCTGTTCGACTACTATCCTCCGATTCAGGAGCGCGTGCGTTGGATCATCGGTGCGAAGGATTTGCAGGACGCGCGCAAGAAGCTGAAGGATTACACGCTGGACGGCCGCGCCAATAAGATCGAGGCCGCGATGCTGATCGGCTACAGCCAGGACGACCGCATCATGGACCCGAACGGCGCGCTGCGGTTGTACAAGGCCGCAACAAATTCCAAACGAGACATGATCGAAGGCACCGGCCACACGCAAGCCATGAACGCGGGCGGCCCCAGAGAACGCCGCGTACCCACGTTGCAGGATTGGGCGATGAAACATTTGGTGGAAGGGGGAGCGTAAAGCTTTCTCGAATAGGTGCAAACGAATGAGGGCCGCTCGCAAGAGTGGCCCTTTTTTTGCTCCAGATGACGAGCCGCCTAGAGGCAACTTCCGCGAAAGCCGACTTTCTTGGGCAGAAAGTGCGTCCGTTCATTCATCGGCTTTGCTGGGGTCTCCGGTTCTACGGCAGAGCGAACACCTGCAACGATTCGTTGTTGTTGTCGTCGCCGCCGCCGATGTCTACGCCGCCGCCTTCGCTGATGGCTACGTATTGCTTGCCGTTTTTGGCGGTGAACGTCATGGGTACCGACATCGCGTTATAGTCGAGCTTCGTCACCCACAGCTCGTTGCCGTTTTTCGAATCGAACGCGCGGAAGCGATGGTCGCCGGCAGCGCCGATGAAGACGAGGCCGCCTGCGGTGACGATGGGTCCGCCCAGGCCGAGGCGTCCGGTCTTGCGCTTGGCTTCCGGGAGTTCATCGGTCAGGCCCAGCGGGACTTTCCAGGCAAACTCGCCGGTGCTTGCGTTGACGGCGATCAGATTGCTCCATGGTGGTTTCTGGCACGGCCAGGTTTTGTCGCGATCCACACGGCCGCGCGCATCGCGGATCACCGCTTCAAAACGCGGGGCGGGGCCCCAGCCGTAGATGCTGTTCTTGTCGTACGGCGTCAGCGAACCGTCGGCGGTCTTTTCAATCCAGCCAATCGTGCCCACTTCATTCACGTTGACGAACACATAGCCAAGCTTCGGATCGGTTGCGGTACCGCCCCAGTTTGCCGAACCAATGGTTCCCGGGAAGGCCACCTTCGTCGCCGGCGGCGCGCCGGGAGCACGATACGGATAGAGCGTGTACGGACCATCGTTCGTGATGCCACCGCTTTTTTCGATCATGTCGCGGCAGGCTTGCGCGTGCTCGGGCGTGGTGTCTTCTGCGGTCACGAGGTCAACCGGAGAGTAGCTGTGTTTCGAAAGCTCCGGCGGCTTGAGCGGAAACGGCTGGGTCGGGTAGCTTTCTTCGCCGGGGACATCGCTTTTGGGAACCGGGCGTTCTTCCACGCCAAAGACGGGCTTGCCGGTGACGCGATCCAGGATGAACATCCAGCCCGATTTCGAAACCTGCGCGAGCGCGGGAATCGTCTTTCCGTTTTGCTTGATGTCGATTAAACCGGGCGCGGGTGGGAGATCCCAATCCCAGATGTCGTGATGGATGGCCTGAAAATACCACTTGAGCTGTCCGGTGTTCACATCCACGGCGACCAGCGAGTTACCGAACAGGCCCGCGCCTTTGCGATCGCCTCCCCAGAAATTGGCGGCAGGGCCACCGAAGGGCATGTAGAGAATGCCGCGTTGCTCATCGAGCGTCATGGTGTAGCCCCACACGTTCACGCCCGAACGCTTCTGCCAGCCTTCGTCTTTCCAGGTTTCGTGCCCCACTTCGCCGGGTTGCGGGACGGAGTGGAAATCCCACAGTTTCTTGCCCGTGCGCGCGTCGAAGGCGCGCGAATCGCCCGCCGGTCCGTGGGGATTTTCTCCCACAGTTGCGCCGATGAGCACCGTGTTCTTGTACACCGTCGGCGTGCCATCGTAGGGCACCACCATATTCACAATGCCTTCATTGCCGAAGCCGGGCGAGAGCTTCCCTGTGCGCGCGTTCAGGCCGATGAGGCGCGGGCCCGCCGTCACCAGAATGCGCGGTTCGTTTTCCTTGTCGCCGGGCCAGAAGGCCAAGCCACGCTTCGAAACCGACGCGGGAGCGACATACTTCCAGAGTTCTGTGCCCGTGATGGGGTCGAGCGCGACGACGCGATTGCCAGCGGTGAGGTACATCACACCATCAATGACGATCGGCGTTACTTCAGAGAAGGTGCCCACATCGCCGCGGAGAGTTTTTCGTTCTTCGTCGGTCCGGAAGCGATAAGACCACACTTTTTTGAGGGATCCCACGTTACGCCCATTGATCTGCGTCAGCGGCGAGTAGCGCGTTCCAGCAAGATCGCGGTTGTACATAGGCCAATCGCCATCGCGCGTCTTTGTTGATTGTGCGGCGGCTGTCTGCGCCAGAACAGGAAGCGTGAAAACAACAAGCCCACAGGACCACAAAATTCGATTCATATCCACGGCACCTCTACGCGCCAGGCTGCGCCCGAGCGTCAGAGGCAGTATATCAACCGCCTGCCGTATCAGTAGGCGCGGAGACAGGTCGTTCGCGGCTGGCAGTACTACGGCGAATTGGCCTACTGCTTTTTCCTATCGGGGCGGTGCCCGCCCGCCGAAATGTTAGACGTGTTCAAGATACAAAAAACATCCGTCGCACAAGCCGATTGGTCCTCCAGTATCCAGCTGTTTTTCTATTTGCAGGTTTTGGACACGCTGACGACATGGCTGGGATTCAAAGCGGGCTTGGGTGAGGCGAGTCCTTTCATTCAGTTCCTGATGCAGATGGGTCCGATGGCGGGCGTGCTGGCCTCAAAGGCGGTCGCGCTGGTGTTGGGCGCCTATTGTGTCTGGCGCGGACGCTTCCATGTGATCCACTGGATCAACTACTGGTACGCGGCGCTGGTCATCTGGAATTTGGCGCTGATCCTTTCGCGCGTTGCGGTGTGAGTGTTTGCGGCTTGGGCGGGCATGCTCATTCACGCGGCCATCTAAAAGATCTGCGACGTGACGTCGAGCGTGAAGTGGCAGGTTTGCTCTCCAACTGTGAGTTTCTTCAATTGGAAGCGAGCGCCGGGCCGCTCCGCTGGACAAACGGAGTAAAGCGGGGCTTCGCTGGCCGTGACCAGATGCGTCCTGTCCTCGATATCGGTGATCACCGCAATGTCGCCCGGAAGCGCGGCACTGGGAGCGGCGGCGCGGAGGCGGAACATGCCGCTGAGGGCCTCATAATTGGCGTAGTCGTAGCAATGGCCGATGCAGGCCGCCGAGGCCACGTGCGTGAGAGATGGATAGCGCGATTTGCGATCGTTCACGGCCGCGACAGCACGAGCGTTCGGCGGAACCTGCGACACAAGCGCAGAGATTTCGGCTTCCACTCCCATGAAGGCGGACGTGTCCAGATAGAGACAGGTGAAATAGACGGCCGCGATGGCGACGGACGCGATGTTCCATGACGTTGCATGGCGCGCGGAACTGAGCGCCGCGCACGCGCACACAACAACAAACAGCGAGAGCCGGACCGGAATGAATTCGAGCGGCAGTGTGTAGCCGGGTATCACGATGTTACTCGGGAACAAGGCCACGGCGGCGATCGAGAGCATCCACAGGTGCACGAACGGATCGCGGAACGCCTGCCCGTGATCGAAGCGCCGCAGGAAGAACGCAAACCCAAGCAGCGCTGCCGCAACGGCGGGAATCGCGTACTTGCTTCCATAAGGCCAAAACTGTCCGACGCCGAGGGCGGAGAGCAGGCCATCCTCGAACAAAACCTGATCCCACGACCAAGTCGTTTTGAAGAACTGCGGAAGCGCGGCTGCTGCGAGGGTGAGCGCAACAAGTCCAACACCCAGTACGGTTACGTTCCATCGGGGATTCAGCCGCCGGTGTAGATGAATGTAGGCGATGCCGAACAGGGCGGCGAATAGCGGCATCACATGCGCGAGAAGCCCGAGTGCCGCAAGGAACAACGCGACCGAGATTCGAAGGCGGGTTGGATTCCACAGCGCGGCCATCATCCACAGACAGAATCCACTCGATAGATAAAAATTGAGAAAGCCCAACTGAAACACGGTCCCATAAGCGAGCATGGCGAGCACGGGCGCGAGGTGCCAGGGCTTTCGTCCGCACACCACCGCCAGAAGGTAGAATGCGCCCCAAAAGAATGATTGGACTGCGAAAACCGCGATGATGCGCTCGGCAAATGCGCGGCCGCCCCAGCGAAATAGCATCGGTAGAATCCAATCGGCCAGAACGTTGGTCCACTGCGAATGGATGGCAATGCCGGGGAGAATACCTTGCTCCACTTGTGTTGCGAGCCAGGCGTTATAGATGTGGCTGGAAAAATCTCCCGCCTGGATGTGCGGCTGCCAGAAACAGGGAATGAGCAAGAGCAACGCGAGCCCCACGATTCCGATTCTTTCGATGAGGGCCATATTGCGCTGGATACGTTTATCCCGGCAAATGCAGGTATTCCAGTTCGCGCAGGACGGCAAAGCGCGTCGCCACGCTGGAAATGGACTCGCCGATTTGCGGGATCAGGTCAGCGCCGACATTGCCCTTGCCTGCGGCCAGTTCCAGATAACCGATGCGATTGGGGTCCAGCCCCATGATGCGGCAGCAGGTGGCGTCCACCGCGGGAAGACTCGTGCCGGCAACAACCACACCGGCTTGTTTGGGGACGCCTTGAATGGGGCCGTTGCCTTCCATGCCGACGATTCCATCGACAATCGCGAACGTGCGCGGGAAAAGCGCGTGCAGATCGGCGATGCATTCGTGAATGCCGGCCCAGTGCAGGACATTTTTGGGCCAGCCGTAGACGCCTCCCGGAACCACGCCGAAGAAATTTTTCATACTCAGCGTCGCGCCCGCCCAGTGATGCGTCTTGAGTTTCGGCATGGAGACGAGAAGGTCGCATCCCAGAATCGTGTTCGGCAGATAGAGCGACGTCAAACGCGACTTCGGATCTTTCAAATCGACACGGGTGACGTCGTCCAGATTCAGATCGGTGAACGATTTTTCGAAATCCGCAACGGTAGAAAAATAGCCCGCGGCATCGGCTAGATCGAGCGTGATCCGGCGATGGCCCGGCCCCTCGGCGATGCGAACGTCCGCGGCACCGGCAGCGCGGAAGGCTTCGAAGGCAGCATGAACCAGCTTCGGGTGGGTGTTGATGGCGGTGTGTTCGTCAAACTCGACCAGGTTCGGCTTGAGGACGACGCGTTTCCCGCGTACTTCGAGCTTATGTTCGACGATCACCCGGCGGACAAGATCGTAAAGGCTTTCCGAGTACGCCGCGGCCTTGTAGATGGAAACGGGGCTCCACGGCTCGCTGCGTTTCCCGCAAGAGGAAAGCGCCACAGAGGCGCCCGCAACACCGGCCGTAGCCACCCAGCCGCGGCGTGTCATCGCGTCGTTCATTGGGCCGCGCTTCATGGGAGAAGTACGTTGCGTCCTTCCGCTGCCGTGCTGGCGATGATATCGAGCGCGATGGCCATGGTTCCGCCGTGAGAAGATCCGCCGTGAGAAGAAATGTTCGGCCGCGCCGGCTTGCGTCCATGCGCCAGCAACCCGAGCGTTAACCAACTGGCCGCTTCGCTCGACTGACACGAGGCCAGATGTTGTTCTGCCCTCTGGATCGCGCGATCCACATCCGGATTGGCGATGCCGTGAAGCGCCAGCAGTGCCGTTCCGGTGGTCTCCGGATAGGAGTCGGAATCATAGCCCAGCGCCCGTGTGGAACCGTGATTCCAGCCGCCATCGCGGCAACGGCGCGCCAGTAGAAAAGACCGGCCCTGCTCGATGCGCGCTAGAACCGAGCCGGCGGCATCGGCGCTTGCACCACCTGCGTTCGCAATTCTTTCCAGCGCCAGCACGGAGAGTGCCGTCGGCGTCACCCAAGCGGCCGCGCCTGGATACCATGGCCATCCGTCGTAGGAAACCGAAATATCCTGTTTCGCCCCTGCCAATAGAAGGCGTAGGCGATTGAGCATACCGGACTCTCTGCCCGTCTGCGCAAGCAGCCAAGCCTCCGCTTGGGAACGATGGATGGTGGAAGAAAGCTCGGCGGGAACGATGAGCGCGAGTGCGGTCTGCCAGGTACTTTCCGAAACCGACTCCCTGGGAGCCAGTCCGCCGTCGGCGCGTTGCACCCGCTTCACCCACTCGGAAGCGCGGCGGCCAATGGGAGATGACTGTTGGCCCGAAGCGGCCAGGGCAAGAAAAGCATAGCAGGTGGGTTCGGTCCAGGAACCCGCCGTTCCGGGACCATACGCCCACCCGCCATCGGGATTCTGTAACGCCAGTAACTCTTCAATGGGAAGCATAGCCTGGCGGGAAAAGGGCTACTGGCAAAACTCTAGCGGCGCTTTTTGCGGCTGCCACGGCGCATCAAATACAGCACCAGAACCAAGCCGGCCGCTACCCACAAAATTGCGGCCAGTGTATTATTGTCCATTTTCGACTCCTCCAGTGAATCCCGTGCCTGCGGCTAAACGTGGAACCCGCGCATGACCGGGAAAAGATACTTAAATACTTGTAGCAGACCCGGACCCGCGACCACCACTAGCATCGAGGGCAGGATCAAAAAAAAGATCGGAAACACAAGTTTAACGCCCACTTTTCCGGCGCGCTCTTCGGCATCCTGACGGCGGCGGACTCGCATAAAGTCCGCATGAGTGCGCAGGGAATCCGCCACACTGGTGCCGAAGCGATCGGTCTGGACCAGCACGGCGACAAGTTTGCGGAGTTCAGGTTCGCCGGTGCGGTCCACCATATGATGGAGGGCATCGGCGCGGCGCTTTCCGCCGCGTATCTCAAGGTTGGCCAGGTTCAGCTCTTCTGCGATATCGGGATGAACGTCGCGGAGTTCCTGCGAAACGTGCCGCATGGCCTGATCCAGGCCGATACCGGCTTCAACGCAAACCACCATCAGGTCCAACGCATCCGGCAGCCCAAAGCGCAGGCGTTCCTGGCGTGCTTCCACTGCCAGGTCCAGGAAGAAACTGGGGCCGAACCAGCCGGCAAAACCGCAGGCGATGGGGATAACGATCTGCAAAACAGGGTTGCTGGTAATGCTGCCGCGAAACACAATGCCAAGCACAAGAACAATGGCGGCAAAGACAATCCTCAGGCCAAGATACACTTCGGTGGCATTCGCGGAACGGTAGCCCGCGGCAATTAAATCCCGCCTAAGCGCCGAGGCTTCTTCGGGGTCCACTGGGATTACGTTGCCGAGTTGCTCAAGCACCGTGACAACCACGTCGGGCTTGACCTCCGTGACATCGAGCGGCGTGAATACGGCTGCGGGACCGCCCAACTGTTCATAAACACGGCCCGGACGAGTGTAATACCGGTAGCCGAAGAAAGAGATGATGGCTGCGAGAACCACGAACGAACTGGCGGCAATAATAAAAGCCATAAAGCGTTAAACCTTAATATCCACGATTTTGCGCATGGCTAAATAGCCAAGCACCTGAGCAACAACGGCACCCGCAACCAGCCAGCGCCCGTCGGGATCTTCGAGCATCGACGGCAAATACCCGGGCGCCACCCATTGGAGCGCGAAAATCATCACGACGGGCAAGGCGGTTAGAATCAGGCTGGTCATGCGTCCATGGGCGCTCGCGGCCCGCACCTGTCCCCGCAGCCGGAAGCGTTCGCGGATCAGATACGCCAAACGCGTAAGCACTTCGCTCAAATTACCGCCTGTTTGGCGCTGCAGGAGAACCGAGGAAATAAACAATCGCACGTCCAGCAGCGGCACGCGCTTGCTGAAATTGGCCAGAGCGACATCGAGCGGCGCGCCCAAATTCTGTTCTGCGAACAGTGCGCGGAACTCCTGCCCCAACGGGTCTGGCGATTCCGCGCCCAGCATTTCCAGGCTGATGGAAAAAGCGTGGCCCGCGCGCATCGAACGCGCCAGGAAGTCGAGAGCTTCGGGAAGCTGCTCCTCAAACTCCCGCATGCGGGCGCCGCGCTTATAGTTGGCGTAGTAGTAAGGCAGTCCACCGATAAGCACCATGCCGATGAAAAGCGACGCAGCGGCGAAGCCCAACGGACGGAGAAACCAGCCCAGAAGCCCGCCCGCCACGGCACCAATCAACATGGCGGAAAGAAAGCTGGATGGCGACCACGACAAGCCGCCTTGTTGCAGCATTTCCTGAACGCGGTCGTGCACGTTGGAGGCGGCAAGGATGGACTCAATCGCGTCACGCTTACGCGTTTCCGTGAGAATCGACGTTTCCACCGCCAGGCCTTCGTCCTCCCCCGATTCGGGGTTGATCATTGTCTGGACGTTTTTCCGGTCACGCACTTCAAGGAAGCGGGTGCCGAAGCTGACCGCCACCATGATGATGGCGAACAGAAGCAGGAAGAGAATGCCGCCTATGACTGGACTCATGATTGCGCTCCCACAATATCGACCACCGTCTGGAACATGGAGGCCGGGAACTGCGCGCCGGTCACACGGAGGCGTTCGTAGAATCTCGGGCGGATACCCGTGGCGCGGAAGCGGCCCGTGACGCGGCCTTTTTCGGTGAGGCCCGTCTTTTCGAACACGAAGATGTCCTGCATGGTGATGAGATCGCCTTCCATGCCGACGCACTCCGTGATGCCCACCACTCGGCGGGTACCATCGCTCATTCTGGCGATCTGCACCACCAGGTCGAGCGCGGAGCTGATTTGCTGGCGGATGGCGCGTACGCCCATGTTCGCGTTCGCCATGCCCACCATCACTTCCAGGCGTCCCAGCGCATCACGCGCCGAGTTGGCGTGAACGGTGGTGAGCGAGCCGTCGTGACCCGTGTTCATCGCCTGCAACATATCGATCGCTTCTTCGCCGCGGACTTCGCCGACCACAATGCGGTCGGGGCGCATACGGAGGGCGTTGATGACCAGTTCGCGAATACGGACCGCTCCCGTTCCTTCAATGTTGGGCGGCCGGGTTTCCATACGGGCTACGTGTTCCTGGCGGAGGCGCAATTCAGCGGCATCCTCGATGGTGACGATACGTTCGTCCTCGGAGATATAGCTGGACAAAACGTTCAACAATGTCGTTTTGCCGGCGCCGGTGCCGCCCGAAATCAGAATATTCAAACGGGACTGCACGCAGGCTTTGAGCAACTGCATCATGCCCTCGGTCAGCGAAAGCATATTCACCAGATCGCTCGAAGTCAGCGGATCGCGGCCAAACCGGCGAATGGAGAGAAGAGGGCCATCCACGGCCACAGGCGGAATCGCCGCGTTCACACGGGACCCGTCCGGCAAGCGCGCGTCCACAAGCGGAGACGATTCGTCCACGCGGCGGCCAACGCGGGCCACCACCTTCTCGATAATTCGCATCAGGTGCGCGTTGTCTTTGAACTGGACCGGGGTCTTGTATAGCTTGCCCGCGCGCTCAATGTAAACCAGGCGCGGAGTAGTAACGAGAATATCGGAAATCGTTGGATCGGCCAGCAGCGGTTCGAGCGGACCGAGACCGAACACTTCGTCGAGAACTTCGCCGATGATGCGGTCTTTTTCGACCAGGCTCAGCGGCGTCTTTTCTTCCTCGACCAGTTTGGCAACCGCCGAACGCACTTCGGCACGCACGCGCTCCACACCCACACTCGAAAGGATCTCGAGGTTGATCCGGTCCAGCAGCTTCCGGTGAAGGGTGAATTTCAGTTCCTGATATTCAGGACTGAAACCCTGATTGGTGAAAAGACGATCCACCCACCCGGATTCTCGGACGATAAGCGCTGTGTCAGCAGCCATCTAATTCCTTTCTAGCCAAAAAGCGAAAACTTTCTCTTCTTCGGCGGCGGCTCCACAACCCCACCCAACTTGCTGGCGAGTCTCGCCATGTCCTCGCCCACTTCGCTCGAACCATCGACGAGTTGCCCTTCGCTAATTGCCTCGTGCAACACGTGATAGTTATTGGCGATGGTTGCATACACAGGCACGCCGAGCATTTTTTCCAGTTCCTCGATGGTGACGTCGAACCGGCGCGTCGAACGGTTCAGCACGAGACGCAGCTTCTCCCGCGGATATCCCGCTTCAATGAGCACCTGAATCATCAGCTTCGCGTGATGCAAAGCCGGCACTTCCTGCGTGGTGATCAAGAACGCTTCGTCAATCAGGTCGAGGAGCGCAAGCGTCGTTGGGTTCAGATTCCGGCCAAGGTCCAGCGTGATGAAATCGTATTGCGTGCGCGCAAAGGCCAGCACTTGTTTGAGATGGTTGGCCGGAAGCTGTTTGGCGGCGGGCGACGCCGGGGCCGTAATGATCTCAAGATTCGGAATTCCATTTGAGACCAATCCCTGCCAGTAGCTCTGGTCCAGCCGCTGTAGATTGTTCACGGCATCGGCTAACGAATAGGGCGATTTTGCCTTCGTCAGAAACCCGACCATGCCGGTCTGCAAATCGAAATCAGCCAGCAGAACTCTACGCGATGTGACGCGCGCCAGTTCGGCCGAGACATGGCAGGCAATGGTTGTCGCGCCGCACCCGCCCTTCGCGGACACGAAGCCAAATGTTTTGCCGCCACGCGTCGTGGATTGCCGGGCCTGGCTGCGTTCATCGGAAAGCTTCTGGAAGGCGGCTCGCAGGGGCGTCCCTACGGGCGGATACAGGTACTCCCTTGCTCCGGCGCGGAGAGCCGACAAAATATCTTCGGGATGCGCGGTGGAGTGAAGGGCAAAGATAGCGGGCTGCGCGGCGGTAGAGCGGATCCGTTTGACGATTTCTTCAAGCTGGCCGCCAACGTTGGTTACTTCTAACAGAACGACGTCAGGACGCACGCGGTCCAGGCGCTCAAGGAAAGGAGGCCACTCCGTCGGGAGTTGAGAGAGCTCGAAGACGACGCGAATCGGCAAGCCCTCCATGGCTTGCTGAAGCTCGTCCCAGAGCTCCTTGGTTTCAACGATCAGGCCAACAGTTAACGGATACATGAACCTCGGGCTTACCTTTACACAACTATCTTTGGGCCGGTGCCGCCGGCTGGGCCTGTGGTTGAGCCTGCGGCTGAGCCGCGGGCGCTGCTGCCGCCGGAGCCGGGGCCATCATGGGAACAAACTGCAACATCGGCGCGTTGCCCTGCGGCTGCGCGTTCGGCTGCATGCTCTTTAGCAACTCTTCAATGGGCATGGAAGCCCGGGGAGCCGTGGTCGGAACCGGACCGGTTTTATCCATGCCAGGCGTCCGCGGCGCCTCGGAAGAGGTATTCGGCTCAAGGAACGTGCCCGGGAATTTCAGCTCAGGCGTGGCCTGCCCTTTCGGGATCGGACGCACCAGCTCCGGGGTCACCATCACCAGCAGTTCGGAATTGTTCTTCGTGATTTGACGCGAACGGAACAATTTGCCGAAGAAGGGGATGTCGCCAAGGGCCGGAACCTTATTGAAGGTCTCGGTATCCCGGTTGTCGAGCAGGCCGCCGATCGCGAAGGTCTGTCCTTCTTCCAATTCAATTTCAGTGGAGACGCGGCGCGTCGTGAGCGCCGGAATCGTGAAGCCATTGAAGATGAGGCCGTTTGCGAAATCGAGCGAGCTGACTTCCGGAGTCACGTTGAGGCGGATGGTTCCGCGCGGCGTGATCGTCGGAGTAAAGTTGATGCGAACACCGAATTCGCGGAACTGAATGGTGACCGCGCCCAGACCGGCGCCGCCGCCCTGCAGGTTCGGGAACGGGAATTCACCGCCGGCAAGGAAACTGGCGTTGCGGCCGTTGATGGCAAGCACATTCGGCTCGGCCAGAATCTGCAGCATGTTCTTGCTCTGCAGCGCGGCGATAGTCGCACCCAGGTTCAGGTCGGGCCGGAACAGGAAGACTTGCAAGGCGTTCGTGAGAGAAAGCGTAGTGTTCGTCGTTCCTCCCTGAATGTCCGGCGTGATCGTCGGCGGAGAGAACTGACCGGTGGAGACACGGCCGATGCTGCCGGTGGCTCCGGTGCTGAAAATATTAACGCCCAACTGCTGCGTCGCGGAGCGATCCACATCGGCAAACTTCACCTTAAGAAGAATCTGCGCGTCGGTGCCCGGAATGTTCACGCGCAGCAGGTTCACCGGGCGTCCCAGCGTGGACGCGATTTCGATGGCCCGGTTGGCCGACGTCAGATCGGCGACTGTTCCCCGCAGGAACACCGCATCGCCTTCCATTTCCAAATTCACATCCTGATTCCCCAGTTCCTGCGCAAGTTCGCGGCGGATGCCGTCGACGCGGGCCTCACTGCGGCGCACCGTCAGATCGAAGAACAAACGGTTGCCGCCCTGCTGCCAGACGATCATGCTGGTTTCGCCGGCCGCTTTGCCATTGACCAGAATTTCGCGCGGCGTGATGGCAACGGCTTCCGCCAATTCACCATTGGCAATCGAGATGCGCTCGATCTGCTGCGGTGAATCGACCAGAACGGATTTGCCCACGGTAACTGCCAGTTCCCTGGATGCAGTTGTCTGATTTACAGCCGCGTCTTGCGCGCACAGCGCGACTGCGGCGACCAGAAGCATGCCTAAACGCAAACTCATCGCTTTCCCTCCGGATTCTCGCCAGCGGCAAACTTCGATTCGGTCTTACGCGTTCCGTGGAACACTTCCACCGTAATCGGCGGAGGAGGAGGCTTCGGTGGCTCCACCTGCTGCACTGGCGGAGGCGGCGGCGGATCCGGACGGCGCGGAGCCGGACGAGCGGCGGCGACCGGAGCCGGAGCCGGCGCAACACCCCCGTTGAAAAGGTAGCTGAGCGCCGTGCCCGGCGTCTTCACCTGCTCTTTGTCCATGGGGTTCCGCAGCACAAGCTGGATGCGCGCGTCGTTGCTCGCCAGACTCAAGATTTCGGCTTGTTCGGGCGTTACCAGCAGGTTCACCACCGGCACGCTGATCGGCTTGCCTTCCGCATCCTTTTGAGTATTCTGGCCGGCGGAAAGCACTTCCACATTCTGCAGCAACGTTTTCGTTACCGTGCCGGCATTGCTGCCCGACGGCGGGTTGCCCGCAATCAAAATATCCACGTGGGAGCCGGCGATCACGTAGCCTGACACGCCCACCACATCATTCACACGAACCGCCACCGCGCGCATACCGGGCGGGATCGTCGACGCCAATCCGGCGCCAGCGCCTCGGGCGGCAATGCGCGCCTCAAGGATTGCTTCGCCTTCGTAAATCGATTCAATGACGCCGCGGTTGACGGCATCTTCCACTTTGGTCAATGCACCGGCTGGCGGCGCGCCCGCCCAATCCGCAAGCTTAACGTCACTTTCCTTGATCAGGTCTCCGCCGGATAAGCTGCGGGAGGCAACGACAATCTTGCTCTGCGCCGCTTCTTTGTTCTTCGAGATCTGGTTCGCAATTAACCGGTACAACACCACACTCGCAGCCGCGGAAACAACCAGCGCGAATATGAGTACCAGGGCAAAACGTTGCTTCATCGGATTGCTCCCCCTTTGCTCCTACAGGACGTTACTTTTTTCTGCACGCTATTTTTTCCCACCATTCGCATTCCTAGACGTCCCAGTACTACCACAGCATGTTAGCTGGACTGATTCGCGGCCGCCAGTCGGTTATTCACGATGCTCCAAATGCCACGTGTACTCTGGCCCATCCCAATAAACGCCGCTGCACCGCTCAGGCAAACGAAGGCCAGCAGGAGAGAATACTCAATCAAGTCCTGCCCATCTTCATCCCGCCAAAACACACTCCACCCGGCGCCGCCCAACCGCAGAAACATGCGTATAACTTCTATGGTAGGCATAGTACTCACCAATGCTCCATCGGCCGAATCGCTTTCAAACTCTATCCCCCGCGCGAACAAAGCTGTAGTGCCCATGGTACTCCACCTTATCCGCGTATGGGACGCCGATTCTGGATCAATTCCCAAATTTTCCAATAAGATGCGAACGGGCCAGCGCTAGCCCGGCCCGCCCCATCTCAACCTTGCCGAAACAGCCGGCCCTTAGCTTGCCGCCGCGGTGTTCGCGTTGATCAACGTGGTATTCGCCACCGACCAGATACCCGAAATACTTTGACCAGCGTTGATAAATAGGGCCGCGGAGGCCAGGCACACAAATGCGAGCAACAGCGTGTACTCGATTAGATCCTGGCCTTCTTCTTCCCGGCAAAAACGAACAACGAACTTCTTCATCTCGATCTCCTTAACCGTTATGCGAATTAGCACTGCAATCCGCAAAGGAGAAGGGTTAGTTTAGCTGGCCGCCGCTGTGTTGGCGTTTCTCAGCGTGGTGTTCGCAACCGACCAAATGCCGGAAATGCTCTGACCCGCATTGATGAACAACGCCGCGGATGCCAGACAGACGAAAGCGAGCAACAGCGTATACTCGATCAAGTCCTGGCCTTCTTCCTCGCGAATGAAACGAACCATCAGATTTTTCATGGACTTACTCCCTGTGTTTGTAGTTTTGGCCCTCGCGGGCCGCTTGTAATATGGACGCAACAGTTGTATTGCGCCCCCTCCTCCCACCGTTGGTTGCGGTGGAAACTTGTTCGTCACTGCCAGCGGCAGGCTCAAAAACGATCGATTGGTGATCGTCGTAAGTCACCTTCCAATGGCGCGACTCTTTTAGCGCGCCGGTCAGTGGCGTATCCACTGGCAGCAAGATGGTATTCACGCCATAACGAGTTAGCGTTTTTTCCCATCCGTACTTCACATTCATAATGTCTACATAAGCCTGATCAAACTTCGTGCCATAAAAATCACTGCGGCCGTCAACAAAAACCTTACCGCCATTAGGAGATAGTCGGTAGATCAGGTAATCACCCCACTCATCATGCGTGAAAACCCGCTGATTCGGCGCGGAAATTCGCCCCAGGGCAGCTTCGGGATAGCGCGTGGGATCGTAAATCGGCCGGAGCTTACCGCTAGCCGTCGGCGAAATGACAGCCAGCGCGAGGACTCCCATAATCCCGGCGGAAACCAAATGCAGCCGCCAGGGCCGTTCCAGCGGCAGAATCTCTTCGCTAATCTCAAGCACGGTCCGAATGACCGTGCGCATCCACGAAGCAATGGGCGCTTCACTCAACGCCGCCAGCCATGCGCAGATCGGCCGCGCAACCACCAGTGGAGCCGCGATCATGAAAATGGGAACGTTGCGCACCACAAGCAGCGCCAGATGTCCCCAACCCACAATCAGCAAAGCTTCGGTGAATTGCTTCCGCATCCCGTACCAGATGGACGATAAGACGCCCAGCGCCAGCATGATCTCAAAGAAGAACATCGAGCCCCATTGAAAGTTCGTGCTCTGAAATTCCTGCACGGACTGCATCAGAAAGGGGTCGTGCAAGTATTCGTAAATGTGTTGGTGCAGATGATACGTGTAGGGGTTTACCAGACTCGCAGCCAGACAGGCAGCCGCAGCGCCCAAATAGCCCACGGAATTTCGCGCGGCGTCCTTGCGAGTCCCGCTATCGGAAGCAAAGACCGCTGCCAGCAACTCGCCCCCGGCATAGGCGCCGCAGAGAATCGTGCCGATGAAGAATCCGCCATGCAAATTGGTCCATACCACCGTGAGGATTGGCAGCAGCCATAGTCTACCCGCCCACAGCGGGGATGGCGTCACGCCCCCCGAACTGCTCGCATGGAGCGATTCCCGAACGCCTTCGAGGACCCAAAGAAACAACACCATGAACAGCAACGTGACCATGTGCGGCCGTGCCAGCCAATGCAGGGAGGCCCCGCCCGCCGACATCGTTGTCAGCAGGATCGCCACCAGCGGATTCCCGCATCGCCGCTGCAGCAACTTGAACAGCAGCATGTAGGTGAACGACAGGATCAGCAGCGTTCCGACAACGACGCCGCCCAGTCCCCAACTCCGGTGGAGGAGCGCAAAGAGCACATCCCAGGCCCACTCCCAGGCAAACCACGGCTCACCCGGCTTCGTAAAGGAAAAGACGTCCTGTTGCGGTACGCGTCCGTTGGCGAGAATCCAATCTCCGGCGCGGATGTGCCAGCCTGTGTCGCCATCGCTTAACAGCGCCATCGAGCCGTCCATCTTGGAATACAAGAACACCAGGGGCAACACAAACGCGACGTCCGTCAGCGACGGCATCAAGCGGAAGAGCGGATTGATTCGTGTTGCGCTCATGCTATTGGTTCAAAGCGGTCTACGTAATTCTCGTTCATTCGGCCGGTGCTGCTTTCGCTGCACCGCCGCGCGGTATTTTCTCTGTTGCCACCGTTTCGAAGGCTCTGCACCTTTCGGCCACGGTTACATCTTCCAGCCGCCGGCCGCATTCGGCGCCCGTGCAGCCATACTCCGGTTTCCATCCGGCACACGGTCCCGAAAAACCGGCTTGCGAAACCTCAACTCCACCGTCATAACCCCATCCGACCGGGCTTGGAGCGACGCCACTTTGGCTCGTACGTGCAACGACTTCGCTTGCGCCCATTCCACTTGGATGGGTAGCGCCATATCCAGTTGGACTTCATCGCCCGGGGCGAGATCCGGTTCGAGATCCCCTGCTTGCGGCATTGGCGCACGCAGCAAACTCACCAGCACTCTGCCGCTTTCAAGGCTGGTGGCCACGCCCGAATACTCCGTGGCGCAACGCGGGCCCACAAAAACCCGACAGGGTAAATTCACGATTGCTGAAAATCCCGCTGCTCTAATCTTCATGAGCCGGCCTACATTGCCGATAACTAAAGTTACGGGAATCAACGAGTTATTACAAGACTGAGAAAGGGGGGCGGCGGGCTAACGACGAAAGTCGGTAGCGTCCTATTGGTACCTTCTCAGCGTATTTCTGCACCTCCGACGGCGCGGATAAAAGCTCCAAATACGACGAATAAAGATTATCGCACATTCCTGGGGTACCCGTTTGGCAGCCCACCGATCAATTTAAAGCCTTTCAAAACAAACGTGTATCGTGGAAACCCGTTTACCGTCATACGGATCCATGATAGGATGGTGAAAATCTTCCGCACACCGGCGCGAAGGACTTCGGAGAACCGTTCGGATGGCGGCTCGAATCATCGTTGTGACAGACGAACCCTTGGTGGAGCTTGGGATCCGATCCCTGTGCGCGTTCACAGAGGGCATTGACCTGATGGGCGTAGAGCGGGGCCATGAGCAGGCCATCCACGCACTGAGGCGAGATAGGCCGTCGGCAGTGCTCTACGGACTCAGCGGTGAAACGGATCTAAACATGGTCCGCGACTTGCTCCGCGCCTCCCCGCATACCTCTATCATTCTTTGGGCAAGGGACATGTCCGCGGAGTTCGCTCACCAGGCGGTGAGCCTGGGCGTCCGAGGATTCGTCAGCATGCATTCGCCGGTGGAGCGCCTGGTGGAGTGCATCGAAACCGTCGCACGCGGCGAATTGTGGATGGAACAATCCTTGACGGTGAGTTTGCTCAACAGGCGGCCGGTGCGGCTCAGCCGGCGGCAAAGCCAGCTGCTGCAACTCTTGGTGCAAGGCTTGAAGAACAAGGAAATTGCGAGCGCGTTGGGCATTTCCGAGGGCACGGTCAAGGCCTATCTCACTACTTTGTTTGAAAAAGTTGGCGCCCGCGACCGCTTCGAACTGGCGCTGTTCGGCCTGAAGACCGTGGGCCTCAGCGCATCTGGCACCAACGCCGCTTCCCGGTCTGAGCTCAGCCTTGCGCCCGATGGGCGCACCAAACCGGTGGCCCCATCGGCAACGCTGCGGTCGATAATGACGAGAGAATCGGAAGATACGTCCCCCAAAAATCGTGCGGTGCGGTACGGGAGCCGGGGCCTCGCGAAGTAGTCCGGGCGATTTTCCTATACGACTCTCTGTTGGATTTCGGATAATACGTAATGCCGCATGGGGAGCATCTTCCAGCTCGACGAGCCACAAAAGCATGACAGTGGGAGTACTCCGCCGCAGCAAGGTCCGGTTCCCGGTACAAGCGACGAACCAAAGCGCCCGGGCGCGGCCAGTCTGATTTTCCCGGACTTGGCAGGGGCTTCCAACGGCGGCGGGTGGATCGTCAACCCGGACGAGCCTGCAACGGAGTCTTCCACGAACATTTTCGCGGACTTAGCGCTGAACCCTCAGCCCGGCGAATGGGTATTGGATCCCGGGCGGACCATTGCCAAATTTACCGAGCGAGTCTTCCCCACAATCGCGCTGGGTGGCGTGCCCGGACCTTGGGAACTGGATTCCGACTTTCATCCAGTGGTTTCGGAAGACCTTTTCGCCCTCCGGTTAGCCGGCAAACTGCCGGCACTGCGGAACCTGGCGTCTTCGGTGGTTGTGCATGGCGCCGTCATCGCACTGATGATGACGATTTCCATTCCGGTAACGCGTGCCGTGGAGCCTGCGCAGGAGCTGGCGCCAACAGAGATTCGCATCGGCGATCATCTCTACTACGTTGCCGATATTTCCGGTCAAGAGCAAGGACAGGCGTCACCCGCATCCGCCAAGAAAGATCTACCGCGCGCTGCGAGCGTCGGCAAGAGTGGCACGCCGCGTCCCGCGCCAGCTCTGGCGCGGGAACCTGCTGCATCGGCAGCGGCCATTCCGGCGCCGTCTCTGCGAATTCCTTCCATGGCAGCGGCTCCGGCGGTTGTCGAGGCCGCCGCAAAAGCCTCGGCCGATGCGGCAGCCGCAATGACACGCGAAGCAGCGGAGCGAACCGAAGCCGCGCGCCGCGAAGCCAAGCGCGCACTCACCCGAACGTTCATCCCGCCGCAGGTAAAGCGAAGCCCAACTGCAACGCAGACGTTGATTCAGCCCCTGTCGCCTCCCGACCTAGTGCCGCCGCCCACGCCTCTGCCTTCTTTCCGCATGATCACGCCGCAGTTCCCAAAACTATCCAGGCGGTTCGTCGCGCCCGGACGCAAGACCGAGTTGCCGCCGGCGCAGGCCCCCGCCGTGCCGGAACCGGAGATTCAACTGGCACAGGCGCAGCCGGTGGACGTGGATCTGCAACCCAAGCTACCCTTGCCCGTGGCGCCTCCGCCGAGTCCCGTAAAACCGGCTCCGTCGCCCACTCCGGCGAGCACGGGCGAGCCGATCAATATTCTCTCCGTGAGCGACCGCGCTGTGCCTCTGACAGACCGCATCGTTGTTCCGCCAGGCAACATCGTGCAGGATGCACCCATCGAAGCCGCCGCGTCGGCGGGAAAGAATGCGGCATCCGACGCGGCCGGAAAAAATGCCGCGGAAACGACGGCGGCATCGGCCAGAGCTGCCACAGG
The DNA here is from genome assembly GCA_040081855.1 of Bryobacteraceae bacterium. GTDB lineage: Bacteria > Acidobacteriota > Terriglobia > Bryobacterales > Bryobacteraceae > Palsa-187. The sequence goes on along the minus strand of JBEBFS010000016.1, from coordinate 40,653 downwards.
AACGAACGGTTCGGCTTCGGCAGCAGGAAGAGGCGCAACAGGCGCGGGCACCGTACCAGCGGCCGCGGCATCCACAACGCAGGCACCGGGTAGCGGCTCCGGCCGGGGCACCGCCGTGAGCGGACCGGGACCGGCCGATAGCAAAGGTACATCGCAGACTCCCGCCTTGGCGAACACCGCGCCGGGCGGAACGGGTTTAGGAAATTCTCCAGTCGCGCGTCCAGGTGCGGGCGCCGGGTCCGGAACGGTGGCGGCGGGTGGCAACAGTACAGGCAATCAGACGGGCAGCGCAGCCAGTGGCAATGGAGACGGCAGAGGGCGGGGCTCGGTAGGAACCGGCACCGGCTCGGCGCTCGCCGGAGCCTCGCCAACCGGGAATCCGACCGCGACAGTAGGCGGCTCCGGGGGCGGGGCGACCGGGGGCGAAACAACGGGCAGCGGCACGGGTGGCAGCGGAAACGGTGGCACGGCGGCAAGCGGTAACGGTTCCGGCAGCGCCGTTCCCGGGTTGATCAACCGCTCACCAAGCGGGACATTCGACGCCGTGGTTGTGCAAACGTCGCCCCTGGACCAATATCCGGAGACGCGCGGGCTGTTGACCGGCCGGCCGATTTACTCGGTCTACGTAAACGTGGGGACGCAGCGGGATTGGACATTGTACTACTGCATCCCGAACGAGCGTCCGCCGCAGGATAATTCGAACGTTGTCAACCTGGGCGGCCCGCAACCCGCGCCCGTGAAAGCGCCGTACCCTTACAAAATGCTGCGTCCGCAAGTGAAGCTCCCCACCTGGGCGAAGTACGTGCTGGTTCACGGCTTCGTGAACGCGCAGGGAAAACTGGAAGGGATGAAGGTGGTGCGATCCGTACTGCCGGATATCGACAAGGCGGTGCTCACGTCATTAACAGAGTGGGAATTCCGGGCTGCGGCGCGGAGCGATGCGCCGATTCTGGTGGAGGTCCTGCTCTCGATCCCTGCCGCGGGGATTTAGCGTTTCCGCAGTCCCTCGCAGCATGGATCGATGGCAAGAAATAACGGGGCTACCAGGTGAGGCCAAGCGAAACCGTGCCGAGGATGTCATTGCTGAATCCGCTCAGCGTCGAGCCCGGCGCGGTGGCGATCACATCCTGCGGCTTGCCGCTGATGAAGTCGCGAACCTGAACGCGAAGGCGCAACATCTTGGAAAGTTGAATCTTTACGCCTGCGCCGATTTCGCCTACCGGCAGAGTTTCGGTGGTGGCGGTGAGCGCGGCCAGCGTGCCCAGCGGCTGGCTGGGGTTTTCGTTGCCTGTACCCACCATCAGTTTGACACCGCCGCCGAAGGACACAAAGGGACGGATACGCGAACCCCTGGGGCGGAAGTGCGCCAGAATGTCGCCGGTAATCAGGTGCGTGTGGCCGTCGAGCGTGGCGGATTTGCCGTTGCCCTCAATTTTGAAGTCGCTGCGGCGGTAAAGGTAATTGGCTTCCCCGCTCCAGTAGCGGTACATATCCTGGCCGCCATAGACGCCAAAAACGGCGCCGTTTTTGAATCCCGCATCGGCACTGGTGCTGCCGTTCTTCACGGTCAGATTATTGGCCATGCCGAGGCCGCCGGTGACGCCCACGTCCCACTCCTGCGCGCTGGCAGTGGCCGCCGCGAGAATAGCGACACAAATCAAACTCTTGAACATGCTCTCCTCCTGCTACTGTTCCGCTTCTGTCTGCACAAATACCGATGAAACAATTTACCCGCCGCGCGCCTTACGGCGTTACCACGCGGACGGTCAAAGTCGTTGAAGCACCGCCACCCTGAATGGTGAGCGGCACGGTCTTGCCCGGCTGCACCTGGCCCGGTGCGCTGGTTTTCACTTCGTATACCGTGGCCAAGCCCGGCACTAGTTTTGCCGAAGTCACGCTAAGCGACTGCGAGCCCAACGTGATGCTCGGCACCTGAATGGCGTTGTAGGATCCCTCGGATGGAGTCGCACTGCCCAGGGCGGGAAGCGGCGAGGTGGTCCCGAGTCCGGTCATGTAGATGGTGAACTCCGTGTTGGGGTGAATCGGATTCGTAAAGGTCAGCGGTCCGCCATTGTCATCGCGATAAATGGCGGGCAATCCACTTTCCTCCGAGGTCGCGGCGGTATGGAATATCGCGGGCGCCGTGGTCGCCACATTAATGGGGAACGGGGTGCTGATACCGCCGGGCGAACGCACAACCAGCGAGGCCGAGCCGGCCACAGTGAAGGGCAGCTGCGCTACCGTCTCGGTGGGCGAAACCCGGAAGAGCGGCAAAGCGATATTATTCACGGTCACGCACGCTTCGCCCAGTGTGGATGGCAGCGGGTAACCGGGCGCCGACGTCGTCGTGCCGGCCAAGCCCGAGCCCTTGATCGTGATCGCTCCACCGGTGGCGATATGAAACGTCGAATCGGCGGGATTCGAAATGCTGGTCACCACCGGCTTCTGTGGAACGGCATCGAAATCAGCGGAGAAGACCGTCAGGCCGGAAATGGTCGCGGCATACAACGTGCGCTGATCGGCGGAGACTGCGATCGATCGCGTGAAGGAAAGCAGCGATTGTCCGATCTGCCCCACGGGAGTCGACGCCAGGAACGTTCTGGTAATCGGCGCTTCGGCCATCGAAGTGGAACTGGTGATGGTTTTATTCGAAGTGTTCCATCGCTGAATGGTGCCGGCGGCATTCGCCGTGGTCGCCAGCGTACGAACACCCCAGCCACCGAAGATGCCGTGGCCGGAGGGAATGGCGCCCGCGGCGTCCTGGAATGTGGTGCCAGTGATGAGCGCTTGATCCAGCAAATTCGGACCAACAAGAAACAGCTTGTTGTCGATGGCCCCGTACGGACCCGCGAGGGCAGTCGCATCATCACGCGAGGCAACCCATGTGCCTGCTTCGGAATCGTATTCAGCAACATTCCCATCGGCGAGCGCCAGCAGCAAGGTGCGGCGGTCGGGCGACGACACCAGAACGCCATCCTCGGTCGGAAGGTTATTTTCAAAGGCTGAAGGGACGCGGCCGCCCAGCGAGCAGGGCGAGAAAGCGACGCGGTGTTCGAAATCGATTTGATCGATCAATGCCGTAGGCGTAGAACCCGTTCCATCGGCCGCACAAAATAATTCGGCCCCCGCGTTGCGCGACAGCGCAAATGCCTCCGTCGCTGCGGCCGCGATCGAGCGAGGATAGTGGCCCAGCGGGAAAAGGATTGGACTGGTGGCTTGCAAGGTATCGAGGTCATGGACGGTCGCGATTTGAGAGTTGTCGTTACCAACGATCAGGTATCGGTTATCGGCGGTCATCGCCAATTGGGTGGGCGTGTTTCCCGTGCGCAGAATGCCCTGCAGCGAGAGCGTGGCCGTGTCCCACACCTGCACCTGATTCTTGTCCTGGCGCAGGATGTACAAACGGCCGCGGCCTGGGTCGGCCAGCATGTCAACCAGCTTGCCGGGGATGTTCACAATGGTGCCGCGCTGATCGAAATCGCGCGTGTTGATCAAGATTCGAACTGGCGCCGGAAGGTTGACTCCTGTCGACGACGTAATGGTCAGCGGGATCGCGGTGGTCCCTTTCGCTCCCTGGAAAGCCGAAGGATCGATCGTGATGCGGACTTGCGCCGGCGCTACGCCCGATGTGGCGGACAGACTGACGCCCGTGATTCCAGCGGGTAGAGAAAGGGTGAAATCTGTGGGTACAGTGCCCAACGTGATGATATCCAACGTTTGCGTCAACACCAGGCGGTTGCAGGCGTCGGCGGCAAACAGGATATCTTCCTGTTGGGCGGCGACGCGCGGCGTCGACGGCAAACTGCCTACCGGCAAAATGACTACTCCGCCTTCCGAAGCAGAGAACATGGTGTTCTGATCGATGGATAGAACCGATTTTCCGGATAGGTTCTGCGGCAACTGAAGGCGTTCCTGAACAGTGAGGTTGTCCGTATCCACGATGTGGAGCACGGCGCCGTCGCCATCGGCGGGAACTTGCGAGTACAGCTTGTTCTGGGCGGTGCTCCAGGCGTGCGTTCCGATATGAAAATCGCCCTTTGCGCCTGGGAATTCAGCCCACAAATAAGATTTGTCTTCGACGCGATGAACCAGGCCCCAGCCGAAAACCAAACTGGCGCCGGTCGCGTCCACCGCAACAGATCGCGGGCCTTGCGGCGGTGCGGTTTGAAAGGCCTCGGCGGTGAGTTGGGCGGTGTCCGCGTTGTAAACCAACAAGCCGGATTTCGAGGAGGAAGCTGAGGGGTCATCTTCCACACCCACCAGGAAGTAAATCTTTTTGCGATCCAAAGAAACGCCGGTTGCTGCTTGAATGATCTGCGTCGGCACTTTGCCTAAGTCCAACGGCAGATCGCGGCTGGCCAACACGGGAAGGCCGAGCGAGGTAATCACGCCCGAACCGGGATCCACGCGAATAACCTCGGCGCGCGTGACGACCACGGCCTGGCCGTCGGCACCAAAAGCAGCGGCGAGAACCGGGGTTGCCAAGTCGACGTGCTTGATGGCGCTGGTATTCAGGTCGCGGATGGTGAGTCCACCATGCCCATCGAACGGCGGTGCGCCGGCGGGGTCGGGGTTCGGCGTTTCGTACTCCCCAATGATCAGATAACGGTTGTTGGGAGAGAGTGCGATGGCGCTGGGCGGACGACCGACCGGTATCGTCGTCCGGATGGAACGCGACGAAAGATCGATGACTTCGATTCGATAGGCCGTGAAGTTCGCTGCGTATACGGCGTTGCGGCTTTCATCGAGCGCTATGTCCGAGACCGTTCCTCGAACAGGCACAACGGAGCCAAACGTCGCAGCCCGGCTTTCCGGCGCCAGTCCCAGGAATCCCAGAACAAGCATCAAAAGAGATGCCCGGAACCTGTCAAAACACATAAAATCCCTCCGAATCACTACGCGCAAAGCGTCCCCAGGGGGCGCAACGGGAGTGAATACTTCGTTTATCATACCGTAGTAACCGTCCCGCAGTCGTAGTGCGCTGTTTTGAAATCAAGCCATTTCTGGTACTTACGCTGACATTTACATACGATGTCAGGGATCCATCGGCAGATTTTCCGGTGTACGCCAGCCTTGACCGGCCAGGCGGCCCCGCCCCGAGCCGCCCGGCCCATGGGAAACTTTGCGCCTGATATCATTCTCTGCTGGAGGTCTTCCCATGACTGGTTCGTTCCCTTTGCGATCTCGTTTTCTTGCGGTTGCCGTGGGCGTGGTGATGCTCGCCGGTGCAACCGTCGCCAGAGCTGAAAGTGGACTGCTCACACAAAAGGCCATCTCGATCGATATGGCGATCACCATGGCGCAGGCGGCCATCGCCAAGTGCAGGGCAAATAACTGGAAATGCGGCGTCACGGTACTGGACGCAAGCGGCAACGTGAAGATTTCCTATGCCGATGACGGCGCGCAGTTGCATCGTCAGGAAACCAGCAAGAAAAAGGCATACACGGCGCTGGTGTACCGCCGGCCATCGCGCGAAGTGGTGGAGGGCTGGGCGAAAAAAGCCAAGACCGCCGAAATGCCACTCGAAGAGGGTACTATCCCCTCGCCGCCGATCGAAGGCACCATCGCCATGGGCGGCGGACTGCCGGTCAAAGCGGGCAATGATGTGATCGGCGCAATTTCCATCAGCGGCGCTCCGGGCTGGCCGAAGGATGAAGAGTGCGCCGCCGCCGGCATCGCTGCCGTGGCGAATTTACTCAAGTAGGCGCGGGAAAGCGGCGGAGTTACCGCGGCGCCGTTCTTTCAACTCAGTTATTTCGAATGCTTATTTCGCCGTGCCGCCGTGCCGGACGAGTTGCGCTTTGCCGCATTCCTCCATCACGGTGGCGAAATTCTGAAACCCGGTCTCGCTGACAACGAAGGGATGCGGTTGGCCGGGTTTTCTATCCTTGAGAGCCGCCAGCTTTTCGAACGTGCCGTCCATGATGGGATGGTTCACCAGTTCGACGTCCACCTTCATCCTGCCGGTGACCTCTTTGAAGTGCTGGAGCGACGTTAGATACTGCTCGAACAAGCTCACTGGGAATTTGTCCTGCGGATTGAGAATGGTTCCTCCAAAGAGCCCCGCCACGTGGCGTTGCCCGTTATCGGTCACGTTAAAGACAAAGCCCATGGCGCCGGGTGTGTGGCCGGGAATGAAGATGGGCGTGACAGTTGTGCCGCCGAGCGTCACGGGTTTGCCGTCTTCAAGAATGCGGTCGCGGCTGGGTAGTGGACCGCCGGACCCCTTGGCTCCCGGCTTCGGCTGAATGAAATCCCAATCGGGCGCCGACATGTAGACGTGCGCGCCAAAGTGCTCCTGAAGATAGAACGCGCCGCCAAAGTGATCCGCATGGCCGTGTGCGATCAGCACGGCTTTAATCTTGGCTGGATCGAGTCCCAGCTTCTTCATGCCCGCGATCATTGTTTTCTCTTCTTCGCCCGCGTAGCCGGCATCGATCAGGATGTAGCCGTCGTTGGTTGGAATCACCCAGGTGGTGACTTCCTTGGTCCCCACGAAGTACAGGTTGTCGAACACCTTGGCGGGTTCGGCGTAGCGTGATTCCGGAGGATCGTTTTGCCTGGCCGACGGAAGAATGTGCATGGCATTCACCTGCGCTTCCGTGCTGCAGAAAAAGCGAGCGGCCTGCTCCCACTGCGCGCCGCCGCTTTTCAATGCGGCGTCGGCGTGGCGCTGCACTTCGGCGGTGTTGGTTTGAGCGCTCAGAAATGCCGCGGTGAGCGTGATTGAGGCGAAAACGACGCATTTCCTGTTTGCCATGTGTTTTAACTCCTAACGTTTATCCACCACGACCTTGCCGCCCTTAAGAACGACCTTGGCCTTCAGCATGTTGTGAATCCCTTCGAGAGGGTTGCCGTCCATCAGCACGATATCGGCGAGTTTGCCGGGTTCAATCGTTCCAATCTGATCGGACATGTTCAAGTACGCGGCGGTATTTGGACCCATGATCTTGAAGATGTCCTGCATCGAGAACATGATGCTGTAGGATTTCAACTCGTGCTCCAGCACGACGACATCGGCGAAGTTTTGATCCGTGCAGAAGCCAACCGCGTTGTTGCTGGCGTCCCAAATCGTGCGGGCGTTGATGATGGTGTAGCCGGCTTCAGTACCCATCGCGCGGCCCTGCGGATCGCGGTTGGCGCCCACGATCGCTTCCGGCCACGGTTTACCGTCACGGAAACGCGCCGTGTTATCGCGAGGAAAAACAACGGGCGCGGGCGCGGGAGATTCACGGTCGATCGTCGGAGCGCCGAAGGCGAGTAGTCCGAGCACGATGGCGCCCGTGGACGCGGCTTTCGCAGCGGCTTCCCGGCTGGTCCAATCCTTGTTTGGCATGTGCACCAGGCGGCGGACACCGGCGTCGAGGGCAGCGACCATTGCGGGCGTGCTCACTGCATGCACGTTTACCTGTACGCCGACCTTCGCGGCCTCGTCGAGTGTCGCTTTCAACACTTCAATCTCCGCCGGCGGGGGACCCGGCTCCGGGGTCAGCGCGATTTCGCCTGTATGCCTGATGCCCTTGGCGGCCATGGCGCGGACCGCCGCGCGCGCTTCGTCCGGTGTGCCGCGCAGATTAATGCGCTCCGACGGAAGAATACGCGGGCCGTTGATCTGGCCGGATTCGATGCGATCCCGAAGCGTAATATTTCCATCCCCCGGACCGCCGCCCGAAAGCACCGTGGTGTAGCCGGCTTCGAGCAGAGACTGCATCTGCTCCTTTTCATTGGGACCGGTGTTGATGTGTTTGTGCGCGTCGATGAAGCCGGGCAACGCGCTCATACCCTTAGCGTCGATCACCCGCAGCCCTTGCGTGTTCGCGGTGCCCGCAGCGGCAGAAACGATCTTGCCGCCACGCACGATGACCGTGCCGTTGGGAATCACCGGGCCGCTGCCGACGATAATGCGGGCATTGGTGATGGCAATGTCCTGGGCAAATATAGCCCCACAGACAGCCAACAAAATGCCCGTGGCACGGAAGAGCCGGGCAAAGGGGAAACGCTGCATGGGGCCTCCTGAGGCGTGCGGCAACCGCTTGTAAGTCTACTGCTTGTAAATCTATACCATACCCGAACGACCATAGCGGCGCGACCGTGCCGCCACCAAGGTCGATTCACCAATTCCCGCCGGAGACAGTAAAGTGCGCTTTCGGAATGGTCGATAGCTCCCTATGCCCGCGAATCTCGCGCAAGAGCCCGTTCCGCAGATGGCCGACTCCGGGGAAACCGCGTCGATCGCCGCGCCGGCCGAAGCTCTGAAGACGGGCGGCTCGACAGCCGTGGCGATTCTGCTGAGCGTCAGCATCTTTGTTAGCGCCTTCCTGTTGTTTTCGGTGCAGCCGCTCATGGGACGCCTGATTCTGCCCGCGTTCGGCGGCTCGGCTTCGGTGTGGTCGGCGTGCATGTTCTTTTTCCAGGCTGTACTGCTGCTGGGATATGCGTACAGCGATTGGACCTCGCGCAAGCTGAGTCCACGCGCGCAGTGCGGAACGCATCTGGCATTGCTGGCCTGCGGATTGCTATGGCTTCCGCTCAAAACAAATTTTTCTCTGATTGACGGGCAGACCCCGACGCTGCGCGTATTGGCGATTCTCGCTGCCTCTGTTGGAGTGCCGTATTTTCTGCTTTCGACCACCAGTCCGCTGGTCCAGCTTTGGTATTCTCGGATCTTTCAAAAGACTCCCTACCGGCTGTACGCGCTCTCGAATCTGGCATCGTTGTTGGCACTGATTGCCTACCCCGTCGCGATTGAGCCGTCGATCGCCGTGCATGGGCAAATCACGGCATGGTCGGTTGCCTTTGGTTTATTTGTGTTGCTGTGCGGAGCGGCCGCCCTGGTCGCCGCGCGGAAATCCGTTGCGGTGGACCACAAGGCGCACGCCGAGGAGCAAAAGGCAGCACGGCCCGCGGTTGCGACGCAAGTGTTGTGGGTAGCGCTTTCCGCGATACCGAGCGCCTTGCTGCTGGCCACCACAAATCATTTATCCGCTAACGTCGCGGCCATACCGTTCCTGTGGGTGGTGCCGCTGATCGCATATCTGCTGACGCTAATACTGTGCTTCGATTTCGATAGCCAGCGCCGCCACCGTGTGTTTCTGTGGCTGACGCCGCCCGCAATGGCGGCCATGGCATACGAGTGCCTGCACTCGAGCTTCGCGATGAATCCGAAGGCGCTGGCCGCATTGTTCACCGTGGGACTCTTCATCGTCTGCATGGCGTTTCATGGCGAGCTTGTCATGCGCAAGCCGCATCCGCGCTACGCTACGTCGTTCTACCTGATGGTTTCGGTGGGCGGCGTTGTCGGTGGAGCACTGATCGTCTGGCTGGCGCCTATGTTGCTGAAAGGCGTTTTCGAGTTGCCGCTGCTGATCGCCGCCGCGGCGCTTTTTCTGCAATTTATGTACTACGGCAAGCGCTGGTATGTGGACGCGGTGTGGGCGGCCACCAGTGTTGCCGTGGTCGTGTTTTCCTGGACTTTGATTCGCGCGACGTCGGAAAACGTCCGTGTCGCGGTACGAAACTTTTACGGATCTCTGCGCGTGGTAGATACCGAGCGGCCCGATGGGGCGCGGCTTCGCACGATGGTGCACGGCATTGTCGCGCATGGCGTGCAGTTTCAAGACCCGGTCCGGAGCCGTGTGGCCACCACGTACTACGCGCCTGGAACGGGCGTACAGATGGCCCTGGAAGAACTTCGGCGCGGAACACAAAACGTAGGCGTCATTGGCCTGGGCGCGGGAACGCTGGCGGCGTACTCGAAGCCCGGCGATCACTATGTATTCTACGAACTGAATCCGCAGGTGATTCAAGAGGCACGCAGCGAATTTACGTATTTGAATACACCGGGCGTTGAGATCCTGGAAGGCGACGGGCGTTTGGTTTTGGAAAAAGATCCGCGCCGCTTCGACGTGCTGGTGATTGACGCTTTTTCAGGCGACGCCATCCCCACCCACTTGCTCACGGAAGAAGCGCTGCGCATTTATTTGCAGCACTTGGCTCCAGAGGGAATCCTGGCCTTCCACATTTCCAATTCGGTGGTGGATCTGGAATCGCCTGTGCGGAAGTTGGCGGAGGCCGCGCGGTTGTCTTCGGTATTGGTCGCCACACCGGGCGATGAAAGCCTGCATCGCTCCGCCGCGATCTGGGCGTTGATGTCACGCTCCGGCGAACGGTTGCATGGCCCGTCCGTTGACAAAATCGGACGGCCGTTGCGTGCGCGTCCTGACCAGCGCGTATGGACGGACGATTACAGCAATCTGTTCCAATTGCTCAAGACGGAGTAGCGGAATCTAAACCGGGATCGAGCTAGACGTGATCCAGCAGGTGGCCCATCTTGTCACGCTTCGTGCGCAGGTAGTTCTCGGTGACGCTGGATGGTTCGATCAGGCAGGGGACGCGTTCGACGACGCGGATGCCCGCTTGTTCCAGAGCTTGAATTTTTTCCGGATTGTTCGACATCAACCGGACGGCGCGGACGCCCAGGAAATTAAGAATCGCCGCGGGCATTTGATAAGCGCGAAGGTCCGCTTCAAAGCCCAGTTGCTCGTTCGCTTCCACGGTATCGGCGCCCTTGTCCTGTAGTTCGTAAGCACGCAACTTGTTCATCAGGCCGATACCGCGGCCTTCCTGGTGTTCGTAAATCAACAAGCCGCGGCCTTCACGGGCAATCGCTTCCAGCGCCAATTCCAACTGGGCACGGCAATCGCAGCGCAAGCTGTGAAAGACGTCTCCTGTCAGGCACTGGGAGTGGACGCGAATCAAGGGGGCATCCGCCGCGGAATGGCCGCCGGTTTCGCCCAGTTTCAGCACGACGGATTCTTCTACCTGGGCGCCGGTCTGCCCCTCAAATCCCAGAATGCGGAAATGGGCAAAACGCGTAGGGAAATCGGCCTCGGCGACCTTACGTAACTGAAAAGTGGATGGCACTCTATGACTTAGTCCCCGAAGCCCGAAGCTTGTGAGGGTTATTCCCATTATAATGATCGCGAGAGTCCGAATGCGAAACAGCGGCGCTGAAAAAACAGTGCTGGTGGGAAAATAGCGCGGAAAGTCTCGCGAAGAGAGCGGGTTACACCCCGCCGCCGACTGGAAATTTGGCGACGTTGCGGCCTCGCCGGTAAGCTCGGTTTGAGTTATGGTTCAACAGGATCTGGTCATCTTGCTCGTCAAGCTCGCGGTGGCGGCCTCGCTCGCGAGCCTGCTGACGCGCAGCGGACGCTTCCAGCAGATGCTGATGCGCGAAGAGCGGACGCTAACGCAGCGTGTGCAGATGGCGTTGGTTTGCGGCTTCATTTATGGATTAGGCGTCGCAACGCGCGTGGTCACCCATAACTCCTACCAGGCGGTGGACCTTGGCATGGAAGGGAGCCTCGCCATCGGGATGTTGGGCGGCTACGTCGCCGGATTGCTTTCGGGCGTGCTCATTTCCCTGCCCGCGATGATGAACGGCGAGTTGATGTCGATGGTGCTGTTCGCCGCGGCCGGCGTGCTCGGTGGATTGCTGCGGGATCTGGCTCCGGATAAAGAGTATATCTGGCGGTTCACGATGTTCCCGGATCTGGCGCTGGCGCGATTGATCCGCAAGCGCGACCTCCGTTTGCCGGCATTTAGTATCGCTTGCGTGGGCGTGATCTTCCTCGCGGAATTGCTGCGCTCAACCATGGCCTCGGTGTTCCCGAACCGTGGCGTTTACGCGCTGCAAGAGGGCTGGCACGATCGCAGCATAGGGCTGGAGATCGCCATATACCTAACGACGCTATTCGCCACCGCGCTTCCCATCAAAATCTGGAACAGCAGCCGGAACGAGAAAAAGCTGGAGCAGCAGCAGCTTCACTTGAACGAGGCGAAACTTGCAGCGCTCAGCCGGCAGATCAATCCGCACTTTTTGTTCAACACGCTAAACTCGATTGCGTCGCTCATTCGCCTGGATCCGGAACAAGCCCGGCAGGTGATCTATAAACTTTCGAAGATCTTGCGCCGATTGCTGCGCCAGCAGGAAAATCTGACGACGCTGCGCGAGGAGCTGAGCTTTATTGACGATTACCTGGCGATTGAAATGGTGCGTTTTGGCGATAAACTGCACTTCGTAAAAGACATCGATCCGGAAACGCTCGACCGTCTGGTGCCGAGCATGCTTCTGCAGCCGCTGGTGGAAAACAGCATCCGCCATGGGCTTTCGAGTAAAGTAGATGGCGGAACGGTTCGCGTTCGCAGCCAAATTGTTGGCGAAAAGCTGCAAATTCTGGTGGAAGATGACGGCGTGGGGATTCCGGACGCCAAGCTTGCGACATTATTTGAGCAAGGCATCGGAATCAGCAACGTTAATGAGCGGTTGAAAGTTCTATTCGGAGAAGAGTATAAAATGTGGATCGACAGCCGGTTGGGTGAAGGAACCAGTACGGGGATTGAGGTTCCTGAGCAAACCGGCGGCACGCCTCCTAAAGAAGTTCCCGCGACGGCGAAATCCGACGCGTATGTGGGCAGCCAGTCGGCCTGAGCGCTGACATAGGGCGTTCGAGCAACGATACCGTACCAAAAGGGGGGCGCGACCTTGGCCGATTGGAACTTTTCCCTGGAGCGCAGTGGCTCCACGGGCCTGCTACCGAGAACGGATGCGCTGCCGCGCACGATTGCCGGCAGGACGCGGCGCGTTTACGATGCGCTGGCGGGCGTGTATCCCGCAAGCACTTATTTCTTCCACTCCAAAGCACATGAATGCGCGCTGCGCCATTCGGGCATCCGTGACGGCATGAATGTGCTTGAGATCGCCACGGGGTCGGGTGAGATGTTCCGGCGTTTGGTGGAGGCGAATCCCAAAGGCAAAACATTTGGCCTCGACCTTTCGCCGAATATGGCCGCGCGCACGCAGTCGCAGGCGCGGAAGCGTTTCCCGAAAGCGAAGGTCCACTGCGGTGCGGTGGATGCGCGCTTCATGCCCTTCCGCAGTCAGAGCTTTGACGCGGTGATGTGCTGTTATTTGTTTGAGCTTCTGGCGCAGGATGACATCCGCATGACGCTCAGCGAAGTACAGCGGCTGCTGCGGCCGGGCGGGACGTTCACGCTGGTGTTGATTGGCCAGAACGTGGAGTTCTTCAACCGCATGTACGACGTAGCCGGGAAATTGGTGCCCGCATTTTGGGGCCGCCAGGTGGAAGAGTCGGTGCCCGCGATGGTCGGGGATGCGGGCCTGGTGGTGGAACGAAACCAATTCGTGCGGCAAGGATTCTATCCGTCGCGCGTGTTGGTGTTCCGGAAGCCGGGCTAACGGCGAGACTTTCCGGAAAATAAACCGGCGAAGTCTTTGGCGGACACAATGCGCGTCGTCCGGTGGCGGCGCAGGCGAAGCAAACCTGTTTTGTCACCGGTCACAAGGTAGTTGGCCCGGCCAGCTTCCGCTAAAGCGAGAAGGAAATCGTCGTCAGGATCCGAAGATCGCCGGACGCTAGGAAGCGTTGGCACATATTCGGCGAGCCCCTTCAGTTGATTGATCAGTCGTCCGGCGAAATGAGGCTTGATTCGCTCCGAGATGGCTGGTTTCCGAAAAGTGGCCTTGATCTCTTCTAACTGCCCGGCGCACGTCAGTAAAGTGCAGCCACCTTCCTGCCAGGCACGATAGATGGCGCCGGGGTAACTCGACTGGACCATCAGTGCCGAAACCAAAATATTGGTATCCAGCACAACCCGCATTGGTTTCAGCTTGCCTTCTTTGAAGCGCGGCGCTCGCGGCGCACGTCGCGGACAGCCTCGTCGATCAACTTCTGTAGCGCGTCCGGGGTTGTGTCTTGATTGCGATCTTTGATGTCTTGCACGGAGCGGTGAAAGACATGCCGCCGCACGGCTTCTTCAATGAATTTGGACAGATCGCCCTTCTTCATCCCTTGAGAGCCAAGAAACGTACGGAGCGTCAGGTCCGTATCTTTCGAGACTTTGATGTTCCAGCGGACATCTGTTTCCATAGGGAGCACCCCGCAATAGGTGTATAGCCACCTATACACCTATTGTATCGAAGGGAGAAAGCTACTGGTGATTGCCCTAACTCACCAATGCCCTAGCTCACCAGCTTGGCGTTCAACGTAATCTTCGTGTTGTACAGCTTCGACACGGGGCAGCCGGTCTTTGCGTTCTGCGTCGCCGTCTCAAACGCTTCGGCAGTTGCGCCGGGGACCTTCGCGGTCAAATCCAAATGGCTCTCCGTGATGCTGAAGCCCGCTTCGCCTTGTTCGAGCGAAATCGTGCAGGTGGTTTCCAGTGAATCGGCCTTGAGACCCAGCTTTGCCAGCTGGCCCGACAGCGCCATGGTGAAGCAGCCTGCGTGCGCAGCGGCCAAAAGTTCCTCGGGGTTCGTGCCCTGGCCCTGTTCAAAACGGCTCTGGAAAGAGTAAGGCGTGTTGGATAATGTCCCGCTCGCCATTGAAACAGTGCCGGTGCCGGTCTTCAGGTCTCCCTGCCACTTCGCGCTTCCTGTACGTTGCATGATAAATGTCTCCTTCGCCTATGGTAGCGAACGGCGCGCGGATGCCCCCGGGCCAGGGCTGCACAGGTGCGCACGCCATGGGTTGCTAGCATGTGAGTGGATGAGATGTCATGAGTGATCTGCTTTCTCCCGAAGCGGGTGAGCCGGTAATTGCGGCGGCATCGCCGGCCGAGCTGGACTTCGAGGTGACGCCTGCGCGCGTGGCCGCGCTTGGGCCCATCACCATTCGCCGCGCGCTGCCGGTGCGGCAAAGGCGCATGGTGGGGCCGTGGTGTTTCCTCGATCGCTATGGCCCGCTCAGCTTCTCCAACCACAAACCGATGGACGTTGCGCCGCATCCGCATGTCGGATTGCAGACGGTTTCGTGGCTGCTGGATGGCGAAGTAATTCACAACGACAGCCTTGGCTGCGAGGGTTTGATTCGCCCGGGCGAATTGAACCTGATGACCGCTGGCCACGGCGTCGCGCACACCGAGGAAACCCCCACGGAAAATACGGGCCGCCTCAACGGCGTGCAGTTGTGGGTTGCGTTACCGGAGGCGCAAAGAAACGGCGCGCCTTCGTTTCATCAATTCGCGGCGCTGCCGAAATTCGATCTACCGGGCGGACACGCCACGTTGATTATGGGCGAGTGGGCCGGGTATGTTTCGAACGCCTTAGCGTACTCGCCGATGATGGGCGCCGAGGTTTGCGCGCATCCAGGCCAGCGTTTGACCGCTCCCCTGCGCGCCGATTGGGAGCACGCGCTGATTGTGCTGGAAGGTGATGTTTCTACATCGCATCAGGCCTTGGCTCTGGACGCGCTGCATTACCTGAAGCCCGGGCACACGGAACTAAATCTGAGCAGCGACGGTGGCGCGAAAGTGATGCTGCTGGGCGGCGCTCCGTTCGGCGAAACCATTCTGATGTGGTGGAACTTCGTCGCACGCACCGCGGAAGAAATTCAAGCCGCGCGCGAGAGCTGGCAGCAGCACCGCTTTGCCGACGTACCAACATACAAAGGGCCGCGGACGGAAGCACCCGAGCTGGTATTCCGGCCGGTGGCTCGTTAGAGGAAAGCAGATTTCATGGAAGTGATTCAGAACGAAGCCAAGAGCCGCTTTGAGATGCACGTCGAAGGCGGCGTTGCGGTGCTCGACTATCGGCTGCGGCCCGGCGAAATCGTGCTGGCCTACGCGGGTGTGCCCTCCGAATTGCAGGGACACGGGCTGGGCGGCCAGATTGTGCAAGCAGGACTCGACTATGCGCGCGCGAACGCACTGAAAGTGATTCCAACCTGTTCTTTCGTCGCCAGCTACATTCAGCGGCATCCGGAATCCTGGGACTTGTTGGCGAAATAGAGGAGGCACCTATGGCGGTGGTCACGCTGAGCGAAACGCTGAACCGGTTTGAAGCGCATGACGACGGGCACGTGGCGTTTCTGGAATACCGGCTGCATCCAGGCGAAATCGTCATGGTACACACCGAGGTTCCCGCCGAACTCGAAGGCCGGGGACTCGGAAGCCAACTCGCTAAAAAGGCGCTCGAGTACGCGCGGACAAAGGGATTCCTTGTGATTCCGAATTGTCCGTTCGTAGCGAGCTACATCAAGCGGCACCCTGAGTATCTGGATCTGGTGCCCCAAGCGCACCGCGCCCGAGTGGAGGCGTCCTAGCGCGCACACAAACTCAACGCCACCGGCGGGCCGCGGCGCGCAGAATTTCTGCTTGCGTATTTCCTTCGGCTTCCGGCTGCTCAAGGAAGCGGAGCGCTCGGCGCAGCAGTTCCGGTGCGCGCGTTGCATCCAACGGTTCCGCGTGTGTTTGCTTGCTGAGTTTTTCGCCGGCTTCGTTCGTCGCGATGGGAATGTGCCGGTATCGCGGCACCGTGTAGCCGAGCAGGCGCTGCAGGTGATTTTGCCATGGCGTAGACTCCAGTAAATCCGCGCCACGCACGACGTGCGTAATCTGCTGCGCTGCGTCATCCACAACAACGGCAAGCTGATAAGAAAACAATCCATCCGAGCGGCGCACAACGAAATCACCCAGGGCCGGATCATCGAAGCGCACCCGCCAACTGAGCGGATGGTGTGGGTTTTTCGGCCCGTTGCGGCAAGTTCCCGGATACAAACCCGTGCCCGTATCTTTGCGCGAGCAGGAGCACGCGTAAGCCACGCCCATTTGCTGCAAACGATCGAGCGCTTCCTGATACGCCAAGGTGCGCGCGGTTTGGTAGAGCACGGATTCGCCGGAGATCATGCCGAAAGCTTCGAGCGTTTCGAGAATGAGGCGATCGGTCCCCGGCACGCAGCGCGGCGTGTCCACATCTTCCATGCGCACTAGCCAGACACCGTCGTTCGCGCGCGCATCCAGGTAACTCGCGACGGCGGCGACGAGCGAACCGAAGTGTAGAGGTCCCGTAGGCGAAGGAGCGAAACGGCCTCGATAGATTGACCCCGTTAGATCTGTCTGCATGAGATCCGCCTGCATCCGCGACCTTACATCCGGATCACGAGACGCTTCCCGCCGATGTCCTTGTTCCATGCGGCTTCCACATTCGAGAGCGGCTCGGTCTCAATATCGACGTGGAGCTTGTGCTCGGCGACAACCTTGAGCAATTCCGCAAGATCCGCCGCAGCGCCGTCCAGACGGAAGGAACCCGCGCCGCTGCCGATTAATTCCAAAGCGGAGCTGCGCAACGACGCCGCGGGGAGCGGAATCGTCTTGCCCGCGCTATCGCCGATTTGGATGAATCGAATGCGCTGCGAAACGCCCGTGAGTCCCTTCTTCGTCAACGTCTGAATCAGGCACTCGGCGGGGCGGCCCCAAAGATAATCGAGAACAATATTCACG
Source organism: Bryobacteraceae bacterium (assembly GCA_040081855.1). Taxonomy (GTDB): domain Bacteria; phylum Acidobacteriota; class Terriglobia; order Bryobacterales; family Bryobacteraceae; genus Palsa-187. The sequence goes on along the minus strand of JBEBFS010000016.1, from coordinate 23,352 downwards.
CCACCTTCGGCCGTATCGATCTTCGACGCCGAGCGCATTGTCTTCATCAGCGCGTCGTCGGATTGATGCAAGGAGACAATGTCGTCGGCACCGTGCGACTGCAACTGCTGCAGGGTTTTCAGATTCCGGCCGACGGCGATGACGTGCCTGGCTCCCAGAATTTTGGCGAGCGGCACGGCTAAACGTCCCGCGGCGCCCGTGGCGCCCAACACCATCACCGTTTCGCCTTCGATCATCTTCGCGCGCAGCTTGAGGGCCAGCCAGGACGACATGGCCGGATTCACAATGGCCGCGGCGGTTTCGTAGTCGAGTCCATCGGGAATCGGGATGCAAACCGATTTCGACGCTACTGCGGTCTCCGCCATGGAGCCAAACGGTTTGCGGAACGTGAAGAAATAAACGCGGCGGCCATCAGCGGTCTCACCCGCACCGTCCAGTCCGGCGACCACCGGAAAGTGTGCATGCGTACCGTAGTGAACGCCGCTGGCCATCGCGCGAACCACGGGGTGCACGGCGGCGGCGTGAACACGAATCAGGACTTCGTTTTCGTGCGCAACGGGTTCCTCGAAGGATTCAAAGCGCGGAGGATGTTCAAACGAATGAATGACGGCGGCGTTCATGGGCGTGTCGATGGGATGAAATGTGCGAACGGATTCGAGGGCCGCGGTTGCCCTTGGTTGGGGACAAATAAACCACCGCGTCCATACCCAGTGTGAAAGACGCAAGCAGCAGGACGCAACTTACTGCCGTGTGGCAGCAACAATGTCAGCGGCGTTTGCTTAATAGAACAAATACTTGCGCCACTGATCGTCGCTCTTGCCAAGCAGGCGCATCAGGTGGCGGCTGGTGTGCAGGCTGAAGGGCTTCGGCAGCCGCGCAAGCTTCATGCCCGCTTCCTCCGGAGTGCGATTCCCCTTGCGGTTATTGCAAGTGTGACAGCAGGCGACCAGATTCTCCCACGTTGTCTCACCCGCGCGTGAACGCGGGATGACGTGATCGAGCGTGAGTTCGTTCGCGCTCATGGTCTTGTGACAGTACTGGCACATGTAGCGGTCGCGCATGAGGATGTTCTTGCGCGAAAGCGAGCGCGACTGCATGGGAATGCGGCGGTATTCAAGCAGCCGGATGACGCTTGGTACGCGCATGGCTTGTCGCGCCGATTGGACACTTGAAGTGGAGTGCTCCTCGGGCTGAGCGACTCCTTTCAATACCAGTACAAGCGCACGCCGCGCGGCACACACGTTGATCGGTTCATAGCTGGAATTCAGCACCAGCACGGGACGATGTAAGCGCTCCGGGTGGGTGCGGTCAAGACGGTCCACTTGGCCGCCCGGGTGTCCGGCGGCGGCGTGGGGCCGGTCGTGCTGGTTTCGCTCTTGGTGACGGGTCATCATTCGAACGTAGTTCCCCCTGCTCCCGCGGCTGTTGCCGCAATTCGGGCCGCGCCGCTGGTGGCGGACGTAGCCTCCAAAAAATCGTGGACCGCGAAACGCCGATCGGTGCGCGCAACCGTTAGCAGCGTAACGTGCGCCGCACCTGCTCGCTTCAATGCGCGGGCACACGCCGCGGCAGTTGCGCCCGTGGTCAGCACGTCATCCATCAAGAGGACGCGCTTGCCGTCCAGGCGATGCGGTTTTACAAGGCCGCGAAGACGCCGCCGCATCGTGTTGGACATCCGGTCACCGGCTCGGCGAATAAAAAAACGGATCACGCCACTCCACCGGCTGGCGTTCGAAAAGGCTCCGGCGACGTTGGCCCTGCGCTTGGCGTTGGTCAACCCGGCTTGTGGCGGAGATGCCTTCACGCGGCGGATCGCCTTCACCACCGGAATATTCCACCGGCGGGCGATCTCCTGAGCCAGTAGCTCCGACTGATTAAATCCGCGCTGCCACCGGCGCCGCCAGTGGAGCGGCATCGGCACAACAACGTCGAAGCGCTGCTCTCTGGGCAAAGCATCGGCCAGCAGTCTGCTCAAGGGGTGCGCCAGCGTGTGAACTTTTTGGAACTTGAAAACGTGAATCAGCTTCCGCAGGGTGCCTTCGTAGGAGCCGTAAGAGTACACGGCGTCATAAGTGATGAACCCCAGCCGGCACATCATGCAGCGTCCGGTTTCATCGAGGGGGTGACGGTTGACGAAGGGCGTCTTGCAGGAAACGCAGAAGAACTCGGCGGCCATGGGCTGCGGCTCTTCAAGGCACTTCGCACACACGGGAATGCGTGAAATTGTTTGGAGCGGGTCGCCGCATACGCGGCAGTCGTCGGGGAAAAAAAGTGAAAATAGGCCGCAAGAGAGCGACTCCGCGGCGCGGAGGACTGCATCAGGCACGAACGGCCAGCGTACGGCACTCGGGAGCAGGCTACTCGAGAAAACCCACCTCCAATTGACACCTTCAGTGTACAACAGGAGTGGAGAAACCCGGATGCCGCCGATCCCTTGGAAACGAACCCTTTTTGTCTGGCTGGTCATCATCGTTTTGGAGTCGATTCACGGCGTGCTCCGCGGCTTTTTTATAACACCCTTCGTCGGCGATTGGCGCGCGCGACAGCTCGGCGTGCTCATCGGCTCGGCGTTGATTCTGGGAGTGAGCTGGCTGACCATCCGGTGGATGCTCGCTGGTAAGCCCGCGCCGCGCGGGGCTCTCCTTCGTGCCGGAGTTCTGTGGACCGCGTTAACATTGGCCTTCGAGTTCAGCCTGGGTTCGGCGCTCGGCATGAGTTGGTCCCGGATGCTTGCCGATTACGATTTACGGCACGGTGGGCTGATGCCGTTCGGACTCTTGATCCTGGTTATGACCCCGTGGATCGCCGCAAAGTGGCGCGGACTGCTCGACTGAAGTGTTCTTCGGCAACAGCGGCACCCGTCCGTTGGGATATACTTTTCGATTGCGTGGGAGGTTTTTGATGGGGAGAAATATCTTGGGATTTCTGGGGTTTGTAAGAAAGAGCCTGGCGCTTGCGGGCCTTGCGGCGCTGCCGCTCGCGGCCCAGACCGGAGCCAAAAACGGTGAATGGCCGACCTACGGCGGAGACCTGGGCAGCACTCGCTACTCGCCGCTGAAGCAGGTGGACGCCTCGAACTTCAACAAGCTGCAAATCGCCTGGCGCTTTCAAACCTACAACCTGGGACCGCGTCCCGAGTACAACCTGCAATCCACGCCTCTGATGGTCAAAGGCGTTGTGTATTCGACTGCCGGCATCCGGCGTGCCGTGGTCGCCATGGACGCGGCTACCGGAGAAATGCTGTGGATGCACAGCGAGAATGAAGGCCGCCGCGGCCAAGCCGCTCCGCGCCAACTCTCCGGACGCGGCCTCACCTATTGGACCGACGGCCGCGAGGAGCGCATCCTCTACGTCACGCCCGGATACCGGCTGATCGCACTGAACGCGAAGACCGGGCAGTTGGTCACCGGCTTCGGCAACAATGGCGTCGTCGATCTCAAGATGGAAGACGACCAGGAAATGGATCTGATCACCGGCGAAGTGGGCCTGCACTCCGCGCCGGTAGTGGCGAAAGACGTCATCGTCATCGGCGCCGCGCATCGTTCGGGTGGCGTGCCGCGCAGCAAGAAGAATGTTCGCGGCTACGTTCGCGGCTTCGACGTGAAGACCGGCAAACGCCTGTGGATTTTCCACACGATTCCGAAACCCGGCGAATTTGGCTACGACACCTGGGAGAACGACGCCGCCGATTACACGGGCAACACCGGCTCGTGGGGCCAGATGAGCATCGATGAGGAACTGGAAACCGTTTACCTTCCCATCGAACTTCCCACCGGCGATTATTACGGCGGACATCGCCCGGGCAACGGTCTGTACGGCGAAAGCATCGTGGCCGTGGATCTGCACACCGGCAAGCGCAAGTGGCATTACCAACTGGTGCACCACGGCGTCTGGGATTTCGATATTCCGTGCGCGCCCATCCTTACGAACATCACCGTCAACGGCCGCAACATCAAAGCATTGGCGCAGCCCACCAAGCAAGCGTACCTTTACATGTTCAACCGCGAAACCGGCCAACCGATCTTCCCGATTGAAGAACGCCCGGTGGAGCAATCCACCGTGCCCGGGGAAAAGACCAGCCCGACACAGCCCTTCCCGACGAAACCGCCTGCCTACAATCTGCAGGGCTTCTCGAAGGACGACCTGATCGATTTCACGCCTGAGCTTCGTGCGGCGGGCGAAAAAATCATCGCGCAATACAAAGTCGGGCCGATCTTCACGCCTCCGGTGGTCAGCAAGGTTGGCGGCCCACTGGGCACTCTGGCGCTTGCCAGCGCGCAGGGCGGAACCAACTGGGCGGGCGGATCTTATGATCCCGAGACGCACATCGCCTACGTGTTTTCGCAGCGGTCGCTTTCGAACCTCGGCATGATTGAGGGCGATCCGGCGAAGAACGACTTCCGCTTCCTGCAAGGCACTGCAACGGCCGGCGTCCGCACGGGCGGAGGAGCGGGAGCCGACGGTGGCGCAGCACCTGCAGCGGCGAACGCCGAGGAACAGGCAACCACGCTCGCCGTCCAGGGCCTGCCCCTGTTCAAGCCGCCGTATGGCTCGATCAGCGCGATTGATCTGGATAAAGGCGAGATCCTGTGGCAGATCGCGCACGGCGAAACGCCGGACAACATCAAAAATCACCCGGCGCTGAAAGGCTTGAATATTCCGCGCACCGGCCGCAACGGGATCATCGGCACGCTGGTAACGGGGTCGCTGGTGATCGCCGGCGAGTCCGGCACCTACAACCTGCCGCAAGGCCGCGGCGCGATGCTGCGCGCCTACGACAAGGCAACCGGCACGGAAGTGGGCGCCGTGTACATGCCGGGTCCGCAAACCGGTTCACCGATGACGTATCAGCTGAATGGCGAGCAATATATCGTAGTCGCCACCGGTGGTGCAGACCACCCCGCCGAGTTCGTAGCGTACAAGCTACCAAAGTAGCGACGTGGCGCACGCTCTCAGCGTGCCGCGTCGAGACTCGTCTCGACGCCTCTGTGAAACGGTTGCCAAGCCTCGCGATGAGTCGCGAGGCGGCACGCAAAAGTGCGCGCGCCACAAACTACGCCATTCCGGGAAGAGCGTTCTACCGCTTCAGTGGATCATCCACCCACGGCGGTGTCGCTTCCATCAGCCGGCCTAGTTCGGGCTCCACTTCCACCATGCGCTGCTTCATCTCCCATGCGACCTTGCGATAGCTGAAGTGCCCCTTCACGCCGCTGCGGAGTTTCGAGATGTACTCGGCTTCCGCGAAATCCATCTTGAAAAGGAAACGCGAGCGCGCACCAAACGGCAGCAGATAATGCGCAGCAGGTTCCGGCAACTCGGCCATCAGCACCAGCGTATCGGACATGGCGGATTGATACGGCCCAGCGCCATTGGCGTCGATCAACTGCTGCGGAGTATCGAATCCCAGGCGCCCGCTGTAAGCCTGCCGGAACTGCTGGCAGCGCCGGTGCCGGTGCAGATCCCGGTACGCCCCGATGTCCATCACGATGTCGTAGGCATACAGGCCACCGCGGAAACCGCGAAGAAGATCGTCGCGCCGAGTCCTCGATTTTAACGCGACGTCGATCACCTCGTTACGCAGGGCCGCAGGCCAACCACAAGCAATCGCATAGAGTTCGCGGAACGGGCGATTGGTGACTGGATAAAGGAGCGTCGCCACCACCTCGGCATGCGTCTCGGTGGGCTTGATCAGATCCACGTCTTCCACGCGGGTGTTCCAGGGCGCGGGCAAATTCTGCGCGGCCCATTCGGTCAAATCTTTGGTGGATTGGGCGGCGTGCGCATCGGGATCCACGTGACGCGCAAGCGTCGGAGCCAGCGGTTCGCCCGCCGTCTTTTCATCCCACGCGCACGAAGGCGGCTGCGAGCATGCCAGCGCGATTTCATCGGCAAGGTTGCGCAACTCAGCGTATTCGGAAGCCTTCAGGCGGCGGATCTGCCGCTCCAACGTGCGAATACTTGTGACCTGGCCCACACCGGTCGGAATACCAAAGGGCAGCGTGTAGCGGGCCACATCAAACGCGCGGGCGGCGATGTTGCGCTGGTAAGCGTCCGGCTTCATGTCCTCCGGACGCGGCAGTTTTTCACTCAGGTACTCCACCATGCGCTTGTGGACATCGTGATAGGTGGCCAGCAGCTTATCGCACGCGGCTTGATAGGCGCCCGAATCTTCCACGCTCAACTCCGGCGGAGTCACGAAACCGGAGCGTGAGAAATCCTGATAACGCGATGAGCGCGCCTGCCCGTCCCATAGCTGCTCGTCTTCCACCTCGGTGGCCGCGAGTTCGCTGATTCCTTCGAAGCACAAGACGACGTGGCCCAGATCGGCGATGGACGCATGGCCGTACTGGAAATAAAAACTTTCCAGAAACTTCATCGAATCGTGCGTGCGCACCCATTCGACGGACTCGCGAATGGAATCGGGCGAGCGCGAATACCGCGCCAGCGCGTAAGCGACTTTTTCGGGAGGCATCGGCGCGACGGCCAAAACGCGAGGTTTTGACGCGGAAGTGGCTTCCGGCGAAGGCACGTTTGAGGATTGGAAAGGAGTAGAGCTCAAACGGTTATCATAGCGAAAGACGACCGACACATCATGCCCTCCCAACCGCTTCGCATCCGCATCAAGAAAATGCACTCCGACGCCGTGCTGCCTCATTACGCACACGGGCCCCTGGAAGACGCGGGCATGGACTTGCGTTCCGTCGAGCGCGTTGTGGTTTCTCCGGGCGTTGCCGTGGGTGTTCCCACCGGAGTCGCGATTGAGCTTCCCTCGGGCTATGAAGCGCAAATTCGCCCGCGCAGCGGCCTGGCGCTGAAAAATTCAATGTCGTGCAACTTCGGCACCATCGATCCCGGCTACCGTGGCGAAATCAAAGTGGTGATGTTTAACTTCGGCAAAGCCGATTACGTCGTTGAAAAAGGCGACCGCATCGCGCAAATCGTCATCGCGAAATACGAAGCCGTCGAGTGGGAAGAAGGCGACGACCTGAGCGATTCCCAGCGCGGCTCGGGCGGTTTCGGCAGTTCCGGCAAGTAACGGTCGTTAAAGCGTCAGCCGCAATCCAAATTGGATCACGCGTCCGTTGTTCAGCGTGTTAGTGATCTTTCCGAAAGACGACGACGTCAAAATGTTCGCCGGCGCGTCAAACTGCGGGTGATTGCCCAGGTTGAAGACCTCGGCGCGGAATTGCAGCGTGCGCGCGCGGTTCTGGCCCAGCGCAAACTCACGGCTCAGTGCCGCGTTCATGTTGCGGATGGGTCCGCGGCGGAAGACGTTAAAGCCCAGATTGCCCGAGGGCTGTCCCGCGGAGATAAAGGCGAACTTCGATTTCGAAAGAATCTGTGTGGACGTCGCGGGATCGCCGACGACGGCTCCCAGAATCGACGGGTCCAGAAGATTCGGACGGTCCGTGGGAACGCCGTCGACGTTGCCGAAGCCCGGCGCATCCGAACCGGTGTAGAGCGCGAACGGCGTGCCCGTCTTCATCATTGCGACTCCGGAAATCTGCCAGTTGTGCGCGGCCTTCGCCAGCAGGCCGGGGATGTGATACCGGGGAACGGTGTAGGAGACGGCCATTGACAGCGCACGCGTCGAGTCGAAATCGCTGAGTCCCTTCTTATCTTCCAGTGCATTGTTTTCCTGCTGCGGCCGCACCAGATTGTCACGGGCGGCGGCGGCGGAAAGGTACGAAACGCCTTGATCCAGGGCCTTACCGAAGGTGAACGAACCGCTCAGGCTCAAGCCTGAATGGAACGGAACGCGCCAGGAGACCTGCGCGGCGTCCAGGTATCCGATGCCCGCATTCACCACGTAGCTCACTTCGTAATAACGGGGATCCTGGCGGCGCTGATTCACAGTGGCCGTCGTTAACGGAATGCCGTCCACGGGCAATCCGCGGTTCAGCGAAAAATAGTTCAAAAGCTTGATGGACCGGCTGCCCAGGTAGCCGATATCCACCACTGCCGGGCCGATTTTTTTCTCAATTGTGAAGTTGTATTGGTGCGAATAGGGCGCCACCAGATCCGGCGAGATCAGCGTGACGGTGCTGCGAGCGTTCGGCGACGTCAGATCCACACCGGCGAGCGGGTTCGTCAGGCTTTGGTTCACGCCCACGACCGTGGACGGATCCGGAAAGTTCACTGTGACGCTGTGGCTGCCGGGCGGGTTGTAGCGCATCTGCGAATACGTGGCGGGCATCACCTGGCTGAAGGAAACGGTATAGCTGCCGCGCACCACCCATTCGCGAGGACCCAGGACAGCAAACGAAAAGCGCGGGCTGAAGTTATTCCAATCCGTACGAAAAGGAGCGACATCCAGGTTATTCACTTCCCTCGGAGCCGTGTTCATCGAATGCCGTACGCCCACATACAGCTGCAAACGACGCGTCACATTCCACTGGTCGGCGATAAACTCATCGCTGATCCAGTTCCGGTAGCCACGGTACATATTGCCGAAACTCTGCGCATAGCTCGTCGGCGTGCCGCGCAACAGATTTTCCGTCGCGCTAAATCCCCAGTTGGAATTGAATTGGAAGTCACCGCGCGAGCCGTTCTGGTCCATGCCGTTCAGCTGATAGCGGTTCATGTCGCCGCCAAACGTAATGCGGTGTTTGCCGCCGGCGGTGTGGTGGTAGCCGAGCGCGCCCCAGTGGAAGGTGTTTTCCGCGCGGTCCAACGGGTAGAACGAATCAGGGCCCAGGTTTTGAATGACGTTGAAGAAGCGCACGCGCGGCCCAACGGCATTCGGTTCCGCCTGGAGGCTGGATCGCATGCGTGTGAATCCGCCGGAAACAGAAAATTCGGTCGCCTCCGACGCTTCCCACCGATAGGTGGACCGGAAGCGCTGCGTATGAATTGAGGTGTCGGGATTCTGCCCGGCCACCAATTGGAAGGCGTCGATCCTCTGCCTGTTAATTGCGTGAGAAATGGAAACGATGCCGTGAGCTCCGGCGCGTCCATCCAGGCGAAGCGACCCATCGGTGCTGTCGGTGGACTGCGGAGAATTCGTATTGAGGGCCCGCGTGTCGAAGTCCGGCCGGTTCGGCGCTGTGGCCGGGTAAGCGTTGATGAATCTCTGGACAATAGCGCGCGTCGCGGGATCCGTTGCCAGGGGAGTGCGCTCGGAAAGCAGCGGCACAATCACGTTGCCGTTCACCATGCCGTGATTCTTCACCTGTCCGAAGCTGCCGGAAAGATAGCCCCAACCCGGCAGCTTTCCGCTGAACCGGATACCGTAGTTGTTCATCCGGGAAGGCAGAACCGGACCCACCTGGAAGAAGGTCCGGGCATTGAAAACGCTGTTCTGCAGCGTTTCGTAAATTTCGCCGTGCCATGTGTTCGCCATGGGCGGACGGGCAAGCACAGGTAGTTCGGTGGTTGGCTGTGAGTATTCGGTGGCGTAGAAGTTGGTCTCCACCACTGCGTGGGGAATGATGATGTAGGTGCCGCCCAAGCGCTGTCCATCTGCTTTGGCACCGGCGTTATCCACCTTGGCGGCAAAGACGTTTTCATTTCGAAGCGCCGCGCCGGAGACGGCATTCGATCGCTTCGGTCCCTCTTCCTCCCCCTCTACCGCAACCTCGGCACCGTGCGTGCCTTCATCCGAGTTGGCGGATTCCGCTTCGGAGACATCCTCGGGCGGGGCAAGCGGCGTAGACTCGTCCTGTTGTGCGGCGGCAGGGCGCGGCTGCTCCTGCGCAAAAGCTGGAGACGAAAGTGGCTTTACAAGAACGCAGAGAAGAAGAAGCTTGCGAAGGGTGGAACGAGTTAGAACCGGAAGTGCAGCCATGGTTTGGACAGAATCCTACTTTCGGTGTTCCAAAAAGCTGTTCGAGGTACCGCTGGTATAAAAAGCAACTCCGAAACAGGGCCTCGTCGACAAAGACGCGGGCCAAAAGGCGGGATTCCTAATCCATCGTAGTATAGAAAGCTCGCGCAGGGCCACACTTGCAACTTAGTTGCGTATTAACAGCAACTTACGGGATACCCGACCCCTCGTAGAGATGCTAGACTTACGAATTATGAACCGCCGGGATTTTCTCTCCATCACGGGCGCGACCGTCGCCCATGCGGGCCTCGCGCAACAGATGCTGGCCGCTTCGAAGCCCGATCACACCCTGCGCATCGGCCCGGCGTCGGCCGAGATCGCCAAGGGCAAGGTGATCAAGACCACGGGCTACAACGGATCCATTCCCGGACCGCTGCTCCGCCTGAAGGAAGGCAAGCAGGTCACCTTCGATATCTTCAACGACACGGATACTCCGGAACTGGTTCACTGGCACGGTCTGTTCCTTTCGACGAAAGCCGACGGCGCCGAGGAAGAAGGCAGCCCCTATGTACCGCCGCACGGACACCTGCGCGTCTCATTCAAGCCACAGCCCGCGGGAACGCGCTGGTATCACACGCACGCGATGGCGATGGATGATCTCACCAAAGGCGCTTTCTCAGGCCAGTTCGGGTTTCTTTACATCGAACCGAAGAGCGATTCCGGCATGTACGACCAGGAAATCTTCCTTGCCAGCCGCCACTGGGAGCCGAAGCTTGTGCATCGCGGCGATCCGCAAAACGATTGGACCGTCGCCTACAGCAGCGCGACGTTGGGCGATCATTCGCTTGGCCACGGCGAGCCGATCCGCGTGAAGAAAGGCCAGCGCGTGCTCTTCCGGCTTCTCAACGCCGACGCGACACGCGATATCAACCTGGCGCTGCCGGGCCACAAGTTCAAGGTCATTGCGCTCGATGGCAACCCGGTTCCGAATCCGACGGAAGTCGATGTGCTGCAGTTGGTGGTGGCCGAGCGCGTGGATGCCGTTGTCGAGATGAATAATCCGGGCGTCTGGATTTTGGGCTCGCCCCGCGATGAAGAGCGCGCCATGGGGTTGGGCACTGTGATTGAATATGCCGGCGAAAAGGGTGAACCGAAGTGGATTGTTCCGCCCAACACGCCGTGGGATTACGGCTGGTTCGGCCATCAGGGCCCGCTACCGGAGCGCCCGCCGGTGGAGGGCACCTTCGAACTCGCCTTCCACATGATGGCCGATGAGGGACACGCCTTCAACAAGTGGATGGTGAATGACAAGCTGTGGCCGAACATCGATCCGCTGAAGGTGAAAGCGGGCAAGCGCTATAAAATCGTCTTCCACAGCGGCCACGAGGACGGACACCCGTTGCACATCCACCGGCATAACTTTGAAATCATCAAGGCCGGCAACAAAGCGATGGCGGGCGTGATCAAAGATACGGTCCGCGTGCCGCGCGATGGCACAACAGAAGTGGAATTCACCGCCAACAATCCGGGCGATTCCCTGCTGCACTGCCACATGCAGCATCACATGGATTACGGCTTCAAGACGATGGTGAAGTACGTCTGAGCAGCGCTAAAGCGCGTTCGTCACGCCATGTAGTAATCCCGCGAAGTGCAGACCGAAGGGCGCGGAGATATAGCCGATGCCGCGTCCCGCGATGAGGATGCAGGTCCACAGGATTAGCGAAACCCAAGCTGCGGTTCGCGCTTTGCTCATCAGCGCAGGATTGCCCTCGATGCTTTCCGGCCGGTTGTAAATGCTGCTCTTGAACAATGCCGCGTGAATGGCGACCAGCGCGAACAGCACCACCTTCGCGCGGAAAAGCGGATTGTAGTAGTACGCTTCCGCCTTCGAGCAGAACAGCAACACGCCGCAACCGGCCGCGAAGACAAAGCCTATCTGCTTGAAACTGCGGGTACGGTCAATCACCTCGGCGATGCTGAAGCTCTTCATCGCCGCGCCCAAAATTCGCAGATCCGTAATCAGGATCAGCCCGCCGAACAGCGAAATCCCCACCAGGTGCAAAGCCAGCAGCGAGGGATACATGTAGGCCGACGAGCGAAGATCGGTAAACCAGGAAAGGTTTTGAACTGCAATAAGAATTGGAATCATGGGTTTGCCTACTCGAGTCCCGGAGCAATAAAAGGAATGAAGATGCCGCCGAAGATGACCGAAGTCCACAGCAGCATCGAGACCACGGCAATCACCTTAGCGCTTCCCGAAGGCGTATCCCCACTTGCGGCCTTCTTCTTGACCGTGTAATGGAACACGATGGCGGCAATCAGCAAGACCATCTTGATCAGGAACGACCAGTTCTCGTAGTAATTATCGGGATCGGTCGAATAAATCCCCAGCCCGGCGAAAATCGAGAGAAGCAGGCCACCCAGCATCCAAAAACGAGTGTCCTTGGCCAACTGTGCCGGGGTCTGGCTCTGAAATCCAATATCGAGCAGACGGAAATCGACCACCGCGGACGTCCCGATGGCGATCACAAAACCCAAAATGTGTAAACACTCCAGCGTCGGGAATATCAATTCTTCGACGTTAATGGCCATGCGGACTCCCTCTTGGCCGGACGAACTCTTAGGCCGACCGTCTGGAATTCTATCACGAAGGCCTAGAATGACAACGCGAGAATCACCCTTCGCTTGTCACTAGTGGTCACTGACCGCAAAGTGACAACGCCTCCCGCGGTGAGCGCTATTCAAAGTGGTGCGAGAACAAGGGCGCCGGAATATAGCCGATGCCGCGGCCCGCGATGATGATGCCCGTCCACAAAAGCATCGAGATTACCGCGGCAACTTTTATCTTTCCCGACAGCGGCTGGTTATCGAGCTCGGCCGCCCGGTTGTAGATGGGACCCCGAAACACGAGCGCGTGAAGTCCAACCAGAATAAACAATGCAACTTTGATCCGGAACGAGAAGTTGTAGTAGTACTCCTCCGACTTGAGCCCAAAGACGAGCACGCCGCAGGTCGCCGCCAGGATAAACCCAATGCGCTTTGGCACGCGCAGCTGGTCAATGATATCCGAGAGGGATTGGCCGCGGAACGCGACGCCCAGCATACGGAGATCAGTCATCACAATCATGGCCGCGAACAGGGAGATGAAGACCAAATGGGCCGCAAGTGCAATGGGATAGCCGTAAACCTGATCGCGCAGCCAGATGAACAAAGGGATGTTTTGAAACCAAATAGTGAAGGAGAGCAGCATGATGGGTTCCTATTCCTTTGCCTAGAGGCCTGGCATGATGAAGGCGATGAAGATGCCGCCAAACACCACCGACGCCCACAGCGCCATGGAAAGTACGGCAACCACTTTACCTCCGCCGGTAATCGTATCCGAATGGACCACTTTCCGGTGAACCGTGTAGTGGAACACAATCGCCAGGATCAAACACGCGACCTTGATTAAAAACGACCAGTTCAGGTAGTACTTGTCCGGGTCTGTGATGTACATCAACATCCCGGAGAAAATGGCCGTCAGCAGGCCGATGAGAGTGACAACCCACGTATTATTCGTAATCTCCGACGGCGTTTGCTTGCGCAGGCCGAAGCCGAGCAGCCGGAAGTCGGCAAGCGCGACTGTGCCGATCGCCAGGGCGAAACCTGCAATATGAAAACATTCGAACACCGGAAACGCTAACTCGGAATCGAGCAGACTTTCTAAGGGCACTCGATCACTCCTTCTTGAAGAAATTGCGCGGCCGCTGCATTGGCGCGGCAAATGCTGAAATTCTAGCACGCGTTTGACGATTCCGGTCCTACCCGAAGGGCAACAACCGGTGAGTGACCTTTGTGTGACCGCGTGCGTCTTATCGATGTTCGCAAAATCCGTGATATGCTCCAACTTTGCCGGTCCAAACAATGCCGTTGCTGATGATCCTCGCCGCGGGCGTGAACGCGTCGGAACTGATCTTCCCCACGCTCGAGTGTATTCACATCGTCGGGTTCGCGATGCTGATCGGCTCTATCGCTATCCTGGATTTCCGCCTGCTCGGTTACGGGATGACAGAGCAACAGCCACCGGAACTCTATAAGAGTCTCATGCCCTGGACCTGGATCGGCATGGCCTTCATTTTCCTCTCCGGTCCGCTGATGTATTCGTCCGACCCGGACATGTACTACCTGAACTGGGCCTTCATCATAAAGATGCTGTGCATGATTGCTGCGCTTGTTTTCCACTTCACGGTCCGCAGCAAGGTGGTGGGGCTGGGGGCGCCGGGAACGGGTAAAGCTGTTGCTTGCGTGTCCCTGCTACTCTGGGCCTCCGTTGTGTTCGGCGGCATCTTTATTGGATTTGTGACCGAGGGTCTATAGCGATGCTTGAGTTCTGCCAGTGGCTACAGGCAACCGACGTCTTCACGGCGTTACGCGGCTCAGCCATTGTTTATCCGGTGATTCTTTCGCTGCACATGATCGGCATCGCTTTCTTCGGCGCGATGATCCTGGTGACGGACCTCCGCCTGCTAGGTGTCGCGATGCGAACGTACCCGGTCACCAGCGTCGTCAACCGCCTTCGCGTGCCCAAGCGCATCGGGTTCGCGGTGATGGTGATCTGCGGCGTTCTGCTTTTTTCAACCAAGGCCGAGGAGTACTACTACAACATCTTCTTCCGGATCAAAATGATCCTGCTGGCGCTGGTCTGCTTGCATGCTCTGCTGTTTGCGGAAAACGTTTACGGCAGCGCGGCGGAGATGGACACATCCGGGATCACGTCGAAGGCAAAGATCGCGGCGGGGGCTTCGCTTGTGTTGTGGCTGGGCCTGGCCATCTGCGGACGGGCAATCGGTTATATCGAACCGCCGCTCGAAAAAATTCACGCTTTTCTTCACACTGCCGCCGAGGCTCCCGGAACCGGGGCCCCGGCTCTTCGAAACATCCATGACTAATTCCTGGCTTTTCCGCTTTTCTCTTCTTGTCTCCGTTGCCACGCTCTTCGTTTTGATGATGGGGGCCGTGGTCACCGATAACTTCGCCTCCGCGCCTGCCACGGCTGCAGGCTCCGCTGCTTTTGCGATTCACCGGCACGCAGCGGAGAGCATCGGCCTTTTAGTGCTGATCGTCGCGATTTGGGCAACCTTCGGCGGTTCGAAGCAGCCGCTTGCGAAAAAGCTTTCCTGGGCCGCAGTCCTTGGTGTGGTTGCCGAAGCGATTCTTGGCGGCGTTGGGGTCCCTCTACCCGCAAGCCTGGCCTTCGTTCACGCCTTCTTCGGACAAGCGGTTCTCGGAATACTGGTGGCCGTAACAATGCTGCTCTGGCCCGGCTGGGACGGCCCGGCAACGCCACTGACCGACAAAGGCTGGCCGTCGCTGCGCGGACTTTCGAGATCGACGGCCATTCTGGTCATGCTCCAGATCATCCTTGGCGCGGCATTCCGTCACGGATTTACCGGGGTGCTGTGGCACATTCTCGGAGCATTCGTGGTGGCGCTCTATGGCGTGGGGCTGATGGTGCTGCTCACGCAGACGCAGGGCGGCCAGCCGCTGCGGCCCGCCATCGTCACGCTCGGCGTGCTGCTGGGAATTCAGGTGTCCATCGGCATGGTGCTGATCTCCATCAGCGACGCATCGAAAGCTCCGGCCGTGGTGCTGTACTCAACTGTCTCGCACGTGGTCACAGGCGGAATCACATTTGCGGTGACGATTGCGACGGCAATGACGGTTTGGAGAAATATAAAAGCGGCGCAAGGCTAACCCCGGCTGGTGATCCGCCACGCTCGTTCCCTAAGGTGATTGAAGTTGTAGACGGGAACCCCCAAACGAGACAACGCAAGGTATAGGTCAAGATCGTCGGTTAGGACTGAGCATTTCTTCTCGGACGACACGATTTGTATCGCTGAGTCGGTCAGTCCAAGGCGCTCGTAGAACCGACCCTGCACCGCAGCGACGCTGGTCACAACCGGTTCAGTCCATTCGTTAACGATTGTTTTCAGGACATTCCGAGCGGCAACTCTCTCGATGCCGCCGAGGTCCGTCAAATTGCTCACTTCGGCTGCAATCTGCGGCGTCGCATAAAGCGGCCTGAAGCCATCGAGCGCAGCGTTCAAAAGACGAAAATCCGCGGCGGTGTATTGGCGTGTGCGTTTAAACGCCTCAATACGGCGGGGATTCACGAGTCCGACTACCAAGAGAACGAGCAGGTTGGTATCAATCAGAACACCATTGCCCGTTTGCCCTTCCGGCCAAGGACCGGAACGATTCACGGCAAGGCAACCTCGCGGATCTTTATCGCCAAAAGCTCGCCGGTTTCTACATCGATGAGGAATCGTTTGTAGTTAAGTTCTTGATTCAGAAATAGGGCGGGCTTAGGCAAACCCAGGGTGATACTCCAAACATCGCGACTTTTGTAGACGTCTCGCTCCAACTCTTCGAGGCTAAACTGATTCGGACCAAGGATCTTTGTGGCCTCTTGCTTGGCAATGAAAACGGCCTCCTGCAGGTCGATCATAGGAACCCTCTGCTTATAGTCTACTTCCCTGTTTCGCTGACCAGTTTGCTCGCAAGCGGCCGCTCTTGTCCGGCGTATTTGTTGCCCACTTTCTTGCGATAGGGCACGGCGACCTTTGAGGACAACTGCTCAAAGGTCATGGAGCAAATGCGCATCCCCGGATACAGCGCCACGGGCATGCGGCCGAGGTTGCTGAGTTCAAGGGTGGCTTTTCCCGTCCAGCCTGGATCGAACAAGCCCGCGGTTCCGTGAACGATGATGCCGATGCGTCCGAGGCTGGAGCGGCCTTCGAGGCGCCCGAGGACGTCGTCATCGAGTTCAATTACCTCTTCGGTGATCGCAAGCGCAAATTCGCCCGGCTGCAGGATGAAAGCTTCGCCCGTGGGCACGTTCACGGCGCGCATCAGGTCCTGAATCGCGGTCTTCTCGCGCAGGTCGATCAACGCGTGGCGGCTGTGTTCGAACACGCTGAACTCACTGCCCAGGCGGAAATCCACCGAGCAACTGCCGAACTGTTCGGGCGGAAGCGGAGGGCTGACCCGGATCTTGCCCTGTTCAATATATTTCTTGATGTCGATGTCAGAAAGGACCATGGCGCCTTCAATCGCCACCCGCACTGCGGCGGCGTGCAACTCTCTACTGTAGCAATCTTGCCGGTTTACAGCTTGGCCATTTCCAGCTTGATGATTTACAGGATGGCCCTTTAAAGAATGTTGACGGCGCGCGCGGCAAGAAGAGCGATGGTCGTCAGCGAGATCAACGACTGAATGATCATGAGGCCCTTCGCCCAACGCGACAGCACGGGGACATCGGTGGGAGAAAACGCCGTGCTGGTGGTGAAGGCAAGGAAAAGATAGTCGACGAAATTCGGGGCCCAGTCGGCCTCGCCCATTTCCACGCGGATCTTCGGGTCCAAGGTCATCTGAGGGAAAAGAAAAGCGCCGTCGGTGTGTGATTCGCGAAGATCCCGCTGGTGCGGCCCTCCGGCATCCAGGCGCCAGTACCATGCCGCGAAAACCAGAATGTTGCTGATCCACAGAGCCGTCGCGGCGCGCAATAGTTCGGGTGGCGATTCCTGATGCAGCGGCAATCGCGATACGAGCAAATAGAGGGAGCCGATCATCGCGATGGTTGTCGTCGCCACGGCAAGGTGGCCTGCGATCTGCACGCTCCGCTGCTGGCGCAGATGGGCCAGAAAGACACCGGGGCTGGCAAAGCCGGCGACCAATAGAATCACGAGCCAATCGGGCCATGCCCTGAGGGCCGGAGGCAGAGCATAGAAGAGGAAACTGGCTCCCAGCAGCGCGAGAAGCGCGGGCCATCGTGGTTCGCCCTGCTTGGCTCGAGCCGCAGTTGGGGTAGTCCTGGACATGATGATCTATTTTGTCCGAAAAGCATTAGAAACTAAATAGAAATTCGTTGTTACAATACGACCCAGGACGCCGCTCTAGCCAAACTCCGGCAAAGCGTTCCGAGCAAGGAACCTCAGGCAGGACCGAATGACCGTAAAGCCGATCATCCTCGAAGGGCCAAACGTCCGCCTGGAGCCGCTCTGCCTGGAGCATCATTCCGCCCTTTGCGAAGTAGGCTTAGACCCCGAACTCTGGAAAGTCACCGTGGACCGCGTTGTCGACCGCGACGGCATGACGTCGTATATCCAACGCGCGCTGGACGCCCAGGAAGAAGGCAGAGCGCTCGCGTTCGCAACCATCGACAAGCGCAGTGGCCGCGTCGTCGGTTGCACACGCTTCACGAACATTGACCAGAAGCACAGCCGCGTGGAAATCGGCAGCACATGGGTGGCGGTGCCGTGGCAGAGGACCGTGGTCAACACCGAGGCCAAGTATCTGATGTTGCGCCACGCTTTCGAAACCATGGGCTGCGCGCGCGTCGAGTTCAAAACGGATGCCATCAATGAGCGTTCCCGCCAGGCTCTCCGCAGGCTGGGAGCCCGCGAAGAAGGCATCTTCCGCCGCCACATGCTGACGTGGGACGGCCGGATGCGCGACACAGTGTATTTCAGCATTTTGGATGCGGAATGGCCCGCGGTAAAGGCGGAACTGGAGCGCAAGCTCCATTCACAAACGCAAAGCTCCACCGGCCGTTAGGCGATGTGCTGGCGCCAGACGTGTAGGAACGTCGGGAAGGCGCGCGGCATCTGGCGCTTCACAATCATCCGTCCGATTTCAATGGCGGCCCAAACAAAATAGAGGTATGTCACGGCAAGTTCCATGGACTTGCTGGCAAACGGGATCACGAACAACACGGCAAGCGCAGCCGCTTCCCACCACGCCAGTTCCATATTCAACAGGAAAATCAGACCAATCACAGCTTGCCCGTAGGTGAGCCACAACTCGACGCTTTGCAGGTGATCGAAGTGAATGGGCGTCGGAGTCCCGATGCTGATCGAATAAACGATGGGCAGCATCGCGGTCAGCATCGTCCATTGATTGATGTTGCTGGAGACGACGTTCATCAGCGACATCCGCGCGCGGCCATCGCGGCGGGCCCAATAAAGAGTCGAAGCAAGTTCGGGAAATTCGCTGACCAGCGGTGCGATCCATTGCACGAACACGAACTCCGGCATGCCCGCGACGGTGGCAAGCGCGAGCAAACTGGCAAGAAAAGGCTCGGCGCTGATGTAAGTGAGAACGCCGCCAATCAGGAACAATCCAGTGATGGCGAGAATCCGCTTTATGCGCGGCGCGAGAACAATCGCGCGCGGGACGGATTCCAGATCGTCCATTTCTTCGTGATCTTCCGCCGGCAGCTTACTCAGAACGACGAGGTAGACCGTGTACATCACCATCAAGACCGCACCGTCGTAGATGGTCAGCGTACCCTTCAGCGCGATCACGGGCATGTACAGGAGCGGCAGAAGCAGGCCCATGATTTCCACGGCGTGGTGATCGTCTAAGACGATCTTGCGGAGCGGACCTTGGCCTCTTCGCCGTTGGAAATACGCGGCAGTGAAATAGATGAGAGGCCACGCACCACCCAACAAAAGCCGCAAAGCGCCCGTAAGATTCGCGAGCAGCAGATGCTCTTCTCTGTGCCATGCGAGCACGGCTTCCACCGCAAACTCCGGCAACGTCTGCAGCCACGCGAGAATCGCGAGCGCGAAACCCTGCGCCACAAAATACTGTGACGCTTCGGCCGCCCAGGCGATCATTATGGACGCAACCAGGATGGCCGGCGCGGTCCACAGGACCGTGGTGGCCGAGGATTCCCGGAGCGTGGTCGCAAAAAGCAGGAAAGAGAAAAAGATTGGATAGACGGTGGGAGGCAACACGCCCATGGTACAACGAACTTATGCCCAGTTTTCGCGTGGATACGCCCCAACGTGTCTACGATGCCATTGTGGAGCGCGGCTGTATCGCCCGCATTCCGGAATTTTTGCCTGCAAAAGCCGGCAAAGTCTTTATTGTCACCACCGAAGACGTGTGGGCTTTTCACGGCCACCTGGTGACGAAAGCGCTGGGTTCGCATCCGCATCAGGTTTTGTTTTTCCCCGGCGGCGAACCGCGCAAGCGGATGTCGGAAGTGGAGGCGCTCGCCGACCAGATGGTATTGGGCGGCGGCGACCGTGCAAGCGTCGTGCTGGCCTTCGGTGGCGGCATCGCGACCGACGTTGCCGGGTTCGTGGCCGCTGTGTTCATGCGCGGCGTTCCGGTGATTCAGATCCCAACCACCCTGCTGGCGCAAGTGGACGCGGCCGTCGGCGGCAAGACGGGCGTCAATCTGGTTTCGGGCAAGAATCTGGTGGGCAGTTTCCATCAGCCGCTGGTCGTGTTGATCGATCCCGAAGTCTTGAAGACACTGCCCGAGCGTGAATACCGAGCCGGGCTGTATGAAATCATCAAAGCCGGCGTCATTCGCGATGCGGCTCTGTTTCAGGTGCTCGAAGAGGGCGCCGACAAAGTTTTTGCATACGATCCGGCCACCGTGGACCGCATCATCGCTGACGCTGTTCGCATGAAAGCGGAAGTGGTGACGGCGGATGAACGCGAAGGCGACCTGCGGCGCATCCTCAACTTCGGCCACACCATTGGCCACGCGCTCGAAGCCGAGACAGGGTACTCGCGTTTCCTGCACGGGGAAGCCGTTGCCTTCGGCATGCACGCGGCCACGCACCTGGCCGTCATCACCGGCAGATTAAGCGCCGAGGACGCGGCGGCGATTCATAAGGTGATCCTCAGCTACGGACCCATTCCTCCGCTCAATGGCATCTCCAGCCGGAACCTGTTGGAGCGGCTTGCGTCGGACAAGAAAACCATTCGCGGCAAGGTCCATTTCGTTTTGCCGACGCGCATCGGCGAAGTAGTGATCGTCAGCGGCATTGACGATGCGTCGATCCTGCAGGCGATTGAGGCCGCATTGGCATGAGCGGTTCCGGCGTCACCGGCACCACTCCGCGCGCTGTTGCTGGCGAAGGCCAGGCGCGCGAAGAGGCCGCATCGAAGTGGGTGAGAGGCATGTTCGGCGGCATCGCCCGCCACTATGACCTGCTGAATCATCTGCTGTCGTTCAATTTGGACAAGCGCTGGCGCGCCCGCACCGTGAAACGCGTGTCCGATGTGTTGGCGAAGCCCGGCGCGCGTGTGCTGGATCTATGTTGCGGAACCGGCGACGTGCTGCTTTCGCTTGACGCCGCGAGCGGACCATCGCGCAATTCCCTGCTGCTGGGCAGTGATTTCTGCCACCCCATGTTGGTGGAGGCGCAGCGCAAGGTGAATACGAAACGCGCCAAGCTCCCGTTGTTTGAAGCGGACGCTTTGTCATTGCCGCTGGCGGAAAATTCGCTCGATCTGATTACGGTTTCCTTTGGCTTCCGCAATCTGGCGAATTATCAAAACGGATTGATCGAGCTGCGAAGAGTACTGAAGCCCGGCGGGACGCTCGCGATCCTCGAATTTTCGCAGCCGACGAATCGCCTCTTCGCCGCTGTGTACGATTTCTTCTCGACAAAAGTGCTGCCTGCCGTGGGTGGCATGATTTCCGGTTCGCGCGAGGCATACTCGTACTTACCAGAATCCATCCGCAAATTCCCCGGCGCGGAAAAACTGGCCGAGCAGATGCGCATCGCGGGCTTCGCCACCGTGGAGTTCGAACGCATGACGTTCGGCGCCGTCGCGCTGCACGTGGGCCGCAAGTAGCAGGCCATTTCCCAAGTACGGGCTTAGCGATTTACTTTCTTCCGAAGCGCGGCGAACGACGCGTCGGCGTCGGCCAAAATTTGATCTGTTGCCATCGCGGTCAGTTTGCCGTTGCGCTTCAGGATGCGGCCATCGACGATGACAGTGTCCACGTTTTCGGGCTGCGTCGCTTCCACCACCAGATGCGACGGATCGCTGAATACGCCCATGTTCGGTGCGCGCAGCGAGATCATGACGATATCGGCGCGCTTGCCGGGTTTGAGCGAACCGATGCGGTCGCCGAGGCCTAGCGTTTTTGCGCCGTCGATGGTTCCCAGTTCCAGCACGCGGCGCGCGGTCATCGCAAATTCATCGTGCTTCTTGGCGTTCTCAATGTTGCGGATCATCTTCAGGATGCCGAACATGTTGGCGTCGCCTGATAACGCCGTGTTGTCGATGGAAACGCCCAGCGGAACGCCTGCGTCGAGGTACTCGCTGATCTTCGTGAAGCCGTAGCCGATGCGCAGTTCACTGCCCGGCGATACGCTCACCTGCGTGCCGGACTTGGCCACCATTTCGATTTCGGCCGGCGTCACCGAGAGTGCGTGAATGATCTGCACGTCTTTGCCGAGCAGCCCTTCTTTCGCGTGCGCTTCCACTTGGCCTTTGGTCGTCTCGCTGCTTGCGACGTGAAGCGAAATGGGAAGGCCGAGCTTGCGCGCGGCGTCGAACTCGGGCTTATACACTTCCCGCGCCAGTTGCGTGTTGCGGAACATGCCGCGCCATGCAAAGCCCATGGTAAGCAGGCCGTCATTGGCGAACTTTGCCCAATCGCGGTGCATGGCTTCGAGGCCCGCAAGATCGGAGACCTGGGTATCAGGCAAGCCTTGCGGCCAGCCCCACGACCAACGCGCGCGGATGCCGGATTCGCGCAGCGCACGGATGTCGCCCTCGCCATGCTCGCGGCTGCGGAGATTGTGACAGAAAGAATGAAGGGTGGTTGTGCCGGAGTTGATGGCTTCGAGCGTGGCAAGGCGCGTGCCGCGATACATGTCCTCGGGTGACATTTGCGCACCGAAGACGGCGGCAGTAGGGAAATAGCCCTGATCCGGTTTTTCGCCGGCGAAGCTGCGGAGCAAGGTGTTCCAGGTGTGCCAGTGCGTTTCCACAATGCCGGGCAGCACGATCATCTTCTGCCCATCGATCACGGTTGCGCCCGGAGCCTTCAGCGCTTTGCCCACGGCGAGGATCTCGCCGTTTTTGAAGTGCACGTCGCCGTCTGCGATGTCGCCGGTTTCGCGCTCCATCGTCATCACGTAGGCGTTGCGGATGATGAACTCGCCGCGCGCGGGGAGTGCCGCCGGGCCGCGCTTCTTCGCTTGCGCGGCTCCTGCAGCAACCGCTCTATTCCCCAATAAAGCGGATGCTGCGACCGCCGCTCCGCCCGCCAGAAGATGGCGCCGGGACATAGTACCGTTCATCGAATCACCTCAATCGGGATTGTACTATGCCCGTGCGGAGCGGCTGTTGGCTTTTATCGCTTCGCTCCGGCCAGGTATTGATCCAAGCGGTCCAACTGATCCTGAATAGCAGTTGTCTTCGCTTCCTGCTGGCGGAATTGCGATTCAGCTTCAGCGAGCTCCGCTTGGCATTTGGGCTCTTCGGCGGCGATTTCCGCGAGCTCGTTCTTGAAATATTGCAGCGTCGCGTTCGCCTGATTCGCGTCGAAGGAGGAATCCCCGCTGCGTGGAGGATGAGACGCGCGCTCCAGCTGCAATGTTTGATGGTTGCGGCGCTGCTGCAGCATGTCGCACTGTTGCTTGGCCTGCAACACACGTTCTTTCACGCGATCAAGCTGCGCCGATTCCACTTGCAACCGGAACATGGCGATTTGAACGCGCTGGATGGTCATGGCGGCCATTTGGATATCCAGCCGCAGTTGCCGCATCTCCGCCAAAACGTTT
>JBEBFS010000152.1:0-5009 GCA_040081855.1 Bryobacteraceae bacterium | reverse complement strand
ATCGGGGGATAAGATCGCGATAATTCTCTTCCCGTCCGGCGTTACATCGTAGTTCGGCGTTGTGCCAATGCTGGCCAGTCGCCGTTGGGTCCAAACTCGGGGCTTATCGAGAACAAAGGACTCACCCTGGATCGCGTAAGAGACCACCATAATCTGTTGGTCTTCCGTCCGGAAGAACAGCTCCCGGCTAGCCCTGGACCAAACCGGGTAAACGCCACCACCGCTCGAAACGAGCCACTTTCCACCCTTGTCGTTGAAGGCTCTCACGTACACCTCGTGGATACCCGATTCGTCGGAAGAATAGGCGATCCAACGCCCATCGGGGGAGAAAACAGGATGTCGCTCATCGGCCGGTGTCTCTAGGAATGGTTCGGGTTTGCCGGCCTTCGGCTCCTTTCCGTCGCTTTGAATGGCCACGGTAAAGATGTCATATCTCTCACCGGCTACCGAAGTCGGACTTCCGAAATACGCAAGCCGCTTTCCATCGGGAGTCAAGGAGTATGGATAAACGGTCCCTTTGGACTCGACCAGGGTCTTGGGGGCCTGGGCGCCATTCGCCGGAATCCATGAGATACCGGCATTACTCTTGAAAAAAATAACGCCTCCATCCTGGCTCCAGATTGCGTTCGCCGCGACCGTGTTCTTTCCCGCGAACGTCAAGCGGTTGAGAGTCTGCCGGTGGAGGTCATACGTCCAGATATCGTCACCTGACCCGTCACCTCCATCCAGGGCAAGGTATTGGCCATCAGGCGAGAGGCGCGGCCGCCGGTAGATACCGAGTGTCTTGAGAACCGGTTGTGTCTTACCGGTCGCATCCAACCACTCTACGGTGACTCCGGCGGCCAACTGCCCGGTTCGGTAGATCAGGGTGCCATCGCGCGCAAGGTCGAGGTCCGCGTATCCATAAAAGGGCGAGTACCGCACGCCATCGAGGAGTGGAACGGGCGTGCCGGAGACCTCGAGTCTCTCGGGGTCAAATCGTAACGCGAATAGAGTCCCTTGGCTTATGTATAGAAGATGGCCGGAACTCGAATACTGTGGAAATCCCGCACGAGTTACCAGGGTCTTTCGGGTGCCATCGACAAGCGACACAACGTCAATGCGGCGGCTGGCGTCAACGGTGCGTCCGGCATCGGTAACCTCGAACAACACAGCTTTTCCGCCGGGCAAGACTTTGGGCCACCTGTGGGCTCTTTCTTGCGACGCAAGCCTAGTCACCGGCTTTGGCATTCCTCCACTTGCGGGGATACTCTCTAACGGCCCAGGGAAACCTAATGCCGCAATAATGTTCCCGTCATCTCCCCAACTGGCGCCAGCAGCATTCTGACGGACGTCTGCCAAGGCGATGGGCACACCGCCGACTACCGAACTTTTCTTTAGCGTTCCCGCTTGGAAGAATCCCACCCACTGCCCGTCGGGAGAAAAGAACGGGCTGAAGGCGGCCTCTGTTCCGTTCAACTCGGTGGCATTGATCTCGGAGAGGCGGCGCGTAAAGAGGCGTCCGTTTGAAGCGTAGACGATGCGACTTCCGTCGGGCGAGAGGATGATCGTGGATCCAGCAGGAGAGCCCAGCGAGACGTTGGGTCCGAGGTCCACATCCAGGCGGACCAGCGGCTTAGGTTCGGCAGGCCGCGTGGCTCGGTAGTAACCGACACCGAATAGTATCGTGAAGACTCCCAGCAATCCCATCGCGATCCAGGGCAATTGGCGGCTACGCGAAGCGGCGGCGGCCTTAGTGATCTCGCTGGACCCGCTCGCGATCCACTCCAACTCCCGCTTCAAGTCCCTTGCGGTCTGCCATCGGTCATGAGGATCTTTGGCAAGGCAAATCTTCAGTGCCCGATCCAGCGCCGGAGGCGCGATGTCGGCAATCGACGGCGCGGGACGCTCCATGATGGCCGCGATCACGCTCGCGGGAGACGCGCCTTCAAACGCTCGCTTGCCGGTGAGCATTTCATACAGCACGATGCCAAACGAGAAAATATCGCTACGCGCGTCGATTTCCTGGCCGGTGGCTTGCGACTGCAACTGCTCCGGCGACATGTAGTACAGCGTCCCGACGATTTCGTTCTTCCCAGTGAGCGCCATCGTGAGAGTGGCGTCATCTGGAGATAACCCGCTCTTAGGCGCTTGCCCGATACCCGACGTTCCGAGCTTCGCGAGACCGAAATCCAGCAGCTTGATCCCGGCTTTGGTAACGAGAATATTCGCGGGTTTCAGGTCGCGATGGGTGATGCCCTTCCCGTGCGCGGCGTCGAGTGCATCGCAAATCTGCGCGGCGTACTTCAGCGCTTGATCGACAGGCAAAGGCCCCTTTAGGGGCGTACCCTCGATGTATTCCATGACCAAGTAATTTGGTCCGACATCATAAAGCTGGCAGATGTTGGGATGGTTGAGCGCCGCAATTGCCTGAGCTTCGCGCTCAAAACGCTCGCTGAATTGCTCCGCAGAGAATTTCATCGCTACGATGCGGTCGAGGCGTATGTCGCGGGCTTTCCATACCTCGCCCATGCCTCCGCGGCCTATGGCCGAGATGAGCGTATACGGTCCGAATTGGTCGCCTTGCGTGAGCGGCATATACTGATTCAGCTTAGTTTAGCTGATGGGAAACCGGTTACAGCCTGTATCACGCGCTATCCGGAAGTTATCCTACCAGTTCCGTTATTCCAAGAGGCTAGACTACCCCTGCCGTAATAGAATAGTTTCCCCGAAATGCGGCTCCGAGAAGGTGCAACTGTCGGTCGAACAGAGCCTTCCAGAAAGCGAAGATCCTGGCTGGCGCAGTGCCCCTCGCGGCCTTTCCTTCTTGGATGCCAGATTCCAAAAGAAGGGTTGTTTCCACGCACGGCCCCGTAGCGTTTGTCCAGACCCTGGACAGTTCCGTCATCGATGCGGCCGCGCGAGTCGCTAGACCGGTGCGACTGTTCGCTTAGGTTTGCATGGAGCCTCTTCCAAAGTGAACTTCCGAAGTTTAGACTCTGTACGGTCATCCCAAACCTGGCCTGCTCGTTAAACGTCCGGGTCCCCACATTGTTTGTTGAAAAGAGGAAAAAGAACGTGTGCCGGGACGATCGGCCGTTGGTAAGTGTTCCTAAGAACAATACCGCAGAAGTTTGCGTTGATGCTGATATAACCACTTAGTTTTAGCTCCCGGAGGTACCGGCGAACTGCACTCTGACTCTTTCGTAGTTTCTCGGCGATGAACCAGTGCGATGGGTAGCATTTACCCGGCGGAAAGCCGTCGAGGATGCGCCAGCACTCGCGTGCCCCGAATGAAAGGTCCATCTGGCCGATAGCTTGGCGCTTTGCCCACTTCCAGACGTCTGCTAGCTTGTCATCGGAACCGCTCATGTTCGTAACCTCTACCTCCACGCACCATCCGACATTCCGCGTTCGGATGGGCCGGTGCGGGTCGCCGCCGCACCTCCGCTACTGAAAACGTCGAATCGATTACACAAGTCAAACATGCAACATCCGCGAACATCGGATGCCCGCTATCGTGAATGGGCAGGCTTGACCAGGTTCATCTGAATCTCAGTTGAAAAAATGCAAAAGCTCCGCGGAAAGGCGAGCGCCTATTTGTCAACCGATACGTCGATGCGGGTCCAAGGGAACTACTGCTGGCGCGTAGAGAATTTGGAACAAGGCGGCCTCGCGCTATCCTAGGGAGCGCCTAATTACGGGTGGGCTCACTGAAAGCAAAAGTGGGCCGTCGGCGTCAGAAGCAACGTGCTAATTTTAAGGACGAATTGGCCTTCTCCCATTCTTGGGTAAGGGCCAACGCCTTAAAAGCCGGGCTCCAAGGGCGTTATGAATGGCTTCAAGACAGGCCCCCGCAACCAAAGAAACATTCACTCTGGTCGCCCTACGGTCAGTCCGGTGACCATCCTATTTGTAGCCCCCATTCTCCACTTCGCTGTCCTGCGTCCAGGTAGGCCCAAACTCGGTTCTCGCGATCTGGTGACACATCCATCGCGATCAGCCTTTCCATGGTCACTTCTACACGACAGCCAAGACCCTCGAGGTCATGGATGATTCGTTCTCGTTCGGTCTCAGTTCTTTCGTGGAGCCAGATACGGAAATTGCTGTTACCGCTTCGGGAGATGATCCGGTCAAATCTATACCATCCCTCACTGGTTCTCGCCGCGCTCACAACATCTCCAGAAGCGATTTCCTTCAAGAAGAACGGCACACTCTGGATCTCGAATGCACCGCCTTCAATCGGAAGTGCCCAAAGCTCCTCCCAATCCTGTGACTTGGGGTAGCCTTCATCATCTTTCTGGATCTGAAACCAGATTTCCACGCTCTCCTGTGACGTCTTGAGGTGGGCGGCGGAGGTTTCCATGAAACTCAGAGACTACCAGAATCCAAGGATAGGATGTTTTCGATGAGGGCCAGACCGAACGTTAATCGCAGTACACTTCGAAATGGCGGCAGGAGTACGCTTCGCGACGACTTTCTGTTTTGATGGCAAATTTGCACTAGAATACTCGCAGGAGGGAGTAACGATGAGGACTCTCTGCGTTTTCTTGATTTGTCTTTTTGCGTTGGTGGTGCCGGTAGTGGCGCATCATTCTTGGCCGGTTAGTTACGACAAGTTGGTGACGGTGAAGGGGACGGTGAAGGATTTTGCTTGGTCGAATCCGCATCCGATGATCACGCTGGAGGTTCCCACCGCGGATGGGCGGGTGGAGAAGTGGCAGGTGGGCGGGCCGGCGATCAACCGGATGGAGGCGAACGGGTGGAGCAAGTCGACGGTGAAATCGGGCGACGTCATCACGGGCATTGGCTACCAGTTTGCCGACGGACAAAAAGTGATTCGCCTGGAACGCGTGGTGCTGCCCGACGGCAAGGAACTGCGGCTGTACGGACGCTAGTCTTCGGTATTTCTCTCACTCCTTCTTACGGCCGCTGGCTGGAACCGGCTCCGTTGGATGCTTTGTAGACGGAAGTTTTTGTGCCGGTGCCGCTCGTTGCGGCTCTATCGCTCAAACCTAAAAGAAAACCGG
>JBEBFS010000151.1:0-5104 GCA_040081855.1 Bryobacteraceae bacterium | reverse complement strand
CGAGCGCCTTCAGCATATCGCGCCGCTCGATAGCGCCACCGAAGCGAAGAGTTTTCATGATTTCTCCTGAAGCAGAATTGATGCCAATCGACTAAGGCCAAACCACTACGAAAAGGTATCACAGTTCGTGCACTGGCATGCTTTCATGCGCAGGCTGACTTTTCGCTTGGGCGGCTTATTGCCCTGGTGGCAACCGGCCAACAACAAACGAAAACCCTTTATCGCGCGATGGAACACGACCCAATTTGGCCGATAATGTTGCTTATCAGGCCTCAAAGAGGAGGCGCCCGAAAATCAGACGTCAGGATAGCGTGTCGCCACGAAATCCGTTGATACCTGTACCGGCGAGATTGTTTGGGTTGGCTCATAGCAAGTCGCTACATATACATGAAATATCCATTCTATGTCGTCCGCTCAGCAACCGGTCTCATCAACTCAATGCTGGACCGGAATGTCGCTTCGCGAAATGGAGGGGGTTCGATTCCAAATTTGGACGTGTCATTGCCATAGACATGCCATCCAGTGCGTTGCGCGACGATTCCGCTACGGCTCTTCAGTTCTGCGAGGAAAACGCCGGCTGAGTGACGACAAGGGCGTCGACCTTGTTTACCGAGCCGTCGTCAGCGATGAATTCGAAATTGGAATAACGGTAAATCGGGTCGCGACCCGGCAAAGCATCGCGCAGGAGTTCGAGCGATTCACACTCGTGCGCGTATCGCGATTCGGCGAACTGTTTCCGCAGGCGGTCCAATAGAGGCATGGCGAATCGATATTGCCAGGGCGAATCAGCAAGGATCAGTCCGAAACATGAGACCCTTTACGAGCTGCCTCGTCCGGCGCCTTTCCGCAGGAGCGATTCATCTCATCTGAGTTGCTTGTTTGGCCGAGTTCCCCATCTTTTTTCGGCGACGCCAAAAAATGTGAGCGCATGTGAGCGCAAGGCAGGCTAAGTGATTGAAAATATGGTAGCGCTAACGGGAATCGAACCCGTATTTAAGCCTTGAGAGGGCTCCGTCCTAACCGTTAGACGATAGCGCCATGGGTGGGGCCACGGACGTTTCCATTATAACGTCAGTAGGTCTCCATCGTCGATCCTTTTTGCTCGGCGCGTGGGCGCAGGCGGAAGTGATAGACCAGGGCGCCGGTCACCAGCGTTACGATCGTCGCCAGCGACACGTACGGCTTCAGTTGCAGGCCGCGGACCGTAATCCACAGGCCTACCAGCAGGAAAATCACCGGTATCAAAGGATAGGCGAAGCTCACCACCCGCAGCTTCTGCCAGCCGGGACGGCGGCGGAACATCATCAGCGACACCACGCTCATCACGGCGAAGAAGTTCAACGTGAAGCCGATGTAAATCACCAACTGCGGGAACGGCGTCAGCGTCATCACCATGGAACAGATGCACTGGGCCAGAATGGCGCCCACCGGCGTGTGCCACCGCGGGTCCACTTTGGCAGCGCTTGCCAAAAACGCTCCGTTTTTCGCCATCGCATAGTAAACACGAGGACCAATCGTCACCATCGCGTTCACTGTGGACATCAACGAAAGCGCCATCAGGCCCGCGAAGATGCCGGCCACTTGCGGACCAAACAATCGCGATGCCGCCAGCGCGCCCACCGCAAGTTCGCCTTTTAAATCCTCCAGCGGCGCCGCGTAAATGAACACTACGTTGAGTAGCAGGTACAGGATCGCCACCAGAATCGTGCCGATAGTTAACGCCAGCGGCAGAGTCTTCGACGGCTGCTTCAACTCCTCGGCAACATAGGTGGCCGCGTTCCATCCGCTGTAGCCAACGTAGATAAAGAACAGGCTGATGGCGAATTGCGCGGGAATCGACATCGTCGAAGTGCGCACGGCGACTTTGGAAAAGTTGCCCCAATCGCCGCTGCCCGCTGTGAATGCCAGCCCGATGAAAGCGACCAGCACCAGCACCTTCACCGTCGTCAGCACATTTTGCAATCGAGCCACACGCAATACGCCGAACACGTTAACGATGCTGAATCCGAGGATCAGCGCACAGGCCGCCATTTGCGCTCCACCAAACGTGAGCGCCCAATCGCCCGAACCAAAGATCACGGTCGATTTTTCCTGAAGTAACGAGGGAAAGAACTTCGCCAGATAATCGGAAAACCCAAGCGACGCTGCCGCGATGGGCGCGGAGAATCCGGCAAAGAAGGAGACCCAGCCCGTCATGAATCCCCACGTCGGCCCAAACGCCTGCGTCAGGTAAACGTATTCCCCGCCCGAGCTTGGCATGTTGATGCCCAACTCGGAATAACAAAACGCGCCGCACAGCGCGCACACCGCACCCACCACCCAAATCCACAAAACCAAACTGGGAGTGCCAAGGTCACCAGCCAGGAATCCGCTAGTGGTGAAGATGCCAGTGCCGATCATATTCGACACAACCAGCGCCGTCGCGCTGACAATGCCAAGCTGTCGAAGGAGTGCGGGTTTCGCGGGGGTCACTGGTCTATTCTACCTACCTGCGTGGTGGGGCGAATTGGAAATCCGCGCCGAAGTGCACTCCGCCAATGATGCACGGGCGTAGCGCCCTACGCTCCGTGGCACTTCTTAAACTTCTTGCCGCTTCCACAGGGACAAGGATCATTGCGCCCCGCTTTCGGCGCAGCCGCGTCTCCGCTCACCGGGGCCGGTGCGTGATCGTGATGCGCATGATCATGCTGAACATGATCGTGTTCATGATCGCAGTGCTCCCCGTGAACGTGATCGTGCTCGGGCGCGTCTTCCGCTTCAAACACGGGACCGAAGCCGTGCAGTCGCAGCCGCTCATCAAGTGCGAACTTCACCAGTTCCACTTCTTCCTGGGTTAGACTCGCCAGTTGATCGATCTTCCGCAGCATTCCTTTGACGCGGCCACGGCTCGTCTCACCGGGCATGGCGAGCGCATACGCAAACAGCGCGTCGTCTCTCAGGTCGTCGTAAGGTTCTTCACGATCGAAGAAGCTGGCGATCTTGTCGATCTGCGGCGTCAGCCGGAAATAGCCCGCGCCGCGCAGCGCATGGCGCAACAATTTCGGATCGTCATTCCCCGGAACCTTTGGATCCAAATGCGCCGCGAAATACTTTGCATAGGGCTGCCATAACGAACGCCACATCGCTTCCAGCGCCCGTATGCGTCCCTTGCCGCCCTCTTCGTAAAGCGCCTCTATGCCCTTGCGGACATCGTCGCGATCCGCCACGGAATACAAGCCCACTGCGGCGCCGCCGCGCTCCTCGACCGAGCGCGATTCGTCATTCACCACCGCAATCATTGCATCGCGAATAGCGACGGATGCTTTGTCGTCGCCCGATGCCGCATCGCCCAACGCGGCCCACGCTTCGGCGCGCACCAGCGGTTCGGGGTCGGATTCGGCCACCTTTTTCAGCGCCTCACGGCCAGCCGCATTCAATTCCTGATTGAAGAAGCTGTGCGCCGCGCCCGCGCGAACGTCGGCCTCATCGGACGCAAGCATCTCAATGCGCACTGCCTCACTCAGCACATCGAACGGCGGTAGCGCGTGCTTGGGATACTCGGCGAGGACATCGAACGCCTCAGGTTCATACGTCGGTGCCGGAGCCGACAGTTGCTCGATGGCGAACTCGATCTCTCGCACCAGCGTCGCGTCTTCCGCGTCCACCTCACCACGCATCTCTTCGAGCGCTGCCTTCGCAGTTGGGTCCCCGTACAAGCCCAAACAGAACGCACCATCGGCAGCATCGTATTCCAGACGTTCCAATAACAACTGCAGCACGCGCTCATCGCGGACACGCAATCCCGCGAGGATAAACGCGATGTCGGCACCCTGCTCTTCACCCAGCTCTTCGTAAAGTTTCAGAAGAGGCTCGACGGCCAGCTTGCCGAACGGGAGAAACGCCTGCACCAGCTCATCGCTGACGTCATCTGGATTGCGCCGGATGGCATCGATGTAAAACTCCAGAGCTTCGGGTGTCTTGTAGTAACGGAAAAGGTCGACCAGAAGTGGATCGAGGTCGATTAGGTCTTCATCGTGCGAAGCTCGCGCAAAGCGCAGGACGTCGGCAGAACCGGCGTCGCCCAGATCGAGGATAGATTGAACAAACCGGCGGTCCACCCCGGTGCGGCCCATGGCGGCCGATTGAAGAAGTTCGTGAGCGTTAGACATCGGCCTGTGAAAACACAAATGGGGCGGAGCCCCTGTTCCGCGCGCGACTGCCGGACCGTAATCGACCCAACCTCACGCAACGGACCCGGCGGCCCGCCCCACTCGAAGTTCCCTAATCTTCCTTGGTAACGTGGACCGGCACTTCGAAGGAGACTTCGCGGTGCAAGCGGATGTTTACCTTGTAATCGCCCAACTGCTTGATCGGCTCTTCCAACTGCACCTTGCGGCGATCAATTGTGAAGCCCTGCTTTTCGAGCGACGCAGCGATATCGCCCGCCGTCACCGAACCGAACAGGTGATCGTTTTCGCCAGCCTTCTGCGCGATGGAAACGGAAACGTTCGCCATCAACTTGGCCAGCTCCTGCATATCGCCCACTTCTTTTGCCTCGCGGCGCAAGTGCGCGTCTTTTTCCTGCTCCACGATCTTCTTGTTCGAGGCAGTCGCAAGCACAGCCAGCCGCTTCGGCAGCAGGTAGTTGCGCGCGTAGCCTGGAGCCACTTTCACCACGTCGCCGCGGCGGCCCAGCTTTTCAATTTCTTCTCTTAGAATGACTTCCATTGCCATCACCTTTTCTAGCCGGACCTGCGGCGGCAAACCCACGCCGCATCCAGCATCCACCAAATTTCAAATTTGAAGAAACAAGGGATAGAGTGGTCTATCCCCTGCCCACTAACCGATCGAAGTCGCAAACGGCAGCAAAGCGATATTACGCGCCTGCTTGATCGACTCCGCTAACCGCCGCTGGTGCGGCGCGCACACGCCGGAGATCCGGCGGGGCGTAATCTTGCCGCGTTCGCTGATGAACGAACCCAGTAAGCGTGTTTCTTTGTAGTTGATGTCGTCGATCTTATCGACGCAGAACCGGCACAGCTTTTTGCGCCGGAAAAACTGCTTCTTTCCTCCAACGGCTTTGTCGCCGCCGGTGGGCCGCATGGATGCGGCAACGGGCCTTCCG
>JBEBFS010000150.1:0-5118 GCA_040081855.1 Bryobacteraceae bacterium | reverse complement strand
TCGGTCACGCACGGGCAGAAGGGGTTGGGCGATTACACCATCCCCACGGCCAATAAGTTCGCGGCCGATGGCGATCCGAACACGCTGGGTGAAATCTACGCCTATGGCTTCCGCAACGCGCACCGTTTGTCGTGGGACACCGACGGCACCATGTTCGCCTCCGATATCGGCATGAGCCAGGTAGAAGAGATCAATATCGTTCATGAGGGCGGCAACTACGGGTGGATGAAGCGCGAAGGAATCTTTAACAACGCGCGGCCCTTGGGCGGTTCGCTCGATCACCTGTATCCAGTGCCGCAGGAGATTTTGGACGGAAAAGTGAAGGACGGCTTCCTTTACCCCGTCGCCATGTACGATCACGACGAGGGCCATTCCGTGAGCGGCGGCTTTGCCTATCACGGGCCCATCGCGGCGTTGAACGGAAAATTCGTCTTCGGCGACATTCAGTTCGGCCGTGTGTTTGTTGCGGACATCGCCGAAATGAAGAAAGCAGACGATGGCATCCCGAAGACCGTCGCCGACGTTCAAGAAGTTCAGTTGTACGTCCGTGACGCGAGCGGCAAGCGGGTGGATGTTTCTTTAAAGGACCTGATCGAAAAATCGATGGGCCGCAAAACCGTCCGCGGCGATCTTCACATCAGCCGCACGCGCAACGGTGAATTGTTGATTACGTCAAGGCAGGACGGCTGGGTGCGGATGGTTGTGGCGGATAACAGTAAGCAGAAATAGGCGGCCTCGTTCAGCCTTTAGCGATCCCCGCAAGTCGCCGGTCCAAGGTGAACAAAGCCACCCGGGCGCTGACGGCTGCGGCCACCAAGTGGGCGTCAATCCACCCGGTGCCTTTTCCCCACAGCCGCCGCAGCTCGATCAATTCAAGAACCGCACTGTCAGGGACTGGGGAAACTTGAGGGAGCCGCCGGAGTAGGTGCAGTGTTTCCTCGCGCCGGGCCAAGTTGCCACACGCCAGTTCACCCAGGATCATGGGGTGCGTCGCAGCCTCGCCATTTTGCAGGAGTTCGCGCAGCTTGGCGTTTCCATGGCGGAAATGGTCCACCCAAACGGAAGTGTCCACCAAGGTGATCATCGCTATGCCCGCTTATTCAGCGCGCCTTTCCAATACGCGTGGGCCGGCGGCGGCGAATCGGGCGCAGCCTGGGGGAGGCGCCACCCATCGCCGCCAACAGACGGGCGCTCTCCCGCGCAATCAGCTCTTCCAGGCCCCGATGAACCAGGTCAGTTTTTCGTGAAATGCCGGTTATGCGCAGAGCCTCGGCAACCAATTCGTCGTTCAGGATCAGCGTCGTACGCATATGCATCAGTATGCACCGATCATGCATACGATGCAACGATGCTTGCGCCGGGTTATCGGGAGACCCCGGTTTGTTTTGCGCTAAACCGCAGCCGTGTTTGCCTTCACCGCGATGCGCGCCAGGCGCTCTTCCTTGAAGGGATCATCGGCCGCCCTGCATTCGTTATTCCAGATCGCCATGTTCCGGCTATCCAGGTTGTAGGGCTTCCATGTCGGGTTGCCCTTCGCGTTCGGATTGCCGGTGCGCGCGAAAGCAACCCATGCCGCGCTCATCTTGTCTTCGAGCGCATAGCGGTCCTTGCCGTTGCCGCACATCGATTCGCAGATATCGGCGGTACGGAAGATGAACGGAATTTCCAGCGTGTGATACGAGCCGAGCACGCCTCCGCGGACCGGGGAATACCATTGGAAATAATATTTGTACACCGGAGCCTGCCGTTCCGCCATCGCGCGGCGGTCGGCTTGGGCGTCGGTGCCGGTGCGGAAGTTCGACAGATCCGTTCCCATCAGGTTCCACAACTGCAGAGGCTTCCAATCGGCGCGCGTCTTGCGATACACGCGAATCAATTCTTTGGCTGCAGCATCGTCGATCTTGCCGGCGTTGCTCACGCGCTTGATCAATTCGGCTTCTTCAATCGGCTCGCCCTTGTAAGCCGCGTTCCATGTGATTTCGGTTTCGGTGGAGCCGACCATGAACGGAACGTTACCCGAGAGCGGGCTCGATACGGGATTAAACGGACCCGCGGGCAGCGTCTTGCCGTCCACCACGGGACTCAAATTCAACCCGCGCGTCGCGCGCATGCCTTCCAGCAGCTTCTGCACCGGCAGCTTCTGTAGCTCATCCACCGAACTCACGTTGAGCGTCGCCATCAGGGCTTTTGCGCCTGCCGTCGCTCGATCCGCGGGTTGGCCCATTACGTTTGAACCGCTCTGCGCAATCGCACGGTGGAACAACCCCCTCGCCGGAGCCAGGCCCATCAGCGTGGACACCTTGCCGCCGCCGCCGGATTGCCCAAAGATGGTCACGTTGCCGGGATCGCCGCCGAAGTTCCCGATGTTATCGCGCACCCATTCCAGCGCTGCTACGCAATCGAGCATGCCGACGTTGCTTGCGTTCGCGAACTTCTCGCCGCCAAGCTCCGCCAGATATAGATAGCCGAACACATTCAGACGGTGCGTTACGGTGACCACCACCACATCGTGCTTGGCCGCCAGATTGCCGCCGTTGTACATCTCCCAATTCGAAGAACCGGCCGAGTAGCCGCCGCCGTGGAACCACACCATCACGGGACGCTTCCCTTTGAGGCTATTGCTCCATACGTTGAGGTGCAGACAGTCCTCGGTACCATTGGCGTCGCCCTTAGGCTGCTGCGCCATCGATTCAGGAATCAGCATGGAAGGAACTTGCGGCGATGCCGGCCCCAGCGCCAGTGCCTCACGAACTCCCGTCCAGGCCGCGGGCTTGGTTGGCGGCAGAAAACGCGTGCCTTCGGTGGAGGTGCCGTACGGAATTCCCTTGAAAGCTAGCGTCTTTCCTTGCGCCCCGCCTTTGATCTTTCCGTAAACCGTCGTCGCGGTTGCACCTGCGGAATCCGTCTTCGCGGCGCGCAGGATGTTGAACGATCCGTTTAGTCCCGCCATAAGTCCGGCGGCTCCGGTGGCCTGCAAAAGGAAAGATCGACGGTGCGAACCTTGCATATCTGTTTTCTTGGAATTCATGAAGCCCCTGACTCCCTAAACAACGCTAAAGTGCCGCAACCGTGCAGACAAGCGCCCGGCAGCGACCGTCATTTTTTCATACTCCTTCAGCAGAAGTCAAACATTGTGATATGTCAAGAAATCTGCCATTCTTTAGGGGTGGCGTCGCAGTCCGGGAAGCGTTTCCCTACCCACGGCAGCGCTATGATTGGATTTGGCGGACGGACTTAAGTTGGGACGTGCAGCCATTCCGCCGAGTGATTGCGCCTTGCGCGCGGGGAGCACTTATCTTATGACTGAGACTGAATTTTACGTAAAGCCGGAAACCACGCCGGCGATGGCGGAATACTATATGCGTCTCGCGAAGTTGAATGCGGGACCGCTCTGGGAAGTGTTGGCGGATCTGGTTCCGAAGGAGCCGAAAACGCCGGTCCTTCCCCACATTTGGCGGTTTGAAGAGATGCGCCCGATGATCATCGAAGCCGGCGCGCTTATTTCGGAAAAAGACGCCGAACGTCGCGTGCTCATTCTCGAAAACCCCGGGATTAAGGGCTCCTCCTGCATCACCGAGACTTTGTATTCCGGCATGCAGTTGGTGCTGCCGGGGGAGACAGCCCCCACGCATCGCCACACGGCGTCGGCTCTGCGCTTCGTTCTCGAAAGCAAAGGCGGCTACACCGCCGTCGATGGTGAGCGCACCACGATGCACAAGGGCGATTTCATCGTCACTCCTTCCTGGACCTATCACGATCACGGCAATCCGAGCGATTCGCCCGTGATCTGGCTCGACGTGCTCGACGCGCCGATGGTGAATATTCTCGAAACGGGTTTCGCGGAGCATCATCCGGAACACATCCAGCCCGTGACCAAGAAAGATGGTGACGCGCAGGCGCGCTTCGGCGCGAACATGCTGCCGGTGGATTTCAAGCCGCAGCGCCAAGCTACTCCGCTCTTCAACTATCCCTACGCTCGCAGCCGGGAGACTCTGGAGCAGTTGTATAAGAACGGCCCGGTGCATCCTTCACACGGTGTGAAGATCCGCTTCATCAATCCTGCCAACGGCGGCCCACCCATGCCGATGATCCAAACCTTCATGCAGTATTTGCCGAAGGGTTTCCGTGGCGACGCGTACCGCGGAACGGATGCCACCATCTACTGTGTCGTGGAAGGTACCGGCCAGAGCGTGATCGGCGGCACCACGGTTCGCTGGAAGGAAAACGACGTGTTCGTGGTGCCTTCGTGGCATCCGGTGTCGCACCAGCCCGATGGGGAAGCCGTGCTGTTCAGCGCCTCCGACCGCCCCATTCAGCAAGCCTTCGGCCTCTGGAGGGAGCAAGTCCCGGCAGTGCTTTAACAGGCGTTCCAGCCTAATCCTAACCCCGCCTGTTGAGGGCGGGGTTTATTTTTGCGCCTGACATTTAGACGAGCTTCCGGTGGGCGGGCTTCCGATTTGCCTTCGCAATTCGTGCTTATTGGGCGAATGCTTCGCAACCATATAGCCGTCGATCTTGTGTCGTTGCTTGGCCGCAAAAAACAAAAGCCCGCGGGGGTGAACCCGCGGGCTTTTGCTTTGCTGCGTACTTCGTTTAGAACACGTACTTCAGAGCGAACTGCATAACACGGGAGTCGTTGACGCCCGCGCCAGAGAACGTCTGCGTGATCTGGCCGAACAGGATGTTGGGGAAGCCCGTGGTTGGGTTGCCCGCACGCAAGCTGTTCGTCAGGTTAAAGGCCTCGGCGCGAACTTCGAGAGACTGCTTCTCGAACGTCTTGAAGACTCGAGAAACTGCCGTGTCGATTTGCCAGAACGCGGGGCCGACGAGGCCGAAGCGTCCCAGGCCGCCGAACGTACCGAGCGGCATGCAAGGAGCGCTGGCCGCGCAGGTTGCCGGGTTGGTCGCGATCGGCTGGAAGGCCGCCGAGTTCAACCAGCACGCGTTGGTCAGCGTCGCGCAGTACGGATCGCCGATCAGGTTCGGGCGCTGGCCCGTCGTGCCGCTCAGCAATACGTCCTGGGCCGTGCCCGCGAGGGTCACGTTCAGAGGCTGGCCGGAAACGAAGCGGTAGATACCCGAAATGCGCCAACCGGAACCCAGCATCCGGATCGCGTT
>JBEBFS010000094.1:0-18397 GCA_040081855.1 Bryobacteraceae bacterium | reverse complement strand
CGGTTTCGAGCACCCGGTCATCACCATCGCCACCGCGGCGATCAGGGTCAAACTATTTTTGCGCAGCAACTTTTTCCACCGCCTTCATCACCCGCAACAGGTTCCCGCCATAGATCTTGCGGATATCCGCCGCCGAATATCCCTTTTCGAGCAGCGCCCGTGTCAGGTTCGGGAACTTCGAAACATCCTCCAACCCATCGGGCGAGCACTCAATCCCATCGAAATCGCTCCCGATGCCCAGCACGTCGATTCCGGCGATCTTCCGAATGTGGTCCATGTGCCGCACCACGTCCGCGAGCGTCGCGTGTGCGGGCTTCTCTTCCGTCAGGAAGCCGCAATTAAAATTCACCTGTACCACGCCGCCCTTTTTGGCGAGCGCCACAATCATCTCATCCGTCATGTTGCGCGGCACGTTCGCCATCGCCCGCGACAACGAATGCGACGCAATGATCGGCGCGGAACTCGCCTCCAGCGCGTCCCAAAACGTTTTGTCCGCCACGTGCGAAACGTCCACCATCATGCCCAGCCGGTTCATCTCCCTCACGACATCCATGCCAAACGGAGTCAGCCCGTTGTGATGCTGCACCTCAGGCTTGTTGATATCGCCCGAGGAATCCGCCCAATTATTGGTATTCGCCCACGTCAGCGTCATGTACCGCACGCCGCGTTTGTGAAACTCGCGGAGCTTATCCAGGCTATCTTCAATCGCGTGGCCACCCTCCAGCCCGATCAGCGCCGCGATCTTGCCCTGCTTGTGAGCCGCCTCAATCTCAGCCGCCGTGGTCGCCAGCGCAAAGTCTTTCGGATACTTCGCGATCACGTCGCGATGAATGGAATCCACCCACCCCATGCCATTCGCATACGCGCCGTTGTTGGCGTATTTCGAATGCACAAAACTGACGAAAAAGACCGCGCCCACGCCACCCTCGCGCAGCCGGGGCAAATCCGTGTGCGTCGCATTCGTCCGCGGCCCAAT
Source organism: Bryobacteraceae bacterium (assembly GCA_040081855.1). Classification (GTDB taxonomy): domain Bacteria; phylum Acidobacteriota; class Terriglobia; order Bryobacterales; family Bryobacteraceae; genus Palsa-187. The sequence continues at coordinate 17,421 of JBEBFS010000094.1, read as the reverse complement.
ATCAAACCCCGGAGCCCCGCGATCCTCACCCTTCTGCTCATTCGGCACATCGTTATGCGTATCAATCAACAACGCGGAACGATGCACGCGGCGCACTTCGGCGTCAGTGACTTTGCGCGGAATCTGAGCGAATGAATGAGTTACGAAGAAGCAGGTCAGCAGAACTGTTTTTGTCATGCCGGGTAGTTTTGGCAGGCCATGATGTCGTCACGCGTCAGCGACGGAAAATCCTGAAGCAAATCATCTACGGAATCGCCATTTGCCAGCATGAGCACAACCTGTTGCACAGGAATACGGGTCCCATTCACGCATGGCTGCCCGTGACATACTTCTAATCGGATACTGATCTTGTCGAAGACCATGGTCTCAGTCCAAATTGTACCGCCCTCCAAACAGAGGTCTTCATTGACTCGTCGATTCGGAAGTATCCTCAAGGCATGGATCTCATCTTCGAAGTCCGCGATGCGGAAGAAGGCGGATATTGCAGAAGCGTTACGCGCAAACGTTCGCGAAGCGACGGGGCTGCACTTTGAAGGCACTTTAGATCGTCCGTAAGCGATTTACTTGCGACGCGACTTGAGAAGTTTTTGAGCGACTACGATTGCTACAAACGCGGTTAACGGTGCCCCGATCAAGAAGCTGAAAAGCCCACCGAACCATTCATTTTGGGGCCATAAAAAATACCCTGCCATTGCCCCGTAATACCAACCGATCCAGTAGCCCAGAATCCCGCAGGCTACGGTTACCACTATCCTCACTTCGCGTCCCGCCAATTCTCTCCCACGCCCACATCCACAATCAGAGGCACGTGCAGCTTCTCTACACCTTCCATTTCCGCCTTCACCATCGCGCGCACCGCGTCCGCTTCATCCGCCGGGGCTTCGAACACAAGTTCGTCATGCACCTGTAGCAGCATCCGCGTGCGCATGCCTTCCAGTTTCTTCTCGATGCGGATCATCGCGAGCTTGATGATATCGGCGGCCGTGCCCTGCAGCGGAGTGTTCACCGCCGTGCGCTCGGCGAAGCCGCGGGCGTTTGGGTTCTTGCTGGTCATGTCCGGTATCGGCCGCTTGCGCCCGTGCATCGTCAACGCAATGCCGCTACGACGAACTTCGGCGATCGTTTGGTCGATAAACCGCCGCACACCCGCATAGCGCTCGAAATACGCCCGAATGTAGGTGTCCGCTTCCTTGCGCTCGATCCCCAACTGTTGCGCCAAACCGAACGGCGTCTGCCCATAAACGATCCCGAAATTCACGGCTTTGGCGTTCCTTCGCAGCTCCGGAGTCACCATCAGCGGAGGCACACCAAACACTTCCGCCGCCGTGCGCGTATGAATGTCCTCCCCATTGCGGAACGCCTCCACCAATACGGCATCGCGCGACATGTGGGCCAGCAGCCGCAGTTCGATCTGCGAATAATCGGCGACAATCAGCTTCCATTTCTCGCCATTCTCCACCCGAGGCACAAACGCGGCGCGGATCTCGCGCCCTAACTCTGTGCGAATCGGGATGTTCTGCAAATTCGGATTCGAGGACGAGAGCCGCCCTGTGGCCGCGCCAGTCTGATTGAACGTGGTGTGCACTCGCCCGGTGATGGGATCGATCAGTTCCGGCAGCGCATCCGCGTATGTCCCTTTCAGCTTCGCGATCTGGCGGAACTCCAATACTTTCGACGCGATGGGATATTCGGCCGACAATTCCTCGAGCACATCCGCCGCCGTCGAAATCTGTTTCCCTTTGCCGGCCTTCACCGGAGCAGGCAGGTTCATATCCTCAAACAGCACCTTGCCTAACTGCTGCGGCGAGTTGATGTTGAACATTTTCCCGGCGATCTCGTAAATTTCCGCCGAAAGCCGCGAGAGCTCCTGATCCATGCGCGCGCTCATGCTGCGCAGTTGATCCTGATCCACGCGCACGCCCACTTCTTCCATGCGGGCGAGCACGCGAATCAGTGGCCGGTCGATCTTCTCGTATAAATCCGCCAACCCCTGCGACTCCACTTCGGGCCGCAGCTTATGGAACAACCGCAACGTCGTGTCGGCCTTGGCTGCCGGTTCGTCCTCCATCGGCTCGCCCAGGCGGCTTTCCGACAAATACTTCAAATCGCAGCCCGAAGGATCGGCCGAAAGTAGGAATCCGTACAACATCACGTCGTGTTCCAGCGCCGGGCATTCCCCGAACTGCCGAACAATCGCCTTAATATCGTGCGCCACCGTTACGCGATCGGGAATTTCGTCGAGTCCAATCGTTCTCGCCTCATACGGCCTAGCCGCCAAGCCGAGCACAGTAGACTCCATCATCTCGCCCACTGCCACCGCAACCGGGCCTTCTTTCGGCAGCCACGCGTCGAGCTCCGAACGCGTCTCGAAACTCTTGTAATCCTTCTCTGTCTTCACCTCGCTGCTCGGCGAGCCGCCGCCATTTGCGCCCAACTCCCGCAGCAGGGTGTGGAACTCCAGCGTCCGGTACAACTCGCGCAGTTGATCCTTATCCGATTCGCGCGTCGCCAGAGCGTCTAAGTCCAGCGGCACAGGCACATCCGTGTGGATGGTGGCCAGTTTCTTGCTCAACAAAATAATGTCGCGATTGTTCTGCAGACTTTCGCGATACATTTTTCGCTCTACTTCCGCGGCGTGCTCCAGCGCGCCTTCCACGCTGCCGAAGCGGGTGATCAAATCCTTCGCGCCTTTATCGCCGATGCCGGGCGCGCCGGGAATGTTATCGACGCTATCGCCCTTCAGTGCCAGCAAGTCCGCCACCTGCGAAGGCCTCACGCCCATGTACGCTTCCGTGGCCGCCTCGTCGAACATCGTGTCGTCTTTCATCGGGTTCAGCATCTTCACACGCTCGTTGACCAACTGCAGCATGTCTTTGTCGCTGGATACGATGACAACGTCCAAGCCTTCGTCGGCTCCCTTGCGGGCGAGCGTGCCGATGACGTCGTCCGCCTCAAAGCCTTTGTATTCGAGCACCGGAATCTGCATGGCTTCCAGCGTTTTGCGGATCCACGGAATCTGATCCAGCAGATCCGCGGGCGTTTCCGTGCGATTTGCTTTGTATGCCTCAAACGCTTCGTCTCGGAACGTGGGGCCTTCGCTCTCGAAAATTGCCGCAAGGTAGTCAGGCTTTTGCGCAGAACGCAGTTTCCGGACCATGTTGTGGAAGATGTAGACGGCTTCAGTGGAAACGCCCGCCGCGGTTCTCATGGGCGGCGCGCCGCTCCGGGCACGCGCATGATAAGCGCGAAAGATAAATCCGAAGGAATCGATCAGAAAAAGACGCGGCACTTTTCCATGGTACGTGTTTCGCTGCTTAGGAGATACGAACGAAGGAGGCATACGCGGTTTCTTCCAGGCGCGCGTTTCTGAAACTTTTTCGCCGCCCTCCCGTCTGTAGATGTGCCGGTGTAATCTTATGCAACACGGAGCGGAAACGATGGCTCACTACTATCACATTGCAGTTCGCCGCTGGGTCTTCTGGACCTCCATTGGCGGCGTTTTCTTTGGCGCAAGTGTCCTGGCGAACCTTGCGTTTGTCGATCACTCCGTGCCCGGGGATCTTCCCCTGGCACTTGTTTCCGGAGCGGTCTTTTGGGCTCTTATCTCGATGATTTGTTGGGCGACCGATAGTATCGACGTCTCTCCGCGGCCCCAGCCCGTTCGCTACAGCGCGCCCGCCCGGCATCACGAAGAGTGGGAAGAACGGGCGCATCAGGAAGCTCTGCGCATGATGGCGGAAGAAGAGTTCGCCGATCCGCACCCTTCACGCCTGCGACGCCGACGGGGTGCGTAATCATTTTGCAAAGTCCGCTTAACGCGAGGTGCCGGTTTGCGTTATTTGCAACCGGCCGCCTTTGCCGGTAAGTCTTGCGGCGGTTGCGTCCGAGCACGGTTGCAGCTTCCGGCCGGCGTAGTAGTTCAACCCGTACTCCGACGCGCGCGCAAGATCACCCATGCAGACACCGTTGAGTTTGTCTTTGTTCGCATTCCAAAAGGCGCGAACAGAAACGTCGCGATCCAGAACGGGATACACCGCGTACTTGAAATAAGTGATGCCGAGCGCCGCGGCCAGAGCCACGGTGAGCACGGCGAGTTCTCTCTGCTCCCTGCCCGCCAACCACCACGCGGCGCCAGCAGCCAACAGGAACACGAGTCCCCCGTAGGAAACTGCAAAATGCGCGCGACTCAGACCGGAGTTCAACGCGTCCGGCAACACCGAGGCCGCCGTCGGCAAGGCTACTAAGCAAAGCGCGCACGCGGTCAGCCACCACTCTTTTAACGGAGCTTTATCCCACGCAACCGCCAGCACCACCGCGAGGGCGGGCATCAACGGAAGTACATAACCGGGAAGTTTGTTTCGCGCCACGGAGAAAAAGAGCAGCCCATAAGCCGACCATCCCGCCAGAATCAACACACGCGTGTCTTCATATAAGCGCCGCCGGGCGAGTAAACCAGCCAAAGGAGTCCAGGGAAAGAATCCCGCCAGCAACACGGGCACGTAATACCAGAACGGCTGCACGTGCTGCAGTTCCGGCGTGAAGAAGCGGGAGACGTGCTGTTTCCAGAAGTAGTCATTCCAGAACAGGCTGCCGTTGCGCATGTAGCAAAGGTCGTGCCAGGGCGTCGCCACAAGAATCGCTCCTGCGATGATGCCGACCCGCTTGCCTCTGGCAATCAGTAGCAGCGGGGCGAACAGCACCAGAGGTACCAGGCCCTTGCCCAAAATCGCCAACCCCAACAACGCACCGGCGATCCAGCCGCGATTTCCCAGATGCGCCATCGGCCGCGTGTCGAACAGCGTTATGAAGACCGCGGCGCCTAAAGCCGCTGACATCGGCAAGTCGGTGAGTGCCGTCGAACTGTAGGCGAGCCACCCCACGGAAGTGGCCAAAATGGACGTCGCGAGAAGCGCCACCCGGGAGGAAAACTGCCGCTCGACGGCGCCACAAAAGAAAAGCAGGAACGCTACACTCGCCAGCGCCACGGGCAGCCGTGCGGCCCACTCATCGGAAAGACGTAACGCATGGCCCGCTGCCACCATCCAATAGAGCAGTGGTGGCTTCTCAAACCACGGCTCGCCGTCCAACCGGGGCGTCACGAAATCGTGAGACTGCGCCATCTGCCTCCCGATGGACGCGTAGCGGGGTTCGTCGGGGCCAAGAAATCCCACTCCGCCCAAATGCAGCAGGTAGAGGAGCAGCAGAGGAACAATGAGCCAGGAACGAGGCAACTTAACAGTATGCCAAGGTTTTGAAAACGCGTCCGCTGCCTCTTGGCGCTCCGGCGGCGACGCACCCGTCCTTAGCCGGGAAAAGGCCTATCCATCGCCCCGGGTGCAAGGACAGCACCTTGCCCCGAAACGCCGTCAAGTATAATAAAAACATTGGATTATGAAAAACTCCGTCAGAATGTTCTTTGGCCTGTTGATGCTTGCCTCCGTTGGTCTTGCCCAACAGAAAACGGCTCTCGATAAAGCGACGCTCGAATCTTACTTGCGCTACTCCGAACTATGGGTACCGCAAGTCACCGTCAAGATTGACGACCCCGCCGCCTCCACCACACTGAAGGATTACAACGACGTGTGGGTCCATCTCTCCTATAACGGACAGACCAAGGACGAGATGTATTACGTATCCAAAGACGGACGGAACGTGATCAAAGGCACCGCCTATGACATCACGAAAAGCCCCTTCCAGGCCAACGTCGATCTGATGAAGCAGGACCAGCAGCCGAACTTCGGCGCGGGCGACAAGGCCGTGGTCAACCTGGTGGTGTTCGGCGATTTCCAGTGCCCCGTTTGCCAGAAAGAAGAAACGGAACTCCGCAAGAACATTCCCGCCGCGTTTGGCGACAAGGTTCGCGTTTACTTTAACGATTTCCCGCTCACGACCATTCACCCCTGGGCCATGAAGGGTTCCGTCATCGGCCGCTGCATGTACAAGCAGGGCGCGGACGCTTTTTGGGCCTATCACGATTGGGTTTACGAGAACCAGAAGGACATAACGCTCGAAAACCTGGACGCCAAAGCACAGGATTTCGCGAAGTCCAAGGCGTTTGATCCGGCAAAGCTGAAGTCCTGCACGGAAGACAAAGCAGCCACGGCTGAAGTGGATCGCGCAGTGCAGATGGGCCATGCGCTGCAGGTGAGCGCTACGCCGACCCTGTTCATGAACGGCCGCAAGATTGAAGGGGCACTCGAATGGGGTGTCCTCTCGCAACTGCTGCAGATCGAAATCGATCACGCCACCGCCGGTGCCAAGCCCGTCGCCAAGGCAGAGGAAAAGAAGGACGATTGCTGCTCCGTCAGCATTCCCATGGTCGCCGCCCGCCAGTAACATTTCAAAGAGGTTTTGCGCATGAAGAGCGTTCGTTGGATTTGGCTGTTTGGTCCGCTGGCGCTCTCCGCCGCGACCTTTGACGCGGACACGTACAAGAAAAACGTCACGTACCTGGCCTCGCCCGAACTGAAGGGCCGGGCCACGGGTTCACCGGAACTCGAAAAGGCCGCGGCGTTCATCGCCTCGCAGTTCAAGGCGTTCCATCTCAAACCCGTCGACGGGAAGAACTACGAAATCTCCTTCCCGGCCGACATTGGCGCGAACATGGGCCCGAACAACAAACTGGCGTTCGAGGAAAAAGGCCACAAAGAATCGCTCAAACTGGCCGAAGACTTCCAGCCGCTTTCGATGTCCACCAGCGGCAAGTTCTCCTCTGGCGTCGTCTTCGCGGGCTACGGCATCACTTCAAAGGAACAGAACTACGACGACTACGCGGGCCTCGACGTCACCGGCAAGCTGGTTCTGATTCTCCGCCACGAGCCGCAGGAAAATAACGATCACAGTTCCTTCGACGGCCGCAAGCTGACCTCGCACGCGACCTTCATCGACAAAATGGAAACCGCCAAGCGCCACGGCGCCAAGGGCGTCCTGTTCATCAATGACCTGCCACAGCACCCCGATTCCACCGACAAACTGGAAGAGTTCGGCAGCACCGGTGGACCAAAGAATTCCGGAATCTTCTTCGTTCAGGTGAAAGCGGCCACGGCGGAAAAGTGGTTCGAAGCCGAGGGCAAGAGCCTGGCCGATATCCAGAAAGGCATCGACGCGGATCTGAGGCCGCGGTCGTTCGCGTTCTCGAACCTGCATGTGAATTTGGACGTTGATTTGTTCCGCATCAATAAGACCGTGCACAACGTGGCGGGATACCTTCCGGGCAGCACGCAGGAATACGTCATCATCGGCGCGCACTATGACCACCTGGGCACTAGCGTAGAGTACTCGCTCGCCCCGAACGCGAAGGGGCAGATCCACCCCGGCGCGGACGACAACGCCTCGGGCACGGCGGGTGTCATTGAACTTGCTCGCTATTTCAGCTCAACTTACTCTGACAAGAATCTCCCCAAGCGCGGCATCCTGTTCATGACGTTCGCGGGCGAAGAAATCGGCTTGCTGGGTAGCTCCTGGTATGCGAATCACCCGCTTCTGCCCATCGAAAATGCCGTCGCCATGCTGAACCTGGACATGATCGGCCGCATCCGTGAAGGCCGCGTCTTTATGAGCGGCTCGCAAACAGGCGGACCTGAGTTGTCGAAGTTGATCGCGGGCGTCCCGGTTCCAGCCTCCCTGCGCGTTGATGAAACCGGCAAGAACTCCGGCACCAACATGAACGACGCGAGCGACCATGCTTCGTTCGTCGCGAAAAAGGTTCCCTCGCTATTCTTCTTCTCCGGCCTCCACGGCGATTATCACAAGCCCACGGATACGCCTGACAAAATCGATGCCGAAGACGCGGTGAAACTCCTCGACTACGTGGCCGGTATCGCCAATGCCCTTTCCGCGGCCCCGGACCGCCCATCGTTCGTCAAAGTAGAAGCCGCGCCGCCTGGACCCGTTTCCGGCAACGGCGGCCGCTCCGGCTATGGCGCCGACTTCGGAAGCATACCGGATTTTAACGAGCCCCCCAAGGGCGTGCGCTTTGCCGACGTCCGCGCCGGCAGCCCCGCAGCTAAGGCGGACCTTAGGGCTGGCGACATCCTTATCGAGTTCGATGGCAAGGAGATGGGCAACCTCTACGACTTCACCTATGCGCTTCGGGACCATAATCCTGGTGATGAAGTCCTAGTGAAAGTACTGAGGTCCGGCCAAACAATTGTGGCCAAAGTACTACTCACCCAGCGGAGATAATTTGCGATACTTCTGTTTCGGAGAAACAGTATGACTCGCAAGTTGCCGCCACTGATTTTACATCCTTTTGCGGACCGTTCCGCGCCAAACCGGTTACTCGAAAGCTCGCGAGCGAACCTTATGTTGCAGGGTTTGCTGCCGCAGGGGGAACGCTCGCAGCAGGACCTGGAAATGACCCTGCTCGACGGCCGGTTCTCAGAGATCCGGATGCTGTTTTATGTGGGCAAGGACCTTCTGCGCTGGATCGAACAGTGCCTGGAACACGTGGAGCGCGATCCCGTGTTGCGCGGCTCCGGCATACGTTACCAAAGCTTCGCTTCCTACCTGATAGGCCACACTCCCTTGGACGTACAGGCCAAATTGAAGAAGTGGGGCGTGAACGATTACAAAGCGATTTTCGCGCGGGCATTGGGGCTGAGCGTATTGCTGGCCGATGCTCCCACGCCGGGAGTGCTGTCGGATGAGTTTATCCGCAACTACTATCGCTACGCCGACCAGTTCTTCAAGCTTCGTCAGGAAGACTCGCCCTTCGCCGACATCGGGGACATGGGTTTTGAGTTTGATATCTACGCGTCCGGTGAATACTCGCGCAAACTTGAGCGCGAGTGGGCCGAACAGTAACTGCAGTTTTTCCGTAACGCAGGCCGCTTGACGGTTGGTCCGGCCTGCCTCCCTTCCAACTGGTGCCCCCTAGGGGAGCCGCCCGGTCCTCCCCCCGTTTCATTGACCCTAAGCCGTTGTAAGATATCATCTAACTAACGTGCTTTCGCTACGATCCGTATCTCTTGCCAATCGGTGTATCCGGACGGTTCTGACGCTCGGGCTGGCGGCCCTCTGTGCCTCCGCGCCTGCCTTCGGGCAGCGACAGTTCTCCGGCGAAACCAAGCTCCGCTTTGCGCTGGATGAGTTGAATAACCTCGGCAGCGTGTTGATGATTGCCGCGCATCCGGACGATGAAAACACGGCACTGCTGGCTTATCTCGCGCGCGGCAGACACGTGCGCACGGGATACCTTTCGCTGACTCGCGGCGAAGGCGGCCAGAACCTGATCGGCAGCGAACAAAGCGACGAACTCGGCATCATCCGTACCGAAGAGCTTCTGGCCGCGCGGCGCATTGATGGCGCGGAACAGTACTTTACGCGTGCGATCGATTTCGGATTCACCAAGACCGCTGAGGAGACGCTCGGCGCTAAGTGGCCGCGCGAAAAAGTACTGGGCGATGTCGTGTGGGCCATCCGCCGCTTCCGGCCAGATGTGATTATTCTGCGTTTCTCCGGTACACCGCGCGACGGCCACGGACAGCATCAGGCATCGGCCATTCTCGGCAACGAGGCGTTCGCTGCCGCCGCGGATCCGAAGCGCTTTCCCGAGCAATTGAAATATGTGAAGACTTGGCAGACGCAGCGTCTCATGACGAACGTGGCGGCGTTCAATCGCGAACAGCAGCGCGACATCGACAAAATCCCCGACAAGATGGAACTGGACCTCGGTGAATACTCGCCGGAGTTGGGCTTCTCTTATAACGAAATCGCCGGCATGAGCCGCAGCCAGCACCGCAGTCAGGCGATGGGCACGGCCGAGCGCAAGGGTCCGGTGCGAAATTACTTCGTCACCGAAAATGGCGATAAGGCCAGGACCGATATCTTCGAAGGCATCAACATTGGATGGTCACGAGTGGACGGCGGCGCGCAGGTGACCGCGCTGCTCGAAGAAGCAAAAAAAGCCTATGAGCCGGCGCATCCGGAGAAACTGGTGCAGCTTCTTACCAAGCTGCGCCCCGTGATGGCAGCGGCGGCCGCTTCCTCCCAAAATCCACTGGCCGAACAGAAGTTGAAGCACTTGGACGAAACCATCGCGGAAGCCGCAGGGCTGTGGGTGGATGCAGCGGCGGATAAAGGTTCAGTTGTTCCCGGTGGCTCGGTGAAGGTAACGTTGACGGCGCTCGCGCGAAATCCAGTGGAAGGACAGACGATGATCGTGGGGGCGAAAATTACCGGCATCGATGGTGCGCCCACGCTGCCCGTCGCTTCGATGGTACTTGCGCGGAACAAACCCATCGAATTTCCGGCCACGGTCAAGTTCCCGGAGAACGCCGCGTATTCACAGCCGTATTGGTTAGAGCAACCGAAGGACGCGAGCATGTATTCGGTGCCCGACGCCAGGAAGATCGGCGATCCCGAAAACGATCCGGTGCTCTCCGCCGAATTCCGCGTGAAGATCGCGGGCACGGACTTGACGCTCACCCGCCCGGTTGTGAATCGTTACGTCGATCGCGTCTACGGTGAACTCACGCGACCCCTCGCCGTGATTCCTGCCGTAGGAATCGACTTCGGCGGACGCGCGGTTGTCTTCGCCGATGACAAGCCCCGGCGCATCGATGTGCCGGTGAAATCGGCCAGCGGCAAAGTTTCCGGCGAACTCAGGCTGACGACTCCCAATGGCTGGAAAGTATCGCCCGATTCGCAGAAATTTGAACTTGGCGGCACCAACGAGCAAACGGTTGTCGCTTTCGACTTGACGCCGCCCGCCGGGGAATCCCGCGGAGCGCTGGCCGCTATCGCCACCGTCAACGGCCGAAGCATTGCCGCGAACACGCGCGTCATTGACTACCCGCACATTCCGGTGCAGACGCTCTTCCCTGCCGCGAATTCAAATTTGGTCCGTGTCGCGCTGAAGAACCTTTCGAGGAACGTCGGCTATGTGATGGGCGCGGGCGATGAAGTTCCCGATGCGCTGCGCCAGATGGGTTGCGACGTGACCTTGCTGACCAAAGACGATCTTCTCTTCGGCGATCTCAGCCGCTACGATGCGATCGTCACGGGCGTCCGCGCGTGGAACGTGCGCGCCGATCTGCGCGGGAATTATCAGCGCTTGTACAAATACGCCGAGAATGGCGGCACTGTGGTCGTGCAGTACAACGTTGCGGAGGGCGTTGCGCCCATTGGGGGGCCCGCGACAAATCCACCAACGAATCCACCAACGCCTCCCGCTGCGGCAAATGCGCAAGCAAACACTGTGCCCGCACCGGCGAGCGATGCACCGCCACCGATCGTGCCGGCAGGCGATCCAACGCTGCTCGATCACATCGGCCCGTATCCGATCAAGGAAAGCCGCGACAACAAGGATCGCGTCACCATGGAAGAAGCGGCCGTCAAGTTTCCGAATCCCGATCTCATCGTGCTAAATTCGCCGAATGAAATTACAGCGCGGGATTTCGAAGGCTGGATTCAGGAGCGCGGCTTGAACTTCGCCATCGATTGGGACCCGCGCTACAAGACCGTGTTCGAATCGCACGACCCGGGCGATAAAGAAATGTTCGGCGGTGAACTCTTCACCCCCTACGGCAAAGGCGCGTACGTCTTCACCGCGTATAGCTGGTTCCGTCAATTGCCCGCGGGCGTGCCGGGCGCTTACCGTTTGTTCGCCAACATGCTGAGCGCGGGCAAAGCGTTGAACGCAGCGCAGGCGGGGCGATGAACGATCAGAAGAGCGAAATCGAAGACGAAGCGCCGCCATTTCTAGGAACGTGGGTTCGCGTCTACCGCTTCACCCTGATTTATCTTGCGATAGTCATCTTCCTCTTCTGGTTGTTCACGCGTCACTACGCGCCTCCGGCCGGGACCTAACATGACGACACTCGATTGGGTGGTCCTTATCAGCTGGCTCGTGTTCCTGGTCAGCTATGGTCTTTGGCGCGGGCGCGATTCCTCCAGCGTCAATCAATTCCTGCTCGCTGGAAAATCGATGCCCTGGTACGCCATGGGCCTCTCCATCATGGCAACGCAGGCGAGCGCGATCACCTTCATCTCAACAACGGGCCAGGGCTTTGCCGACGGCATGCGCTTCGTACAGTTTTACTTTGGCTTGCCCATCGCGATGGTGATTCTCTCGGCGACTGCCGTTCCGATCTTTCACCGCGCGAAAGTGTACACCGCCTACGAGTATTTGGAGCAGCGCTTCGACGCGAAGACGCGTGCCCTGGTCACTGTGATCTTCCTCATCGGACGCGGCCTGGGCGCCGGCATTGCGCTTGCTGCGCCGGCCATTGTCATGTCCGTACTGCTCGGCTGGTCCTTCCACACCACCACTATCGTCATGGGCAGCCTGGTGATTCTCTACACCACCACCGGCGGCATCAAGGCCGTCACGCACGCCGACGTATTGCAGATGGCGATGATTATGGGCGCGCTGGTGCTGGCGCTGGGTGTGGCACTATCGATGCTCCCCTCGGACATCAGCTTCCTCGATGCCGTGCAGCTTGCGGGCGCAGCCGGACGGCTCAACGCCATCGACACTCATCTCGATTGGAACAACCGCTACAACTTATGGACCGGCCTTGTCGGCAGCACGTTCCTGATGCTTGCGTATTTCGGCACGGATCAAAGCCAGGTGCAGCGTTATCTCACCGGCCGCTCCATTGGCCAGAGCCGATTGGGTCTTCTACTCAATGCGATGGCGAAAGTGCCCGTGCAATTTTTCATTCTGTTCATCGGCACGATGGTCTTCGTCTTCTTCCTCTTCGTGAAGCCGCCGCTGCTCTATCATCCCTTGCAGATGAAACAGGTGGAGCACGCGCAGGAATACCCTGCCCTGCAAGCCCGGCTCGACAGCGCGTTTGAGAAACGCCAGACCGCCGCACGGCATGTGGTTGCCTCCGGCGATTCGGCCATCGCGGAATTCCGCGCCGCGCAGAAGGAAGTGGACGCGGTTCACACCGATGCGCAAAAACTATCGCACGATAGCGACACGAATTATGTTTTTCTTTCTTTCGTCACCGGATATTTGCCGAAGGGACTGGTCGGCCTGATTCTCGGCGTCATCTTCACTGCCGCGATGTCGGCAAGCTCGGGTGAAATTAATTCGCTGGCCACGGTGACAATGATCGACGTATACCAGCGTCACATCAACAGGAATGCGCTCGACAGCCACTACCTGCTGGCCTCGCGGATCGCCACCGTCTTCTGGGGAGCCTACGCCATTGCCTTCGCCAACTTCGCGCAAGGCTTCGGAGCGCTAATTGAAGTGGTGAATCAGGTGGGCTCGCTGTTTTACGGCAGCATGCTGGGCGTCTTCTTCATCGCCTTTTTCATGAAGCGAGTGGGCGGAACCGCGGCATTCTGGGCAACGCTAGTAGGACAAGCGGTCACTTTCGCCGTCGCCGGATTCACGTCGATCGCCTACCTTTGGTACAACGTGATCGGTGCACTCGCAGTGATCCTGGCCGCGTGGATTATCAATATGGTCAAGCCGCAAGAAGCGCGTTAGCGTACCGTGGGGCGGCCCATTGGGGCGGCAGTCGCGCTTCCCGCGGCTTAGACAGCTCGACTACCGAAGCACCGCGTTCAGCGAACCCTGCCTGTACCCTTCCAGATCCAACGTCACGTAATGGAAGCCCAGCGTCTTAAAGATGGCCGTGAACTCGCGCGCCATCTCCGCGGTCATCGCACGAGGGAGTTCCTCCGGCGCCACCTCAATACGGACCATCTCTCCGTGATAGCGTACGCGGAACTGCCGGAAGCCGAGTGCGCGGATCGCGTCTTCGCCCCTATCCACCGTCTTCACATTCTGAATCGTCACCGGAGTCCCGTAAGGAATGCGCGAACTGAGGCACGCGGACGCCGGGCGGTCCCATGTTGCGAGACCCGCTTGCTTCGACAATTCGCGTATCTCGGCCTTGGTGAGTCCGGCCTCCACTAACGGCGCTTTCACTTCGTGCAGTTTCGCGGCGCGCTGGCCGGGGCGGTAATCGCCCAGGTCATCGACGTTCACTCCGTAAATCACATGCGCGACGCCTCGCTGCTTGGCCACTTCATCCAAGCGAGCGAATAATTCGTCTTTGCAATGGAAGCAGCGGTCGGGATTGTTGGCGACGTAATCCGGATTGTCGAACTCGCGCGTTTCAATGTACTCGTGACGAATGCCGTGCTCACGCGCAAATTGTTCGGCATCGCGCTTGTGCGATTCCGGTAGAGAAGCGGAGTCCGCGGTAATCGCCACCGCATTCTCTCCCAACGCCTGCTTGGAAGCCCACGCAAGATATGCGGAATCGGCGCCGCCTGAGTACGCAATGATCACGCTCTGCATATTTCTGAGCGAATCAAACAGAGCGCGCTCTTTGGGGGCCATGACTCTATTGTAATGGCGGGGCAGTACCGTGCCTGCCCCACAAGCTTACTGCAGCGGCAACTGCGGATCCTGGCCCGCGCTGTCTTCCGTATCCGGAATCAAGCCCGCTGCGGCGATCTGATCGCCGGTTTCCAGCGTGACCAGCTTCACACCTTGCGTCGAGCGGCCCGTCTGGCGGATTTGGCCGGAATCAATCCGCAGGATCTGGCCCTGGCGCGTGATAATCATCAGCTCGCTATCTTCTTTGACGGAGAGAATACCCACCACACGGCCGATCTTCGCCGTGGTCTTCATGTTGATGACGCCCTTGCGGCCCCGCGCGGTCAGGCGGTAGTCCACCAGTGGCGTGCGCTTGCCGAAGCCGTTTTCGGAGATCGAAAGGATCAGGCCCTCTTTATCCACCACTTCGGCGCCTACCAGGTAATCGCCCTCTTCGAGTTCCATGCCGCGCACACCACGCGCCGGCCGGCCCATCGCGCGGACATCGTCTTCGTTGAAGCGGCACGCCATGCCTTCATGCGAGCCCAGGAAGATGAACTGCTTGCCGTTGGTCAACCGCGCGGCCAGCAACTCATCGCCATCATCCAGGCCAAGCGCGATGATGCCGCGCGTCAGCGGATTATCGAACTCGGTCAGTTCAGACTTCTTGATGACGCCGTGCTTGGTCACCATCACGATGTATTTATCGGCGACGAATTCCTTCACTGGCAGGAACGCCGTCACGGTTTCATCCGGCTGCAACGCAATCAGGTTTGAGCAGTGCTTGCCCTTGCCCGTGGTGCCCGCATCGGGAATGTTGTAAATCTTCAGCCAGTACACGCGGCCCTTGTTCGTGAAGATCAACAAGTAGGCGTGCGTGGAGGCAACAATCAGGTGCTCCACCACATCTTCGGCGCGCGTTCCCATGCCGATGCGGCCCTTGCCGCCGCGCGATTGGCGTCGATAAGTATCTACCGCGGTGCGTTTGAGATACCCGCCGCGTGTCACGGTGACGGCGACGTCCTCCACTTGCACCAGATCTTCCAGCGTGATCTCGCCGGTGTCTTCGACAATCTGCGTGCGGCGCTCATCGCCGAAATCTTTTTGAACTTCTTTCAGTTCTTTGACGATCACCTGCTTCAGCACTTTTTCCGAGCCCAAAATTTCCATGTACTCGGCAATTTGGTTCTGAATATCGGCAAGTTCGTCGATGATCTTCTGCTGCTCCATGCCCGTGAGGCGTTGGAGCTGCAATTCGATAATGGCCTGCGCCTGACGTTCGGTGAAGCGCGGACCCAGTTCGCCCGCATCGATCAGCTTCGCGTATTCTTTCGCTTCGGCCGGCGTGATGAACGCCATCAACGATTCGCGCGCTTCTTTCGGATTCTTCGAGGCGCGGATCAGTGCAATGACTTGATCCAAATTGGTCAAGGCGCGCTGGAAGCCGAGCAAAATGTGCTCGCGCTCACGGGCTTTGCGCAACAAGTAATCGGTACGGCGGCGGATAACATCGGCGCGATGTTCGAGGAACCGCTTCATCGCGTCAATTAACGGCAACTCACGCGGCTGGCCGTTCACGATGGCCAGCAGGATGACGCCGAAGTTGATCTGCAGCTGCGTGTGCTTATACAGATTGTTAAGCACAACCTCGGCTTGCTCGCCGCGCTTCAGTTCGTACACGATCCGCATGCCTTCGCGGTCGCTTTCGTCGCGGATTTCGGAAATGCCTTCGATCTTCTTCTCGTTGACCAGACCAGCGGTGTATTCGATCAGCTTCGCTTTGTTGACCTGATAGGGCAGTTCGGTGACGATGATCGCCTCGCGATCCTTGCCCATCTTTTCGGTGGCCGCTTTGGCGCGCAGCTTCAATGAGCCGCGGCCCGTCTTGAAGTAATCGAGAATGCCGTTTTGGCCCAGAATTAAGCCGCCCGTGGGGAAGTCCGGACCTTTGACGATCTCCATCATCTTCTGGAGATTCATCGTGGGATTCTGCACCAACGCAATGCAAGCTTCGACGATCTCCGCCAAATTGTGCGGCGGAATCTTCGACGCCATGCCCACCGCGATACCTTCACTGCCGTTGACGAGTAGGTTTGGAACGCGAGTGGGTAGAACTTCAGGTTCAACTTCGGTGTCGTCGTAGTTCGCTTTGAAATCGACGGTTTCTTTGTCGATGTCTTCGAGCAGCGCCGCCGCGATTTTCGACAGTCGCGCTTCGGTGTAACGCATGGCCGCCGGCGGATCGCCGTCCACCGAGCCAAAGTTTCCCTGCCCGTCCACCAGCATGTAGCGCATCGAAAACGGCTGCGCCATGCGCACCAACGCATCGTAAATGGAGGCATCGCCGTGCGGGTGGAGCTTACCCATGACGTCGCCAACCACGCGGGCGGATTTCTTCGTGGGGCGGTTATAGTGCAGCCCCATCTCATGCATCATGTACAGCGTGCGCCGGTGCACCGGCTTCAACCCATCGCGAACGTCCGGCAGCGCGCGGCCCACGATCACGCTCATCGCGTAATCGAGATACGAACGCCGCATCTCGTCTTCGATGTTGATGGGAATCAGGTTCTTATTCGCGCCATCGCCCCCCAGTGGGATTTGCCCACCGGGCGGGTTCTGTGGCGGATTGGTCGGGTCCTGAGGGTCAGCCAAGTTGTGCTCCTGAAAGCCTGTTCCTGAAGCCGCCCGATGTATCAAACCGGCGGCGCATGGGGCCCTGGGGTTGGGCGGCTAAGTTCTTATTTTAGCACGAGGTACGCTAGATTTGCATATTTCATGGACGGCTGTTTTGAGACCCTCGAGCCGTGTGATTCCGGGCATACCGCCCCACCGAATCGCTAGACACTCCGCCCTCGAATTCCAAAATGCTCCGAAGCGGCAAGAAGGTGCCGATCATTGGTCCACAACTCGGTGAATCCGCCTTCTTGGGCCGCAGCGATGTGGATGGCGTCACCGCCACGCAATGGAACATTCTTCGGGAGGCTCGCCGTCATTCGCTCCACTTGGCGCAGGATTCGTTCCGTCACGGGAGTCAGGTACCATACTTGGTTTTCAATGTCTTCCAAGAAAAATCGACGGATCGAGCGTGCGCTTTGAGTAGTTAGAAGACCTTCGCGAAGCTTTCTGTGGAA
>JBEBFS010000149.1:0-5182 GCA_040081855.1 Bryobacteraceae bacterium | reverse complement strand
CGCCAGCTGAAACTTCGGCGCGGGCGAGGTGACCGACGTGCCGATATAGAGAAGATTCAGCTCCGGATCATAGCTCGGTGGCATCCACGTGCCCACATGTTTGCGCTGATCGTAGGGAATGCCGCCCCAGGTTTCGTCGCCAGGCTCGCCCGGTTTTGGAATCGTATGGAAGCGCCACAACTGCTTGCCCGTGCGTGCGTCGTGCGCGGTAATCACGCAGGATTCGCCGGTGACACTGAACTCACACGCCCGGCCGGAAAACACTTTGCCGCGCGCGACGATGGGCCCCGAGGTTTGCTGCGCCGAGAGTTCGCGGTAATCCTGAATGCGCGTCTCCCAGGCGGGCTTGCCGTCCTTTGCATTCACCGCATAGACGAAATCGTCAACGCTCAGATCCACCAACTTATCGCCATAGATCGCGATGTTGCGATTCTTGAGCGGAGCACCGGCGAACCACTTCGAAAGATCGTCGGGCACCGGGCGCTGATATTCCCACTTGAGTTGCCCGGTGGCGCCATCGAAAGCCTGCGTGAGATCGCCGATGCCGGGCAGATACATGGTGCCTTTATAGACAAGCGGCGTTGGCTCGTTGATGCCCTTCCCCATATCGTGCGTCCACACCTGCTTGAGGCCCGTGACGTTGGTCTTGTTGATCTGCGTGAGCGGGCTGTAGCCCCAGCCGTTCAACGTGCCGCGCCACATCAGCCAGTCGCCTGGATCAGGGTGCTCCAACATCTTATCGGTGACGGGAGCAAAGTTGGCCGGCGCAGGCGCCTGCGCCAGTGCCGGCAATGCCGCAAGCGCGGCGGCGAAAAGACACCTGTGGATTCGCATAAGGATTCCACCATCATAATCGAGCAGAATCGCCCGACGGCGATATACTAGACGGTTATACACTTTCGTGCAGCAAGAACTCCTATGCGCCTGGCGGGGAATCTATGAAACTCTCTCTCGATTGGTGGTCGGTCATTCTCGCGCTAGCCGCGGTGGGACTGATCCGTCTCGGCATACTGCCGCACATTTCCTGGTAGTGACTTTTTCGAGGCCAACATGAATCCAGCCGTTTCCCAATCCACATCTGCTGTCGGCGTCGGCCAAAATCGATTTCTCAGTTTGCTGCCCGGCGTTATTCTCCTGGCCGTGATCGGCTATGCGGGCAAGCTGACCGAACAATCGATCGCCGCGTATGGCAAGGCGAACAACATCGCGCTGCCGAACATTGAATATGTTCTGTGGGCGATCATGTTCGGGCTGATCGTCGCCAACACCATCGGCATTCCCTCGGCGTTCCGCGCCGGCGTCGATACGTACGAATTCTGGCTGAAGCTCGGCATCGTGTTTCAAGGCGTGCGCTTCGTGTTGGGCGATGTGCTGAAGCTGGGCGGCTTAAGCCTGGGCTTTGTCGCTATCGAGCTGGCCGTATCCATCGCACTCATGACGTGGCTGGGGAAACGATTTAACCTATCGCCGAAGCTGACCAGCCTGCTCGCAATCGGCTCCTCGATCTGCGGCGTCTCGGCGATCATCGCGGCGAAAGGCGCAATTGAGGCGGAGGACGAAGACGTCTCCTACGCAATGGCGGCGATCCTGGCATTGGGCGCGTTCAGCTTGTTCGCATTTCCCGCCATTGGTCATGCGCTGGGCATGGGCGATACGGCATTCGGCATGTGGGTTGGCCTCGCGGTGGATAACACGGCGGAATCGGTGGCCGCGGGCGCGCTCTATTCCGAAGCCGCGGGACGCTTTGCGGTGCTTGCAAAGACCACACGCAACGCGACCATCGGGTTCGTGGTGCTGGGCTACGCGCTCCACTGGGCGAAGAAGACGCACGGCAAGGCCGTCACCAACAAAGCCGCGTTTCTGTGGCAGAAGTTTCCGAAGTTCGTCCTGGGCTTCATCGTGATCTCGCTGCTCGCCACCGTAGGCGCGTTCACTAAGGAACAGGCGGCGGATGTCGCCAACCTTTCGCGGTGGGCGTTTCTGTTGACCTTCGCGGGCGTGGGTTTGCGAACGGACATTCGCGAAATGCGCAAGCAAGGTCTGCGCCCGTTCGTGGTGGGCGCCATTGGCGAATTTGCGATCGCCGCGCTGACTCTCGGCATGGTGCTGGCCGCGGGCAGCATGCTGACCTAGTCCGCCGCGCATTTTGATCTTGCGATAATTTCGGAAGCGAGCCCATCTTTGGCCGCCGCTTCGTAGGAGGATTCGTGCGCACATCCAAAATATTTTCCGGACTCTTGTTCGCGACGCTGGCATTCGCGCAGAATCGCGACCCGGTGGTCCCCGATACGCCCGTGCGCGTTTCCGAGCACATACAGGAGCTCATTGCTTTCCCCAACGTCGTGATTGTCACAGGCAACGATGCGACGCTGGTCGTCGATACAGGCCTGGGCCAGAAAAACGGCGAAACGATCACCAGAGTGGCGCGCAAGCTCTCGCAGGGTAAGGGGCAGAAGCTGTATCTGACCACCACGCACTTCCATCCCGAGCACGCGGCGGGCGAGGCGGGGTTTCCGAAAGACACGATCCTGATCCGCAACACGGTTCAGCAGAAGGAACTTGAAGAGCATGGCATGGAGATGGTGCAGCGCTTTGCGATGAACCCGCAGTGGTCGGAGCTATTGAAGGATGTGAAATCGCTGCGGAAGCCGGACATGACGTTCGACCATGAACTGGCAATCGATCTCGGCGGCGTCACCGCGCGTCTGCTCTATTACGGCGATGGCCACACGAAGGGCGATCAGGTGATTATGGTGGAGCCCGACGGCGCTCTCATTACCGGAGACCTCGTGCAGAACAAAGTCGTGCCGACGATTCTGCTATCCGGCGCGACAGGATCGTCGGCATGGATTGCGACGCTCGATCAGCTGGCCACGCTGAAACCGAAAATCATTGTGCCGACGCACAGCCGGGTGGGAGATGGCTCGCTGATCGCAGCCGAGCGAGCGTTTATCATCGACATGCGGACGCGCACGCTGGCTCTCAAAGCAAAAGGCGTTGCCGTTGAAGATGCCGTCAAAGAGATCACCGAGCAGTTTAAGTCGGCGTATCCCGATTGGGCGGCGAATACCGACTGGACAAACTTGGCATCCGTCCCCGGCTTTGTACGCAGGATTTATTCGGAATAGCGTGGGTTCGCAGGTGGGGCGGCCCTTCAGGGCGGCAGCCGGGCTTACGCCCGGCTTTTGAATAAAACCAGGCCGGAATAAAACCAAGCCGCGCTGATGCGCTGCTGCCGGGCGAAGCCCCGCCCTGCGAGTTTTGTTTGGGCTTTTTACTTCAGCGTGATCTTCTGCACGCGCCAGCTCACCGCTTCGCCGACGTACATCTCATTCCCCGTGCGGCAATCAAGCGAGTGGGCGCCGTCAAATTCCTTCAGCACCTTCCCTGCACGGCCGAACTTGCCGAGGACCTTGCCATCCAGTTCCATCTTGTATATCTCGCCGTTATCGAGCGTGTTGTTCTGGTTCGAGTTCGATGCGAACAGATACGGGTGCGTGCCGCCGGAAATGCAGATGGCGTAGGGCGCGCCCAGGTTCTTGTACTCGGTCTTGAACGTGCCGTTGTTGTCGAACACCTGAATCCGCTTGTTGTTGAAATCGGCGACGTAGACGTTGCCCTGCGCATCGATCGCAATCGAGTGCGGATCGTTGAACTGGCCCGGACCCGCGCCGCGGTAGCCCCACGACTTGATAAACGCGCCGTTCTTGTCGAACTTCGCGACGCGCGAATTGCCCGCGCCATCGGCGACGAAAATGTTGCCCGCCGAATCGAAAGCGACGTCCGTAGGACGGTTGAAGTTGTCGCCGCCGACGCCCGCTCCGGGCATTCCGGCACCGGCGCGGCCACCGCCTTCACCGCCACCCTCCGCCGCAGGAACACGCACTGCTTCCGGCTTGCGGCCCATCGTCATCACTATCTGGCCCGCTGGATTGAACTTGATCACCATGTTCGAGCCTTCATCGACAACCCAGATATTATCCTGCGCGTCCACTTTCACGGAATGCGCGAACAGGAACCCATACACGCCGGTTCCGATTTCGCGCAAGTATGTCCCGTTCGGCGCAAACTCAAAGAGCCGTGAACCCGCGCGGGTGAACGTACGCGAACCGCCTACTGACGCGAGCATCGTGCCCGTGCGCGTGTAAACGTAGATGTTTCCCTTCGAGTTCGTGGCCACGCCGGCCACTTCGCCTAAATGAATGTTGGCGGGAAACTTCAGCAGGTTCGGAGCCGAATCATAGGCGATCTCCGGCACCTGAGCCATCAGGCCACCGTTCATCATTACACCGGCCATCGCCACGGCCAACAGCAAATTCGTTTTCAAGATATTCTTCATGGCCGTTTCCTATTTCGCGGATGCCGTCTTTGCTTTGGCGCCGAACAAAAGTTTCTGCACTCGCCAGGAGGTGATTTCCGATACCATCAATTCGTTTTCGTTGCGGCAATCAATGGCGTGCACGGTGCTGAATGCTCCCAGCGTTTTCCCTGCGTGGCCGAACTTGCCGACGATGGTGCCGTCCAGTTCCATCTTGTAGATCTCACCCGTCACCGCGTAAAGCTCGGCGTTGCCGTTATCGGGGTTCGAGTTCGAGCTGTAAAGATACTGATGCGGCCCAGGCGTCACGCACAACGACCAAGGCGCGCCAACGTTATCGTAGATCGCCTTGAACGTCAGGTCGTTGTCGAACACCTGAATGCGGCGGTTGGTGCGGTCGGCAACATAAACGTTGCCTTTGGCATCGGTCGCGAGGCCGTGCGGCAGATTCATTTGTCCCGGCGCGTTGCCCTTGGTGCCCACGGCAGTAATGAAGCGGCCGGTCTTGTCATACTTCACGACGCGCGAGTTGCCGTAACCATCGGAGACAAAGATGTTGCCGCTCGCGTCCCACGCAACGTCGGTGGGGCGATTGAACAAATACTGTTCGGCGGGCGGCACCACGTTGTTCGGAGGCGTGGCCACCAATCCTTCCACGGCTTGTGGACGGCGGCCGAGCACCATCACGACGCGGCCTTCAGGATTGAACTTGATGACCATATTGGAGCCTTCGTCGACGGCCCAGATGTTGTCGTCTTTATCGACGCGCACCGCATGGGCGAAGAGAAAGCCGTAGAGACCCTGGCCAAGCTCGCGCACAAACTTCCCCGTTTGATCGAACTCAAACAGGCGCGTGTCTTGGCT
>JBEBFS010000015.1:0-64783 GCA_040081855.1 Bryobacteraceae bacterium | reverse complement strand
GATAAGGGAGGCCGCTTGCGCCGCATCAATGTGATCCGGAAATTGGAAAATGGCCCGTCTGTCCCCGTTAGCCCCGTTAGCCCCGTTAGCCCTCCGTTAGCCCTCAAGCGTATCGACAAATTCGAGAAGGCGAGACAGAAGGATCTTAAGTCCAAGAACGAAGCTGTTCGGGATGCAGCGTCCCAGTACGGCGAACGGGGCAAGGCAAACGGCGTTACCGTTCACGTGCTGACGCAAGCCCAAATGAAGGCTGCTATAGGGCAAAACGCCAACGGTGCAACGGCACCCAATTCAACCACGAAGGGCGTTGACGTTTACTTTGACGCCGCACTTGGCGGGAAGGATCTTCAGCGAACGGTGGCACATGAGGGCACGCACCTCGGAATGGATCTTGGCTTCATTCAATCCTTCGATCCAGCAACCGGAAAATACGATGCCAACGCAAATTTTACGGTCCTGCAGACAGAGTTCCTTTCGTTTATGACGGGCGCTGCCGTAAAGAGGTATGAGTATCCGGGGGTGGCGTGTGGAGGGAAGCCCGATTGTTCGTTCGGCCCACAGGAAGCGACCAAGATCAACGAGTTTTTGCACAACTCGCCTACATACGGACCGATTCGTAATCTCCCAGTCTTCGGAACAGGGAGGTGGCCTCAGTGAGACCTTTTGCTGTCGCCGTGATCGTATGCTGGGTCACTCCGTTCCTGGTAGCTGCGCAACTCGCTGTTGTGGCTCCGTTTGATCTCGTACGAAACTATCAACTGTACGACGGCAAACGAATTTCTATTGAGGGGGATATCGCTTCAGGGCCAGAAATGACGGTGATGTACCTTGGAGTTCAAAATGCGGCGAACGATCCCAACGGCATGCTGATTCTAATGTCAGAGTCAGTGAGTCGGCATCCCTCAAAAGTCGAAAAACGCTTCAATGCCGCACTGAAAAAGAAAGGCCGTGTGCACGCAGTCGTTGAAGGCTATTTCAATGGCAGTGAGGATAGGCAGTGGGGACATCAATTGTGTTGCCGCTTCAAGTTGCGTATCGACAAAATCGTTTCAGTGCGCTGACGGTGGCACAGTTCACCGGCAAGGAACGAGATGCTGATACGACGAAGGGGACAGCCTCGACGAAGGGGACAGCCTGAATTGACACCTTGACGAATTCGCAAAAGGGGACGGAGCTGAGTGTCCCCATTGAAAATATTGGCGATCTACGCCCACGAATCTACATCCCCGACGCGCAATGGCTCGAATTGTTCTGTTTCTGTACCTATTCCGGCCGCCTGATTGGGGACGCCGAGTTCCGCGAACAAACCGAAACCCGCATCAAGCGCTCCTGCCGTCGCTACGAATTTGAGAAAATGGCTGCCGGAGCTGGAAATTCTATGAAAGGGACAGTCCCGTGTGTCCCCATTGGCGAAAATGCGAAGGTGTCAGTTCAGGCTGTCCCCTTTGCCCCCCTTTGCCGCCTTTGCCGCTCAAGTCACCGCCACTCAAGGCAAGGATGGAACGGTCACCGTCAATGTCCAGGAAAATATGAGGAACCCTTACCAACCCGTCGGCCAAGGAATCGCATCGAACGTAAACATTAACGTCAACGAAAGCGGCACAAATGCATCGGTCACCGGGACCGTATCCGGTGCGCCATCGTTCGAAGCGAATTTTACAACCCAGGGCGGAACGACGACGAACCTCCCGATCCAAAGTGCGCCGCAAGGCACCGCTGAGTTCATCATCGGCTTGCAGCAGACTAACCAAGTCAACAAAAGGACCGAACTGAAAAAGGATGATCCTCAATGAGAGGTTTGTCGATCTGCTTGCTGGTTGCTGGTGTCATCTGGGCGCTTGTTGTCGCATGGATTTACTTGACTCTTAGCGGCATTGCTGAACCGATTTCGATGGAATATGTAGTGGTCTATTACGGCGGGTTGCTGCTAGGGCCTCTCGCCCTGATTCTAGGGCCAATACTCGTCCTGAATGGAACCTACGCCAAACTGGGTGCAATATTGGCGATTATCGCTTGCGCCGTGCTGACGCTCTTCGTCTTCTACCAGACAGCCCAGGCGATGCACGTGGAGCCGTTACAGGTGAAACCGCCCTATGCACTCTATGCGGGTGTTGTAATTCTAGTCATTCTTGCGGATGCGGCGGCTGTTAAGCTCTATCGGCTGTCCGCAGTGAACTGAGTGTACGATGCACACCTCCTTGAGGTACGACTGGACTCCACACTTTGTGCATTTTGCCAACCAGTTTACCGGCAAGGAACGGGATGCGGAGAGCGGACTGGACTTTTTTGGGGCGAGGTACATGAGTTCGGCGCAGGGTCGCTTCACATCGCCGGACGCCCCGTTCATAGACCAGCATATTCTTGACCCGCAGAGTTGGAATCTCTATTCGTATGGCCGTAACAACCCGCTGTTGTACGTGGACCCTTCGGGAAATGCGATAGAACTGCTCGGAGACGAAGACGAGAGGAAGAAAGCACTGAAGGTTTTGGCGGATTCCGTTGGCGAGAAGGCCGGGAACAAACTGTACATCAACGAAGTCAAAGATGGTAAGAACACTCGATACTTCGTTGGCGTCCAGGGATCACTTTCGGACTTCGCCAAGATGGGGGATGCCGCAAAGGGTTTGGGCGACGTCGTTGGAGCCAAGCAGGTGGTTGAATTTGGACTAACGGATCAAGCACTACCAGGGAAGGGCGCAGGTGAGGCTGCCTACACTTATGCGCCCGGCGAAATTGGCAACCAAAACCCACGAGTGTTGGTCAATCCGCAACTGGCATCAAATCTGAACACGACAGGCTTAATGCGACTAAAGTGGGACTCTAATGCGATTCTTCGGAGCATGACGCCTCAGATCGCAGCTTGGCATGAGTTGGGTCATGCCTGGGCGATGTGGCAGGACATGAATGCAAGGTCGATGCCAGCGGCGGGAATCATTGGTCCAGACCTGAGTCGAGGTCTCGGACAAGGAGGAGCGGTCCAGAAAGCTATCGATTTCGAGAATAGAATCCGTCAGGACCTTTACGGTCCGCTCGGCCCCAACAATGCCCGGCGTATCTACCACTAGCATGTTTGCTCTCAAGTCTCTCAGATGGACGAAGGCCGGGCTAGTCATTGGAGCCTTGGCGACGGCTGGCGCTTTGACGGCAAACCTTCTAGCTCCTAAAACGGTGTGGCCTGTCCAAATCCTTGCCTTCGTTGGCAGATTCGGCTTCTGGGCGATGCGAGACTGGTATCCGGCGCACTATATCGATCCAATGCCTTGGGTGTCTGGCTTGGGACTAATTGCGGGTGGAGCACTACAGTGGGCGTCGGTGGGCCTCGTTGTTGATGCAGCGCTGTTCATCCGCAGGAAGTACCTCGGAGTTCATCGGACAGCGGGTTAAACACAACGTCTACGCTGCACTTCGAGCTTCACTGCGTAGAAGGCGGTTTGGAGGAGATGGATGGGGCCGTGGTTGGCGTCGATGACGAGCTTGCCGTTGGACCAGTCCGAGTTCTCGTGAGCGCCGATCAGAAGCTCTGACCTTCCCCCCGAATCCGTTCAACTGATCATACAAGCCTCGCCGGTTAGAGCGGGGCGTGGGGGCAAATGGGGGCAAATCGAAACGCGGTCGAAACGCGGGGAAACGCGGGACAGTACGAAACGCGGGACAGTACACTCAAATACCATTCCCAAAACGCGCATCACACCAAATCCCCGAACTCAATCTCCCCCCTTTTCAACCACATCGCATTCCGCCCCGCGCCAATTTCGACAACCCATGCCCTAACATGCAGGCAAGGAGTCTGAGCGTTCCTCCAGCAGAGGGCCAGATCGACCAAGAGCGACGTCCTAGGTAACTCGTAGCGGGTCTGCGTGTGTTGGAAGGATGACTGTCTTCATAGTTCCTGTGCCGTGTGCAGGTAATAATCACGGACCGGGCCGCCGTACCGGTTCATTCGGTCTCTTGGCCACTGAGTGTGTGTCAGTGGTTGCTTTGCCGTTGAGTAACTATCCAGCGGTCTCTTCGTCGTTGAGTGTATGTCAGCGGCAACAAAGAGCGCTCTTTTGTTTTTCCGGCCGTCAACAAACGGTCCGAACCGATTTTCGAGCCCCGACGGTAACGGAGGGGACTCCCCGGTTTTCCTAAACGTGTTTTCGTAAACGCTTTTTTGTAAACCTGGTTTTCGTAAACAGGCTTTCGCAGAAAGAAACGAGCCGCCGGAGCAGCCCACGCACGACGTCCCACGTGGCCCAACGCCCAAGGCCGATGCTATAATCGTCCCGTTTCGTATCCCCTTACCAGAGGATTTTCATGGCCATACAGACTGAATTTGTAAACATCGCCGTAGCCGACGGCAGCACTATGCGCGGGTATCTGGCGAAGCCGGAAGGCGCGCCGCGCGCCGCGATCATCGTCTATCAGGAAATTTTTGGCGTCAACTCGCACATCCGTGACGTCACCGAACGTTTCGCGAAGGAAGGCTACCTGGCGCTCGCGCCCGAACTCTTCCATCGCTCCGCCGCAGGCTTCGACGTGGGCTACACCGAAGCCGACATGGGTCCGGCCTTCGCGCAGATGGGCGCGATGACGCAGGAAGGCATCGAAGCCGATGTGAAAGCCTCCGTTGCCTGGCTGCGCGAGAACGCGAAAGGCCTGAAGATCGCCGCCATCGGCTATTGCATGGGCGGCCGCACGGCGTGCCTCTCGGCCATTCTCGAACCGCTCGCCTGCGCCATCTCTTACTACGGGGGCGGCATCCACCCGAACCAGTTCAACCCGGGAATCATGGCTCGATTGAAAGATTTGCAGGCTCCCGTGCTGTTCTTCTGGGCCGGCAAAGACCACTTCATTCCCGCCAAGGACGTGGAAGCCATCAACGCCGAACTCCGCGCGAATGGCAAGACGTTCGTCGCCACCGAATTCTCCGACTCCGACCACGGCTTCTTCTGCGACCAACGCGGCAGCTATAACGCATCCAGCGCAGCAGTGGCGTGGCCGGCAACGCTCGCGTTTTTGGCGGATAAGACGAAGTAGGGTGGCCTACACGTAGGCCCGTTTGAGCATCTCCGCCGCGCTTTCGTCCAGGCGATCGGCGCGGCGGATGTCTTCGAATCTTTGCAACAAATCTTCGGGGCGCAGCCGCTGCTTCTCTGCCCCGCGGATGTCATGCAGTACGCGGCCGCGGTGCATCATGATGAGGCGGTCTCCCAAATTGACCGCCTGCTGCATCGAGTGCGTCACCATCAGCGACGTCAATTTCTCCCGCGAGATTTCCTCTTCACTCAGCTTGATCACTTGATCGGCACTTTTTGGATCGAGCGCGGCCGTGTGTTCGTCCAGCAACAGCAACTTCGGCTTCACCCACGTCGCCATCATCAGCGTAAGCGCCTGGCGCTGGCCGCCGGAGAGCGTGCCGATGGGATCTTCCAAGCGATTTTCCAAGCCCATGTTCAAGCGGCCCACACGTTCGCGAATCTGCTGGGTTAGCTTCTTATCTCGAACCCAACCGAGACTGCGGCTCATACCGCGGCGGGACGCCAGCGCGATGTTCTCACCGATGGTCAGATTCGGCGACGTACCGCTGAACGGGTTCTGAAACACGCGGCCAATCATCGGGGCGCGCTGGTACTCCTGCCACTTTGTGATGTCTTTGCCGTCTAAGTGCAGCGTGCCGTCATCGACAAAGAACGTGCCCGCCACCGAATTCAGCAGCGTCGATTTGCCGGAGCCGTTGGTGCCGATGACGATGACGAACGAGCCGTCTTCGATACTGAGGTTCACGCCCTGCAGCGAGCGCACCTCATTCGGCGTGCCGGCGTAAAACGTTTTCCAGATGTTGCGAATCTCAAGCATGCGCCGGCTTCCCCTTCTTTTTGAGTTTTTCGAGGAACCCAGGCACCACCAGTGCGGCGAAGACGAAGATGGCGGTAATCAACTTCAGGTCGTTCGGATTCACACCCCAGCGCAGCGCCACGGCCACCAGCAGGCGGAAGAGAATGGACCCCATCACCGCGCCGACAATCGCGTAGCCGATCTGTTTTGTGCCGACCAATGCTTCGCCGATGATCACACTGGCCAAGCCCCACACGAGCATACCGATGCCCATCTGCACGTCGGCGAATCCTTGATATTGCGCGAGCAGCCCACCGCCCAGCGCGACCAAACCATTGGAGATCGCGAGGCCAAGCACGATCATGTTGCCATCGTTGACGCCCGTCGCTCGGATCATCTGCGCGTTGTCCCCCGTGGCTCGTAGCGCGGTGCCGAGGTCCGTGCGCAGGAACATGTAAAGCAAAATCGAAATCGCGGTGATCGAAAGCGCGGCGACGATAAGCACGGAGAGATCGCGCGAACTCACGTCCCATCCCGCAACGTTCACCGTCTCCGAGCCGAACACCATTCGGCCTAGTTTTTCCGCATGCGTGGTGAAGTTCTCTCCGGCAAGCAGCGGCACGTTGCTCCTGCCCATCACATGTAGGTTGATCGAGTAAAGCGCCGTCATCACCAGGATGCCCGCGAGCAATCCATTGATCCCGAATCGTGTATGAATGATTCCAGTAACAGCCCCCGCAATCGCACCGGCAACACATCCGGCGGCGGTGGCGATAAACGGGTCCACGCCTTTTACAAGAAGAATCGCCGTCACAGCCGCACCCAGAGTGATGGTGCCTTCCGTGGTCATATCGGAGTAACCAAAAATCCGGAAGCTAAGATAAACTCCCAATGCGAGCAAAGAAAGGATGAACCCGATGGTCATGGCGCCGATGAGCAGACTCATGCGGTGGCCTCCTTCGAGACTTCAGTGATCGGGCCAATCCAGCAGGCGCCGCGCACAAATTCGCTTTCACCAGCGCCGTTGGCGTCGCGGTCGTCATAAATCAGGTGCAGCACACCTTCAAGCGCGGCGGTGCCGAACAACGATTTCACCGTATCCGTCAAATCCAACTTGCCTCGTTTCAAGGGTTGGTACGAAAACGCCGCTCCGTGGAAGTGTCCTTGCAATTTGCCGATGGGCCGGAGGAATGTTCCCAGAGGGCCTTCCGAAGATCGGCTCACGACACCTACTACCAGCACCATGGTCCGCGCATGCACTTGTTCGGGAGAGAACGAAATCCATTGACGAATTTCGGGATGCGCAAAGATGTCGGTGTTGTTGGACGACTCCACAGGCGACTTGCGCAGCGATGCGCCCACCAATCCGCTGGCCTCCGCCACGATAGCAAGGGCTGCTTGATCGGCATTCGTTAGCGACAGACATTCTTCCACGATCGATGACAAACCGATGCCGCGCTCGCCATTCGCGCTAAAGCGAAGCGAGTGCGAAAAATCCCCTTCGCAGCGCAGCGCGTTCAACACCTGCACTTCGGGAATCAAATCCTTGTGCGTCAGAAGATAATCGGCGACGTTGCTGCCATCGGTGGGTTGATAAGCGGCAGCGCCGCCCGCGGCGAGGAACTCGCCAAAACGCGGGCAAGAATCTTCAAAGCTGTTGCCGAAGGCGCCCAGTCCAACGGCGAGCGTCGCTGCGGGAAACGAAACTTGCCGACATGCGCTGGCGGTGTAGGAGGCGAACGTCAGCAACCCTGGTTCGCCAATCGTGGCACAACGGAATCCCTTTGCGGAAGGATGCACGTGCACTTCGTAAAGCGTGGAGCCACGTTCAATAATCTCTGCGGGCGTGTCCTCTTCAACAGTCGCGAGCGCTGCGGGCTTTGTCAATTGATCCAGCAGGCCCGTCATGCGCAGCACCGTGGTCACTTGCGGCGACGGATTCAACAAGCCAAACGAACCCTGAATGCCGGCAAGCGTTTTATAATTTTCCACCAGCACGCGCAAACCCATCGAACTGATGTAGCCCACTTCCGAAAGATCCACCCACACGCCGCGCGCGCCCAGGCGAATCACTTCCTGCAGATGCTTGGCGAGATGGTCGGACCAGTAGCCATCGAGACGGCCTTTCAAGCCGAGTTCGACGCGTCCATCGGGCCTCTGTATCGTTGTGATTTCCATTGCTATTGCCCGATCACCTGATCCGCCCGTTTTGCCAGTGCCTCAGGAATATTGAGGCCGATGGCGCGTGCGCCTTCCATGTTGACCATCAGGTGGTCCACGTTCAGCGCCTGAATCGGAATGGATTGCGGATTTTCCCCGCGCATGATTCTTGCCACCAGCTCCGCCGTTAACTTTCCAGACTCCTCGTAATCGCGAGCCAGAGTCACGGGCGCGCCGGCAAGCGCCTGGGGCTTGGTGAAGGCGAAGGTGGGAACCTTTGCTTTGTTGGCGGCTTGCAGAATGGTGCCAAAGGAAATCGCCGTGATGTTGCCGGCCACCTGGACGATGGCGTCCACTCCTTTGGCGGTCAGCGCGAGTGCGGCGTCTGACACTTCCGTGCTCGCGTTTACGGGAACGCCAATCACTTCGATACCTGCCTTTTTCGCGGCGTCCTGCAATAGCTCCAACGCGGCAATCATGTTGGCTTCCGCGGGTGAGTACAGCGTGCCGATGCGCTTGATCTTTGGGAAATGCGTTTTGATCAGCGTCACCATTTCGGGATATGCACCCATGACGTCGACACCCGTGAAGTTCTTGCGATGATCCGTACGCGAGCGTCCCACGCCGGCAGCGAGTCCCGTGGCCACGTAGGTATAGACCACCGGAGTCTTCTCCACTTTCCGCAACGCGACTTGCAAGGTTGGCGTAGAGAAGGTGACGATCAAATCGGCATTTTCAGAAAGCGCGGCATCCACCAGGGTGTTCAGTGTGGCCATGTCGGCCTGCGCGTTGCCTACTTTGAATTCGTAGTCGCGTCCTTCGGCGAGTTTCTGCGCGAGCAAGCCTTCGCGAAGTCCATGCTCCGTCTCCTCCACTTCCGCGGCGTTGTTCAACTGAACCAGGCGGAGCTTCCACAGTTTCGTAATCGCTTTGGGCGCGGGTACCTGTTCGCGCGAATGCTCGCCTTGATCGTCAATAACGATGGCTGCTTTCGCGACAAGATCTTCGGGGAAGGTCCAGTTGTCCTTCAATCCTCTTAGGGCGCTGCGATTCAGGAAAAGTTTTTCCGGAACCACGTTGCGAATGGGAATGGTCGCGGGGTCCTGGCCTTTCAAGACGCTGGCGGCCATTTTGCCAACATCGTGGCCCACCTGATAATAGTTGGCTCCGAGGTCAAAGATCGCGCCCTTCTTTGTGAAATCCGGAGTATTGGAAAATACCGGAATGTGCGCGCGGCGTGCCGCGCCAATCACGGAATCCACGGCCACCATGACGGTGAGATCACCGCCAACCCAAATCGCCTGGGCTCCGCGGCCAATCAGCGCTTCAGCGCCTTGACCCACGTTGGGACTGCTATCGACGTTGGTTTCGATCAGTTCAATTCCGAGTTCCTTTGAAACGGCGCGCGCGACTTTCACGGTGGCCTCGGAGTTGGCCTCCGTGGCATTCCACGCCACGCCCACTTTCTTCAAACCGGGAAACACGCGGCGCGCGGTGCGGAAGGCGTTTTCGACGGGTTGCATGGTACCTAGTCCCGCGAGATGCTTGGGGTGATCGAGCGGATTGGCTTTGCTGATGCCCACACCAGCGATCGAGGGGTCGGACACGAGTCCGAAGACGTGCTTCGTTTTGCCGTCCTTGTTCGCGTTAGCCACGGACTGGAGGCTCAACGTGGACATGGTGATGATCATGTCGTAGCCGCCGGCGGAGACCTGTTTGGCGATGGTGTTCCCGGTGCCGACGTCACCCTCCGCGTTGAATTTTTGAAGAGAAATGGTCTGGCCGTCGGTCAAACCTTCTTCGGCAAGGGCTTCGTTCATGCCCTGGATGGCGTCGTCAAAAACTTTCTGTGAGACGTGCTGGACGAACGCGACGCGGGGGAGTTGAGAGGAATGGACGACGCGCTGATTCCAATCGGAGATCAGCAGCACAGAGGACGCAGCAATGATAAGAAACAGCCCAAGCCATAACCGCTTCAACGCTGAACCTCAATGGCAATGGGTGTTAAATCCATTGACATAGTCTAGCAAGAGGCTGCGGGCGGCGGCAAAAACGCCGCCCTTAGATGAGGAACGAAAAGGACTTATTTTGCGGCGACGACGCGGAGTGGACGATCGAGTTGGAAGGTCATCACGGTTTCCGCGGGAACTTTGATCTGTCCCCTGGTGAGAACCTGCGTGGTGGCTCCGGCTCCCGCGCCCGCAGCCGCACCGATCGCAGCGCCTTTACCTCCGCCCGCGATGGCGCCGATGATTGCGCCGACTGCGGCGCCACCGCCCGCGAATTTGGCTGTGCGAGTGTTCTTACCCACGCCGTCTCGCCCCTTCTGCGCAATGTCCCTGGTGCTCAAGGCGTATGCCTGACCGTCAACAGATACGGCGCGAAGGTCCAGAACGAGATCCGCCGCGCCGCGGATTTTGCCGCCGCCAGAGGCCGATTTAATCACAACCTGCGCATTCGATCCGCGCGGGATGACAACCGCGCCGCTTTCGTCGGAAACGTCATGCGTGACTTCGGCGGCGTACACCTGGCCTTCCACGGCTTTGCTGGAGTCGATGGTCTCTTCGTTGCGCACGGAAATCTTCGTGCCCACGGGCAGTTCCTGTGTCTTGGTGGTGATGGCCGCTTGCGCGGGATGATCGTGCGCGTCATGCACGGGTTCCTCGACCGCACCCGCTGGGGAGGGTTGATCGTAATCGACGCGGCGGACGTCTTTCATCGCAATGGTATGCGCGGCCTTGTCGTCGCCGGCGAGTGTGATTTCACTCGGCGAGGTGGCCGTTACGATTCCGCTGACACGCGCCCCGTCGCGCATCAGCACTGTGGCGTGGGGCCCATTGGCGCCGCCGCCCGAGTTCGCGCAGCCGGCCAGCCATAGACTCAATGCTGCAATGCCAACAATTCCTACTCTCATTTCATTTCCTCCGCTTGCCAAGATATTTTTACTGCACGGCCATAAGATTCAGAGCCGGACGGGAGCGTTTCAGTCCTTACCGCCGGGCTCGTTACCATTCGGACGAGCGGAAAGATCCGCAGCCAAGCCGAAAATCTTCGACGATTGCTGCGTCTCCGCGAGCACGGTGCAGCGCACGAACGCCCACGGGATCATCAGCCTCAAATTCTGCGAATCGCCGGGAGCAATCCACATGCCCGCGCCATGGTTTGCGTCCACCAATCCGCCGCTCAACGCGAACCCGCCGCTGCGCGCGGCGGCCTCCATTACTTCCTCGCCGCCACCGGATTTTAGATCCAGCGCCCCTACCTGCTCGAGAATTCGAATGATTCCGGGCGACTGCAAGAATTCAGGAGCCACCCATAGTAGAACGTGCTTCTGCGTATCGGTCATCATTGCCATGGTACTCCGCTCCCGCGGGTTCACTCCACATCTCCCCTGCCAGATGGCTACCTGAGGGACCACTTTCCTACTTGGGATGGGTCCATTTTCCTATGGAATTCAGTTCAAAAGTACGGCATAGTTAACCGATACGTTTTTTGATCCGTACTCGTCGGATTTTTCGCGAAATAAGACTTCGGAGGGCGCGTTGACGTACATCAAACTTTTGTCAGAGAGCCGGAAACAACATCTGGTGGACGAAGCGCGTTTGAAAGAGGGCACCACCCTTTGTGGGAGTACCTTTGTGAGGGTGCAGGGCTGGAAGCGCATCGATCACCTGGAAGGCGACGAATGCGCACGCTGCGCTGCGAACGCCTTCTCTCACTCCAGCCGCGTGCGGGCATCGCCACAGACCGAACCCTTCCTGCAAGCCTAAGTATTCGCGGAAACCAGTTGCGAAAACTTAACCGGCGGCCAGCGGATACTGCAGGGTTTCGAGCAACCATTCCCGGTTCGCCCTGACATCGTCCGTCAATTTACCAATCAATTCCTCGCGGTGCTCATATAAACGGTAGCCTTCGCGCGGCCGTAAATATCCTTTCGCGTTGGGCTCCACTTCGTAGAGTTTCTCTTCCCCGATTTGCTCCGCCCGCTCCTGGTACCGCTGCCGGTTTTCGAGCAGGGCCTTCACGATGAACGGCATCAATGTGGAGTAATCGGCCTGCATGCTTTCGGTGGCCTGCAGGTAGGTATCTTTATCGACTTTGCCCCACGTGACGGCTTCGGCGGGCGGACAAGAGGAGAGCGAGCCATCGGTGACGGGAGCGGTGACGATCTGCACGTCGAAGTTGTATCCGCGCACGTTCGGGATACCCAGCACTTGTCCGAGCGCGGGCTCGGGTTGCAGATTGTAATTCTTGGGCACGCCGCCGCCGAGGATCACGGTTCCGAGCGCTTGCGCGGGGCTGTCGAACAGGCCCCAGCGGTGATAGGCGCACGCTTCATAGACTTCGGCGTGCAGGTCAAGTTCGAAAGCGTAGGATTCGATGAGGCCTGCCTGCTTCATCGCCCACAGCTTCATGGAATTGAGGAACACGCTGCCATCGCCGGGGGCGCCGACGAAAACGGGAATCGCCAAACGGTGGCACGCGGCGAGAAGACCCTCGCTCACCTGATTGCGGCGTTCCTGCTGGGAGTAATAGCCGCCAAGGAGATAGCGCAGCTCCGTGCCGGTCATCGAACGCTGGAACTCGGGACGCGAGAGGACGGCGGTGAGGAAGCGGTCCTGATCGAGGAGCACGTCTTCATCAAAAGCCATATCGGTGACACGGATCGTCCGGTCGTCACGCAGCGCGCCGTCGTCGCCCCAAATGGGGACCTCATGAATGGGGCCGTAGCGGTGGGCGTCAAGACTGCGGTGGCCATCGTGATAGCAGACGGCGTCGGTAGTGCTGAGATAGGCGATCCAACCGGTTTCGAGGAGGGGGATGAGCCAGGCCTGATGCTGTCCGGAAACGGTGACGGGCCCGGCCACTGCCAGCGTGATGGGGCAGCCGCGGCCGATGGCGTGATCGAGAATTGTGTACACGCGGCGCAGGAAGGCACCGCCGAAAGCCGGAAAACAGTTACGGATCAGCTCATCCATCGTGGAGCATTCGTCGACGCGCTTGACGTTGACCTGGCGGCGGCCGGAGGAGTCAGCCTGGTGCGGATGGTGGTGATGGCCGTGGGTCGGGGAATGGGGATCGTGCATAAACTTTGATGGTACCCGATGGGCGCGTTTATTCGAACTGTTTGAGGAAGGTTTCGAACAACGATTTGAGTTCTTCCACCTGCTGTTCCAGCGCCTCGATGCGAGCTTCGAGGGGATGGGGGTCGGCAACCGAAGGAGAAACCGCGTGCGGCATCGAAGATGCCGCTTCCACAGCGCCGGCCCCGCCCAGCAACTGCACCCAGCGTCCACGGGCGGCGGGAGCAACCAGGGGGTCGGGACTTCTTCCAGCGAGGGATTCGAGAACGCTTTCCACTTCATCCATGTCGCTGAATTCGTACATGCGCTCGGTACGTCCGCGTAACTCGCCTACGGTTTGTGGCCCGCGCAGCATCAACACGCAAAGCAACGCCGTTTCACGGCGGCCGAGGTTCAGATGTTCGCCGAGAGAGTGGCCGTATTTTTCCACGCGATGCCCTGCTCCGCTGACGCGTCCGGCGAGTGCGACGGCGCGCAGTGCGGCGAGAGCTTCGTGTACGGTTGGCTCGTCATAGGAAACCACCGGATCGCGGCTTGATTTTTGATTACAGGCGTTGACGATTGCGTTGAGCGTCAGCGGGTAGTATTCGGGCGTCGTGATTTCTTTTTCAACCAAAGATCCCAGGACGCGAATTTGTTCAGGTGTGAGCGGTTCCACTGTCGTCACCATAGCGAATCTCCGGCGCGAATGTCCACGCCCTGGCGGATACAGGATCGACGGCGATAGAGACAGCGGCGGCGGGATTTTGGAACGAGGGGAGAAATTGAAAAGGGGACGGCGTGTTGCGCCATCCCCTTCTCCCGGTACGTTTTGTAACGAGACTATTCGCGTTTATCGGCAGCGGGCGCCGGAGTTGCGCCGCCAGGCGCTGCTGCACCGGCCGGCGGAACCACGCGACTGCCACTGCAGAGCGCGCCTGGAGCGCAATTCCGCGGAATGGAATCCTTGCGGTAGCCGAGATCGAGCAGCACGAACGTCAGGAAGAGCCCGAGAAACAAGAATCCTGAGACGGCGATGACGCTGTTCACCGGCTTATCGTGCAACAGGTGCATGAAAAACAGGGCAACGACGGAGGCCTTCATCGTGGCGATGACCAGCGCGATGACGATGTTTCCAGAGCCAAAATCGATATACGAGGCGCCCACCGTGACGATGGTCAAAAACAGCAGCGTCAGCAGCGTCAGAAGGTGCGCGCGGCCTTCCTTCTTAAAATCGATGGTATGTCCGTTGTGTGAGCTCATTTGATTAAGTAGTACAGCGGGAAGAGATAGATCCAGATCAAATCGACCAAGTGCCAGAACAGGCCCACGAGGTCGATGGGAGTGTAATAGGTACTGCTGAATTCGCCGCGGTTTGCGCGAATGGCAAGCCATGACAACATGATGGCGCCCATCACGACGTGGAGGCCGTGCAAGCCGGTCATCATGAAGTAGAAGCTGAAGAACGACGCGTATCCGTGGCTGCCTTTAATGAGGTCGCCCTCATGGTGGTACCAGTAGCCGGGCAGCAATCCTTCTTCATACTTATGGTGATATTCGTACGCCTTGACGCACATGAAGATCAGGGCGCAGGCGACCGTCATCCAGAGGTAGCGAACCGTCTTTTCTTTCTGGTTCGACTTGGCCGAAAGCACGGCCATCACCATGGTGAAGCTGGAAAACAGCAGGACAACGGTGTTGCCGGCGCCGGCGAGGCGCTGCAGGTGCTCGTGAGCTTCAATGAATTCCTGAGGATACTTGCCTTGCAACAAGCCGAAGCCGGCGAACAAGCCGCCGAACGTCAGCACTTCGGTGACGAGGAACAGCCACATACCGATCTTGCTGGTATCGAACTGCTGCTCCATCGTAGTGAAGTGATGTTGAAAATGCGGATCGCTCTCAGGAGCGTTCGGGTCATGCCCGTGACCGTGATGGAGATCTGCGGTTGTTGAACTCATAGAGTTTGCTTATTCCGTAATGGTATCGCTGCCTAAACGTGCGTTGTCGTTCTATGCCGGTAGTCGTACGGCTCATGTTGCAGGACCGGCTGTTCATGGAAGTTATGCGTGATGGGCGGAGAACTGGTCTCCCACTCAAGAGTGGTGCCGCCCCAAGGATTGTCGGGGGCCTGCTTCCCGGTCTTCAACGAAGCGAGCAGGTTCACCGCCATGATGAGGAAGGCCAGGCCGAGGATCCAACTTCCCACGGTTGAAATCATGTGGATGTTGGCGTATTGATCCAGGTAATTAAAGTAGCGGCGGGGCATGCCCTGCGAACCCATAATGAACTGCGAACCGAAGGTGACGTTAAAGCCGATGAACACGAGGAAGGCGCCGATGCGGCCCCAGGTTTCGTTGAACATCTTGCCGGTCATCTTCGGCCACCAGTAGTGCAGACCGCCGAAGAAGGCGATCGCCGTGGAACCCATCATCACGTAATGGAAGTGGGCAACGACGAAGTAGGTGTCGGTGAGGTGAACGTCGGTGGCGAGGGTCGCAAAAAAGATGCCCGTCAAGCCGCCGATACCGAACAGGAACAGGAACGACAACGCGTAGATCATGGGCGTCTCAAACGTGATGTTGCCCTTGTACATCGTGGTCAACCAGTTGAATACCTTTACGCCGGAGGGGATCGCGACGAGGAACGTCAGCGCCGAGAAGACGATGGAAGCCAGTTGGCTCTGTCCGGAAACGAACATGTGATGGCCCCAGACGATGAAGCTGACGAGCGCGAGCGAAACGCTGGCGTAGGCGATGGCGCGGTAGCCGAAGATCGTCTTACGGCAGAACGTGGGAATCAGTTCGGAGATAATCGCCATGCCCGGCAGAATCATGATGTACACGGCGGGGTGCGAGTAGAACCAGAAGAAGTGCTGGAACAGCACGGGATCGCCGCCGATGGCCGGATCGAAGATGCCGATTTTGAAGGTACGCTCGATGGCGAGCAGCACGAGGGTGATAGCCAGCACCGGGGTGGCGAGGATCTGAATGATCGCCGTCGAGTAGATGGACCAAACGAACAGCGGCATGTCAAAGAAGCCCATGCCCGGAGCGCGCAGCTTGTGGACGGTGGCAATGAAGTTCAAGCCGGTGAGGATGGAGGAGAAGCCGAGAACAAACGCCGCCATCACCATCAGATTCACGGCGCCATCGGCCGCGGTGCTATAGGGAGTGTAGAACGTCCAGCCGGTATCGACCGCGCCCACGATCATCGACGTAATGCCCATCACCGCGCCGATCACCCACAGGTAGAAGCTCATCAGGTTCAATCGCGGGAAAGCGACGTCTCGTGCGCCCAGCATGAGAGGAAGAACGAAGTTCGCCAGTGCGCCGGGAATGGAGGGAATGATGAACAGGAACACCATCACCACGCCATGCAGCGTGAAGAAGCGGTTGTACATTTCCGCCGTCACCCACTGCTTCCCGAACAGCGTATGCTGCGGGTTCAGCAGTGCCAGCCGCACCAGCAGCGCGAAGACGCCGCCAATAGTGAAGGCCGTCAACACAGCGACCAGATACATCAGGCCGATGCGTTTGTGGTCGACCGTCGTCATCCAGCTCCAGATGCCGGTGGTCTCGTTGAGGTAGTTTTTCTCCGATTGCGGGTGTTGGCCCGCCGGAGCTCCGGTTGTGAGTGTATGTTCCATCTTTGTTCCTTGGCACACCCATTTTTGGACGGGCGCGCATTCACCTCACGCGTTATTGCAACGACTTGATGTACGCCACCAAGCCGTCCATTTCATTTTGCCGCAGCAGGCCCTGGAAGGTCGGCATGATGTTTTCAAATCCATCCACCACCTTCGCGCCGGGCTGCATGATCGATTCACGAATGTAATTCTCATCGATGGTGACCGTTGCAACTTTGCCGTCGCTCTGCTTCACCTTCACTTGAGAACCCCAAATTCCCTTCCACGACGGACCTTTGCTCGAAGAGCCGTCCACCGTGTGGCAGGTACCGCAACCCTTGCGATCCCACTGGATTTTGCCCCAGTCCTGCATGTGGGTTTTATAGTCTTCCCATTCCGTGCCGCCCGTGGCCATCCATTTTTCGTAGTCAGCTTGCGTTTCGACGAATACCTTGGCGCGCATATCGGAGTGGCCTTTGCCGCAATATTCGGCGCAGGTGCCCACATGCTCGCCGAGCACGGTGGGGTTAAACCAAAGCTGCGTATAACGGCCGGGAACGACGTCATGCTTGACGCGCATGTCGGGCACATAGAAGTCATGAATCACATCGACGCTGGTCATCACCAGGCGGACGGGCTTATTCACCGGTACGTGCAATTCGTTGAGGCTACGCGTTCCATCGGGATATTCAAACTGCCACTGCCACTTTTGGCCGGTGACCTGAACTTCCATCGCATCGCCGGGCGCCACGATGAACTTCATGTAAGCTTTCATGCCCCAGAAGAAGAGACCCACGCAGAGCAGCAATGGCAGCACGCTCCACAGGATTTCGAGCGTCGTGTTATGTGTCTGGTGCGGCGTCACGCGTCCGGGCACGTAGCGGTACCGCCACGCGAAGTAACACATAGCCACCACGATGCCGATGAACATCACCACCGACAGCCAAAAGATGCCCATGTAGACATAATCGACTTCCTTCGCGAAGTCAGACCCCTGTTGGGGCAGCATCAATGAACGAACCCACTCCATTTAAGCCAAACCTTCCTTGAACGGAACCTCTACTGGCCCCTTCAGTCGCGCTGTCGCGCGTGCCCGTTCCTTGCGGAACATGGAGAACAGAAATAAACCAATCAACGTAAGAGTCAGAATTCCACCCGCCCGCATGAAGTTTTCCGCAAACAGTACGTAGGCATGCGACTTCGGATCGTAGTGGTAGCAGAGCAACAGGAACTTTTCGAGGGCCATGGTGGAGCGCCCTTCCGAGGCCTCAGCCAGAGCGAAGCGCAGATCGCTTGCTTTGTAGCGGACGCCGTACAGATAACGCGCGACCTTGCCTTCCGGCGTCAGCACCATGATGGCCGAGGGATGCGCATACTGGCCGACCTGCGGATCGTATTTATAGTGGTAGCCCACCATATCCGCCAACCGTTTCGCGTTGCCGCCCTTGTCCACCAGGAAATGCCAACCGGGGGCCGGGCGGTCGAAACTGGCAAGGTAAATCTGCTTCTTCTTTTTCGAGACGTCGTAGCCTTCCTCGGGATTAATACTGATCGTCACGACCTCGTATTCGTTCCCGGGAGTCCACGGCACGTCCCGCATCGCCTCAACCTGGCCGTTCAAAATCAACGTGCACAGCATCGGGCAGTTGTAATACACCAAATCGAGAACCACCGGCTTGCCCTTGCTGAAGTAATCGCGCAGCTTCACGGGATACCCGTTTTCGGCGATAAACTCCAGGTCGAGGTCCACCTGCTGATCGAGACGCTCTGCGATATCGACGCCCACCAACTGCGCGGGACGCACGTTAGTGGGAAGAGCGCCGGGTTCGGCGAGATCGCGCCACTTCTGCGCAAACAGCGAGGGAGCGCACAACAATACGGCAGCCACCGCGAAAGCGGCCCTGGTTCGAATTGTGTTTGCTCTTATGCGCATTGTGACGTTTTCCTGCTAAAACTTCGGGGCGTTCGGATCGGGATCTTCCTTCTTCACGGGCGACGCCTTCGCCGGGTAGAACAACTTACCGGAGGAGGATTCCTGGACGAGTTCGTCCATTGCTTTATCGATCGGAATCCGGACGCGGCCGCTCTTTTCATTGCGGTCGCCATACATGTAATGCGAAAGGTTCCAATTATCGCGATCGCGCAGCGTCTGCAACTGCGAACTGGGCGCGGTCAGGATCTTGTCGTGGACCGCATCCTGATAGACCTGCTCGAAGTACCCTTGCAGAGCGACGATCACTAGCGTCAGCAGGATTAAGCTGCCGGCAGTGAACGCGAAGATCGAACCAACTGCTGGCTCCGACCGGTCGTAACCTTCTGCCGGATCGTGGCGTTCGATCTGGTGATCGTACAACTCGTCGGCATGCGAATGATGATCGTGGCTCATGCTCGGCTCCTCA
This sequence comes from Bryobacteraceae bacterium, assembly GCA_040081855.1. GTDB lineage: Bacteria > Acidobacteriota > Terriglobia > Bryobacterales > Bryobacteraceae > Palsa-187. The sequence goes on along the minus strand of JBEBFS010000015.1, from coordinate 45,719 downwards.
CGCGTTTTCAAAATGCAGGCTCTGTTCGAACCGCAGGTCGCCTACCGGCACCATTTTGTGGCGGCGGAAGCGGATCCAGAACACCGTGGCGCTGACACCCCCGGTCACACCCAGCGTTGCCAGATCCAACCAATGGAATTCCGGACCGTTCTTGTAATACGTCGGCATCACGATCCAGTAGAGGTCGATGTATTCGACCAGGATGCTCCACACGGCGATGAAGGCAATCATCGACAGGCTACGCTTGGCCCCGCGGCACAACAGGATAAAGAACGGAATCAGGAAGCGCAGGAACGGCATCGCGAGGCTGATGGGCAACCAGGTGCCCACCATGCGGTGGCGATACCAAATTGTTTCTTCGGGCAGGTTGGCGTACCAGATCAGCATGTACTGCGAAAACGCCGTGTAGGCGTAAAACGCGGTTAGTGCGAACAGCCACTTGCCGAGATCGTGGTAGTGCTCTTTGGTGATGGAGTTGGCCAAGATTCCGGAACGGCGGAACGCCAGGCAGATCAGGGTCACGATGGAGAAGAACGTCAGCGATCCGCCCGAAAGCGAGATCAAGCCGAAGATGGTGGAATACCATGCCGGTTCGAGGGACATGAGCCAGTCGAAGGAAGCGAAGGATCCGACGACGACGGCCAGGAACAAACCGGGCGCGCTCCACGCGGAGGCGATGTGCATCTGCTTGATCGACTTTTCCGTGTCCTGCTTAGTGGACTGGCGGTAGATGGCGTAGATCCAGATGGACCACAAAACGAAGTAAATAACCGTGCGGGTCAGGAAGAAATTTTCGGTTAAGTAACCCGACTTCGCCCGCAGTGCCGGGCTTGCGGCGACGACCGCCGGATCCGTCCAAGGGTAGATGTAACGCAGACCGAAGGCGATGGGCACAAACAGCAGCAGCCCGAACGGCAGCGTCGACATGATGTTTTCCATGATGCGGCGCATCGAAACGCTCCACACCGAACCGGTGAGGAATTGCACCATGACGAAGAAGAAGGCTCCGACGCCAACCAGTGAGGTTAGCGAGAAGGCAACCAGGTAAGAACGGAAGAAGCGCGCCGGATCGCTGAAGTAGCCGCCGACGCAGGCGAGCACGCTAGCCAGGGTGATAAAGGCCAGAACGTTCCGCCCCTTGTTCCAGCGGTCCATCTCCATCTGGTAGCTGTCGGTTTGATGATGACCGTGATGATGTTCGCTCATGTGTTTTCGCCCCTACTGGAGAGACGCCCTCATTTCCGCCGGCACTTCGTCGAGCTTGGAGTGTGCCGCGCGCTGCAGCGCCCGCACGTAGGCGATGATCGCCCAGCGATCCTCTACCGTGATGAAGTAGCGGTAAGCCGTCATGGTGCGGCGTCCATTCGAAATCACGTCGAAGATCTCGCCATCGGCGTAATCGACGATACGATCTTCCGTCAGATTCGCCGGTTGCCAGGCCGGAACGCGCGTAGGAACAATTCCCTTGCCCATGCCGGTTTGGTCATGGCAGGGAGCGCAATGAATGTTGAACTTCGTTTGTCCGAGCTTCAGAAGCTCGGCGGTTACGGGGACGGGTAACTTGCCCACGTACATGCCGTTTTCCGTGCCGGTGAAGAACGGTGTGTCCTCGTGCATCCGGCCACGGACCACGGTGTCCACCACGGGCTGCTGTGTGACGCGGCCGTTGGCGAACAGAACGGTCTCGGATTCCGACTGAGCCTTGAACTTCGGCTGATGCTTCATGTCGTCCCAGACCTGCACGGGAGGATCGCGCTGGATACTCGCGCAACCGCTCAACACCAGGACGAACATGCTGGCGGCTACCGCGAAACCGGCGCGCCGCGAATTCCGGACTGTTGCCGGTTGAACCACTGGATTGAGGCCTCTCATCCTACGACCACCTCCACATCAGCGGCGCCCACGCTCTTCATGTGCTCCACGCTCTTCTCCGGATCAAACCTCGGATCGTCCGCCTCAATCACCAGCAGGAAGCTGTCGTCGCTGGCGCGATGCGTGTGCTTGTAGCGGAAGGCCGGGTGATACAGCTTCGGCAATCCGTTCATGCCGAACATTCCGAGGAACGTTCCGAACGCCGAGAATAATACCGTCAATTCGAACGTGACGGGAATCGAATAGGTGAAATCGAACAGCGGCTTGCCGCCGATGTTGAGTGGATAGTTCACCGCACCCACCCACCAGATCAGCAACAACGCGGTTGCCGCGCCGGCAGCCGAGCACCACACCACGCGCCAGCCCAACTTCGAAGGCGGCACGCCGATGGCGTCATCGATGCCGTGGACCGGAAACGGCGACATGGCGTCGAGCTTCGTATAGCCCATTTCCTTGATCTTGCGGCCCGCGTCCACCAGTTCGTGCGGATCGGAGAACTTCCCCACCACCGCCCAGGCTTTGTCTTCGCCCAGACCGAGCTTCTCTCTTAGCTCACCGGCGTTCATTTCGTAACCACCTCCGTCGCAACGCTTTTGAAGGTCTGCTTTTCGGTAGTCAGCACGCCCTTCACTTCCGAGATCGCGATCATCGGCAGGAAGCGGGCAAACAACAGGAATAGTGTCAGGAACAAGCCGAACGTTCCGAAGAACGTCGCCATGTCGATCCAGGTGGGCTTAAAGTAGCCCCACGAGCCCGGCAGGAAGTCGCGGTGCAAGCTGGTCGCGATGATCACGAAACGCTCAAACCACATACCGATGTTCGTCGTGATGCTGAGGATGAACATCACCGGGATGCTGCGGCGTAACTTCTTAAACCAGAAGAACTGCGGCGAAATCACGTTACAGGTGACCATCGTCCAGTACGCCCACCAGTAAGGACCGAAGGCGCGGTTGATGAAGGTGAACCGTTCGTAGGTGTTGCCGCTATACCAGGCGATGAAGAATTCGGTCGCATAGGCGTAACCCACAACCGATCCCGTCGTCAGGATGATCTTGTTCATGTTCTCAAGGTGCTTGATGGTGATCAGGTTCTGCAGGTTCAGTGTCCAGCGCGCGATGATGAGCAGCGTCATCACCATGGCGAATCCCGAGAAGATGGCGCCGGCGACGAAGTACGGCGGGAAGATCGTCGTGTGCCAGCCGGGAATCACCGAGGTTGCGAAGTCAAAGCTAACGATGGAGTGGACCGAAAGCACTAGCGGCGTCGAGATGGCGGCCAGAATCAGGTAAGCCTTTTCGTAGTTGGCCCAATGCCGGGCCGAACCGCGCCAGCCCAGGCTAAGGGCCCCGAAGACCACTTGCTTGGCCTTCGATGTAGCGCGGTCGCGCAGCGTGGCTAGATCCGGAACCAGACCCGTGAACCAAAATAGCGCGGAAACCGTGAAGTACGTCGAGACCGCGAACACGTCCCAGATGAGCGGGCTGCGGAAGTTCTGCCACAGGTTGAGGTCGGTGTTGGGAATCGGGAACAGCCAGTAAGCCGCGCGCCACGGACGGCCCGTATGGAACAGCGGGTAGATGCCCGCGCACATGACGGCGAACAGCGTCATCGCTTCGGCGGAACGGTTGATCGACGTTCTCCACTTCTGACGGAACAGGAACAAGATGGCCGAGATCAGCGTACCGGCGTGGCCGATACCGATCCAGAACACGAAGTTTGTGATGTCCCAGGCCCAACCGACCGGCCGGTTGTTGCCCCACATACCGATGCCGTTCCAGACCAGGATGACCAGCATGAGGCCGAGGATGCCGGTGATGCTGGCCGTGATCCCAAGCGTGATCCAGTATTTCTTCGGCGTCTTACTGAGCGCACCTTCGGTGATGTCCGTAATCTGGTTCGTTAGATCGTGGTAATCCGGGCTATTAACAAGCGGCGGATTGACCTCCATCAACGCCGGATTTTGCTCGACGATTAGACTCATGCAGTCAACTCCGGATTGGGATTGCGCAACTTCGCCAGGTACGTCGTGCGGGGCCGGATATCAAGTTCGGCCAGCAACGCGTAGTTGCGTTCCTGCTTCTTCATTTTCGAGACCTTGCTGTTCGGGTCATTGATATTACCGAACGAGATGGCGTCCGCCGGGCAGGTCTGCTGACAGGCGGTTTTGACTTCGCCTTCCTTGATTTCGCGGCGGCCATCCACCTTCGCGTGAATGCGCGCCTGTTCGATGCGCTGCACGCAGTAAGTGCACTTTTCCATGACGCCTCGCATACGCACCGTGACATCGGGGTTGTAGACGAGACCAACCAATTCCTCTTCCGCCAGCCTGGTGGAGATGCCCGGAATCGTGGTGGTTTCCTTGCCTGACTTGTGGTAGTTCAAGAAGTTGAAGTGGCGGACCTTGAACGGACAGTTGTTGGCGCAGTAGCGGGTTCCGACGCAGCGGTTGTACGCCATGTCGTTCAAGCCTTCGGGGCTGTGCGCCGTCGCCTGCACAGGGCAGACGTTCTCGCACGGAGCGTTTTCGCACTGCATACAGGGCAAGGGCTGCTCGACAACCTGCGGATCGTTTTCATCGCCCGTGTAGTAGCGGTCCATGCGCAGCCAGTGCATTTCGCGGCCGCGCAGCACCTGATCCTTACCGACCACCGGAATGTTATTTTCCGAGGTGCAAGCGACGATGCAGGCGTTGCAGCCGGTGCAGGACGTCAGGTCGATGGCCATACCCCACTGATAGCCCTTGTCGTAGACAATCTGCGGATAGATGCCTTGGAGTTCCGGAACCTCGGCCATCTCTTCGATGATCTTCGGCTCCTTCTTATACTCTTCGACGGTCGCCTCGCGGACGATCGGGCGATCGTTCTGGCGTTCGGCGCTCGCGATCACTTGGTTTATCGCGCCGTGTTCCTGCGTGGTGGCATGCAGGTGACGCTCCCCGGTATCGGCAATCGCAAAGCCGGAGGAGAACCAGAAGCCGTCGGCGGTGCGAATCAAATTCGCATTGAACCCGATATCCTTGCCGATGCGGCCGACCTTTTGACGGCCGTAGCCAAGCGCGATGGAGATCGCTTCGTCGGCATGACCCGGTTGGATCATCACCGCCGCTTGCATCTTCACGCCGCCCTTGGAAATCGAAATCACGTCGCCGTCGTTGATGCGATTCTTCTTCGCTGTGGCCGGGCTGATCATCGCCGCGTTGCCCCAGGTGAGCTTGGTCATCGGGTCCGGCGTTTCCTGCATCCAACCGTTGTTGGCGAAGCGGCCGTCCCAGACTGCGGAGCTCGGATAGAAACCGACTTCAATGCCCGCCGCCGGCTTCGGTTCAGCTTGCAGCGCGGCAGCGATCTTTTTCGCGTCGGCCGAAGCCTTTACCGCTTCCGCCGTTTTCACGCCGGCGACAACGCCGTCGTTGAGAGCCTTGCGCCAAGCCTGTTCCTTGTTACCCGCGACCAGCGCGTTGTAGTAGTTCCGCGTGATGTCATGTGCGCTGGCCGGAGAGCCCAGCAACAGAGCCACAACTTCCTGCGCCGTCTTGCCGCCGAACAGCGGCTGAATCACAGGCTGCTGAATAGACGGGGTGCCATCGGAAGTTGCCTGATCGCCCCATGCTTCCAGGTAATGCGCTTCCGGAATGTGCCACTTCGATGCGGCCGCGGTTTCATCCGCTTCGAGGCCCAGGTGGATGGAGTTCTGCACCTTCGAGAGAGCGACGCCGAATTGAAGATCGGCCGGAGCCGTGTATACCGGGTTGCCGCCGAGAATGACCAGCGTCGAAACCTGACCGGCGCTCATTTCGCCCACCAGAGCCTTCAGCGCATCCACGCCGATGCTGCTCTTATCGATGACCGGCTTCGAGTAGCTGACGCAGGTGGAACCGAGCGACTGATTGATCAACGCCGCCAGCGCCTGCACGCTCGCCGATTGCCGCGGACCCGCCGAAACCAGCGCCTTGGCGCCTGCCGATTTCAAGTCCTTCACCAGCACGGCCAGGAACTTCGCACGCTTATCGTTTGCCGCGTTGTTGACCACGTTCAGCGCAGGCATTGCGCCTAACGCCGCCGCGAGGTCGATGGCGAACTGCTTCACTTCCGCGCCCGTCATGCGCAAGCGGTGATCCGCGTTGGCACCGGTGATCGAGAACTGGCTCTCCACCGCGTACAAGCGGTTCATCTTGTCCAGATCTTCTTCGCTCTCGACGCGACGGCCCTTGCTGTAGAGCTTCGTCATGAACGGCGACGGAGAATCGAGGCCCAGGAAATCGTTATCCAGAGCCAGAATCACACTCGCCTGATCGAAGTGCGGGTGCACGTACAACTGCTGGCCGAAGGCTAAAGAGGTGCCGGCGAGTTCGAGGTCGCGAGAGGCCGGATCGTACTCCGCCCACTTCGCTTTCGGGAACTTCTTAAGAGCCTGCGAACGAAGGTCGTTCAGGGTCGGCGAAGTCACCGTTTCGCTCAGGAAGCGGAGGCCGGAACCGTCGCCGAGGGAGATGCCCTTCAGCGCGCCTTCGAAATCGGCAAACTTGGCTTCTTTGCCGCCGTTCAGAACCTTTTGCGAACGGTCGGGATCGTACATCTGCAGCACGGTTGCCTGCTCCAGCGCGGTCGCGCTGCCCAAGCTGTGCGGGTGATCCGGATTGCCTTCAATCTTCGTCGGACGGCCGTCGTGCGTTTCCACCGTCAAGCCGGTGACGTGGCCGCCCATCGAATGAACGGTCGTGTAAAAGAACGGTTCGCCCGGAGCGTACAAATCGGCTTCAACGCCGGACTGCGCGGGAAGAATGTGCTCGACGGGACGCCGGCAAGCGGTTAGACCAGCGAGGCCCAGCGAAGCGGCCATCAGCTTCAGCACCGTGCGGCGGGAATTGCCGTCCAGCATTTCCGTTGCATGCGTCGGGAATTCGCGATGAACAAAATCGCGGAACTCAGGAGTATCAGCGGCATCGTTAAGACTGCGCCAGTACTTCTTCCCGGTGGGGTTAGCAGTCTGAATCTTAACTAAACTCATCGGTGGCACCCCGAACAGTTGGTGGGAGGTTCAATATGCTTCTGCTTGATGATCTCTGCGCCGATTACGGCGGGATCGCGATCCGGCACCCAATCGAGCTTGGTTACCAGTTCCGCGGGGCGGATGTTCGGCGCCGGGTTGCGGTGGCATTCCAAACACCAAGCCATGTTCAGCGGCTTTTCCTGACGCACTTCAATCATCTGATCGACGCGGCCGTGGCAACTGACGCAACTGACGCCGGCGCTGACGTGCGCCTGGTGGCTAAAATAGACGTAGTCGGGTAAGCGGTGTACTTGGACCCACGGGATCGGCTTGCCTTCGTAGGCCGCCTTGCGTAGGGGCTCCAACCGCGGACTATCCTTCTTCACTTGTTCGTGGCACTTCATGCACGCGGCTTGGGAAGGAACCGCGGCGAAGTTTGCTTTGTACACCGTGGTGTGGCAGTAGTAGCAGTCAATGCCCATCTCCCCGGCGTGCAACTTGTGGCTATAGGGGATCGGTTGAACAGGTTGGTATCCTGTATCGATCACGGTCGGCCACGTGTAATAGGTATAGGCAGCGACGGTAGCTACGGCGCCTAACCCAATCACGGCGCCCAGAACCTTTAGAATTATGTCGGACGACTTCGGAAAGATCACAGCCATTTCGAGTGTCGGTCTCCAGGCCTTGCGTTTGCGCTCGCGAAAAATCCTCGAGCGGCTAGTTCCAAACTGTGCTTTGGGCCATTACAATTTCTATCATAGGCGGACGCGTTGCGCAACTGGAGCAAAAATTCTTGTCTAGCAGGAAAAATTCGGCAGTCGATACACTCTTCGGAAACCTGAAAGTCAGGCCGAAACTGATGGTCTTGCACAACCTATTTTTCCTTGTGCTGACGTGCGCGACCTACTTCGCCCTGATCCCGCTTTTTGAAGATTTGGCGTCGCAAACGCGCGTTCACGAGACCGCGTCCGGGACACAAACCCTCCCCGATCCACAACTGACACAGCAGTCTTACGAACGTACTGTCTTCCAGGCGCGCGTGACGCTCTTCCTCATCCTGGGGGGAATTTACATTTTGGCGGTGGCGGCCCTGGAGACGATCGTTATGCCGTTGTACGTATATCGCCCCATCGGGAGGATGCTGGCCGCCGATAGTGCCACACAGGCGGGCGACCGCGAGCGCGAGTTGATTCCCTCGGAGGAGATTCTTGGCGACGAGATCGGCCAGATCATGCGTTCCCGCAATGAGACGGTCAGCACGCTACGCCGTCAGGAAGACGAACTGGCTGCGGCTCTAAAGAGGCTGGAAGAGCAGGACCGGCTGGTGAGTCTGGGCCTGCTCTCTGCTTCGGTAGCCCATGAGTTGAATACTCCGCTCGCCGTACTTCACGGCTCGATCGAGAAATTGATCGAAACCACGCGCGACCCGCACACTCTGGAGCGACTGGCGCGTATGCAGCGCGTGGCCCAGCGGCTGCGCCGCATCAGCGAGAGCCTGGTCGATTTTTCCAGGGTTCGCCAACAGCGCATGGAGCCGACGCCGATCCGGCCATTGATCGACGAAGCGTGGGGGCTGGTGGGCATCGACGAGAAATCCGCTACAACGGAGTTCGCCAACCTGGTGACCGCCGAGCACAATGTTGTGGGGAACTCGGACCGCCTGCTGCAGGTGTTTGTTAATTTATTGCGGAATGCCCTGAACGCGATTGAATCGAGCCACGGTCAAATTGAGGTGAACTCGCGCCGCGAAACGCGGAGCGGCCGCCCGTGCATCGTTGTGACGGTGAACGACAACGGCCCGGGCATTCCGGCTCACGTTCTGCCTGATATCTTCGATGCGTTCGTGACTACACGTCTGGACGCACGAGGCACAGGCCTGGGCCTCACGGTTTCCGAAGGCATCATCACGCAGCATGGTGGAACGATTACCGCCAGCAACCGCGCCGAAGGCGGGGCGTCTCTGGAAGTGGCATTACCCGCAGCGTGAGCGATTGGCGAGCGTATTCCTGATACAATTTCGCAGTGAGGAAACGCCCATGACCCGCTCCCGGCCTCTTTTTATTTTCGCCACTGCGTGCATTTTCACCGCGCCGAGCGCCTTCGCGGCTACTTGCGAAAGCCTGACGTCGCTTGCGATCACCCAAGGGACCATCGACTCCGCAAAAACCGTTGCGGCGGGCGAGTTCACTCCGCCCAACATGCGCCCGCGCGACGCTGCCGATCCGGCGCGCGTCGATAACCCGGCAACAGCAATCTATAGAACTCTTCCGGCATTCTGTCGAGCGTCGATGACTCTGCGCCCCTCCGCTGATTCCGACATCAAGGTAGAGGTCTGGCTTCCTTTGTCCAACTGGAACGGAAAATATCAGGCGGTGGGCAACGGAGGATGGGCTGGCGTGATCAGCTACGGAGCGCTGGCGGAAGGCTTGAAGCGCGGCTACGCAGCTTCGTCTACGGACACCGGCCACACCGGCGCCACCGGCAGCTTTGCGCTCGGCCATCCCGAAAAATTGATCGACTTCGGCTACCGTAGCGTGCATGAAATGACGGTGAAATCGAAACAAATCGTGGATGCATTTTATGGCAACGCGCCGCGCTATTCGTATTGGAACGGCTGTTCTACCGGAGGCAGGCAGGGGCTGATGGAAGCACAGCGCTACCCCAATGATTTCGATGGCATCCTCGCGGGCGCGCCTGCGAATACACGCTCCGGATTGACAACGGAGGAGATGGTGATCGGCCTTGCGGCTCTGAAAGATCCTTCAGGCAACATTCCCAAGAGCAAGTATTCTTTAATTCACGACGCGGTGCTTGCCAAGTGCGACGCGCTGGATGGCATCAAAGATGGGCTGATTCAAAATCCCCTGAAGTGTAAATTCGAACCGGAAGTTCTGTTGTGCAAGGAAGGCGATGGGCCGTCGTGCCTCACCAAAGCGCAAGTAGCCACATTGCACGCGGTCTATGATCCGGTGATTCATCCGAAGACGAAACAACTGATCTATCCCGGCCAATCGCCTGGAGCCGAGACCGGGCTGCAAGTGATGGCAGGCGGGCCGGAGCCCTTTGGTCCTTCTCTTGACCAGTTCCGTTACGTCGTCCACAAAGATGCCAAGTGGGATTGGCGCACGTTCGATCTGGCGAGCGATGCGACGGCGAACGAAGAGCTGAGCAAAGATTTACTCAACGCCGCCGACACCAACCTCAGACCATTCCTTTCGCACGGAAAACTGGTTCTCTATCACGGCTGGTCCGATCCAAATGTGCCGGCGGAAAACACCGTGAATTACTACAACAAAGTGGTGGATACACTGGGCGGAAAATCGACAGCCAAGGACTCGCCTGCGTCGAACATGACGCTTTATATGATCCCCGGCATGGGTCACTGCTCGAACGGTGAAGGCCCCAACGTGTTCGATATGCTGACCTCGCTCGAGAACTGGGTGGAAAAAGACCAAGCTCCTGGACCGGTGGTTGCGACGAAATACAAAACGAACGGCAACCCCGCGAGCGGCGTGGAGCGCACGCGTCCGCTATGCACTTACCCGCAGGTGGCGAAATACAAGGACGCGGGCAGCATTGACGACGCAGCGAATTTTTTCTGCGCGACAGAATAACAGACAGTAGAATTTAGACATGAGGCCCCGCGCGGCGATCACGGCACTGCTGTTCTTCGCGCTTGCCCTGCCCTCCTCCGCCCAGTGGCTGCGCTTAAAGACGCCAGGGCTGCCGCGCACTCCGGAGGGGAAACCTTTGCTCAACGCGCCAGCGCCGCGAACGGCCGAAGGCAGGCCCGACCTTTCCGGGGTCTGGCAAAAGATTGGCGATCGTTACGCCAACAACATCGCGGCCGACCTGGAACCGGGCGAAATCACCGCGTGGGCTGAATCGATTTATCAGACCCGCAAGTTGGGCTTTGGCAAGGACGCGCCGGCGATTCTGTGTCTGCCGCAAGGGCCAGCGTATCTGGTCAACATGGCGATCGACACGCGCATCGTGCAAACGCCCACGCTCATCGTTCTGGCAAACGCCGATCTTTCCCACCGGGAACTTTTTATGGACGGCCGCCAACTGGAGGAAGATCCCAATCCAACATGGATGGGCTACTCGATCGCCCATTGGGAAGAAAACGATCTCGTCGTCGAAAGCAATGGTTATAACGATAAAACATGGCTCGATTGGGACGGTCATCCGCATACCGAGGAACTGCGCATCACCGAACGTTACACGCGCTTCAACTACGGCCGGATGAATGTGGAGATCACCTACACGGACCCGAAGGTTTTTCCCAAGCCCATTACCGTGGGAATGGAAATGCGTCTGCGCGCCGATACCGAGATGCTCGAATACGTTTGCGAAAACGAAAAAGATCGCCAGCATATGGTGGCGGCGAACGCCTCGGATGTGGTCACCGTGCCGGTGGATGTGCTGAAGCGCTACGTGGGCGTCTACGACATGAAGGAAAACGGCAACACGATCGCCCTTCAGATTACGCTCGAAAAAGGCATTCTTTATTACGATTGGGGCTTCGATGGCCGTCAACCGCTGACGCCCTTCGGAGAGAAACTTTTTTCACTCGCGGGCACGTGGGTAGAATTCGTCGCGGATGAAGGCGGGGGCCCAGCCAGCGGAGTCCGCGTCAAATTCGTCGAAGGCGAAGACTACGGGGCGCGGCGAAAATAAAGCGTGCCCCATCCGCCATTACGGTGAGGAGCGGGCCGCCGGATGCGGCGCCCAAAGCTGTCAAATCCTTGAATCGTGCACGCTCCAGATATCGATCAGCATGGCGGTGATTGCAAGAATCAGCGGGCCGAGCACGATGCCGGTGAAGCCGAATGCGATCAATCCGCCAAACACGGCGAAGAAGACGGCGAGCGGATAGACACTCATCTCACCGGCAACCAGGATTGGGTACAAGACGTTATCGACCATCGACACAACCACACCGCCCCACACCGCGAGCACGATCGCTTTCCCCCAGCTTCCCGTCATCGCCAGGATGATCGCTGCGGGTCCCCAGATTAGGCCGGTTCCCAAAACAGGCAGCAACGCGAGTAGCGCCATTGCGGCGCCGGAAAGCACGGGCGCGGGCAACCCGAGGAACCAGAACATCAGGCCGCCGAGAAGTCCCTGCACCACTTTCACCAGCAAGTTGCTGGTGAGCGATGCACCGATTGTTTTGGCCGCCCGCTCGAAGACTGCCGAGGTTTGTACGGTGGAGAGCGGAGAAAGCCGGCGCAAGAAGCCGAGGATCAATGCTCGATCGCGAAGGAAGAAGAACATGGTGACCAGCGTCAACATGACTTGGGTGAGAATCCAAACCGAACTCTGCACGATATCGGACAGGTGCACGGCAAGTTGGCCAGCGAGTTTGCGCGCTTCCTGTTCCAAATCAAACCGCTGTTGGAGCCACTCGAAAATACTTTGCAGTTGCGGATAGCGAGACAGACTGGCTTGTGGATCACCGGATGAAAATGCGGTATCTATGAGCTTCAGGGTGCCGGACGCTTCCTGTGCGAACGCGCGCCCCAACCAAACCGCTGGCCCAATGAGAATCCATGTCACGGCGAGCACCGCGAGGAACGCCGCGGAGCCGGCCTTCATCCGCGGTTCCAGCCGCTCCTGCAATGGGAGCATCACCACGGCTAATGCCAGCGCCCAGGTGGCCACCGCAATAAACGGCTGCGCGATCTGCCAGCAGAGGTACACCGCCGCCGCAGTGGCAACGATCAAGATAGCCGTTCGTGCCTGATTGGATAAAGGAGGATTGTCCGGTATTTGGCCCTGCATCGATCCTCCGCCGAATTCCACCCAACCGCAACGTTACGACGCGGGCACAAAGTAGCGTACTCGCAAAATGAGCCTGCCGGACTATAAGCCGGTTTCTGTACCCGCCGTTGCCGGCGGGCGGTAGCCATTCCTCTGGGCCGCGAATTACTCCGCGGCTCTTGCAACCTACCCGGAACTTGTAACGGAGCGGGCCGCTCCTCGTCCCCTATTTGGTCTTGCTCCGCATGGGGTTTGCCCTGCCAGCCGCATTGCTGCGGCCGCGGTGCGCTCTTACCGCACCATTTCACCCTTACCTTCCGGCGAACCGGAGCGGCGGTATATTTTCTGTGGCACTTTCCGTAAAATCCGCTTTGAGCGAATCCCCCCGGCCGTTAGCCGGCATGCTGCCCTATGGAGACCGGACTTTCCTCTCCCGTAATCAGGAGCGGCTACCCGTCCGGCAGGCCTCATTTCATTATCCGTGAAACGTATGAGGCCGCGCGCGCTCACGGTGGACGGCGTGGCGCATCAGGGCGCGGCTAAGGGCGAGACTCGGAGACTACGCCGGCGCCTTTCCTGCCTGGCCCGCACCTTCGCGCTCGTGTTCGTATTGCTCAGGCTCGCTATCGAAGTACCGGTAGAGAGTGGGCACCATGACCAGCGTCAGTAGCGTTGATGTGATCAATCCGCCAATCACCACAATGGCGAGCGGCCGTTGTACTTCCGAACCTGGGCCCGTCGCCGAAAGGAACGGAGCCAAGCCTAGCGCGGCAATCGTCGCGGTCATCATGACGGGACGGAAACGCATCTTGGCGCCTTCGATGATCGCTTCGCTCAGGCTGTGGTGCCCTTCACGGAGGTTGCGGATATACGACACCAGCACAACGCCATTCAACACGGCGATACCCCACAAGGCGATGAATCCGACCGACGCGGGGACGGAGAGATACTCGCCCGTGACATAAAGACCCACAACTCCGCCGATTGAGGCAAACGGAAGCACAAGAATAATCAGGGAGGCCAATCTCAGTGACCGGAACAGCAGGAACAACAGGAAGAAGATTGCGCCAATCGTGATGGGCACGATGATCGTCAGGTGCTTCATGGCGCGCTGCATGTTTTCGAACTGACCGCCCCACTCGTAGTAATAGCCGGGAGGCAACTGCACCTGGCGGCCGACCTTTTGCTGAAGCTCGGCAACAAAGCCGCCGAGATCGCGATCCACAACATTAACGCCCACATTGATACGGCGGCGCGCCATTTCGCGCTTGATTTGCGACGCGCCCTCGGTCAGCTTGATATCGGCCAAGGTTCCGAGGGGCACCTGCTCACCGCCCGGTGCGGTGACAAGAATGTTGCGGATGTCCCCGATGCTGTTCCGGTAGGCTTCGGGATACCGGACCACCGCGGCGAACCGGCGTTCGCCTTCGTAAATTTCCGTTGCGGAACTGCCGGCGACGGCGGCTTCGATGACATCGTGGACGTCGGAAGCGTTCAAGCCATGCCGTGCGATCGCCTGCCGGTCGATGGTCGCGTTCAGATTCTGCTGGCCAAGCATGCGGTCCACCTTAATGTCGCTGGTGCCGCGAATCGAGCGTGCCACGCGTACAACCTGATTCGCCTTTTCGATCAGCGCGTCGATATCATCGCCGAAAATCTTTACCGCAACGTCGGCGCGAACGCCGGTCACCATTTCGTCCACGCGATCGGAGATCGGTTGTGCCATCACGGGATTGATACCGGGAAACGACGAGACAATCTTTCTCACTTCGTCGGTGACCGCTTCCTGCGTGATTCCCTTGCGCTCCTCCATCGGCACCAGCTGGATCATCATGTCGCTCTCGTTGTAGCCGGCCGGATCCACGGGTGACTCACCGCGGCCAAGGCGGGACACCACGTGTTTGACGCCCGGAAGCTTGCGGATTTTCCGAATTGCTTCCATCTCCATCTTGATGGACTCGTCCAAAGCGATATTGGGAACCCGGTCCATATTCGGAGAAATTGTGCCCTCTTTCAACTCAGGAATGAAGGACGTGCCCAAGTAAGGAAACAGCATCAGTACGCCGACGAACATCGCCAAAGCGGCGCCAATGGTGACGAACGGATGCTTTATAGACCACCCCAGAATCGCCAGATATGGCCGCTTCAGCCAACGCACGAGGAACGTATCGTGTTCTGAGCCACCCTTCAACAAGTAGGAGGAGAGCACCGGAGACAGCGTCAGCGACAAGATCAGCGAAATGCCCAAGGCAATGGCGATGGTGAACGCCAGCGGCGAGAACATCTTGCCTTCCATTCCTTCCAGCGTCATCAGCGGGAGGAACACCAAAATAATGATGCCGATGCCGAAGATCACCGGCGTTCCGACCTCAAGCACCGAGTTGTGCACCGTATTGATGCGCTTCTCGCTCTTGTGATGCCCGAGTTTGGCGAAAATATTCTCGACGACAACAACAGAGCCGTCCACCATCAGGCCGATCGCGATCGCAAGGCCACCCAGCGACATCAGGTTAGCGGACATGCCGAAGTGGTTCATCACCATGAACGTAAGCAAGGGCGTCAGCACCAGGGTTGCGATGACAATGATGCTGGAACGGAAATCACCCAGGAACAGGAACAATACGATGACCACGAGGGCGATGCCTTCGAGCAGCACTTCCGCAACGGTCGCCACCGCTGCGTCCACCAATTCCGAACGGTCATAGTAAGGAACGACCCGCAGCCCGTCGGGCAGCATATTCTTGGAATTGATTTCTTCGGCGCGCGCCCGGATACTCTGCACGATCTGCTTGGCGTTGCCGCTTGCGATCATCATGACGATGCCGCCGACCGATTCGGTGTAGCCGCCTTTGATCATGGCGCCGTAACGCACTTCTTCGCCGAACTTCACCTCGGCAACGTCGCGCACATAAACGGGAGTCGCCCGGACTTCTTTGAGCACAATCGAGCGGATGTCATCGAGATCGCGGACCAAGCCGAGGCCGCGGACCAGATACACTTCAGGGCCCTGCGGCAGAATGCCGCCGCTGGAATTGGAGTTGTTGCGCGACAACGCCTCGCGGACATCGTGAATCGTGATGCCGTAATAGCGCATCTTGATGGGATCCACCAGCACGTGATACTGCTTCACGTAGCCGCCGGTCGAGTTGATTTCCGCAACGCCCGGTATGTTGCGCAGCAGCGGCCGGGCCACCCAATCCTGCACGATGCGCCGCTGCACCAGTTCTTCCTTCGTCAACGCACGCTCGCCGTCGTCCGGACGTTCCAAAGTGTACTGGTAGACCTCGCTCAACGCCGTCGAGACCGGCCCCAAGACAGGAGCAATGCCCTCCGGCATCCGGCTGCGAACTTCACCCAACCGCTCGGAAACAAGCTGACGCGCAAAATAGAGTGGCGTATCGTCGTTGAAGACCAGCGTCACAATCGACAGCCCGGGTTCATTTTGCGAACGCAATTCCGTCAACCCGGGAAGTCCCGTCATGCCGATTTCAACGGGAATGGTGACGATGCGCTCCACTTCGTCGGGAGACCGTCCGGGAACTTCGGTAGCCACCTGAACCTGGATGTTGGTGACGTCGGGAAATGCGTCCACCGAAAGAAGCCGGGCGGCGTTGATACCGAACCCAAGTCCGATGGCCGCCAGGACCACAATGACGAGGCGCTGCCGGAGCACGCCGTAGATCAGAGAGTGAAGCACGGCGCTATGCTCCTTGCACCGAAAGCCGAATACGTTCGTTATTCAGATGGAACGCTCCGTCGATGACGATTTTTTCCCCCGGACGGATTCCGTCGATTAAAACTCGACGCCCGCCAAACTCATCACCCAGAGTCACCGGGCGCAAAGTGAACACGTCGGGCGCCGATTGAACGAATACGTGCTCCTTGTCGCTCTCGCGAATCACGGCCGCCGAGGGAATCACTTGCTTTCTCTGCGCGCGATCAGCAATCGTCATCGTGGCCAGCATGGAGGGTTTGTAGCGGTGCTTGGGGTTCGGAAGATCCATGCGGACCCGGATGGTTCGCGTCTCCGCATTGACGGTCGCGCTCACGAAGGCAAGTTTTCCGCGGATCGGAACTCCCGGCAGGGCGGAAACTTCCGCCTGTATTTCTTGCCCGGCCGAGAGCGTCCCCGCGTTTTGTTCGGGAACGTCGGCCACCATCCACAGGCTCGTCAGATCGGCAATCTCCGCCAGCGTATCGGCCGGCTGAATCACCTGGCCCACCGCGACGTGCCGCGTCATTACCGTGCCTTCGGTGGTTGCCGTAACCTTCAGGACGGAGTTGATGGAGCGCGTTCTTTCCAACGTTTCCAAAGCGTCTTGCGGCATCCCAAGAATGCGCAACTGATCACGAGACGCAGCCACGTCGGCGGTTGCCTGGGCCACTTCCGCCTCGCGGCGTCGCAGCTCGGCGGTTCCAATGACGCCCGCGCTCAATAACTGTTCGGCTCGTTCCACCGCGCGTTGCGCCAACTGCTGTTGGGACATCGCTTTCAATAGACCCAACTGAGCGTCAGACAAGCCCGTGCTGTTGAGGACGGCAAGCACTTGGCCGCGGGTCACCTGCTGGCCTTCGCGAACGTCGAGTTCGGCGATGCGGCCCATTACTGGCGACCCCACGCGAGCTATGCGTGTCTCATCCACGTCCACGCGCGCGGCCACTTCGATGCTTCCGCCGACTTCCGCCCACGATGGCTCGCCCACTTTCACGCGCTCCATGAGATTCTGCGTGGCATGAATCTCCATCGGATTCGAAGCGGGCTTCGGCTCGGCTTTTTCTTCCTTGGCGTTTGAGGACTCCACTTTCCCGCACCCGGCAAGCAGTGTGGCCAGAGCCAACAGAAACGCGGCCCGCCATGCACCACGGCTGGACGCGTACTTCGCACACCGGCGGAAGGAAACTGGTTTCATCGCAAAATTCATGGCTTGTTGCTCCGAAGATCCGCCGCACGCAGTTCGTCGACATCGACGAGTGCGGATTGGCGGTCATATTGTGCATTCAGATAGTCCACCCGAATGGTGCGGAGCACGCGCTGCGCGTCCAGCACTTCGAGAATGCCGCGCTCACCCAATTGGAAAGCGGCCTCTGCCGCTGTCAGCGCGCCTTGCGCTTCCTGCAGCAATCCTTGTTCATAGACGGCCACCTGTTGCGCGGCCACTGCATAGCGCCCATAGGCGCCATCCAGCGCGGAAAGCAGTTCGTTTTCCCGCGCGCGCGCCAGCGAATCGATCTGCCGCCGTCCCGCTTTCGCTTCCGCAATCTGCCCTTCCCGCTGATTCCAGAACGGCAACGGAATGCCGACGCCGAAGCGGAAGGAAGGGTTCGTCTGGTCATACTCGGTGCGGAAATTCGGCTGGGGACGGCGGAGGGCCACTTCGTATTCCACCCTTGCATCGGCGCGCCGAACTTCCGCGCGTGCCAGCGCCAGCGAGGGATGCCGGTCCAGCGCCTGTTGACGAACCTCGCCGAGCGAGGGCAGGGACAGTGGCGGATCCAGTTTGCCTTCCAATTCGATATCGGTTCCCAAGCCGCCGCCCACCGCGGCACGGAATTGGTTCAGCGCCGTGATCAATTCGAGTTGCGCGCGATTCGCGGCGGTGCGGGCCACAGCCTCTTCGGCTTCAGCGCGAATCAGTTCCAGACGCCCGGATTCGCCAACATCCACACGCACCTTCACGCGTGCGCGCAGGTCCTGCACAAGCTTTAAGTTTTCGGCTGCAACCGCGATTTCCGCCTGCCGCCGCAGCACTTCATAAAAGGATCGCCGCACCCGGGAACGTACCATCAGGCGAAGCTCTTCCAGCGAATATTCGCTGCTGTCACGTCCACGCAACGCGAGGTCCACACGCTTGCCACGCAAGGCTCCAAGCTCCAGAGGCTGAATGAATTCGTAGAGCTGTGCGGGCGCCAACGGCGTCGGCCCGGTGCCCCGCCCGGTCAGAAAGTTCAATTCCGGATTCGGATAAGCGCGCGCGGTGCGAATCCCCGCCTTCGCGACATCCACGGCAGCCGAGCCCGCTTGCAGTTGCGGGTGATTCGAGTCCGCCAGTTCCAACGCTTGCTCCAATGTCAGTTTTTCGGCCGCGTGCAGTGCCTGAATAGAAAATGCAAGCATCACACACGACAAAACTCGATGCATAAAACTCCCTATGTGTAGTAAGCGACAGCGAAGAGCGCCGTCTCTTTCCTCCCGCTCCGACGTGGGAGCCCTACTGGAATTGGATAGAACCAGCTTAACAAAAGTTCATCATCCGATGACAAAACTTTAATACTTCTAGGGAGATACGCTTGGGCGAATGAAACGTTAGCAAGCGACAGAAAGAAATTGTGAAAGGGCTCGCGGGCGGCCACGCCGGGCCGATCTGTCGCGCGAGGCGGTGAGTCGGTTTCTTCTAACTAATTGGTGAGTGCGGGAATCCTGGTCAACGTTCCGTCGCTACTTGGCGCAAAGGCCAATCACACGGATGGCTCCTCCAGCGGGAACAACGAACTCAGCCATGCCGCGGCGACAGGTACGTCATCAACGATCCCTGTCCTACTGGATGGAGGTCATTTTGACGCTCATTCGCGAACAAAGCGACTTTCTTTTGGATGAGCTTTTACTTTGTCAAGACCGGAATCGTGGTCAAGGTTCCATCCGCGCGGGCACGCAGCCCAATGACGCTGATCTTGCCGCCCTGCGGAACGACAAACTCCGCCATGCCGCGCACGTTGCCGGTGACGGCATCGAAATCGGGCAGCAGGAACGATTTGTGGCCCTTTGCGGGAAGGTTCAACAGGACGGTCTTGAGCAGAACGCCTGCGTCGTTGCGGATGTTTACCGTGACGTTGATTGCCGCCGCGCCGCCGTTTGCGATCGCAACACCAGTTGTGGTGGCGTTCGTATCGTCGAACACCAGAACGTAGCTATTCGGAGAGCGCGTTTCCAGTGGCACGGACGCTTCCTGGCCGAACGTGGTCCAGCGGAAAATTTCAAATCCGCTGACGTTGCCCGTGCTGGTCAATTGCGCCGAACCGGCGATGGGAGAGGCAGCGTCATTCGCCACCGTTTGCACCACGAGCATCGCGCCCGGAGCAAGATTGCGAGTGAGCCCTGACGTGGTGACGTTCGTGCCGGTTTGCGGCAGCAACAAAGGAACCTGCAGCGCGCTGCCGGATTCATCCAGGAAGCTGAGTGTGAAATCGGCGGCTGCGGCGCCTGTATTGACGATGTAGAAGACGCTGGTGAACCCGCCGTTGTACGTCGCATGCGCGATGGAGCCGCCACCGGTTCCGACGTTCGCAAGCACCGGCAGCGTTGTCAGGGCGCCGCCGATGGCGCGCAAACCGAGCACAGAGATCCGCTGCGCGTTCCCCGTGCCAAAGCCCGGCGTGTCGAATTCGATGGTGCCGCGCTTGTTTACGGTCACCGAATATTGCGCGTTCAACATGAACGACGTGTGGCCCTGCACGGGTAGGTTGATGGTCGTCGTGCCGATCACCGCTCCGGTATCGTCGCGAATGATCACGGGAACCGTTGCGGCCGAAGACGAAAGGTTGGCGATGGCAAGACCGGTGGCTAAGCCATTGGTGTTATCGAACGCCAAAATGTAGTTCGGCGCATTGCGCGATTCCAGCGGCACAACTGCGTTCCATCCAAGGGTCGGGTTGCTGAAGATGCCGAAGCCGCTGACGTTCCCGTTGCTTTGCAGAAGACCGGAGCCGATTAACTGCGGCGCCGAATCCGGACCCGTGCTCTCTATCACTAACTGTGCGTTCGCATCGATAGTACGATCGAGGACCGCCGCCGTAAGCGGCCCATTCGTAGACGACTGCTGCGGGAACGTGAGCGGAAGCGCCAGCCCCGCGCCGTTGTCGTCCAGGAAGGAGAACCGCGTGAGCGCGCCGCCGTCGCCCAGGTTGATCGCGTTCAGCGTGAATTTCCACGTACCTTGCGAGGCCACCTGCGCGAGCGAACCGCCTAGCGTCAGACCGGCGATGGTTCCGTAAGATTGCTCCACCGTGAACGTCTTACCTGCGATGGTCATGGTGGCCGTGCGTGCGGAACCCGCGTTGGCCGCAGCTGTCAGGTTTACAGTTCCATTGCCGGAACCGCTGGCGCCGCTGGTGACGTTCACCCACGAAGGCGCACCGCCCGCCGTCCACGGACATCCAGGATTCACAGTGACCGCGACACTGACGGAAGAGCCTGCTGCGGGAAACGCCTGTCCGGCGGAACTCAGCACGTAGATGCAACCCGCCGCCTGATTCACCGTCAACTGGGTGCTCGCCACGCTGATGATCGCGCTGCGTGCCACGCCCGTATTCGCCGCCACTTGCAAATTAACCGTCCCATTGCCGGTTCCCGAGGACGCGCCCGGAATCGTGATCCAAGTGGGCAATCCGCTGACCGACCACGAACAGATCGGCGTCGTTTGAATCGCAAGTGCCAGCGGCCCGCCGGCGGAGGTTGCAGCCAACGCCTGCGTAACGGTATAGCTGCAGGGTAACGACAGCGCGCGAATCGCGTTGTTGCTCGCATCGGCCACAAGAACCCGGCCGTAGGAATCGACAAAAATTCCTTGCGGGCCATTGAGCGTCGCATTCGTTGCCGCTCCGCCATCTCCGGTGTAACCCGCTGTACCTGTACCTCCAATGGTTGTGATAGTTCCGTTCGATACCAGACGGATGCGGTTGTTGCCCGTATCGGCGATATAGACGCTACCCGCGGCATCCACCGCAACACCTTGCGGCTGATTCAACTGCGCGCCGGTGGCCAGGCCGCCGTCACCGGCGAACCCTTGCGCACCGTTACCGGCAAATGTGGAGATGTTGCCATTCGAGACGAGGCGGATGCGGTTGTTATAGGTATCGGCAATATACACGTTGCCGTTGGCATCTACTGCCACACCATATGGCCCGTTGACCTGCGCGGCATTACCAGCACCGCCATCCCCGCCAAAGCCAGCGTTGCCGGCCACACCGGCCACCGTCGAAATGGTTCCGCCGGAGACTTTGCGAACGCGGCTGGCCACGCGGACGCCGCTAACGAAGCCGCCATTTTCCGAAAAATACACATTGCCGCTTCCATCCAACGCCACATGCGGCGTAAACGCCAGCGGGGCCGACGTGGCCGTGGTGCCATCCGTCGAGATACCAGCCGTGCCATTACCGGCGAACGTTGTAATCACGCCGCCCGACACCTTGCGAATGCGCGACGCATCGAAATCGGCGACGTAAATATTTCCTCCGCCATCGACGGCCACGCCAGTCGGAAAAGCAAAATTCGCGTTCGTAGCGGCGCCGCCGTCGCCCGCGTCTCCCACGACACCGTTGCCTGCAATCGTGGTGATATTGCCGTTGGTCACTTGGCGCACACGCGCATTGTTTGCGTCGGCGATAAAGATCGTCCCGGCGCCATCCGCCGCGACGCTCGCCGGAGCGAATAGAAGCGAACTCAACGCCGGACCGCCGTCACCGACGTAACCGCCCGATCCCAATCCCGCCACCGTCGAGATATTTCCGCCCGAAACCCGGCGAATGCGTCCATTTTGTGAATCGGCGAGCAACACCCGCCCTTGAGAATCCACGGCCATGCCGGACGGCGAATTCATCGCTGCACTGGTGGCCACACCGCCATCGCCGCTGAACCCAGCGGTTCCCGACCCCGCAAACAAGGTGGCGGAACTGCCGGAAATTTTCCCGACGACATGATCCCCGGTGTCCGAGAAGTAAATATTCCCGGAGCTATCCACCGCCACACCGAAAGGCGAGTTCAATGTACTGACGCCCCCAAACCCTTGCCCTGCCAGCACGGTCATCACTCCGCCGGAGACCTTCCGGATCACGTTGTTACCGGTATCGGTGAGATATACGGCGCCGCTCGAATCCACCGCGACGCCTCGCGGTTGGTTCAGGCCGCCGCTTGTGGGGGATACATTGTTCTGACCAGCGCCCTGGCTTCCGGTGCCGGCAAAAGTTGTGATGGTTCCGCCGGAAACTTTGCGGATAACGTGATTCGAAGTATCGGCAATGTATAGATTCTCGGAGGAATCCACCGCCACGCCCCAGGGAAAATTCAACTGCGCGCTGGTCGCCGGGCCGCCGTCTCCGCTGTAACCGGCGACGCCATTCCCGGCCACCGTCGTAATCGTTCCATTCGAAATTTTACGAACCCGATGGTTGAGCGTATCGGCAATATAAATGTCGCCGGAACTCGATACCGCCACGCCGCGGGGATTGTTAAGTTGCGCACCCACCGCCGGGCCGTTATCTCCGCTAAATCCAGCTTTGCCGTTTCCAGCGATGCGGCTAAGATTGCCGCTGCCGTCCACCATCGTCACGACGGCGTACGTCGGGTTGGCGATATAGACGTTGCCGTTGCCATCCACTGCGACGCCGTCCACCTCCCCAAGGCTGGCCGATGTCGCCTGAATTGCGTCCGGAAATCCGCCGCCTGCGACGGTGGAGATCGTGTAGTTTTGGGCAAAGCCTGCCTGACTGAAGATCAGGGCTGCGGCGACATAAGGAAGAATTCGCATTCGATGTTAGAGTCTCCAGCGTATCGCACCGGTACCGGCACAAGACGACAAGCGGCGCATGAAGAGTGGACGCGCGCTGGAGGGAAGACGTTTCCCAAAGCAAACAGGTTGACCTGATTTCCTCGGGAATCCACTCCGCTCATTCGCAAATCTCTGAAAGAACGGAACAAGCACTAATGTCGCGTTGAAGATCCGAGGAATACGGAGCGAATTTCGACGCTCCAATTTTCGGTGTATTCTGGTACTAGTTTGGCGTGATGTAGTTGGTCACGCAACAGCGCCTAAATTATGGATTTTGCAGAAGTTTAAGCGCGGAGGAGAAAACAGTCTTATGCAATTCCGATGGAGGGCGGTCGCTCTCGCAGCCTTGGTCACCGTCCCACTGCTAAATTACACAGCTTCGGCTCAGGGTCTGGATACGAAAGCAACCAAAGATGATTGGGAAGAGATCAACTTCGAGTACAACTCTTCCGTCTTAGTCGACGGTTTCCCCAGCTTGTTGCGGATCGCGGAACTCTTGCAGAAAAACGCCGCGTACCGCGTGAAGGTGGAAGGCCACACAGACCGTATTGGCAGCACCGGTTACAACGACAAACTTGGCCTCTCGCGCGCCAACATGGTACGCGACTTCCTAGTCAAATACGGCGCTCGGGCCAACCAAATTGACACCACTTCGCGCGGGTTTACGGCTCCGCGCGGTGCTCAAGGCAATGCTACGTACAGCCGCACCGATGAAGCGCGCTACATGAACCGCCGCGTCATCATTACAGTAAACGATGGTCAGGGCCGCACTGTAGGTGCTGGCAGCGCCGGCGATGCGATTCGCGCGCTGGAACCGGCGCAACAAGCCGCACAACAGGCCGCTCAACTTGCGGCCGATTGCTGTAATCAGGTATTAAAGAAGCTCGACAAGCTGGACACCATCGAGCAGATGCTAAAGGATCTGGCGGACCAGAACAAAGCTTTGCGCGATCAGTTGGCTGCGCTCAAAACCGATCAGGATGCACTTAGGGCCGCACAGGCTGCCTTGGCAAACCGCACGAACGAAACCGCCACGCGTGTCGCCGAAGCTCCGAAGCCGCCGACAGCTGAGGAAGTGGCAAAGACCGTGGCGCAGGAACTGAAGAAAGACGCGCCGCCGCGCTTCGAACTGTTGGGCTTGAACGTTGGCCCCACTTCGGACGGCAACGCAACCTTCACTGGTAAGGGCCGCTACTTCGCTCCGTTTGGCGATCACTACGGCTTCCAGTCGGAAGGCGAGTACTTCTACAGCAGGGGCCAGCGCGAAGGTCAGTTCGACTTTGGTCTGGTGGACCGCATCGGCAACTTCCAGGCCGGTTTGTTCTCCAGCTTCAAGCACGTCAACCTGACCGGCAACCAGACGGGCGGCACTATTGGCCAGGGATCCGTCACGTTGGACTACTTGTTCAAATGGGGTAGCCTCGGTGCCTACGGCACGAAAGCTTTCGTCGACGATGCTCTGATCAACAGCGTCAGCGTCAGCAACGGTCCGGCGAACGTCCTCAACCAGCGTTACCTGCGCGTGGTGGATCAGGCCGGCGTCGCTGGCACGGCGCCGCTGTTCGGCAAGAACTACATGCAGGGCAACCTCGGTTACCTCAAGAGCACGGCAGCGGGCGACCGCATCGGCGGCACGATCCGTTTGATCTTCCCGATCAACGACAAGATCGCGTTCACAGCCGAAGGCGGCGTGAACGAAACGCTGCTGGGCGTCGGCAACACGGGACGCGCGGTGTTCGGCGTCCAATTCGGCAACATGATGCGTCCGAAGGAACTGCGCGCCGCCAACCACGCGGTGCCAGTGCAGATCCCGCGCGTACGCTATGAAGTGATCAACCGCACCGTTCGCACGGGCAACAATGCCCCCGTGGCCGATGCGGGTCCGAACCAGGCCTTCACCGGTTCGCAGACGGTCACCCTCGACGGTTCGGCTTCGTTCGATCCGGACGGCGACAAGATCACCTATCAGTGGACGCAGGATAGCGGTCCGGCAGTCAGCCTGTCGAGCCCGAATTCCGCAACTACCACCTTCGCCGCTGCCTCGGGCAACACCTACGTGTTCCGCCTGACGGTGCGCGACTCGGCCGGATTGCAGAACTCCGCACGCGTGACGATTTCGGCCGGTACGGTCGCTGCGCCGCAGGTTCTCACGTTTAGCGCGAACCCGACGCAGATCACCGCGGGCCAGTCGTCCACGCTCTCGTGGGCAGTGACAGGCGCCGACTCGGTGAGCATCAGCGGTGTGGGCGGCGTGGCAACCTCGGGTTCCACCCAGGTGAGCCCGTCGACCACCACTACGTACACACTGACCGCGAAAAAGGCGGGCGCTCCGGATGCCACTGCTCAAGTGACCATCACGGTGAACCCGGCTCCGAACAACAACGCGCGCATCACCAACTTCAGCTATACGGCCAGCCAGGTTCCGAATCTCGGCACCAACATCGAGCTGATCTGCTCGGCCGTGAACTCGGTCAAGATCAACGTCAACGGTATCGAGTATCCGTACCCGACGGTAGTCATCCGCGTGGATCCGACGGTTCCGACCACGTATACGTGTACGGCGTTCGGCGCCAACGGCGTGAACGATGTACAAACACTCACGGTCACTCCGCTGCATCCGTAACCAGTAGACCGGCAAAGCAACAACGGGTCTCCCTCGGGAGGCCCGTTTTGTTTTTGATAGGGCGCAGCGCCAGCTCGGCAGCCAGCCGCCCGGCTGGCTTCTTGACGGAAGAACAACGTTCGCAAAGGTGGTCAAACAGCCGAGGCGGGCGCCTCGGCGCCGAGCTGGCGCTCCGCCCCACCCCAAAAAGCAAAAGGCAGACCCTTTCGGATCTGCCCTAAACTTTTCGGAACGTACGCGAACTATTCCGTATCGCGAGTACGCTTCTTGCGGTTCCGCTTGCGAGCCAGCGCTTCCTTCGTGCGCTTCTTCTCGCCCGGCTTTAGATAGAACGAGTGCCGCTTGATTTCTTTAATGATGTCTTCCTGCTGCACCTTGCGCTTAAACCGTCGCAGTGCGCTTTCGAGCGACTCTCCGTCCTGAATATGGACTTCAGCCAATTTTCACTCACCTGCCTTCCAAAGCATCAGGATAGCAGGAATGACCGGTACTTTGCTCACCTGGTGCATTCACATGCTTAAAGCGTTGACTTTGATCTACCAGCCTAGTAGAAATGGAGATCGCCTTCGGAGGCTTCCTTGAAATCTCGTCTTTTCCTTTCTACCGTGCTGGCCGTCGCCGCATCCGCCCAAGCTCCTCAAGGACAACCTCCTCCAGCCGAGCCGCCGCTGCCCTACATCCTGAACATTCTTCCGGTCACCGACGACCTGGATCGCGCCGAAGTCTTCTACCACCGTCTGCTGGGACTGGAATCCGCCAACGGCGACCCTCGCGCGCGCTTAACCTGGTACCCGCAAAATCCCTTCCTCGATGACATGTACGGCGTCAAAGGCAACACCCGCAATTTCTTCCTGCGCGTGCCCGGTTCGGACTTAAATCTGGAGATCGAACAATTCAGCGGTACGAAAGCGAAGAAGCTGGACACACGCATTCAGGATCCGGGCGCCGTACAGCTAATCTTCAGCGTGAACGACGTTGATCTGCTCACCAGTTGGCTCGTGAAAGGCGGCGCGAAGGTTCTGAGCACGGGCCGCAAGCCGGTGCCCGTCGTCGAAACTACGGGACCCGCGCACGCGATCCTGTTTCAGGATTTCAATAATTTCTTTGTTCGGTTAATTCAGAAGGACACACCGCCGCAGCCGCTCACCGGCCCGTTGCCAACCTACATCAGCGGAGTGACGATCGGTGTGACTGTCGAAGATACCGAGAAGACGATGAAGTTTTATCGCGACGTGCTCGGCATTGAGGTCACTGGTCTTCCCTTCTCCCCAGACGAAGGTCACATCGACGCGTTCGGATTAAAGGGCGCACAGTACCGCGAGAGCGCCGTCGCGTTTCCAGAAAAATCCCCTCAGTTGCACTTCTTCGAATTCAAAGGCGTGGACCGCAAGCCGCTGCGCCCTGCCCCTGCGGAACCCAATTCGGTTCTGATCCGCATCGCCGTAAAGGATATGGATTCCGTCGTGGCGCGCGTGAAACAAGCCGGGGGCCAGATCATGAATATCTCCGGCGGGCCAACCATCAATGGCCGCAACAAGTGGCTGGTGGTGAAGGATCCGAACGGCATCCACCTGCAGTTGGTGGATCGAAACTCCGTGCGGCAATAGCGAAGGAATCAAGTGGGGCGGATTGGAAATCCCGCCAACGTGGCGGAGTGCCACTCCGCCGCGAATTTCCGATCCGCCCCACGCCAGAACTTACTGCAACACCGCTTACTGCAAAACCGAGTGCAACCGTTCGTCGAACGGGCTGCCCATCAGCGCGTGCGCTTTTTCGCGGAACTGCTTGGTGTGTTCAGAGCGAGTGTGCGCTTCGAAATCTTCGCGCGTCTTCCACTCTTCCACCAGCGTCAGGTGGTTCAGTCGGTTATCCTGCTGCAGAACGTCGAAGCGAACGTTACCCGCATCCTTTCGGCTATCCGCCGCATACTGCTTCAGCAGGTTCAGAGCTTCGCCAATCCCGCCCGGTTGCGGAGCGAAATCGACGTGCGTGACTACCCACACGGTCTTCGGCTGCTGCTGCGCTTCCGCGCGATTCACGAAAACGCCGCTGACGGCGATCAAAGATAGAGCAAATGTTAACAAGGTTCTGCGCATAAGGTTTCCTTCAGAAAGTATATGCCGATTCTGGTTCTCCTTGTGCGCGGCGCACACGAACGCCGCGCAATGCTTTCCGGTATCATGGTCCGAACCTATGTGGCAACAAACATATGTACCACTGGGCG
The DNA here is from genome assembly GCA_040081855.1 of Bryobacteraceae bacterium. GTDB lineage: Bacteria > Acidobacteriota > Terriglobia > Bryobacterales > Bryobacteraceae > Palsa-187. The sequence goes on along the minus strand of JBEBFS010000015.1, from coordinate 17,704 downwards.
ACAGCCTGGTTCTTTCGTCGCTCGCCGCTGCGCTGCCGGTGTTCACACTGCTGTTCCTGCTCGGCGTGGCGCGCAAACCTGGGTGGCTCGCAGGCGTGGCCGGCACAGGCGTGGCAACGCTTGTTGCGCTCATCGTCTACAAAATGCCCGTAGCCATGGCCATCTCGGCGCTCGGCTACGGTGCAGCGTATGGATTACTTCCCATCGGTTGGATCGTCTTCACGGCCATCCTTCTCTACCGCATCACCGTCGAAACCGGAAAATTCGAAATCATCAAAGATTCCATCGGCAGCCTCACCGGCGACCAACGCTTACAAGCTCTGCTGATCGCCTTCGCATTCGGAGCTTTCATTGAAGGGGCCTCCGGCTTCGGCACACCGGTCGCCGTCGCCGCAGCCATGCTTGCCGGACTGGGATTCTCTCCCTTCTATGCCGCGGCGATCTGCTTGTTGGCGAACACTGCGCCTGTGGCGTTCGGCTCTATTGGCACTCCTTTGATCGCCCTGCAAGCAGTGACCGGGTTACCAATGGCATCACTTTCGGCGAACGTGGGCCGCATGTGCGCTCCGTTTTCGCTGATCATTCCGTCGTACCTCATCTTAGTGATGGGCGGACGCGCGGCACTGGTGGGAGTCTTCCCCGCTGCGGCGCTATGCGGCATCGCCTTTTCGTCCGTGCAATTTCTTGTTTCAAACTACGTGGGCCCATATTTGACCGACATCTTCGCCTCCATCGCGGCCATTCTGTCGCTGGTCATCCTGTTCCGCGTGTGGAAGCCCAAGGGAGCCGCTGCCCCGCAGCCGCATTCGCACGCGCGCGGCAACGTCATGATGGCGTGGGTCCCCTACGTGTTCCTGGTGATTCTGGTTTTGCTGTGGGGCAACGATGCGGTGAAAATTTGGCTCAATAAAGCGACCGTCGTTTTCCCATGGCCCGGCCTGCATAATTTGGTGCAACGAATGCCTCCCGTGACGAACACCGCGTCGCCCTATGCGGCCACGTATACACTCAACCTTCTCTCCGCCTCGGGCACATCGTGCCTGTTCGCTGTATTCGCATCGGCCGCGGTGCTACGCGTCTCGCCAAAGAAATTCGCAGGCATCACCTGGGGAGTTTCGAAGCAACTCGCCTTGCCGATGCTCACCATCGCGAGCGTGCTCGCACTCGCGTTCCTGATGAACTACTGTGGCGCGACAGCAACCCTGGGACTTGCCTTCTCGGCCACTGGAAAATTGTTCCCCTTCTTCAGTCCCGTGCTCGGATGGCTGGGGGTCTTCCTCACCGGTAGCGACACTTCCGCCAACGCACTCTTCGGCACACTGCAAATGGTGACGGCGGACCGCCTCGGCTTCAGCCAGTCGATGATGGCCGCGGCCAATTCCGCCGGCGGCGTGATGGGAAAAATGATCAGTCTACAAAGTATCGCCGTGGCCGCCGCCGCAACCGGTTTGCCCCAGGCAGATGAAGGACGCTTGCTCCGCTTCACCCTGAAACACAGCCTCCTGCTCACATTCCTGATGGGCCTGCTCGCGATGTTTTACGTTTACGTTGCCCCGCAATGGATTCGTTAACGGGTAGCGCGGCCCGCCTCGGCAAATGCCGCGCACGTATACTGACTACTAATGAAAGTGAATCTCGCATTCGGCAAGACCGGTTTGCCCCTGCATCTTCCTGACGGCTTTCACTACCGCGTGCTTGAAGCGCGCTCGGCGACGGCGCTTGCGAACGCGGCGGCAGCGATCGAAACAGCTCTCGACGAACCCATTGGCCGTCCTTCGCTTGAAGTGATGGCTCGCGGCAAGAACTCCGCCGCCGTTTCGGTATGCGACATCACCCGCCCCGTGCCGAATGGACTGATCCTGCCTTCCATGCTCACTCGCCTGGAGCGCGCAGGCATCCCCAGAGAAAACATCGTCATCCTCATCGCCACCGGCCTGCATCGCGGCGCAACCGAAGCGGAGATCCGCGAAATCGTCACCCCCGAGATCGCCGCAAACTATCGAGTGGAAAATCACGATGCCCGCATTCTTGCGTCGCACCGTCCGCTCGGAAAAACAAGTTCCGGCACGCCGGTCTACATCGATGAACGCTTCATGGCGGCCGATCTCCACATCACCGTCGGTCTCATTGAACCCCACTTGATGTTGGGATTTTCCGGCGGCCGCAAATTGATCGCACCCGGCCTCGCGGCGCAGGAGACGATCAAAACCATTCACAGTCCGCACTTCATGCGGATGCCCGAAGCCATCGAAGGCGTCACGGAAGAGAATCCGCTCCACGCCGAACTTCTCGAAATCGCTCGCATGGCCAGGCATGATTTCTTATGCGACGTCGCGCTCACGCAGGATCGCCGCGTAGGCGGTGTCTTCGCGGGCGAGCCCGTTGAAGCCCACCGTCACGGTGTTCAGCTTGTCTCGCAAGCGTTGCTCGAACAACTCGACCAGCCGGTCGATGGCGTCATTACTACATCCGCGGGCTATCCGCTGGATCTCACTTTTTATCAGGCGATCAAAGGAATCACAGCCGCCCAGCACGTGGTGAAGCCGGGAGGAAGAATCCTCTTGATCGCCGAGTGCTCGGAAGGTGCAGGCGCACCGGAGTTCAAAGAAATGTTGCGCGGCCTCGGCTCGTACCAAAGCTTCCTGGACCGCATCGCGCACGGCTCCGTCACCGTCGATCAATGGCAGATTGAAAAGCTCGCACTCGTCGGCGCACGCATGGAACTTTTCTATTACGTGCCCGGCCTGCCGCGTGAGTATCAGGAAGCCTTCGGACCAAACGCGTTCGCAACGGTGGAGGCCGCACTCGCAGCCTTCACGTCAGGCATGCCTCATGAAGCGAACATCGCGGTGATTCCCGAGGGCCCTTACGTGTTGGCCCGCGCCGCTGCCGCATAAAGTAGGCGGCTTTTCCTGGTGGCAATTGGATCGCTACAATACACCTATGCGCCTTTTCCTGTTAAGTTTGACGATCGCAGCCGCACTGCCGCTGATCGGCGCACCGGGCCAGCGCGGGCAATGCAGGAACGCTTGCGAACGCGATTACGATCTGTGCCTAAAAAGATCGGCCAGCAAGGTTGCGCGCAAGACCTGCGCCGTGTTCCGTAAAACCTGCAAGCGCGGCTGCCCCGCACTGTAGACGTTTACTTCTTCGGCCGGGGAATCTCGATCACTGGAATCAGAGAATTCAAAGTATCATTCGCGTTCGCCGGGCGCGCCCGCTGCGACGTGATTTCCTGATTCAAGCTGGCGACGAAGTGTTCGATCTGCCGCTGCATCTCCGCCATCTTTTCGCGCATGTTCAGGATGATTTCCACGCCCGCCAGATTCACGCCAAGATCTCGCGTCAGCTTCAGAATCACTTCCAACCGTTCCATGTCTTCGTCCGTATAGAGACGAGTGTTGCCGTCGCTGCGCGAGGGTTTCAGCAGTCCTTCCCGTTCGTACAGGCGCAATGTTTGCGGATGGATCTGATACTGTTCGCTCACCGCCGAAATCATGTAGGATGCGCGCTTGTTCTTCGCCATACGTTGTGCCTACGCTTTATCCCAAATGTCGGCCCGTGGGTCTTCCGGATGGAGCTGCGCGTACTCACGAAGCAATTCCTTGGTACGCTCGTCCTGCACGACCGGCGCTTCCATCACGATTTCCACAATCTGATCACCACGCACACCCGTGCGCGAATTCTGCACACCCTTTTCGCGCAAGCGGAATTTCTGGCCGTTCTTCGTTCCTTGCGGAATCTTCAGCAACGCGCGGCCATCGATGGTGGGCACTTCGATCTTGGTCCCCAAACCCGCTTCGTCGATACGGACAGGAACAATGATTTCGATGTCATCGCCGTCGCGCTGGAAAAACGGATGTTCCTCCACGCGGACTGTGATGTAAAGATCGCCCGATGGCGCGCCGTGCGTGCCCGCGTTGCCCTTACCCGCTACGCGCAGACGCGAGCCGGGCTGCGCGCCCGCTGGTATACGAACCTCAACCGTCTCACTCGATGAGATGCGGCCATCGCCGTGGCACATGGCGCAGCGGTTACGCAGCCTGCCGGTGCCTTCGCACTTCGGACACGTCAAACTGAACCGCATCGCGCCCGCCATTTGCGTCACGTTGCCGCTACCGTTACATTCCGGACAAACCGTGTTCGCACCCGAACGGCTACCCGTGCCGCCGCACGTCGCGCACTCTTCCTGACGGCTGATTTTCAAGCGCACCTGCGTGCCTTTGATCGCCTGCCAGAAATCGATATTCAAACCGTATTCGAGATCGCTGCCCTTCTCGGGGGCCGTTTGCGGAGTCTCATGCTGCCGCCCGAACCATTGACTGAAAATGTCCTGAAAGTTTGCGGAATCCGCCGGATTGGGACGTCCCCGGCCAGCACCCGGGCCGCCGCGCCCAGCCGCTTCGGTGAAATCGAATCCGCCGAAGCCCATATTCGGACCGCGGGGTCCGGCTCCAGCGCCACCAGGCATCCCGTTCTCCGAATAGAAGCCGAACTGGTCGAACATCTGCTTCTTCTTTGGATCACTGAGGATGTCGTAGGCCTCCTGCACTTTCTTGAAGCGCTCCTCGGCCGATTTATCGCCCGGATTCAAGTCCGGATGATACTTGCGCGCAAGACGGCGGTACGCCTTGCGGATCTCATCAGCATCCGCACCGCGTTCCACATCCAGGGTTTGATAGTAATCTTGCGCCATAAACGAAAAAGGAGAAAGGAGTCAAAACACGGGAGACAGAAGAAGCCCGTCGATGAAAACTCCTGTCTCCCGGCCTGTTGTTGCCTACTTCTTCTCGTCCACGTCCACGAACTCGGCATCCACCACGTTGGATTTCGATTTTTCCGAGCCCGCGCCCGCCGCGCCGCCGGCAGTTCCAGGCGCCGCGCCGTCACCGGCGGGAGGCTCGCCGCCAGCCGCGCCCTGCGATTTGTACATCGCTTCGGCCAGCTTGTGGCTTGCCTGCGTGAGGTTGTCGGTGGCCTTGTTGATGTCTTCGACGCTGCCGCCCGACATCGCCTTGCGCGTGGCTTCCAATGCTTCTTCCACCTGCTTGGCGTCGGCTTCGCTCACCTTGTCGCGGTGGTCCTTCAGCATCTTCTCGATCTGATAGACCATGGAGTCCGCTCGGTTGCGCGCCTCGATCTCGTCCTTGCGCTTGCGATCGTCCGCCGAGTGCGACTCCGCATCCTTCGCCATCTTGTCCACTTCGTCCTTGCTGAGGCCGGACGACGACGTGATGGTGATCTTCTGTTCGTTGTTCGTCGCTTTATCCTTCGCGGTGACATTGAGGATGCCGTTCGCGTCGATGTCGAACGTCACTTCAATCTGCGGAATACCGCGCGGAGCCGGCGGGATGCCGATCAACTGGAACACGCCCAGCATACGGTTATCCTTCGCCATCGCGCGCTCGCCCTGATAGACCTTGATTTCCACCGAAGTCTGCGAGTCCGCCGCCGTCGAGAACGTTTCGCTCTTGCGCGTCGGAATCGTCGTGTTGCGGTCGATCAGCTTCGTGAACACACCGCCCAGCGTCTCAATGCCCAGCGACAACGGCGTCACGTCCAGCAGCAGCACGTCTTTCACTTCGCCGCCGAGCACGCCGCCCTGCACCGCCGCGCCCACCGCCACCACTTCGTCGGGGTTCACGCTGCGGTTCGGGTCCTTCCCGAACAGATTGCGGACAATCTCCTGCACCTTCGGGATGCGCGTGGTGCCGCCCACCAAAACCACTTCATCGATCTGCGCGGGCGTTACACCGGCGTCGGCCAGAGCCTTTTTGCAAGGATCCACCGAGCGCTCCAGAATATCGGCCACCATCTGCTCAAAGCGCGCGCGCGTCAGCTTGATCGCCAAGTGCTTCGGGCCGCTCGCGTCCGCCGTCAGGAACGGCAGATTTAATTCGGTTTCGAGCAGCGTCGATAGCTCGATCTTGGCCTTTTCCGCAGCTTCCTTCAGGCGCTGGAGCGCCATCTGGTCCTTCGAAACGTCGATGCCCTGATCTTTCTTGAATTCCTGAATCAGCCAGTCGATAATGCGCTGGTCGATGTTGTCGCCGCCCAGGTGCGTGTCGCCGTTGGTGGACTTCACTTCCACCACGCCATCGCCCACTTCAAGGATCGAGATATCGAACGTGCCGCCGCCGAAGTCATACACGGCGATCGTTTCGTCCTTCTTGCGATCCAAACCGTAGGCGAGCGCCGCAGCCGTAGGCTCGTTGATGATGCGCATTACTTCCAGGCCCGCGATCTTGCCGGCGTCCTTGGTTGCCTGGCGCTGCGCGTCGTTGAAATACGCGGGAACAGTAATCACCGCCTTGGTGACCTTCTCGCCCAGGTAGGCTTCCGCGGCTTCCTTTAACTTGGTAAGCACCATCGCCGAGACTTCCGGCGGAGAATATTTCTTGCCGCCGGCATCCACGCGAGCGTCCATCGTGTCGCCCGCAACAATCTTGTAAGGAACAAGGTGCGTCTCTTGGCCAACTTCATCGAACCGGCGGCCCATGAAACGCTTGATCGAATAAACCGTGTTTTCCGGGTTGGTGACGGCCTGGCGCTTCGCCACTTGGCCCACCAGGCGCTCGCCGCTTTTCGCGAATCCGACCACCGACGGGGTCGTCCGGCCACCTTCCTGGTTGGGGATCACAACCGGCTGGCCACCCTCCATGACGGCAACCACCGAGTTTGTGGTGCCCAAGTCGATACCAATGATTTTGCTCATAATGGCTCTGTTCCTTCGTGAATTCTGCTGTCTCTTTGGCTAGCTCTTGCGTGAGGTTGTCGCCGGATTCACCGGTCTGCGTTTAGCCTAGTAGCATTATGCAAGTTTAGTGCGTCATTGTCAAGTTCTGGCGCAACTCTGGCCGAAAAAAATGTAAGTTGATAATAAATAAGGAGACAATAGGGACGCGCCGGGCACCGCTGGTGCGTTTTTCGTACTGGATTTATAGGAAGCACGGAGTCAACCGGCAACTGATCCCATCACTTTCTCACGCCGAAGCTAAAGCGTCATCGAGATCCAGACGAAGGGAGAGAGCCATGAAAACAACAGGATGGGTTGCCCTCGCGGCTGTGGGTCTGGCGATGATCTTTGCCGGGGAAATGAACGCGGCTTCCCGCACCAAAGTGAAAAAACGGAAGTTTGACTACACGGCGAAGCCGTATAAGTTCAAAAAGTTCAAGCGGCCGAAAGCGCCGAAAATGACGATCCGGCCGCGATAGCGGGCACTGCCCTGGCGCAGACGGGCTTCAGTGCGATAGGGACATCATTTTCATCAGCGCACCAACAACAGAAATCGACGCCTGGGAGTATCCGCTGTTACCTCCCAGTGCGATCTCTTCAGAGATGCTCCGCCCCGAGTCTGCCATTCGCACGACGTCGGAGGCGCACCGGTGAAATTCGGCGTGCTTCGACTTCAACTCCTCATACACCGGTTGGGGGCCAAAAGCAGCGGCGTTGCTATAAATCCACTTCCCTAATTCACAACGATCGTCCGCCCCGACTTCATCCGACCGCAGTGAGCCGTTGGGATGAATCAGGTAATCGGCAAGCTTTCTTTTCCAAGCGATATGACTTTGAATAGCAGCATCGAAATCCATAGTCCTTCATTTCGGCGAACATCAGGCGCCCTTGAGGACTCTGGGACCGTCTTACCCCTGCGCGCTGCCGCATTCTGAGCAGAACTTGGCCGCGCGCGGGATCTTCTGTCCGCAGTTGATGCAGAACTTGGTGGCCGCATCCGCCGCCGGACTTCCGGCCGCGGGGGTTCCAGTCGCGGGCGCTCCTCCGGCAGGAACGGGAGCCGTCGGAACGGGACCTGCAGGAGGCGCAGGCGGCGGTTCCTGCGGTCGCATCGAGTTCGCCACCTGTTGGGCCATTACTTGACCGAAGCCTAAACCCGCGCCCAGGCCGACGCCTAGTCCCGCGGTGCCGCCTTCGTTCGCCGCTGCGATCGGCATCGAGTTCGCCACCTGATACTGCGTGTAGCGGTTCATGTCGCCGATCATGTTCATGCCGATCCGGGTATCCAGCAGCTTCTGCAACTCCTCCGGAAGTGACAGGTTCTCAACAACAAAGCTATCGAGCATCAGGCCAAGTTCGGCCAGCACCGGCTTCAGTCCCTCGGCGATCTTCGAACCCAGTTCCATCTGGTTCGCCGCCATATCGAGAAACGGCAGTGCGCTTTCCGCAAACGCGTCGGTCATGCTGCCGACAATGGTGTTGCGGAGCTGGCCTTCGATATCGGCCACCCGGTAAATGTCGCGCGTCCCGCTGATCTTTTGGTGGAAGAGCTTCGGATCGTAGACGTGGTACGAGTAGATCCCGTATCCGCGCACGCGCACGGCGCCGAATTCTTTGTCTCGGATGGTGATGGGCGTTGCCGTGCCCCAGCGCTGGTTCGTCTGAATGCGCGAGGAAAAGAAATAAACGTCGCTTTTGAACGGAGACTGGAACATTTTGTCCCAGTTCATCAGGTTCGTCAAAAGCGGCAGCGTTTGCGTGTTCAGCGTGTACAGGCCCGGGCCGAACACGTCCGCCAGGCGGCCTTCATTGACGAAGGCGGCCATCTGCGATTCGCGCACCGTTAATTTTGCGCCATTCTGGATCTCCATGTCCTGCATGGGGAAACGGGTGGCGAGGATGCCATCCTCCGGCTCGGTCCATTGAATGACATCTATGAACTGCTTGCTGAGAAAATCGCGCAGGGCCATGTGTGTTCTCCGAGTCCCGCGACCCAGCCGCGGGCGTACACAAAGTATAACGCTGCCAATCCAGGGATTGTTCCGGCAAAATGCCGTCGAAAAACTTGGGCGGGCCAAAAACCGGGGCACACGTGGATGTTTTTCCGCGCATGCCCCGCAAAAGGAGGGAGGAACCGCCTCACCGCGAACCCGGCCGCGCGAGTCGTGCCTCCCGGTTGGAGGTTGAGACGCAACCGCAGCGCATGCCAACACACCAAAGGGGGCGCAAAACAGGACACGCACAACGACGTATCGGCGCGGCCGGGAACCGAACCGTTAGCGACATCAAATGCAAGTCAGGCGGACGCCACGCGGCGACCCGTCTCGCGTCCTTCGCGAATCCCGAGTGCACCACGCTTGACCAATATTTAACGGGTGGCGCGCGAATTCGCCACCTAATTATTATTCAAATACCAACGACCTCCCGCTGCGTAGGCGAGTATTTCATTGATCCTGGTATACGTGTGGTAGAGCGGCATCAGCGCATCCGGCACGACGGCCAAGGCGCCACAAACCACCAGGCCGATGAACAGTCCGTATTCCGTCAAATTTTGGCCGTCTTCTCCGCGTCGGAATTGCTTGCATTGAAGCCAGAGCTTGAGCAATAGCGGATTCATAACTGCCGTCCTTTCTGACCGAATTTACTACTCATCCATCGGCGCAAAAATAGCCTATAAAGCACAAAATAGGGCAATTTTTTCCCTATTGAAAACTTGGTACTTAAGTAATTGTGCTGAATGGCCACCCTGCCCTCCGCGGAGCGGGTGTTTGTTACGCTATCTCTCGTGGCAGTCGATTCCGTTGTTTGTGTCGCGACCGATTTCGAAGGCGCACGCCTTCGCGAGCAGGCGTCCGGCAGCGTCCGCATCCTTTGCACCGGCGTAGGTGCCGTCAACGCGGCCATCGTACTGACGCGTTTTTTGGAACGCGAATCGGCCCGGTCGATCCTGGTGTGCGGCATCGCAGGCGCCTATCCCGAGGCGTTTGAACAAGGTGACCTCGAAGCCGGCAGCGTCGTGTGCGCAGCCAGCGAGTGCTACGGCGATCTGGGCGCAAACTCAGCGGACGGATTTCTCGACATGCAGGCCCTCGGCTTTCCTCTGATTGCCGGCGACCCGCCCGTGTTCAACACGCTGCCCATGCAGATTTTTCCCGTCGAGAAGCGCGCAGACTTCGTCACCGTCAATACCTGCACCGGAGACGACGAAACCGCACGGCGCATCGGAACACGGACCGGCGGCTCGGTGGAGAACATGGAAGGCGCCGCTATTGCGCACGTCGCCCGCCTCTACGGAATCCCCTGCGGCGAAGTGCGCGGCATCAGCAACCGGGCGGGTAACCGAGACCGTGACGCCTGGCGCGTCAAGGAAGCGGCTGCCGCCGCGCAGGACGCTCTCCTGGCCTGGCTTCGCAACCGCTAACCAGAGCCATTAAACGACAGCCGATAAACGACAGCCGATAATAAAAGAGCGTGGGAATACGAGAAGCGTAGGTAAGAGAAGCGTAGGAATGACACCGGCAACAATAATGGAGAGAATGGAGCCTGTCTCCCCATGTGCGCCGAAGTTCTGGCTCTGGCCGAATCTTCTCAGCCTGGACGCTCCTGTTGTGGCCGTCCTCTGGCAGGTGCTGTTTTTGCGATGTTTCCGCGCCCCCGTCGAAGCTCTTCCGGTGGCGCTGCTTGCGCTGACCGTTTGGCTGATCTACTCGGCCGACCGCGCCCTTGACGCCTTTGCGGGCGATCGTCATACACCCCGCCATCGCTTTTATCGCGAGCACTGGCGCATGCTGGCACCCATGTGGGTCGCGGGATTCGCCGCAGCCGGCTGGATGTCGCTCACCGAACTTCCCCTGCCGATCCTGCGCTCCGGATTGATGCTGCTGAGCGCCGTAGGCGTCTATCTTTTCATCGTGCATTCTGCGCCGGTTTGGTTGCGCCGGTGGATGGGGCAAACGCCGCTCGGACGAAGCTGGACAAAAGAGGCGGTTGTCGCCGTTTTGTTTGCATTGGGTTCATCGCTAGGAGCCTGGGAAAAGATCCGCACAAGCGCGGACGTCGCGGCGGTCACGTTGTTTTCGGCGCTGTGCTGGATCAACTGCGTGGCCATCGAACGTTGGGAATGCCGTGAGTGGGGTGCTCCCGATACCGAGGCAAGCGGCTGGCCGCTCCGTTCCATTGCCTTGGGAATCGCCGCGGCGGCGGTGTTTGTTTTCCTCGAAAACCGCCCTGTACTCGCGACCGCGGAAATGGCCAGCGCCTTTGCGTTCCTATGGCTTGACCATGCCCGTCCAAGACTTTCGGCGGATGCCTTGCGCGTGCTGGCGGACGCGGCCTTGTTGAGTCCCATTTTTCTGTTGCCTATCGCCGGACATGTTTAGACCGTCATGAACTGCGACCGTATCGCGCGTCTGTACCGGTGGCTGGAATACGCCGCGTTCGGCAAAGCGCTCGAGCGGCGGCGGCTCGCGTTTCTGCCCATGCTTCAGGACGCAAGGCGCGTGCTTGTACTGGGCGATGGCGACGGACGCGCTCTCGAAGCCCTGCTTAAATCCGCGCCCCAAGCCACAATCGACGCAGTCGATTCCAGCGCAAAGATGCTGGCTTTGGCGAAATCGCGTAGCGGCGAAGGGCGTGTCCAGTATCATCATGGCGACGCGCGCACCCTTGCCTTCCCCCCGTCGGAGTACGACGCGATTGTCACCCACTTCTTCCTGGACTGCCTGACAGCCACGGAAACCAGCTGCCTGATCCGCCGCGTTCGGGTTGCCGCAAAGCCAGGGGCTCTTTGGGTGATTTCGGAGTTCCGGCAGGACAGCCGGTGGACGCACGCATTCGTGCGCGGCCTGTACTTTTTCTTCGCCGTCACCACCGGCCTGCAAGTGCGGCGCATCGCCGATTATCGAAACGCGCTAGGGCAGTGTGGATTTGTTTCGAAAAGCACGCAAACCACCTGGGGTGGATTGCTTGTCTCGGAGTTGTGGCGCGAAGGAACGGCAAACGCAGGTGCGCCCATCCACATTCACGAGGAAAGAGCGGTGCCGGGCGCACGCTAGAGCTCCTGGGATTGGGTTGACGGATCACCCGCGTCGCGCGTATCTGGCGCCACAACGCTATGCCCGATCAACCGCTTTAACCGCTGCCGGAAACGGCCCAAATAGGCCGAACGGACATCGAAGTCAAGGTCCAGCCGGTATATACTAATAAAGTTGTCCGCGCCATGATTGTGACGCGGATCACTACTTACACCATGGCCGGAGAACGGGTCCATAATCTGTTGAAGCGGACGCCGGGTTCACTGCGGCCAGACACGAGGCAATAATTCATGAAGCTTGGATCTACACGGTTCCGTAGCAATGTAGCCGCTGCAGCGCTTACCTGCCTGCTCGGCACGACGATTGTAAGCGCTCAGACTCCGGCTCCCAAGCCGGCTCCCGCGAAACCCCCGGCAGCAGCTGCTGCCAAACCCGCCGCCGCGGCTAGCGGCGACAAGCAGTTGGCGGAAGAAGTCTTCAAGAACGTCACCGTTCTGAAGGGCCTCTCGGCCGATGACTTCCTCGGCACCATGGGCGTGTTCTCCGCTGCCCTCGGTATCTCCTGCGAAGACTGCCACAAGGCGGATGACACCAAGTGGGAGGGCTTGGCCGTCGATAACCCAATGAAGAATCGCGCACGCGGCATGGTGCGCATGATGGCCGCCCTCAACAAGCAATTCTTCGGCGGACGCCAGATGGTCACCTGCTACACCTGCCACCGCGGTAATGAACAGCCCCGCGTCACCTCCAGCCTGGTTCGCCTGTACGGCACCACTCCGGAAACCGAACCGATCACCGTCATCGCGCAGGCGCCAAACGCGCCGAAGGCGGATGCGATCTTCGACAAGTTCCTGAACGCTCTTGGCGGCGCGCAGAAGGTTGCTGGCCTCACCAGCATCCAGGGCAAGGGTGTCAACGGCGGCTACGGCCCCGAAGGCGGCGCGCGTCCTCTGGAATTCTACGCGAAGGCGCCGGGGATGTTTACCACCATCGTCCAGACGGACAACGGTCCGGCGACCACCACCTACGACGGCAAGGCCGGATACTACGCCGCTCCGCTCCGTCCAGTTCCGGTGTTGGCCTACACGGGCCAATTCCTGGCCGGCATGAAGCTCGACATCGGGCTGATGTTCCCCGCCCAGATCAAGACCATGCTGACCGACGTGAAGGTGGGCTTCCCGGAAACCATCGGCGCCAAGGACTACCGCCCGGTTCAAGGCAAAATCGGCGGAGCGCTGGCGACCCTGTACTTCGACGAAGACAGCGGCCTACTGGTTCGCATGATGCGCTACTCGGACACCGTGGTCGGCCGCATCGTGATTCAGTATGATTACTCCGACTACCGCGAAGTGAACGGCGTGAAGATCCCCCACAAGTGGGTCTACACCTGGCTCGACGGCCGCGAAACGTTCGAACTGCAGCAGGCGCAGACGAACGTGAACATCGACAACTCGAAGTTCGCCAAGCCGGCCCCGGTTCCGGTAAAGAAGTAGTTTTTCGCAGTAAAGGTGGGAGAGGGGAGGGCCGCAAGGTCCTCCCCTTTTTGCGTCTCGTGGGGCGGCCCTTCAGGGCGGCAGCCGGGCTTCGCCCGGCTTCGGGACGTCTCACGTAACGCATCATCTAACCCCAATACCCGACTCAACGACGCGTATTATTTGCACTCGCGCTGCGATCGCTCTTTGCGGCGACGACGACCACCCAGGCTTGTCCGCCAACAATCCGTTGGCAAACAGCTTTGTAGAAACACGTAGCGAAGAGGCACGACTTCCTGGTCTCTGTAAAAACACAAAAGCCGCGCCGAAGCGCGGCTGCCGGGCGAAGCCCCGCCCCACGTGCCCAAATAAAAAGCGGGACGACCGCTCAGACTCGCTGAGGGCCGTCCCGCTTAACTTGTACCTACGACCGCCTATTTGTAAGAGTCGATCGCCTTCTTCTGCATCGAGCCTTCGGCGAATTCGAGCATTTCCAAACGGATGCCGTTCACATCGTTGATGCTGGTGTGCGGCGCGCCGCTACCCACCGACGTCACTTCGGGAACCATGATGCCGCGCTTGGTCAGCTCAGCGGCCGTTTCCTTCATGTTCGCGGTTTCGAAGCCAATGTGGTTGATGCCCACCGGACGCTCCGCCGTGGACTGCGACAGTTCCAGGAACGTGTTCTTGTCCACCTGGATGTAATAGGTGCCCGGGTTGCCCGCGCGCTGGCCCATGATGAAGCCCTGGCGCATGCCGAGCGTCTTGGTGTAATAGTCCACCGACGCCTGCAGATCCTTCACGCTGATACCAACGTGGTTCACCTTCAGGCCAATGCCTTTATCCTGGTAGGCTTCGATCGACTTGATCGTGACCATTCCCAACGCGACCCCGAGGGCCAACAAACCGGCTTGACGCATCCAACGGTTCATCATGAATTCTCCCTTCCTCATCCCTTATGGCTCAATTCTAAAAGTCCCGGCACAATGGCCTGCCGACTAGTCAGTATAGCGCGGAGATTCACTGGCGGGGATGGTCAAAAGGCACATTGGTCAAAAGGCACGGTGGATAACCGGCGCCCCTCAAGAGCAAAAGGGACTCCCTTTCACAGGCGTCCCTTCCTTCACTCTCAGCTGCGTTTAGCGGTTGAAAATGTAAACCGCGCCCGCGCCCATGGCCGAGTTATCCTTCTGGTCGGCATTGACGCCCTTCGCCCCGCCGCTTTCGCCGCGAGCACCCACCGCCAGCACCTTGCCGTCCTTATTGAGGGCCGGAGCGCCGCCGAATTCGTCGTAGGCTTCCGTATTCGTGCCCTTCATGTAGGTCTGCTGCGACCACGTGTTGCCATTGCGAACGAAGATGTACAGTGCGCCGGAATCGTCAGCCGTCTGGTCCTTCTCGTTGCCGTTCAGACCCTTCGAGTTGCCATTTTCCATCTGCGCGCCCACAGCCAGCGTGTTGCCGTCGCCGCTCAGCGCGATGCGCGAACCGAACCAGTCTTCCACGCCCGGATTCGACGACTTGATGAACGCCTGCTCCGACCACTTTCCCGTAGCCGTGTCGCGCACAAAAACATAAGCCGCGCCCGAAGAGGTGTCGGACTTCATATCGCCATCGCAACCGGTGGGATTAATGCCGCCCTTCATGCAATCCTCGTCGCCCGAACCGGCCGCGATCGTGTTGCCGTCCTGGCTGATGGCGACATCATAGCCCATCGAGTCATTGGCTTCGCCGCTCACTGCCTTCAGGTAACCCGTCCGCGCCCAAGCAGTGCCGGTACGCGTGAACACAAACACCGCGCCAGAACCGCGGCGGGCGTGGTCGAACGCTCCGTCGATCGTGCGGGAGCCGCCGTCTTCGTCATACGCGGCGACGGCCATCGTGTTGCCATCCGCGCTCAAACCGACCGCGTAGCCGAACATATCGCCCGGATCCGTGTTCGGAGCCTTCACATATGCCTGCTGCGCCCAGGTGTTGCCGGTGCGAGTGAAGATATACACCGCGCCCGCGCTCTGCATGGAGTTATCGTTTTGGTCGCCGTTGACGTCCTTCGCATTGCTATCTTCGGCGATCGCGCCCACGGCCAGCGTCTTGCCGTCCGCACTCAGCGCCAGGGAGAAACCGAACTGGTCGCCGTCGGCTTCCTCGCCTGCATTGGACGCCTTCAGGTAAGCCTGCTGGGCCCACGTGGTGCCTGTGCGCGTGAAGAGGTAAACTGCGCCCGCCTGCGGATCGGACCGGTCCGCCTGGTCGCCGTTGATGCCCTTCGACTTGCTGGCTTCGAAGTGAGCGGAAACCGCCAGCGTGTTGCCATCCTGGCTCAACGAAACATAATGGCCGAACTGATCGCTGGTACCGGGGTTTGACGCCTTGATGTAGGCCTGTTGCACCCAAGTATTGCCTTTGCGCGCATAAACGTAAACCGCGCCCGCCGAATACAGCGAATTATCGGCCTGATCTCCGTTGATGCCCTTCGCCTTGCTCGCTTCAAACGGAGCGCCCACCGCCAGGGTGTTGCCGTCCCCGCTGATCGCCACACCGTGGCCTTCCAGCGCGGCGCCATCGCCGAAGTGATCGTTGGCATCGGGGTTCGACGCCTTAATATAAGCTGTCTGCTTGAATGGTCCGGCAGGCGCCGCGGCCTTCTTGGCCTGGGCCTGCGCCGTGGAAACCATACCCACCAAACATAATGCCGAACATGCCAAGATACCGGCAGAACTGCGCTTCATCGTGCCTCCAAAGAGATTGGGACTCAACCCGCGGGAGCCGCGGGGAACTGCCTGAACATACGAAAATCGGGGACGGTTCCGAAGGTGTTTCGAGCCTTGCAGCCCTCTCTCACCCCCTCTCCCTGCGAGCCCTAAGACTCAGCCGGGAGTTGGTGTTGCCGGTCCCCGATTCCGAAAAACAATTTGGCGCTAGTGGGTGCTCCCCAAGGAACACCCCAGCGCCAGGCAAACTTCTACCGGATCTACTGACCCCAATTTTCGGTGTGGTAGACGTCCTTCTCACCCACCAGAATCTGCGCCTTTTCGGTCAGGTTCATGTAGGGAGCGCCGCTCTTCACCCGACGGCCAGTTACAGTAACTTTATCGCCCGGCTTCACGGTGTTGCGCGTCCAACCCATCTTTGTCAGACCGCCGCGACCGGGCATTTCCGCCTGGAAGCGAACCGTCTTGCCATTCTCTTCGGCGTCGAAAACGACGACCGAGTGCGGATCCACCATCTGCATATCCACAACGGTGCCGCTAACCTTAACAATATCTTCGTTATAACGGCCCGCGTCGCCGTGGTGGGCAAACATCTGCGTACCCGCCAGCATCAAACCGGCAGCCATCATTAGTGCTTTCTTCATATTGTAAGAGAGCCTCCCAGTGGGTAATGTTCTCATGAACATCCCTCTACTGTCAACGACGTTTGGGGGTGGTCGGGGGTTACAAAATCTCCTATGGTGAGATCCCCAAAAAAGGAAAGTGGCAAGGGAAAATGGTGCTCCACGGCGGCCCGTTGGACCTAAGCGACCCTCGCCCGCCGCATCACCGCGGTCGCTTTCCGTTGGATTTCCGTTGCCACTTGGAAGGGGTCGCCTTTCTGATACTCGGGGAGGAATAGCTCCACCGACAGCGGCCCGGAATACTTCTTCTCCGCCAGCTTCTTCAAAATATGGTTCAGCGGCGACACTCCGTCGCCGGGGATCAGCCGGGTGGTGGAGTCCAGCAACTCGCGCGGCATGTCCGGGACGTCCTGGAAATGCACGTGACCCAGTTCGCCCGGCTGCAGCAAGTCCAAATCCTCCAGCTTACTCATGCCGGAATAAAAGTGATAGCAATCGAGCAGCGGTTTCACGTTCGGGTGCCCGGCGGCGCGCGTTAGTTTTAATAAGGTGGTCAGCGTCGAGATATACGCCGAGTTCCGCATGAACTCGATCATTGCCGTCAGCCCATGTTGTTTGGCTGCCTCGCCCGCCTCGCGGATGCAATCGACGCCGCCTTTGTAATCGTCGGCCGTAATCTTCAGAGTGACGATCGCCGGGTTGTAGATCTTCGGAATGCCGAGCGTGGCATACTGTTCGCACCGGCGCTTCCAAACCTCCATCGCGGCGGCACGGCCCGGGTTCGGATTCCAGAAATCCGGGATCGCGGCGGCCCCGCAAACGGGCGTCAGCCCAAGGTCGCCGATCACGCGCTTCGCCGAGGCTAGCGACTCCGTTTTCAAAAACTCATCCAGCGGCTGGCTGGTGAGTTCCACATTCTTGATGCCCGCCTTCGCCCAACCTTCCAGCGACCCCTTGAACCCCGCGACCAAGGAAGTGTTCTGGTGCAGCGCGAGCGTCATCTTCCCCGCCCGCCCCCGGTCGCGCCCTGCCGCGCTCGCGGCAGCCTGCGCTAAAGGAGCCATCAGAATTGTGCGGCGAGTCGGCATAAGTTCCTCTTCTTCATCAGGTGCCCGCAGTGAAGCGAATA
>JBEBFS010000014.1:0-64949 GCA_040081855.1 Bryobacteraceae bacterium | reverse complement strand
TCGGCTTGAGCAGAACCGTCTTGCCCTTCACGTCCAGGCCGCATTCGCGAATGCCTTCGAGCATCCGGCTGGCGAGATCGTGCGAATAGGAATCGGCTTTGACGATGGCGACAGCGGAGCGCCCTCCGGGCTTGGGCTGCGACGGAGCGCGCAGTTCCGCGAGCAAATCGTTCTTGCCGCCGCGGAATCCGGCGACACCGGCGAAAGCGGCCGAGCCTGCGAGAGCCAGGAATTCCCGGCGATTGCTGTTCATGCGGCTCCTCCCAGTTGCATGAGTTTCCAGTTGCCCTCAGCGGCGGAAATCGCCTCCACCGAAGTGATCATGATGTCGTGAGAAACGCCGCGTGACGGATTGCCGGTCAGTTCGCCCACCGCCATTCCGTGCAACCGCATCGCAATGGTGAGCCAAGCGTGGCCGAGCGGCGACGGCGTCGATTGCATCATCGTCGATGCCAGCGTGAACGCGTTCTCCAGGCCTTTTGTGCCTTGCAGGCCAACCAGCGCGAGCGCGGTTGTCTCCGGATACGAAGGAAGATCCATGCCGATCACTTCCGGGCTGCCGTAGTTCCAACCGCCATCGCGGGAGCGAACTTCCATCAGCTGCTGTTCCCCGGTGCGGATACGCTCGCGGAGGATTTTCTGCGAATCGCTGTTCGAGACTTTCGGCGCAGCCTTGCGCAACGCGGTCAGCGCGTGCGACGTCGGCTCCACCCAGCTTGAATTGTTCAACTTCCAGGACCACCCTTTACCCGACGAGCTGCCTTCGGCTTTGGCGAAGCCAAACGCGACAAGAAAACGGCTCATGAAATCCTGATCGACGCCGGAGGTGTTCAACAGCCAGTTCACGCCCTTCTGGAAGGGCTCGCCAAACTCGCCTCGCGCGGCGGCAATCTGCACGCACAGGGATGTCGCCCAACTGGATTGATTCACCTTCGCCGAGGGGCGCCAACTGCCATCGGGCAACTGCCAGCCAAGCATCAGTTTCCAGGCGCGATCGGACGCAGGGTCGCCGTGCAAAGCCATGGCCGCGTAGGCTGTGGGCTCAAGCCACGACTCTTTGCCGGGGAAGTATCCCCAGCCGCCATCAGGGTTCTGCGCGGCGTGGAGGGCCTCCAGGCGCGCTTTCAGATAAGTATCTGGCACCACAGTACCATTCGGCGGAAGACTTTGATTCCATTAGTCCAAAGTGAAAAATGAGAAGGGTCCGGTTACAAAAGTACTATTTACTCACTAAGGGAAACCGTTTAGAGTCATTAAGGTAAGTGATCGAGGGCCAGATCCGGTGAACTCACTTCTTATTCAGTACTCCTACTTACAGGTGTTAGACCTGCTGACCACCGTCGCGTTCCTGCTGAACGGTGTCCGCGAAGGTAACCCATTGGTGCGCTTTGCGATAGCGCACGCGCCGAGTCCGGTGGGAGGCCTGCTGTTCGTGAAGGTGGCCGCAGTTGCCCTTGGCCTCTACTGCTGGCGCAAAGGCCGCGAGAAACTGCTGACCCGGATGAACATCATGTTCGCCGTGCTGATCGCCTGGAACCTGGCGGCGCTGATCGTGGGCTCTGTTCAGGCCGGGTAAAGCGCCAAAAAAACACTTTGAAAATGACAGAGCCGGGGAGAGATCCCCGGCTCTTCGTGTTTTGGGAAATACCGCGCCAGAGGGCCGCGGCAAATTTCGGGCTACCAGGTCTTCAGGATCGTGCTGTCGGGCGAAGGGTTCTCAGGGATCGATCGCATGTAGGCCCAGATGTCGGCCATGTCGGCATCGGAGAGAATCTTCGCGCTATAGGCGATCATCTGTCCCCTGGGATTGCGGACGTAGTTGGTGGCGGCCGTAAGTGGGATGGGTTTGGGCGCAAGCTTGCGGTTGCCTCCAACGCCCTGCCCAGAGCGGCCGTGACAGGCCTGGCAGCCAATGTTCATGTAAAGTTGCTTGCCCTTTTCTACATTGCCCGCAGGTTCGGCGGATTGCGCAAGCGCGGCAGACGGGGCAACAACAATGGACGCGGCGAACAGCAGCGCGGGAATCAGGATTTGCTTCATGATCGTGTCTCCTTTGCGTCGGCGTTAGCGGCCCTGCGTCACGGTATCGATCAACGCGGGTTCGCCCTTCTTCACCACTTCCAGGGCCTTCTTGATGGCGGGCGCGAGGTCGTTCGGATTTTCAATGGGGCCGATGCCGTAGACCCCATAGGTCTTCGCCATGTTGGCGTAGTCGATGTTGGGATCGCGGATTGTCGTGCCGATGTGGCCGCGGTCGATGCCTCGATTGGCGCGGGCGGCCATCGTGTAGATGTCCATCGTTTCCTGGTGATAGGCGCGGTTGTTGTGCATCACGGTGAGCAAGGGGATCTGGTGATGCGCGGCGGTCCACAGTGCGCCGGGAGCGTAGTTTAGGTCGCCATCGTTCTGGATGTTCACACTCAGGCGGCCGTATTTCTTGTTCGCAAGCGCCGCACCCACGGCCGCACCGATGCCGTAGCCAATGCCTTCACCGGCCGAGCCACCGATGTAGTGATAGTGCTTTTCGGGATTCCACAGGCGGCGGCACCAGGCGCTGAAGAACATGTCATTCGAGACCAGCGACCAGTCTTCGTTCTTGATCTGCGCCCACAGTTCGGCGGAAACACGGGCCGGCGTAAGTGGGCTGGAGTTCCAGCCGAGCACGGCCTGCTGTCTCGTCACTTCATGCGCGCGTTTGTAGGCTTCCTCGGCTTTGGCGCGGCGCTCATCGACGAGGCGGCGTCGGTCGCCGGTCATCAGCTTTTTACAAGCTTCAATCAGCCACGGCAGAGTCGCTTCGGCGTCCGCGGGGATCGCAATGTCGGACTCGGCGTAGCGGCCGAAATCCTGGTAATTGGCCTTGTGGCTTAACTCCAGCGCGGAGATCGTGATGGTCTTCGTGCCCGCCTTGAACTGCGGGCGCCCGTTGCGGTGCGTGGAATTGAAGAAGTCCTGCACTTCCAGACCGAGAATGACGTCGGAATCGGCAACGTTGCCGCCGACCGAAAGCACATTCGTCGAGGGGAAGTTCATGCGGTTGCGTTGATCGTTCACCCGAGCGCCCAGCAAGTTCGCCAGTTCGACGAGCAGTTCAATGCCCTTAGGCGTGCGTGCCGAGCGGCCCGCCATGATCAGCGGATACTCGGCGTTGACCAGCAGCCTTGCGGCTTCATTCACCGCGTTCGGATCGCCGGCCGGAGGGCTGGTTGTGGACAACTTGGGTATACGCAGGTTGTTTTCCTTGATGGGATCTTCCTGCAGATACGCGTCCACGGCCAGAAGAACCGGCTCCATGGGCGGAGTCATCATGATTTTGTAGGCACGCACGGCGGATTCGGCGAAGTGCTGCAGCGAAACCGGATGATCGTCCCATTTGGTGAATTCGCGAACGATGGCCGCGCCATCCTGCACGCTGTGCGCCCATTCCACGTAGCCGTCACGCACGGTGGCGTCGTCCCAGGTGCCGATGATGATGTAGACGGGAACACGGTCGCACCAGGCGTTATAAATCGCCATGGAGGCGTGCTGCAAGCCGACGGTGCCGTGCGCGGTGACCAGCACCGGCTTTCCCGAGATCTTCGCGTAGCCGTGCGCCATCGCCACGGATTGTTCTTCGTGGAGGCAAGTCAACCACTCGGGGTCCTTGTTGCCGCCGTAGTTGATGATGGCCTCGTGCAGGCCGCGGACGCTGGATGCGGGGTTGTTGAAGGTGTATTCGAAACCAAGCGACTTGATGACGTCCACCATGAAATCGCCGCCAAACTTGGTGGGCGTGTTCACTTCGACGCGGGCGGGGGCGGGCGACGCAGGCACCTGATTCGCTCCGGCGGGCTGCTGCGCCTGAGCGGTCTGTGCCGTAGACGCTGCCTGAGCCGCCAGAGCGGCCCCACCTGCGGCACCTCTCAAGAATCCGCGGCGATCCGTTTTGTTGGGTTTCGACGGGTTCGATTTAGACATGGCCGTCCTTTCTTAACGTTCGTCCGAATCTTTCAAAAAACCTGAGGCGGGCGTGGGGACTCTGCACGCGTCCCCACGTATTCGCCATCTTCCCATCGAATTCTTTCAAATTCGGCGGGCTTCTGCCGGCGATCCTTAGAACAGGATCTTCAGCGCGAACTGGATCTGCCGCGATTGGGTGGCCGTTTTGAGAATTTCGCCCACCGTAGCGGATCGCGCCGTGCTGTCGTTGCCCGGGAAAACCACGGCCGCGGCATAGGAATCGGCTACACCGACTTCCGGAGTCGCAAAGTTCGCGTGGTTGAACAGGTTGAAGGTTTCCATGCGGAACTCCAACCGGCCCTGCTCGCCCAGGAACTTGAGCGGCGTGTCTTTGCTGATTGAGAAATCGACGTTCGACAGTCCCGGTCCGCGCATGGAGTTGCGGCCCGCATTGCCGAGGAATCCGGCGGAAGGCAGACCGAAGGCGCACGGATCGAACCACAGGTTCGGCGTGCCCACAGGGGTGCCTGCCGCAATGTTGCTTCCCGAGCGCGCACAGCCAACGGAGACGCCGCTGGTCAACGCCGATGCATCGACCCCCGGCAGGTAATCCGGACGATCCAAGCCGGCCGGTCCGCCGAGAGCCGCCGAGCGCGAACGGTTTGCGCCCAGCACCGGGGTGAAGGGGAAGCCGGTGCGCACGCGAATGATTCCGCCGAGGCGCCATCCGTTCACCAGGTTGCTCATCGCGCCGTTCACCGAAAACTTCGGCAGAGCGTATAACGCGTTGAGCGACCAGTTGTGATTCAGGTCAAACGAGCTGGGTCCGCGATCGGTGCGGCGGTTGAAGGGATCGGACGCCGCAAAGTGGCTGGCGGTGTTTTCGGCGTCGACGATGCCCTGCGTTTCGTCGATGGCCTTCGAGAACGTGTAGTTGCTCTGGAACTGCAGGCCGTGGTTGAAGCGCTTGCGCAGGCCGATCTGCAGGCCGTGATAGTACGAATTGGAATCGGCGACCAGACGGCTGGCATCGGCCCAGTTCGTGTTCAACCGGTTTTCGGTCCCGAGCCAGCAGTGGACACCGGTGGGATTGAATGTGGTGGCACCCTGGCTGGCGCAGAAATTCGCGCCGTTGACCACCGTCGGCGTACCGAGCGGAACGCGAGGGTTGCCTTCCGTACGGCGATAGAGATTGATGCCGCGCGTGTTGGCGTAAGTAACGCTCAACGCCATATCCCAGAACAACGCTTGTTCCACGGAGAAGTTGCTTTGGAAGCTATAGGGCTGCTGGACGTTGAAATCGACGCCGCCCGCCGAGCGGGAACCCGGGCCAGTGGGCAGCACCAGGGGAAGCGTAAAGTTGGCAGCAGCACCACCAGAGACCGTCGTTGTCGCCGAATAGGGCCAGCCGAGACCGAGGATCGCAGAACCAAACGTGGCGACGTCATAGAGAATCGCCGCGCCGCCGCGGATCGCGGTCTTGCCGTTGCCGAAGACGTCCCAAGCAAAACCGACGCGCGGGCTGAAGTTCTTGCGCGAGGGATTGTTGAACATCTTGCCGGGATCGTCCGCCTTCAAGCAGAAGGTTGTATCGGCGCAAACCGGATTGGCGTCCACCAACAGATTGCGGATGGCGCTGACGTGGCCGTTGGTTTCCGTTGGATCGGTGAGAGTTTCGTAACGAATGCCGAGGTTCAACGTGAGACGCGAGTTGAGCTTCCAATCGTCCTGCGCGTAGAAGCCCATCGTCCCGAACTTGTAGTTGCTATCCAGAATCGATCCAGGTGCGCGCGCCGTGAAGCGAGTGGGCACGCCCTGCAGGAACGTCGCGGTGGAGGCGAACGCAATCGTGCCGACGCTGGCGGCGCCGAGCGTATATTCGGGCTTCATCTGATTGATCAGCATCCCGAATTTCATGGAATGCGAACCCTTGGTGAAGTAGACGTCGTCGCTATAGGAGAACACTTGCTGGTTCTGGCGGATCGGCGCGCTGAAGCGCGGTCCAAATTCGCCGACGCCCGCGATGTTGATGACGCCCATGCCCTTGCCCGGGACCAATTCGTACTGCGTGCCCGTGATGGAAGTGGGAGAGGTCAGATTCAGAACCGTATCGCTGAACGAGAAGCGGAACGTGTTCAGCAACGTGGGAGAGAAGATGTGGGTCTCGGAGATGGTCGTGTACCGGTTCGTGCTGAAACGATCGGTCACGAAGCCCGGGAACGAAAGCGGCGCGAGCTGCGTGGTACGGTCATCGGTGTAGCGGCCGAACAGCGTGTCCGACTGAGAGATGTTCCAATCGACGCGGCCCTGGCCGTAGTGCTCGTCCGTTGGCCGGTTGAACGGGAAGGTGTAGCGGTTGCCGGGCAGGTTCGGCGTTGGAAACAGCAAGGCGAACGCTTTGGTGCGCGGATCGATGGTGGTGCCGTTATCGGGTCGGCATCCGGCGGGCAGCGGTTCTGTGGTGCAACCAGAGGGAATCGTATTGGAAATCGACGTCACGCCGTAACGTTCACGGAGCGCTTCGTAGGTGCCGAAGAAGAAGAGCTTGTCTTTCATCACCGGTCCGCCGATGGAGCCGCCGTAGTTATTGCGTTTGAATGGAGGCAGGCGGCCGGGCGTCGCCGCGGTGGTGTAGTCGAAGAAGTTGCGGGCGTCGAGCGCGCTGTTGCGCAGGTACTCGAAGAGCGATCCATGGAACGCGTTGCCGCCGCTCTTGGTTACCATCGCCATCTGGCTGCCCATGGTAAGGCCGTATTCCGCGCTGAACGTATTGGTGATCACTTTCCATTCGCGGATGCCTTCGATGCCAAGCGTGGTGTTGGCGATGGAACTGGCCGTACCTCCGAGCACATTGCCCATGACGGCGCC
Organism: Bryobacteraceae bacterium; assembly: GCA_040081855.1. Taxonomy (GTDB): domain Bacteria; phylum Acidobacteriota; class Terriglobia; order Bryobacterales; family Bryobacteraceae; genus Palsa-187. The sequence goes on along the minus strand of JBEBFS010000014.1, from coordinate 58,142 downwards.
GTCAATCATATAGCTGTTCGAGCGCAGTGGCGCGCCGTTGCTGCTATACCAACTGCCGACAAACGTTCCGCCCGAAGTGGTGTTCTCATTACGCGAAACACCGGCTTGCAGGAACGTGAGGTCGATGTAGTTGCGTCCGTTCAGCGGTAACTCGGCAACAGCGGCTTCATTCACCACCGCGCCGAGGGCCGAGCTAGTGGTATTGACCAACTGCGCGTCGGCCGCCACTTCGACCGTCTGCGTGAGTTCGCCTACCTGCAGATTGAAGTTGACAACCGCATCTCCATCCACTTCCAGCTTCAGGCCGGTACGAACAGCCGTTTGAAATCCCATGATGGCCGCACGGACATCGTAGGTCCCCACTGGAAGTGCGGAAAACCGGTAGGCACCATCCGCACCCGAGGCCGCCGAGCGCGCCGCGCCGGTTTCCGTATTGGTGGCGGTAAGCATGACGTTGGGAACAACAGCCCCAGCCGGATCACGAACCACCCCAAGAATCGAGCCGGTGGGCAACTGAGCGAATGCCAAAGACGCGCTGCAGAGTATCAACACCAATGCTGCAGCGATGCGCGGACAGAATCCCCTGATGAACAACGTAGTCATCGTTCCTCCCTGAACGTAAGATTTGAAGCTTAGGTTTCGAACACAGCGAATGATTAAATCATTTTCATGGCGCAGGCCAGGTGAAGAATATCATAATTGCCCTATGGATTCAAAGCTGTTCCGCTCAGCTGTTCTCGCTCAGGAAGTGATCGAGTGGGCTCGATGCATCCCACGCGCCGGATCTATTTGACGAGCAGCGTGCGTGTAAGAGCGATTCCCGGGAAGCGGGCGGGCGCGGGCGAGAAACCAGTCTGCTCAAAGCCCACGGTGATTTGCGAAGGGGAGGTCACAAGGAACGGCATGCTGTGTTGCATCGCCGTTTGCCCGTTCCATTGCACTTGGATGGTCCTGGTCTGTGGATGAAACTGCAGGCGGAGGCGGTTGGTTCCGCCTGGGGAGTAAGGCACCTCCGCGGTCGCCAGCGGACCGCTGGTCAGGGCGGCTTCGGACACAAGGCGCAGTACTTTGTCGTTGACCACTTCGGCGCTGAGGAGATATCGCGAGCCAACGCGGCCAGCGGCGATCAACGGCACTCGGCCGCGGAAGTCTTTCGGAAAAGAAAAATCGGCTTCGACGAGAAGTTCGGGATTGTAGAGCGGACGGTAATGGGCAGACGGATGGAACACGCTTGCCAGCCGTGCGTAGGCGGCCGGTTGTTTTTGCACAAATTCATCATTGTGCCCCGTAACGCCGAGGGCAAGTCCGATGATAATTCCCGCAATCGAAGCAAGCGCAGTGACAAAGAGCGCGACGGGGAGACGGGACGGCAGCGCCGCAAGGAAACAAGCGCAGAGCAACAGGTATGGCACGAAATCCATCGTGTAGCGATGGGAGATGAGGCCGAGCGATGCAATGCCAACGGCGCAAGTGAGCGCGGCGAGTGCCACGGCACTAAGAAAGCCCATGGTTTGCAAGTCCGCACGCGGCCAGACGCTGAAAGGCATCAGTAGCACCGCGGCAAGGAGCAACGGGCAAACAAGCACGATTCCGGCGGCTGGCTCGCGAAGATACCGGCGAGGCGTGGGTGAGAAGTTGCGCATGACAAGCCGGACGAACGGAAACTCGGGGACAACATCCGGCGCGGCGGCGAACAAGTAATACATACCCGGCGCGACGTTTTCGACGAGCGGCTTCGGGTTTGCGTAGGAGGGATCGGCGATTTGATAGCGTAGGCCAAATTCCGTGGGATCGCCGAAACGCGCGTTGTTATAAATGGCGATTCCGGCGACGCCCAAGGCGAATGGAATCAGGAACGCGATCAACTCGCGGGAGCGGATGAGCGCATGGAAGCCGCGCTCGCGGAAGATCCACCAGGCGAGAAGCGTGAACGCGAAAGCGCCCATGGTCGCGAGATTCGGACGGGAGCCGATGGCGAGCGCGAAGCACAAGCCAGCGGCGGCAAGCAATGGGCTGGGACGTGTTCTTGCCAACACCGCACGGGCGAAGCACCAAAATCCGGCGCAAACGCAAAAGTATCCGCAGGAAATCGCGATTTCATACACGAACACGCGCTGGAGCAGGAATGGCGCGGGATGGCTGACGCCCAAAGCGAGCAGCAGCAATCCAAACAGCCACAGCGGCGGACGGCATGCCGCCCAAGCCAGCATCCGCATGAGTGTTGCGGAGGCGAAGAGGTAGCCGGCGAAACAGAAGACGAATCCGGCAAATGCTTCCGGCAAATCGTGGCCGGTTATCAGGCGCCACGGCAGGAACACGAGAATCGCGGGAGTGACTCCGTGATAGAGGTAGTAGCGGTCGTGATAGAGAACCGCATCCTGCAAAGCCCACTCGCCACTTTGTTGAAAATTGAGGGGGTTTGGCACGGCAAGCATTTGCGGCGGAGGATCAAGAGGCAGGTACAAGTGGCCGCCCGCAAGGCCGCGAGCCAGGAGATCGTAATAGCCGGATTTGTCGTGACGCCACTCAAACAGGGGGTTCGCCGCTTGCGCGCACCAGAGATACAAAGCGCCCACGATGAGCGCGATAGCCATAAAAACGGCGCGGTACGCGAATGGCCAGCGGGTATCGGGACGACTCGTCACGGTTTGAGTTAGGAAAACGACGTAGAGCGAAGGATATCGGATCACCACCGGCGCTGGCAATGTGGAACGCGGCGCGGGCGCCGCATTTCCAAGGTGCGAATTGGAGTACGCTGTATTGGTTCCTGAAACGATTGGTAGGAGACCTTTGTGATGCGTCGAAACTCTCTTTACTCGTGCGCGGTTTTTTCATGCGCGGCCTTTCTGCTTGCTTTAGCCGGTTGTTCCTCGCCGCCCCGGAATTCCGCTGCCGCGAGTGGGCCGGTGATTTATGAAGGGGCCCGGCTTATCCCCGGCGATGGCAGTGCGGCGATTGAGAATTCGGCGTTCGTTGTTGTGGATGGAAAATTCACCGCTGCCGGAAAGAAGGGCGACGTGCAGGCGCCCGCCGGCGCGGCGCATGTCGATCTGACAGGAAAGACCGTGATGCCCGCGATGGTGGATCTGCACGGACACCTCGGCTATCAGAACATCCCCGAAGGAACGATGTCCAAAGAGACATTCACCCGAGAGAACCTGATCGATCATCTGCAAAGGCTCGCCTATCATGGCATCGGCGCGGTGGTGGACGTGGCCAGTTTGATGGACCGCGCTGACATGAAGGGCGGCCGCACCGGATGGGGTGATGTGCCGCTGAAGATTCGCGACGAAGTGATTCCGAATGCGGCACTCTTCAAGACCGCGGGAACCGGCATGGCGGTGCCGAACGGCGGGCCCACGGGGCATCCGTCACGCTCCGATGTTCCCTATCCGGTCTCTACCGAGGCCGAGGCCAGGGCGGCCGTGGACGACTACGTCAAGGTCAAACCGGAATTCATCAAGATTTGGGTGGATGATCGTCAGGGGAAGAAGCCGAAACTGAGTCCGGCGCTATTCCGGGCGATTGCGGATGAGGCGCACAAATTCAATGTGCCTGTGGCCGCGCACAATGTGACGCTAACCGACGCGAAAGCCTTGTTCCGCGCGGGGGTGGAAGGCTGGCTGCACGTGCCGGTTCGTGGAGGAGCGGTGGTGGATGACGAACTGGTGGGCATTGTGAAACAACGCGTTGCGAAGAATGACCTCCCGATGATGTGGATGACGCCCGCGTTCGCCGAGCCATGGATGAGCACGCACGGCGGCCAGCATCCTGCCTTTCTCGACGATCCTTTGCTCGCCGATACCTATTCGGCGGAAGCTATTCAACGTTCCTGGGGCGATCCGCTGAAGAACATGAAGCCCGAGGAAATCGAGAGAGCAAAAAAGATTTTTGACGGATTGGCGAAAAACGGAATGAAGCTGCGCGCGGCAGGCGTGCGCGTCGTGATGGGTACGGATACGGGCCAGACGCGGTTCTTCATCGGTTACTCGACACACATGGATCTGGAGGGAATGGTGGCAATGGGAATGACGCCATCGGAGGCGATTGTCGCGGCAACCAAGGACGCGGCGGAGATCGGCCACTTCAATACCGGCTTTGTAACGGCGGGCCGTCAGGCGGACTTCATCGTACTGGACGCAAATCCGCTCGATAGCATTTCGAATACGCGGAAGATCAACGGCGTTTATCTCCGCGGCCAGGAAGTGCCACGCGCGGCGATGAAAGCGAAGTGGCAGGCCGCGTTCCAGCACAAGCCGTAACAAACGAGAAGGACCCGGGCGATGATTCGCCGCGGGTCCCGTCCGTCAAGAAAAGCTACGGAGTGACTATTCTTCGTGGCTGATCTGTTGGCTCAAGTACCGTTCGTAGCCGAGTTCCTTGATCTGGTGCAGTTGTGCTTCCAGCCAATCGACGTGGCCTTCCTCGTCCTTGAGCAGGCGCTCGAACAACTCGCGGGACGCATTGTCGTTTTCGTCGCGACAAATCCGAACCGCCTCGTTGTACATGGCGACGGCATCGATTTCCAACTTTAGATCGCTTTCGAGCTGCTCCCTGACGTTCGTGCCCACTGTGAGTTGCATCGTTTCGGTCATCGCCGGAGCGCCGTCCAGGAATAGAATCCGCTCGATCAGCACCTCGGCGTGTTTCATTTCGTCGATAGACTCACGCTTGATCCTCTTCGCCAGCTTGTCGTATTTCCAGTTCTCGCACATCTCGGCGTGAAGAAAATACTGATTGATGGCGGTGAGTTCTTCCTTTAACGCCTCATTGAGCTTTGCGATGACTTTGGGACTACCCTTCATGGGATCGTGATTCCTTTCCGTGGGGAATAAATCGGGTGCCACCCGCCTGGGTGGTCAAACTACATTCAAATAGTCCGCGTTCGCGAACCCAAGTGTCAACTGCCGGGAGCTCAGCGGATGCATGCGAGGCCAGACGGGCGGAGGGTGGAGTGAATGGAGTTGGCTGCCGTCAACGCGAGGACTTACTTCGCACGTTCCATCACGATCAACGCTTCGGAGATCCGGTTGGCGGCATGTTCCTCATCGCTGCGGGTGAATTCGCTTCGGGTGGATTCGCTCTGGAAGATCCGGCCCCGTCTAACTAAAGGTGCGGCACAGGATCGTTGGCGCGAGGAGTACGGGAAAGCGAAGTTGGGGCGGGCGCTGCCGAAGTAAGCGGGGTTACTGTTCGGCGCAACCTTGCGACCGTTGGTTTGGCGGAGGGCTGGAGCGCGATTTGTGAGCCCTTCGCTGCTATGCGCCTGCGCGTTTGTGAACACGAACGATCAGTTCATCGAACTGAAGTAAGGCGCCGGAATCGCAGTTGAGGCACTCATCGCCGCGCGAGGTGAACCATAGGAGCGCTTCGTTCAGGTCAAGATCGTTCAACGCATCGGAATCCGCCATCCAGTAGTGGGCGTAGTTCGGCTCCAACAATCCGTAGTGGAACCGGGTGGGCCGGCTCGAAATCATCGAATACTGCTGCCGGACGTAACGAACACCTAAAAGCGACGCCACCCGCAAACGCGATACCACCGGCAGGCTGGCCTTGATCATTTTGCCGCGCAAGCCGAAATCACTGTAAGGACGCACGGGATAACCTTGGGCGAACCACGGAGCGCAGTTCCAGGCCGGCCTCAAATAGAGGACTCCCCCGTCCTTAACGACGCGGCGGATCTCCACCAGTGCCTGCTCGGGCTTTGGCACGTGCTCCAGCACCCAGACCGACCACAAGGCGTCGAATTCACCGTCGCGGAACGGCATCTCCGTGGCCGAGGCTTGCACGAAAGGCTTGTGAAAATAGCGTTTCGCGGATGCGGAAATATCCAGACCAACGTAATCGTCCACAAGGTCCTGCAAGTAGCCGGTACCCGCGCCGACGTCGAGAACATGCTTGTCTTTGAGACCGTACTTCTCCACAACTTTCTTCATCCGGTCCACGATGTTATATTCGGCCACGGCTTTTTGGGCAATGGAAACATACTGACCCGCGTTGTCCGCTTCGGGCTCGGCATTTTCCGCAGGCTCGACCGATTTTGAGTAGATCTTGGTGTAGAAATCGTCTGAGTCTTTGCGGATGACCGGCGGCGCTACGACATCCGCGTGGTAGGGAAAAAACACGAAGAAGTTGAGGGCGAGCACAGCGAGAGGGGCCACGGCCAGAACGCCAAGAACTTTGAACAGAGTTCCAGCGACTCCGGTGGCCACACGCCGGGACGCAGGGCGGTTCTGAGTTGGGGCGGGCACTTGCGTTTCGGGCACTTGCGTTTCGGGCACTTGCAGGAATATCGGCGGAAGGCACTAGGCGCTTTAGCGTAGCCGATCCAGGGCACAGAACCACTGATGGGCAGTAGCTTTGAATGAGGGAATGACAGCGAGTGGATGGGGATGATTTACAAATAATGTGTGCGAACTACATTGGCTCCGGCAGACGGAGACTGGCTTTGGAGAGGGCTTGCTCCAAATAATCGATGGCCTGTGCTTCCGGCCAGGCACGCGAGGTGGAAAGTTCGGTAATCAGCATGTGGCGAGCGCGGTCCAGCATCTTTTTTTCGCGGAAGGACAGGGGCTTGTTCATTTGCAGGATGATGAGGCTTTTTAGCACCTCGGCAATCCCCAAAAGCGAGCCGGCGTTCATCTTTTCCGTATTTTCCTTGAAGCGGTCTTTCCAATCCTGCTGGCGATTCTGGCGCGGCTCCCCCAGGAAATCGATCACGCGGGCCATGGCGCCGTTGCGGGTCACCTTCCGAAGGCGCAATTCCTCGGCGTGAGAACAGGGCACCATCACGGTAAGGCTGGTGGCGTTCAGGCGCAGAAGGTAGAATCGCTCCGGTTGCCCCGAAAACGGGCGGCTACTGATGTTCTCCACGGTAGCGACGCCGTGGTTCGGATAAACGATTTTTTCTCCAACTTGGAAAGTCATGCGAGTGCGACAAGGCCCCAATTCTTGGACTAGAAGACGTTATGGAATATTAAGCCGAAGCCAGTGCAGTGTCAACAGTAAATGTCTGATAGGGAGTACTGTTGGTATGCCACTGTGGAAATACCATCGTCTGCCAGAAGCCCTTGTTTTCGCCATTCTTTCGCCCTTTTGAAGAGACGGGTCTCCGCTCGCAACCGCCTCCTGGCAGGCCGCGCCGGCAGAGCCCGGCGAATCGCTTCTAAGTGGTTGGAGAATCAGGTACGATGAAAAAATACCCGATGGACGCGAATACTGCTGACAGCCCAAACAAACTGGAACTGAAGAATACGGTCCACCTGCCGAAGACCGAGTTCCCCATGAAGGCCAACCTGGGGAACCTGGAAACTAAACTTTTGGCGCACTGGCAGGAAACCGGAATTTATGAGCGGACGCGCGAGGCGCGCAAGGGGCGGCCGACGTATATCCTGCACGACGGACCTCCGTATGCGAACGGCAACATCCACCTCGGGCACGCATTTAATAAGATCCTGAAGGACTTCATCGTCAAGTTGAAGACGATGGAGGGCTACGATTCACCCTACATCCCGGGCTGGGACTGCCACGGGCTGCCGATCGAGATCAAAGTCGATAGCCAGTTGGGCGGCAAGAAGGCCGGCATGAGTGCGGCGCAGATTCGCGCGGCGTGCCGGAAGTACGCCGAAAAATACGTGGATCTGCAGCGCAAGGATTTCATACGCCTGGGCGTGTTCGGGCGCTGGCAGGACCCTTACCTGACGATGAGCGCCGAGTATGAGGCGGTGATCGCGGGCGCGTTCGTCGATTTTCTGGATCAGGGCTACGTTTACAAGGGCCTGAAGCCGGTGAACTGGTGTATCCATGACCGCACGGCGCTGGCTGAGGCCGAAGTGGAGTATGAGAATCACTCGAGTCCATCGATCTGGGTGAAGTTCGCGCTGACATCGGACCCGGCCGCGATTGATCCGGCTCTAGCGGGTAAAAAAGTTTGGGGCCTGATCTGGACGACGACGCCATGGACGATTCCGGCGAACCTTGCAATCTCCTATCACCCTAAGTTTGAATACGCCGCCGCGGAAGTTGACGGCGAAGTCTACATTGTTGCGGTGGAGTTGCTGAAGGCGACGGCCGAGGCTTGCGGGTGGGGCGAGCCCAAAGTGATCGCGGCATTCCCTGGCGCGAAGCTGGGCGGCACGCTGTTCCAGCATCCGTTCCTGGAGCGGACTTCGATCGGCATTCTGGGCGATCACGTGACGCTGGAGCAAGGTACCGGCGCTGTGCATACGGCTCCGGGACACGGACAGGAAGATTATCAAATTGGTCTCGCGAACGGGCTCTCGGTGTTCTGTCCGGTGGATGGCGGGGGCCGTTTTTATCATGCCGAAGGCGCGGCGGGCCGGTTGCCGGAAGAGCTGATCGGCAAGTCCATCTGGGACGGCAACGCGATTGTCATTGATCTACTGAAAAGCAGGAACGCGCTGGCGGCGATGCGGAAGATTGAGCACAGCTATCCGCACTGCTGGCGCTGCCACAAGCCGACGATTTTCCGTGCGACCGAGCAGTGGTTCATCAGCATGGAGCACAACAATCTGCGGCAGAGGGCGCTCGACGCGATCAAGCAGGTGAACTGGAACCCGTCGTGGGGCGAAGAGCGCATCGGCAACATGATCGCGACGCGGCCGGACTGGTGCATTTCGCGCCAACGCGCGTGGGGCGTGCCGATTCTGGTGTTCTATTGCGAGAAGTGCCACGAGCCGCTGACGGACCGCAAGATTCTGGATAGCGTGGTGGCCGAGATCCGCAAAGAGACCGCCGACGTCTGGTATTCGAAAAGCGCGGCGGAGTTGATGGGCCCGGGCATTGCCTGCAAGAAGTGCGGCGGCACGGAGTTCCGCAAAGAGAACGACATTTTGGACGTGTGGTTCGATTCGGGCGCAAGCCACCTGGCGGTGCTGACGCCGGAAAACAATCTGCCGTGGCCTTCCGACATGTATCTGGAAGGCGGCGATCAGTATCGAGGCTGGTTCCACAGTTCCCTGCTGGTGGCCGTGGGCCTGCGCGGCTCGGCTCCGTACCGTGCGTCGGCGACCAATGGCTGGACGCTGGATGGCGAAGGACACGCGCTTTCGAAATCGAAGGGCGCGGAAGAAGTAGAGAAGGTCATCAACAAGTACGGCGCTGAGCTGCTGCGCTTGTGGACGGCGTCGGTGGACTTCACCGAAGACGTGCGTTTCTCCGACACGATTGTCAGCCGCCTGATTGAGGCGTACCGCAAGCTGCGCAATACGTTCCGCTTCGCGCTGGGGAATTTGGCGGACTTCGATCCGGAAACAGATTCGGTGCCGGTGGAAGAAATGCTGGAAATCGACCGCTGGATTTTGGCGCGAGGCGAGGAATTGGTGCGCAAGTGCCGGGCTTGGTACGACGAGCACGCGTTCCACAAGGTGTATCGCGCCATTTATGATTTCGCGACCACGGAGTTGAGCTCGCTGTATTTCGATGTATTGAAAGACCGGCTCTACACCGCGGCTACGAACAGCCGCAGCCGTCGCAGCGGGCAGACGGCATTGTACAAACTGCATTACGCGCTAACGCGTTTGGCCGCGCCGCTACTCGCGTTCACGACGGAAGAAGTTTGGGGCTACACGAAGAAGCCCGCGGGTTCGCCGGACAGCGTGCACTTGGCCCTGCTGCCGGAGCCTGAGGAACTCGCTTCCGGATTGAGCCAGGAGAAGCTCGCCCAGTGGGAGCGATTGCGCGAAGTGCGCGATGCGGTGTTGAAGGCACTGGAAGAAGCGCGTCAGGCGAAGTTCATTGGGGCTCCGCTGGAAGCGCGTGTGCGCTTGAAGGGCGCGGGCGTGGACGATTACGCGGCGGATCTGCCGGGATTGTTCATCGTGTCTCAGGTGATCCTGGAGCCGGGCGACGAATTGAGTGTCACGGTGGAACGCGCTGACGGCGCGAAGTGCGAGCGCTGCTGGAAGTATTCAACGAAGATCGGCGAGGATGCAGCCTATCCAACGGTGTGCGATACGTGCTCGTCGGCGCTTAACGAAATGTACGGAGCGAGCCGCTAACCGGGCCATCGCCTGATGAGCCAGCGCACACAATCGGCGATCATCATCGCGCTGGTCACGATTCTCGACCGGCTGACGAAGATGTGGATCGTCTCCAGTGTCGATTCGGTCACCATGATTCCGGTGATTCCGGGAATCTTTAACATCGTGCATGCGGAAAATCCGGGTGCGGCGTTCAGCATGCTGGCGGATGCTCCGGAGGCGTGGCGCAAGATCGTGCTGGTCGGCATTTCGATGGTGGTGATGGGCTTCGTGCTGGCGCTTTTATGGAGGCCGCTGGAAAGCAAACTGATGCGGATCTCGCTGCCGATGGTGTTCGGTGGGGCGCTGGGCAATCTGATCGACCGCATCTTCCGAGGAACGGTCACCGACTTCGTTCAAGTGTTTCTAGGGTCGTACGAGTACCCCTCGTTCAACATCGCCGATAGCGCGATTTTTATTGGGGCTGGTTTGCTGGTGCTGGATTTGATTCGGAGCGGGAAGAGCCCAACGACGGCTTCCTCGTAGGGCCAATCGTATACTTTTGATGTGCGCCCACGGCGCACGACTTCGATCATGCGCCGCGTTGCTTACATTGCCACGCTGACCGGGTGCCTTTTGGTGGGGACTCTAGCGGGGTGGACTGCGCTTGGGCTGCGGGTAGACAACTACGTTTACGATCAGCTCACGTCGCTTTCGAAGGCGCCGGAGAAGAGGGCGCAGGGGGCTGTGGTGGTGTCGATCGACGAAGCCACGCTGCAAGCGCAGGGTGGAATGCGGGAGATCCGTCCGATTCTTGCGAACGCGCTCGATCAGATTAGCGCCGCGCAGCCGAAGGTGGTGGCGCTCGACTTAATTCTGGCGGATAAGGGCGACGACGCTGACGATACGCGCCTGGAAGCGGCGATGCGGGCGACGAAGAATCTGATTCTCGATTGCGAATTGGTGGCCGAGAAGTGGGAAGATCCCCTTCCCCGCTTCCGAAGCGCGGCTGCTGCAGTGGGGCACGTGCATCCGGAGCAGGACCGACTGGACGGCGTCAGCCGCGTCATCTCACTCGAAGAAACGGGACAAGGTGCCAGCGGACGCGAGCGGCGGTGGGCGTTGTCGCTCGAAGCGTTCCGGCTGGCAAGCGGACAGGAAATTGTTGAGTCTCCGGAAGAGTTGACGGTGGGCTCCACCGCAATTCCTGCATCCCGTGCCGATGGCGCGCGCCCGATGCTGATTCGCTATCTGCCGGATGGAGTGGAGACGATCTCCGCGCTGAACATACGCGATCATGCGGCGCAATTGCGGGGGCGGGTGGTGTTCGTGGGCGTTACGGCGTTGTCGGCGGCGCGCGACCGGCTGGTAAATCCGTACGGGCAGAACGTGCCGGGTGTGGAAGTACACGCGCACGCGTTTGAGACGATGGCGCGCGGGCAGTTTTTAGAGCGGCTTTCGAACGTGCCTTCCGTGGGGATGTCGATTGCTTTCGTCGCGGCGGCGGGGCTGGCCTTTGCATTTTTCTCCGGATGGCTGGCGTACGCGGTGGCGGTATTGATTCTGGCCGTCGCGCACATTGCTCCCGTGGTGTTGTTCCGGCAAGGATTCGTGCTGCCCTACTTCGGACCGGCGGGCGTCGCATGGCTGAGTTGCGCGGGCGCGGCGACGTACCAACATTTCTTTGTGCGGCGGCAATTAACGCGCGCCGAAACCGAGAAGGCACGGTATCAGCAGGCGATCCACTGGGCGGCGCATGAGATGCGGACGCCGCTGACGGCAATTCAGGGATCGAGCGAGATCATGACGAACTACGCGCTGACTCCCGAGAAAAGTAAGCAGTTGAGCGAGATGATCAACGCGGAGTCAAAGCGGCTCGCGAAGTTGATCCAAACATTTCTCAACGTGGAGCGGCTGGCCGAAGGGCACATGGAGTTGAAGCGCGATTCGTTTTCGGCGGCGGAGGTTGTCGATACGTGCATGGGGCGCGTGACGCCGCTGGCGGAGCGGAAGAAGATCCGGCTGTCGCTGGATACGGGTGTCGAAGGCACCCTGGTTGGCGACCGCGAATTGATGGAGTATGCTCTCTACAACGTTCTGACGAATGCGGTGAAATATTCGCCTTCGGAAACCGAGATTCACGTGACGGCGGAGCGGAAGAATGGGGAGTTGCGAGTGGCGGTGCGCGATCAGGGCATCGGCATGGACTCGAAGGAATTGAAGAACATTTTTCAGAAATTCTATCGGACGAAGAAAGCCGAGGCTTCGGGCGAAGCGGGCACGGGGATCGGGCTTTCCATTGTGGAGCAAATTGTGACGCACCACGGCGGACGGATGGAGGTAACGAGCGAACCCGGAAAAGGGTCGTGCTTTACCATGGTATTAGCGGCAAATGCAGAAACTGCTGATCGTAGAGGATGATCCGTCGGTCCGGAACACGATGGTGACGGTGCTGGAACTGGAGGGCTATGCGCCTGAGGCGGTTTCAAGCACCCGTGAAGCCATTGCGAAACTTTCATCGGACTCCTATCCCATTGTCATTTCCGATATTTATCTGGACGAGCGCACCGGCATTGACGTGCTGCGTGCGGCGCGCCAGAACAATCCATCCTGCGTGGTGATCCTGATGACGGGCCGCGGCAGCATGGAAACCGTAATGGCGGCAACCGAGGGCGGAGCGTTCGAATATCTGGCGAAGCCATTCGAGATGGCGCAGATGATCGAGACGATTCGCCGCGCGGAGCAGTCACTGAAGGGCGAAGAAGAGACTGACGAAGCGACGGCGATTGACGACCTTCCCGAGACCGAGATGATTGGCAGTTCGGCGAGGATGATCGACATCTACAAAACGCTTTCGCGAGTTTCCCCCACCGACGCCACCGTGCTGATTGAGGGCGAGACCGGAACCGGCAAGGAACTCATCGCGCGCATGATTCACCGCAACAGCAAGCGTTCGCAAAGCGCTTTTGTGCCGGTGGATTGCGGCGCCATCGCACCGTCGCTGCTGGAAAGCGAACTATTCGGGACGTTGAAAGGCGCCTACACGGGCGCGGATCGCGACCGCATGGGTGTTTTTGAAGCGGCGAACAGCGGCACGGTGTTTCTGGATGAAATTGGCGATATCGATTTAGGATTTCAGTTGAAGCTGCTGCGATTTATGCAGGAGCGCGAAGTCCGGCCGCTGGGATCGGCCCGTGCGAAAAAGGTGGACGTGCGCGTAATCGCCGCCACCAACAAAGACGTGCAGAAGATGGTGGAGGAAGGCAAGTTCCGCGAGGATCTTTGGTACCGCCTGAACGTGGTGCGCCTGACGGTGCCGCCGCTGTGCGAACGCGGCTCCGATATTCCACTGCTCGCGCACTATTTTCTGAAACGTTATAACGAGCGCTATGGCCTGGATACGAAGCTGACCGAGACCGGGTTGAAGGCGATGGAAGAATACAGCTGGCCAGGCAACATCCGCCAGTTGCAGCACATGATGGAGCGGCTGACGATTCTGGCGCCGGGCGGGCGCATTGATTCGGCCGCGGTCAAAACGGCGATTGAGCAGATGGATTCGCGCGATACGGCGAGCGAAACGTTGGCCGATACGGAAGCGGATCAGATCCGCAGGGTACTCACCGCGACCAACGGCAACAAGAGCCGCGCCTCGAAGATTTTGGGCATCGAGCGCAAGACGCTGTACCGCAAGCTGGAGCGGATGGGTCTATAGGCCCGGCCGGGCTTCGTTCTATAACGGCTTCGCCCGGTAGAAAGCGCGGAACTCGTCCTCGTCGATTTTGCGCAGCCAGGACTCGCCTGCAGCAAGGCGATCAAACTCTCCGTGGTTGAAAGCGATGACGAAGAGATCCCTGGGCCGGCGCAAATAAGATTCCAGGAGTCGAGCAACGGCTGCTCGCAAGATCTCCCCCACGAACGGATTGAAGAGGAAAACCACGTTCACATCGTCAGGCAGAGGGTAGGTGGCAGCATCGCCCTCGATCACCTCTGCATGCTGCACCTTGCGATGCCGCATCGCGGCGAGATTTTCGCGGGCGAGGGACGCAAGTTGGGGAGACAGTTCGACGCCCAGCACTTTGCGAAACGGGCGCGAGGCGGCGCAGACCATGGGGCGGCCTTTGCCTGCGCCGTAGTCGAAGAAGACAACATCGCCAGGAGGGAACGGGATCGCTGAGAGCGCAGGGAAAATGTACTCGTAGCCGAGGGCAGCGTAATCGTTTGAATCCGGGCTGGGCAGGCCAAGCTCGGTGTTGGCGTGATAACCCTCCGTGGAAACGCCGAACATGCGCTCACCGCGGCGGGTGGCGATACGGTGGTGGACCTGCTCCAGGAAAATTTTCCATCCGTGGGTTCGGATGTAGCGAAAGGCACTGAGTGGCCGGCCGATGAGCATGAAAAAGAAAAAGACCGCCCGCCGAAGGAGGCAGGCGGTCTCGAACAGTTATTCTCTCACTACCGCTGCAGGTGGTGATCGTTATTCAGCAGGCGCTGGCCGTCATCTTCCTTGCAGATGGGCGATTCTTCAAGCGCCACCTTGGACGGCTTCACGCGGTGCGGGAAGTTGGTCCACGGTTCCAGCAGCATTTTGGGATCTTCGACCGTCACCTGATAGCCGAGGTCTTCACCGACGCGCCACAGGCGTTCGGTCACCTTCATAGCGTCCGAGTGGATGTAGCCGTCTTCGCCAAACCAGGTTTCATCGACAAAGTTGTTGGATTCGACGACCAGAGTTTCGCCGTCCCAGTGCGCAACACTATCTCCGTAAAAGGACGGGTTCGCGCCGTCGCGATGTTTGGCGTTGACGGGGATGACACGGTAGGGGTCGCCGGAGATATCTTCGTAGAGGAAGATGAACTCGTTCGGCAGTTGTACGATGCGGCGCGGGGAACCGATGCGTGGAACGCCGGGGCTGCCACAGTTGAACACGCCGTCGGTCTTGCTCTGGTGGGCTTCGATGTCGGCGACCTTCGCGCGAAATTCAGGCTTGTAGTTGGGCGTCTTGGTCCAAGGCTTCGAGCCCGGCAGTTCGTCGAACACCTGATGGCGGGCCGACTGATTCACGGGCACCACCGTGGTCTTTCCATTTACGGTTTTCTTCAGGGTGACCGGGGCGATGTCGATGGCGTACGTCCACAGGCCGCTCAAATCGGGGTGGCCGTTGGCCGTGCGTTTGATCTTGTCGCCGGCCGCGGAAGCCGCTGGAGCGGGCTTCTGCTGGGCAAAGGCGAGACTGGCTACGACAGCGCCTGCCGTCAATAGTGTCGAGATTCTCCGCGTCAACTTTGGCCTTGTCATTTTTTGCCTTCCGCTCCTACTGCGCCGCTGAGGTCGAGTTCAATTGCGGTTCCATCGGGAGCCGTGAACTTCGTCATGTAGCCATAGAACGAACCATCGACGGCGCGCACGCCACCCACGGTCACTTCCTGGCCGAGAAACTTGGCGAAATCCGCGCGGCTGAGATCGACGTGTTTGAACCACGACGGCGGGTTGCTTTCGAACTTCCAATTCTCCGTGGCGTTGGCACCTTTGGAATCGAGCAAAATGACGATGTGGGGGTTCACCCAATCTACTTTCGTCAGCGTGCCTTTGATGGCAACAGGCTTCTTCATGTCGAAAATCGCCGAAGGCGAATGGTGCGCCAGCAGCGAACCACCGACAAACAGGGCGATGAAAGCGGGCAACAAGGCAAAAACTTTGCGTTTCAAGGGGAAATCACCTCTTCCGAAATGATATGTCATTTAAGTTTCGCCGGCAATGGGCTGGCCGCAGCCAGAAAAAACCACATGCACCTGCGGAGCCGCCCAAGTTACACTGATTCAGGTGGCAACAGATCTGATCGAAATTGATGCCGATCGCGTCAGCGAGGATGCGATTGAGCGAGCCGCGGGGGCGATCCGCAAAGGCCAGGTGGTGGCTATCCCCACCGATGCACTCTACACCCTGGTGGCAGACCCCTTTAACCTGCAGGCCGTGGGCCGTGTGTTTGCCGCGAAGGGCCGCGAACCGCAACGCTCCCTGCCTCTGCTGGTAAATGATGTCTTGATGGCCGAAGACCTGGCGCGCGATCTTTCGCCGAGATTCTACTTACTGGCCCGGCGGTTCTGGCCGGGTCCGCTGACAATCATCGTGCCTGCGGCCTCAAGAGTGCCTTTGCGCGTTACCGGCAACACAGGCAGGCTCGCCATGCGGCAATCGAAGTCAAAAGCAGTGAACCTCCTGATCGACAAATTGAACCAGCCGCTGATCGCCACCAGCGCTAATGTGTCCGGCCAGCCGACGTGCTCGCAAGGCATTCAGGTTTTCGGCACCATGGACGGACGCGTGGATCTGATTCTCGACGCCGGTCACCTGGTGGGCCAAGGCGCGACGACCATCGACATCACGGAGCCTTTCTGGCGCGTGATCCGCGAAGGCGCGGTTCCGGAAAAGGAAATCGCGGAAGTGCTGAAGGGGACGTAGATCTCCGATCGCCGGAGCCCAATTCGCCTTTTCTGTCCATCCGGCATCTTCCTGCTATGATCGGTCTGGGAGCGTTCCTGCTAGGTTCGTTAGGCTTCTAAAAATTGATCCGATAGTCAATGTCATGGAATCCGACTCGATGATGCGCTGGTGAGCAAGCTCCGGTAGCGAAAGCCGCCATGGAGAAGCCTGAAGGCGCTCGGGGGATTCCCCCCTATGTTATGTCGGGGTCAAATGACGAAGCTGAAACGGCCGTGTGGTGCGCTCCTTTAGAAAGAGAGTTGGCGGAACAAGTTCAGACGTCGCGCGATGGAGTTCCTGCTCCCGTGCGCTCCGAGCCACGACGAAAGTGGCCGCTCTGCCAGAAGCCAACCAATCCCTCCTTTGACCAACCTTTTTTTCATCGGTGACATCTTCGGATCTCCCGGCCGCACAATCGTCGCCCGGCTCTTGCGCGACATCATTGCCACAGAGAAACTCGACTTGGTGATCGCCAATGGCGAGAACTCGGCGGGAGGCTTCGGCATCACGCCGCAGATTGCCGACGACCTGTTCGCCTATGGCGCCGACGTGATCACAACAGGCAACCACGTTTGGGACAAGCGCGAGATCTACGATTATTTTCCCCGCCAGCCGCGCCTGCTGCGTCCGGCGAATTATGTGGAAGAACTTCCCGGCGAAGGCATGGTGCGTGTTAAGGCGAGGAACGGCGTGGAATGCGCCGTGCTCAATCTGCAAGGCCGCGTTTATATGCCGAGCACGGACTGCCCGTTCCGCAAAGCGGACCGCCTGTTGGGGCAACTGCCGGAAACAGTGAAGGTTCGCTTTGTCGATTTCCATGCCGAAGTAACCAGCGAGAAGATGGCGATGGGCTGGTACCTGGACGGCCGCGTTTCGGCGATGGTGGGCACGCACACGCACATACCCACGGCGGATACGCGCATTCTACCCGGCGGTACCGCATATCAGACGGACTCAGGCATGACGGGGCCGTATCAATCGGTGATCGGCGTCGAGCGGCAAATGGTTATTGAAAAATTCCTGACGCAGCTGCCCACACGATTTGAAACAGCGCGACACGGCGCGGAACTGCACGGCGTGATCGTCGAGGTAGACGAAGCGACGGGCAAGGCAGTCTCCGTGCGGCGGTATACGGCGACGTAACGTGGCGCCCGCTCTCAGCGGGCCGCGTCGAGACTCGTCTCGACGACTCTTTGTTTGTTCAAGAAACGGCTTATCGCCAAGACCGTGCCTCGCGATGAGTCGCGAGGCGGCACGCAGGAGTGCGTGCGCTACGTTTACGCCGACGGCTTGTCTTTTTCCGCAGGCAGATTCGCATACACGGCGCGTTCGAAATCGCCCAGCAGGCCGACCGCTTCGGAGTCGACAAACGGCAGGAACTGCATCATCAGAACGGCGCAGATGCCCTTCCTGGGGTCGATCCAATAAAAAGTATTGTTGATGCCCGCCCACGCAAGGCTTCCGGCGGAACGGCCGCCTTCGTACGCAGTGGGATTGATGAGAAATCCGAGGCCCCAGCGGTCCGTCGCCCCGGGATGCAGGTCCACTTCAGCGGAGCGCTCCGGGCGGAACGTCTTCAGCTTCCCTGCTCCCAGCATGCCGATCTGGTTTTTGCTCATCTCGGCGATGGTCGTTGGCTTCAGGATCTGCACTTGACGGCGCGAGCCGCGGGCAAGAATCATCTGCATGAAATGAATGTAGTCAGCCGCGGTTGAGTACAGTCCGCCGCCCCCCAGGAACAGTTTGGGCGGATCGGGCTGCACGCGCATGTTTTGCTTCAACGTGCCATCGGCCTGCCGAGTGTAGCCGGTGACAAGGCGATCGAACTTCTGCGGGGGCACGATAAAGCTGGTGTCGTTCATGCCGAGTGGTTTCAGAATGAACTTCTGAAAATAATCTTCCAGCGACATGTTGCTGACGGTTTCCACCAGCTTTCCGGCCCAATCGATGCCGATGCCGTACTGCCAAGCGGCGCCAGGCTCGAAGGCGAGCGGCGCGGGCGGCTCATTCAGCGCAGGCGCGCCGACGGTGCCGGTCTTTGAGGCGTATTTAAACATCGCCTCGTTCCAGGTGTCGTAGGCGAAACCCGAGGTGTGCGTGAGCAGGTGACGCAAGGTCACGGATTTCGTGGCGGGACGCAGCTTCGGCTCGCCATCGGCTTCAAATCCCGCGATCACTTGCAGCTTATTCAATTGCGGCAAATAGGTGGCGACGGGTTCGTCGAGCCGCACTTTGCCCTGCTCCACCAATTGCATGGCCGCAGTGGTGGTGATGGCTTTGGTCATCGACGCGATCGCGAAGATGGAGTCCAGCTTCACGGACGTGCCGGATTCGGCGTCGCGTTTTCCGAAGGCCCCGGTGTAAAGATATTTTTCGCCGGTGGCAACGATGGCGACGGCCGCGGGAATACCCCGCTTGTTGACACCTTCCCGCATCGTTTCGGCAATGGTGGGACCGTTCGAAATGGTGGGAGCCGCCGCAAGCCACCGCGAGCCCGCGCCCGCCGCCAACGCCATTCGAGCTAAATCCCGCCTGGAAAGCATGACCATGATGTCCATTCTTAACATAACGCGGAGGCCATCGGCTTCACTATGAGACGATGGAGTTTTGGGCCTATTTATTTATGAGCGAAACACCTACAGAAGCCTATAGCATTACGATGAGAGTGCGTACCCTGAAGCAAGCCGGCAACTTGGGGCGCATTTCAGGCGCAATTGGAGCGGTGGGAGGGATCATCGGGGCGATCGATATCGTCGACTCGACGCCCAGCCACACGGTTCGCGATATTACTGTCTCGGCCGGCAATGTGGAACACGCGGAACAGATTGCCGCCGGGGTGCGAGCGGTGCCGGACGTAACGCTGATTCACGTTTCCGACCGCACATTCCTGCTGCACCTGGGCGGCAAGATTGAGGTGAAAAGCAAGCATCCCATCGTCACGCGCGCCGATCTCTCCATGGCGTACACGCCCGGAGTGGCACGCGTTTGCATGGCGATTCACAGCGACCCGGACAAGGCGTACAACCTGACCATCAAGCGGAACTGTGTCGCGGTGGTCTCCGATGGCACGGCGGTGCTCGGATTGGGCGATATCGGCCCGATGGCCGCGATGCCGGTGATGGAAGGCAAGGCGGTGCTGTTCAAGGAATTCGGCGGAGTGGACGCGTTTCCGATTTGCCTGGACACAAAAGATGCGGATGAGATCGTTCGCACAGTGAAAGCCATCTCGCCCGGCTTCGCTGGGATCAACTTGGAAGACATTTCCGCGCCGCGATGTTTTGAGATAGAAGAGCGGCTGAAGCGGGAACTGGATATTCCCGTGTTTCATGACGATCAGCACGGAACCGCAGTCGTCGTGCTTGCGGCGCTGATCAATGCGCTGAAGGTGGTGGGCAAGAAGATCGACGAGATCAAGGTGGTGGTCGCGGGCGTAGGCGCAGCGGGTCGGGCCTGCTCCATGATGCTGAAAAATGCGGGCGTGCGGAACATCATCGGCGTCGATCGGCTGGGCGCAATTTATCAGGGCCGCCAGGGCGGCGATATCGGCAAAACGAAATGGTACGCCGAGAACACAAATTTTGATTGTGAAAAAGGGACTCTCGAGGAAGTACTCCAAGGCGCGGATCTATTCCTGGGCGTCGCAGCCGCGGGTCTGTTGAAGGCCGACTGGTTGAAGAAGATGAATCGTGACCCGATTGTCTTCGCCTTGGCGAATCCAACGCCCGAGATTATGCCCGAAGAAGCCGCGCCTTATGTGACGGTGATGGCGACGGGGCGGTCCGATTATCCCAATCAGATCAACAATGTGCTCTGCTTCCCGGGGATTTTCCGGGGAGCGATCGACAGCCGCGCCACCGATATCAACGAAGAGATGAAACTGGCCGCCGCTCACGCCATCGCATCCGCGATTACTGACGACGAGGTGCACGCCGACTACATTATTCCTTCGGTTTTCAATCGAAACGTTGCACCGTTGGTGGCCAAAGCCGTCGCGGAAGCGGCCCGCAAATCGGGCGTGGCGCGCAAGGACGCGAAGTCAAAGGCCTAACCAAGCGCTCTGCCCCAGTTCGGATAAGCGGTTCGGATAAGCTGAACATTGTGACTGTATCTTTCGAAGAGGCTCGTGCGTGCGTTTTGCGGGAGGTGGCTCCCTCCGGACTCACGGAAATCGTCGCGCTTGTCGACGCGAATGGGCGTATCTTGGCCGAACCGGTCACGGCAGACCGCGAGTATCCTCCGTTTCCACGCTCCGCTCGCGATGGCTTTGCGGTGCGCGCGCAGGATCTGCCGGGAACTCTGCGCGTCATCGGCGAGGTCCGCGCTGGTGAAGTGTTCCAGGGCGAGGGTGCGTCGGGCGAGGCTGTCGAGATCATGACGGGCGCGCCCGTGCCGGACGGATTCGACGCGGTGGTGATGGTGGAGCACACCACGCGCGAAGGCGACTTCGTGAGCATTGACCGCACGGCGAAACCGGCGGACAACATCACGGCCAAAGGTTCCGAAGCTGCTGCGCATGCGGTGCTGCTCTCACCGGGGCACAAGATTTCTTTCGCGGAGATTGCCTTGCTAGCCATGGTGGGCCGAAGGGATGTGGGCGTTTACCGGCGTCCCCGCGTCGCGATCATCCCTACGGGGGACGAATTGGTGGAGATCCACGAAACGCCCCTGCCGCACCAGATTCGCAACTCAAACGCGGCCTCGTTGGTTGCGCAAGTGGCACGAGCCGGAGGCGTTCCGCAGATTATCGGTATCGCTCGGGACAATTACGCGTCCACACGCGAGTTGATTCAAGAAGGACTGAAGGCGGATCTACTACTGCTTTCCGGAGGCGTCTCGGCGGGCAAGTACGATATCGTCGAGCGCGTGTTGGGCGACCTGGGGGCGGAATTCTTTTTTGACCGCGTGCGCATTCAGCCCGGGCAGCCTTTGGTTTTTGGACGGGCACAAGGAAAGTTCTTCTTTGGACTGCCAGGCAATCCGGTATCGACGATGGTCACGTTCGAAACGATTGCGCGCGTGGCGATGGAGCGATGGCAGGGTGTTGAGAGTCCAGCGCTGCCGCTGTTGCGGGCGCGGTTGACGAAAGAGTTCCGGCAGAAGACGGGGCTCACGCGATTTCTTCCGGCCAGCCTCAGCGCGGACGGCAAGGAGATTACGCCGGAAGTCTCGCGCGGATCGGGCGACGTTCCGGCGATCTCGCGGGCCAATGCGTTTTTGGTGACGGAACCGGAGCGCGAAGTATGGCAGGCGGGCGACGATATTCAGGTGCTGTTGAAATAGCTGCGTGGGGCGGATTGGAAATCCGCGGCGGGGCACTCCGCCTTCGGCAACGCTGAAAGCTCACAAAGCGGGATTGCCAATCCCGCGCGGTTTCCAACCCGCCCCACGCTGACCACCCCACGGGCTGTGAACTCGCTACCATCTAAGTAGCGAATGAAGAAACTCTCCCACTACGACTCGAAGGGTACCGCCCGGATGGTGGATGTCTCCGCCAAGGCCGATACGAAGCGTACGGCGACGGCGCAGGCATTTGTGAAGGTGAAGCCGTCGGTTCTGAAGAAACTGCCCCTGAATCCGAAGGGGAATCCGCTCGAAGTTGCGCGGTTTGCGGGAATCACCGCGGCCAAGAAAACGTCCGAACTAATCCCGATGTGCCACCCGCTGATGCTTTCGCACGTCGATGTGGACTGTAAGATGGAATCGAAGGGAGTGCGGATTACGACCACCGCCACCATCACCGGGCCCACGGGCGTCGAGATGGAAGCGCTCACGGCCGCCGCCGTTGCCGCGCTCACCGTGTACGACATGACCAAGGCGCTCGATAAAGGGATCGAGATCCAGGACGTGTATTTGCTTTCAAAAACGGGCGGGAAAAGCGGAGAGTATCGACGAAAATGATCCGGGTCGCGATAGTCACGATTAGCGACGGCGTGTCGGCGGGCACGCGCGAGGATAAGTCCGGCGCGGCTTTGGCGATGCGCATTGGCGAACTCGGCTGGAAAGTGGAAGAAACACATGTTATTCCCGACGGAGCCGAGGGGATTGCGACCATGTTCACCGCGCTCGAAGCCTCGGGTGGCATTGAGGTGATTGTCTCCACGGGGGGCACAGGTGTTGGCCCGCGCGATGTAACTCCTGAAGCTGTGCGCTCCATCGCGGACCGCGATATTCCGGGCTTTGGCGAGCTGATGCGCGCCGAAGGTCTGAAGAAAACGAAGTTCGCGCCGCTCTCCCGCAGCGCGGCATATACACGCGGGAAGACTTTGATTTTGACCCTACCCGGTTCACCCAGAGGTGCGGTAGAGTCATTGGATGCCGTGGCCTACCTGGTCGGGCATGTGGTTGATTTACTGCACGGACGGACGGAGCACCATGCTAACTTTGCCGCCGAAAACAAAACGCAATCCGAGTGAGATTCGTCGCTCGAGCCGCGGGAGGCTCGCGGCAGTCGCCGCCGCCACGCTTCTTGTAGGAAGTGCGGCCGCAGTCGCATTGATGGCCCAGCAGCAGCCGGAAAACGGAGATGCCATCTTCCGCGAAAATGTCCGCGTCGTGATGGCGCCTGTGACCGTTACGACGAAAGACGGCTCCGTGGTGAACAACCTCAAGCCCACCGATTTCCAACTGCTCGATAACAACAAGCCCCAGAGGTTTACCGAAGACGTGACGGCGCATCCACTCTCGGTTGTGGTGGCCGTGCAGGCGAATTCTCAGGTAGAAAAGATTCTGCCTCAGGTGCAAAAAATCGGTTCGCTCCTGCAGGCACAGGTGTTGGGCGATGAAGGCGAAGCGGCCGTGATGATGTTCGATCACCGCATTCAAACGCTGCAGGACTTCACCTCCGATGGCGACAAGATCAACGTGGCGCTGAAGAAGCTGAAGCCCGGCAGCAGTTCCGCCCGTTTGAACGACGCAACGATCGAAGCGATCACGATGCTAAAAACGCGTCCGGCTTCGCGCCGCCGCGCGCTGCTGCTCCTCAGTGAATCGCGCGATCAGGGCAGCGAATTGCGCGCGCGCGAAGTACTGAGCGCCGCGGAGTTCGCCAATGTGGTGATCTACTCGGTGAATATGTCGCACCTGCTGGCATCATTGACAGCCGCGCCGCCCGCCGGGCGCACGGTGCTCGATAATCGCCCGCCGGGCGCGGTTCATCTTCCCGCCGGACAGGTGGAAACGGAAACTACGCGTTCGCAGACGGCCATGGGCGATTGGAGCCCGGTGATCAAGGAAATCTACATTGCGGCGAAGGCGGTGTTTGTGAAGAACCCGCTGGAGGTGTACACAACCTACTCCGGCGGCCGCGAGTACAACTTCAAAACGCAGCGTGACCTGGACCGCGCGATCTCGGATCTCGGCGAGGAATTGCACAGCCAATACCTTCTCACCTACACGCCGAACAATCAGGACGAGCCGGGCTATCACAACATTGTGGTGAAGGTGAACAAACCGGACATGAAGGTCCGGACGCGCGACGGATACTATCTGGCCGGGACGCCTGACGGCGCGAAGAAGTAGCCGTTAGCTGTCTTTCCGTAAACGGCTCACCAGGGCCTGCGCCTGTTGCTTGTCGGCGGAACTGATTTGATGCCAAGCCACGCCGCGTTCCGCGGAGACCAGCCCGATGGCCGCGTTAACGTTGACGCGGTTCGGGAAGCGGCTGACCCAAAGCAGGTAAGCTTCCACCCACCCAAGTTTGCGGATATCCTCGACAGAATGAATGCCCACCGCCTTGAGCTCCGGAGTGCAAACCGGGCCGAAATTGGGAATGGCCGCGGGCGCGGCTTTGGGCTTGGCTTTACGCTTCAGGGGCATTAACTGGCACGCTCGACGATGGCGCTCATCGATCCTTTGGATCGCTCCATGCGCGGGTCAGCACCGTAGGCGTGGATCTGGTCGCGCCCAAACTCAGCGGCATCACGGTCGCAGGTGAGAACGATGGTGCGGCCGGAACTGTCCACCTCGACGGCGTGCTGGAAGGCGCGCTGGGGCGAGATGAAAAAGGTATGCACCAGCATTTCGATCACGTACTCGTAGGTGTGGTCATTATCATCCAATAGGACGACGTTATACAGCGGCGTAAGATCGTCATGCTCGGAGGCGCCCGTTCCTGGCCTAGTGGACGGAGTTGCGGTGGTGGCCGTGATGGGCAGCACTGTGTCGGGCAGTGACGTGATTGGCAGGAAGGTCCCGGGCATAAAGAGATTGGCCTCTCCGGCGCTTTTCTCGAATCGAGAACGGGCCGGGTATCATCAAAATGTTAGAATGAAGTGAAAGGGGGGCGCAACGGATTCGACGGGATTGTATTTAGCGTGGTGAGTCGTGCCGGGTTCCGAGCTCCCGTTAAACGATCGGAAAACAACAACTGCCAACAATCAGCAGTTTGCATACGCTGCCTAATTAATTAGGTAGCCGCTCTGAGGCGATGGGCCTGCACTCGTTTTAAGAGCGTCATTTTGCAGGATGGGCCAGAGGCTTCTGCTCGTAGCCAAAGGGTCGAGATCAATCGGGCTAAGCCGTTTCCCTCTTGCCGGTTCCGCATGAGGCGGTCGAAAATTACCGAACCGGAAACGCACGTAGTCTGATCGCGGTGAACTTTCTCGGACGCGGGTTCAACTCCCGCCGCCTCCACCATATTTCTCGTCCGTAAACCAATCAAACTAGACGAAATGAGGCCCCTAGGGGCCTTTTCTGTTTTTGGCTTGACCATTTCTTTCTAGAACATAAAACTAGAATACCCGCTGCCGGCTGTTCTGGTTCAAAGCAGGGAAGCCCGGTCTGATTGACAGGCTACGGGTTCCGTGCGAGGATACGCCCACGGGCTCTATGCGGATTTCGTTGGCTTTTTTGTTCGTTTCGATGGGTGCTGCGGCGGTGGCGCAGACGAAGTGTGAGGATTTGACCCGGCTGAATTTGCCGCGGATCGCCGTGCGGTCGGCGTCGACGGTGGCGGCCAATTCCTTCCGGCCCCCGGGCTCGCGTCCGGATTCGGCTCCGTATAGCATCCAGCAGTTTTGCCGGGTGGTGGCCGTGGTGCGGCCGGAGCTCGATTTCGAGCTGTGGCTGCCAGAGCGGTGGAATCGTAAATATGAAGCCGTGGGCAACGGTGGCCTGGCGGGAACGATGCCATACGGCGCGATGATCGATCCGGTGGGGCGCGGGTACGCGACATCCAGCACCAACACCGGCCACATCAACGCGCATGGGGGCGATGCGACGTGGGCGCTGGGGCACATGGACCGCGTGATCAATTATGCCCATCGCGGTGTGCATGAGATGGCTGTGGCGAGCAAGGCTCTGCTGCGCGTGTATTATGGGGCCGAGCCGGAGCATTCGTATTTCAATGGGTGCTCCTACGGCGGCAAGCAGGCGCTAACGGAAGTGCAGAAATATCCGGAGGATTTCGACGGCGTGATTGCGGGTGATCCGGCCAATTGGACGACGCGGCACACGACGGCGAATCATATATGGATTACGCAAGCAGTAAATGACGATGGTTGGCTTCCACCCGCGAAGGTACAGTTGCTGGCGGATTCGGTGAATGCGGCGTGCGATATGCTGGATGGCATTCGCGATGGAGTGCTGGCGGATCCGCGCAAGTGCCACTTCGATCCGGCAACAATTCAGTGCAGGAACGGCGAGACGGCAAGCTGCCTGACGGCGGCGCAGGTGGATGCAGTGCGCAAGATTTGGAGCGGGCCTCGCGACAGTGAAGGGCAGCTTCTGTATCCAGGGTTGGAGCCGGGTGGAGAGGCGGGTCCAGGCGGCTGGCTGCAGTGGGTGACGGGAGACAGGCCGGGCACGGGCGGGCATCAGGGGCTTGGCGTGCCGTTCATGAAGTACATCGCGCATGAAAATCCCGATTGGGATTACCGCACGTTCCGCTTTACGTCGCAGGCGGGGCTCGAAAGCGACATGGAGTACGTGGAAGACAAATTGGGCCGTATCTTCGACTCGGTGGACCCCGACCTGCGACCGTTCCAGGCCCATGGGGGCAAGCTGATTCAGTATCACGGATGGTCTGACCCGGACATTCCTCCCGCCAACAGCATCAACTATTTCGAGAGCGTGGTGCACGCGCTGCACGGCGATAAGGTATCGGGCCTGCGCGACACGAAGGAGTTCTATCGCCTGTTCCTGGTGCCGGGCATGCAACACTGCGGCGGCGGCCCAGGCACGTCGCGCTTCGATATGCTGACGGCGCTGGAACAATGGGTGGAGCACGCCAGGGCTCCGGAACAGGTGATTGGTGCGCATGTGACCAATGGTCAGGTGGACCGCACGCGTCCGATCTGCGCCTATCCGATGCAGGCGAAGTATAAGGGCACGGGGTCGACGGATGAGGCAGCGAATTTTAGTTGCGCGCTGCCGTAAGGAAGATCACTTCTCTTCTAACTGACGCCGCGCGACGTTCCACTGATAACTGCGGGCGAGTTCCGATACGTCCGGCTGGTCGGTTGTAGATGCCGTTTGCGTGTCTGTATCCGTGAGCATGAGGACTTCCCTGCCCGCGGCTTGTTCGACGCATTTGCGAAAGCCGGTGTGGAGGAAATAGACGCCATCGATGACGTTGGGGATGCCGGTGATGCGGGCGGCCCCAGGGTCCGCGGCCTCGCGCGCGGCGGTGGCGCAGGTCTGTTCCGCAAGTTCGGCGACGTCTTTCCAGATGCTGAGATTGTGTTCCAGCGCGGCGGTATGGAAAACGAGGACCGCGCCTGCGAGCGCAAGCGCCCAGCGTTTTTCCATCGCATCGAGAAGAGAGGCCAGGACCAGAGCGGCTCCGATCATGGGCAGATAGAGGACCCGTGATTTTTCAAGGTCGGCGTCGATCAACAAGAAAAGATGTACGGGTAGGGCGGCGATCAGGAAGAAGGCGAGTCCGAACCATGCGTTCTTGATTTCGATCCGCCGTGTAAGCGGTTCACGAAATGCCACGGCGGCGATGACGGCCAAAGCGGCGGCGAGCGCGGCGATCAGCCACCATTCATTAGGGGTGCTCCAGTTGATGGGGAACAGGGTGATGGCAGAGGTGCGCGCGAATAACCCTTTGGGAGTGCGGAACAGGCTGAGGTTGTAAAGGAACGTTGTGTTGGTATCGACGTTGCGATAGCCACCGATGCCCTGCAGCAAATAGATACGATAGGCGAACACTCCGGCGACCAGCGCGAAGGCCGGGAGGGTAGACGCGACCGCTTTGCGCCACTCGACGCCTTGGAGTTTCCACCACAGCAGGGCGATGAGCGGATACACGTAGGCGGACTCTTTGCTGAGCAATCCAAGGAAAAGCGCGCACAAAGACGCCGCCTGCCAGAGAGTATTGCCGCTTTTGTAGTAGCGAATCGCGGCAAGCAAGGCGGCGCAAACAAACAATGCGGCCCACAGGTCGAACTGAGCGGAGAGCCACGCAACGGCTTCCGGTCGAGAACCGTGGAGAAGAAAGAAGAGCATCGCGGCGAGAGAGGCATAGGAGCCAATCCCCATCTCTCTGGCCATGCGGTACAGTAGCAAGCCGGTAATGAGATGCAATCCGAAAGAGAACCCGTGCCAGCCGGCGCGCGCGGTTCCGAACACTGCTCCTTCGAAGGCGTAGGCGATGTAGACAAAGGGGCGGAAGAAGGAATCGGTTGCGGGAGTGGTGAAGAGGTTCGAAAAATAACCGGGGGCGTAGTGGAGGGCATTGCCGGTATGGATGTAATCATCGGCGATGAAGGGGAAGCGAAAGCTCCACGCCCAGATGGCGATGGCGGCGGCGACGACGCCTAGTAGACACGGCCACATGCGCGGCGTCGAATGCGGAGCCTCCGACGAATTCGGCGGGCGCCTGGGGAGCACCAGAGCCGAGATCAGGAGGAGCAAGGCGGAAACACCGAAGATGCTTTCGGCTCCGATGGGATTGCGAACGGATAGAAAAAATTGAAACGGACCGAACGCCGCGCGCGCGGCAAGGATCACCCCGGAGACGGCCAGCGAGCACTTCAACGAGTTGCGCAGCCAGCCGGAAAGGCGGGTCATGAACTAGTTCATGATTGTAACCCGTGGGAGCCAGGAGCGCGACCGTGTCCAGGCACTCCGGTGGAGTAATTAGCGGGTGCCCAGATCGATACCGAGCTTCTTCATTTCCTCGGCGTAGTAGCGTTTGTGGAGAACGTCCCACTCTTCGGTGCCTTCGCCGATTTCGCGCTTTTGGGTACGGATCTTGGTGCGGGCGGCGCGATCGACCTTCTCTTCGACGACGAGGAGTTCGGTCATTGCCTTGACCATTTCCAGGCGGACGTCGTTCGGGTCGCGCTTCAAGCGGAAGTCGCGGCTTTTGCGCAGCGCGGCGACCACTTTATGGGAAAGGTCGTTAATCTTGTCCCGGGAAAGCTTCATGGCGTCGCCGGAATCGCGGCCAGCGGCGCGAATGACTTTGCGCTGCGTGATCAGGGTGTTCTTGATACGCCGGAACATCTCCTGATAGCTGACGCCTTCCTTCCTCATGTAATCGCTGTATTGAGAGAGGAGATCGCGGACTTCGTCGTTTAGCTGGTCTTCGATGGCGAGATCTTCATCGATGATGCCGGCGATCAGTTCGGCCGCAGCCTGCGTGTCGCTGGTTTCGATCCATAGTGGACTCAGCCGTTTGACGGTCTGGCGAGAAATGTAATCAACAAATTCGCGTGCGAGAAGCATCCGAGTAGCTTCCAGTCTATCAGGCGGAGCGGGCGCGATGTCAATTTTAGCGATAGAGCGCCGCAGGCGCGGAGTGGGCTGCGGTTTGGGCAATGATGCGGGATCAGGCAGGTTGGACTCACTTTTCGGTCGCGAAAGACAACCCGAGCTAGCCGGTTGCAACAACAATATATTTGCCCGTCGCTCTATTAGATGCAGCGTAGTCCTATTGATTTTTCGCACCAACTGCTTATAATTCAGCTCGTATGTTCTCCGTGAGTGTCTCCAATTCGAAGTTTCACGTGGCCATTCCCGATACGGGGATTTAGGCCGCGCCCGCCATCGGACGACTCTCGCTAATCCGTACATTTTGAGCGTGCCGGGCGGTTCGGCCGGTGCTGTGCCTTTGTTGTCTGGCTGCGCGTGCGCACGTTTGCGCTCGTTCCTATTTCGCTGTCCAACTGACGTGTGTTTCAAGAGGAGGGAACCATGTTCGATTTTGATTCGATGTTTTTCTTTACGAGGCTGTTGGAATATGGCGGCGCCATATTTCTGGTTTGGTTTTTCCTGGCGAGCTTCGTTTATATCCGCGAAAATCAGCTGGGTGTGGTGGTGAAGCGCTTCGCTCCGGGGGGCCAACTTCTGCCGGAAGGGCGGATTGTCGCGTTGAACGGCGAGCCGGGTTACCAGGCCCGGACGCTGGGACCGGGCACACACTTTGGCTACTGGCCGTTTCAGTACAAGGTGGAAAAATTTCCGATGACGGTGATTCAGCCGGGCTCTATTGGGCTGGTGATTGCCAACGACGGCGCGCCGATGCCAGTGGAACGCGTGTTGTGTGTGGCGGTGGAGTGCGATTACTTCCAGGACGTCGACAAGTTCCTGCGCGGCGGCGGTCAAAAGGGCCGCCAGAGCGCGGTGCTGACGACGGGCTACTATCGCATCAATCCGATTCTGTTCAAGGTGATTCCGGATGTGCGGATGACCAAGATCGATTCGGACAAGGTGGGAATTGTGACCGTGCTGGACGGTGCGCCGATGCCGGCGGGGCAGATGGCCGCTAAGGTTGTGGACGGCCACAACAACTTCCAGAGTCCGGACAGCTTCATTCGCAACGGTGGCTGCCGCGGGTTGCAGGAACAGATCATTCTGGCCGGCAACTACAATTTGAATCCGTGGTTCTGCGAAATTGAGGAGCATGATCTTGTGGAAGTGCCCATCGGCAATGTGGGCGTGGTGGTGAGCTTCGTCGGCGACGATACGAAAGATATCTCGGGCGACGAGTTCACGCACGGCAACATTGTGCGCCAGGGCGGCAAGGGCGTGTGGGATGAACCGCTGTATCCCGGCAAGCATCCGCTGAACACACGCATCATGAAGGTGGAACTGGTGCCTACGACGAATATCGTTTTGAACTGGGCGACGGCGCGCACGGAAGCACATAAGCTGGACGAGAAGTTGTCGACGATTACGGTGCGCTCGAAGGACGGCTTTACGTTCAACCTGGATGTTTCGCAGATCATCAATATTGGCGCAAGGAAAGCTCCATGGGTGATTTCGCGAGTGGGCAGTGTGCGCAATCTGGTGAACCAGGTGCTGGAGCCGATTGTGGGCAACTACTTCCGCAACAGCGCGCAGAACTATACGGTGCTCGACTTCCTGACGGATCGCGCCGAACGCCAGACGGACGCGCGCTTGCATGTGAGCGAAGCGATTCGCGAGTATGACGTGCAGAGTGTGGATACGCTGATCGGAGACATCACGCCGCCGGAGCAACTAATGGCCACGCTGACGGCGCGCAAACTTGCAGAGGAACAGGAAAAGACCTTCCTAATTGAAGAAAAGACGCAGCGCACGCGCCAGGAACTGGAGCGTCAGAAAGCGTTGGCGGAAAAGCAGAAGGAACTGGTGAACTCCGAGCAGGACGTGCGCGTGTCCGAGATGCGCGCGAGGTCGGCTGTGGAGGCCGCGAACGGCGAGTCCCAGGCGATGGCTCGCAAATCCGAGGGCGAAGCGTCGGCTCGCCGCCGCATTGGTGAGGCGGAGGCTGCGGTGGTTGCAATGAAAGGCCGCAACGAAGGCGAGGCCATTCGCGCGATTGGCCAGGCGAAGGCCGACGCCTACAAACTGGGCGTGGAAGCGATGGGTCCGCAGTACGGGATGTTGCAGATTTTCTCGGTGCTGGCCGAGCGCAATATCCGGCTGACACCGGACGTGCTGGTTTCAGGCGCCGATGGCAAAGGCAGTTCCGAGGGGATCATGGCGATCCTCTTGAGGGACATGCTGGAAAGGGGCGCGGTGAAGCCCCAGTAAGCGATCACGCTGGAAGTGCACAGGCCGGGCCCCAAAACCCGGCCTGTGCCTTTAGTTCGGTTCGTCGCCTTCGTGATTGGCTAGGAATTCGGCGTCAATCGGCTTGCGACCGCGGAAGCCGTCTTCGGGGGAATGCCAGTGGCGGATTCCTACCTCTCCCAATTTCCAGCACAGGCAAACGACGCGGCCCTGGTAGCGGGAGAGGAAATCGATGAGGCCAATGTCGAGGTCTTTTACCTGCGCGCCAAGTTCGTCCACTTTATCGAGGGCATCGCGAAGCTTTGCCGTGGCTCCATCGCGCCGGGCACGAATCGCGAGGAATGGCCCGGGATTGACACGGGAGCCGCCAGCGTTGCGAATGCGTTGCAGGCCGGCTTCGAGTTCGCGGTCGGCGGATTGATATTCGGTTTTCTGGCAAAGGGCATCACGCAGGGCAAGTTCGACTTGGGGGAGGATGCTCTCCGCTTCGGCAACTGTAAAATAACGAGGCATTCAATCACGAACTACGCGGCGCCGCGGGGAGGATTGGGAGCGGTTGCGGACTCCGTTGAGGAATCTGCTCCTGAGTTTCTCCACAATTTCTCGATGGACGGTTTGAACCGCGAATATAAATAAGATACCAGCAGCAGCATTGCGCCGAGGCCGAGGAACGCAACGATGCGGAAGACACGGCTGAGTTGCCAGACGTCGAAGAGATATAGCTTGAGGATGACGACGCCGATAAAACCGAGGCCGAGCAGGCGATGGATGGAGGAGCGCAGCGCGGCGCCGGCTGCGATCAGACCGATGGCCCACAGCGTCAGCAGAACGGAGATACCCGTGGCCGAAGCGCTGGAAACATCTTCGGCGTTGCGCCGGGCCCAGCCTCCGACTTCGAGGGACAAGCCCCAGACCGCGATGACGTGGGCGGCGCAATAGAGGACGGCACGGCCTTCTTTGGACTGCAGACACTGTGACGTGACCCAGAACGCGGCGGCCGAGATCGCGAAGGTGAGGAGACGTACGCTCCAAAAATTGTCGGTGGAGATGGACGCGTCATTGAAGAGAAGACGGAGACCGACGAAGGTGAGCAGGACTCCGGAGCAGAACTCAAGACGATGGTCGTCCAATTTGCGTACCAGCCAGGCGCACGCGGCTCCTTCGATTGCCCAGGCGATGGTGACGCGATAGCCGGAAAACTGAATGGGCACAGCGAAGGTGATGAGGGCCGCCGCGGTAGCGAGCGCGACTTGCCGCTGCTGTTTTTCAGACAGGACAAAGGCGTAAACGGCGTGCAGGGCTCCCAGTGCTGCGGTGAACAGACCCATGTAGGAATGATATTGATCGTTCAGCGCGAAGTAGGATGCCGCGAAATAGGCTAGGGCATTGAGGGGAAGCAGGGCGAGGCCGAGGTCCTTTGCAAAAGCGAAGAAGAGCGCGAAGGTGAGCGTCAACCAAAGAAATGCATTAGGGTGCGTGGAATCGGAAAGCCACCGGCTGGCCCAGCCGGCGTACAGAAAATGCGTGCCTGCCAAGGCAAGATAGCCGAGCGCGGGCCAGCGGCGGAGCCTCCCGAGGAGTAACGCCCCCAAGCTGAGCAGCAACGTGTATCCAGTGAGGGTGCCGATGCGATCTTCTCCACTCGAAAGCACGACAGGCGTGAGAAATCCGCCGATCAATCCGAGTACGGCGACGGCGGCGGAATCGTAGTGATAGGCAAGGCCGCCGGCGGCCGCGGTGGTGAGGGTCATCAGCAGGAACGCCGTGGTGAGCGAGAGTAGATCGTAGAATCCGTAGCTCGCGTAGAAGGAAAGATAGAGAAGACCGAGTCCGAGGCCGGTCATGCCGCGCGCGAAGATTTTTTGGTTGCGCATGGACATCCATTCGCCCGCCGACAGCGCGGCCATACCTGCGGCGACGCCGAGAGCCACGCGCATTCCGGCACCAATCCATTGGTTATCGACGGCGTATTTAAAGAAGAAGGCGACGCCGATGATGAGCGTGATGACGGCAACGCGGTTCACCCAATTCAAGCCGAAGCGTGTTTCGAAAATGGGCTCGGCGGATGTAGGGTTAACGGCCGCCGGTGGCGCTGGGGCGATGACGTGGTCCGGCAGGGGTGGTGGCAGCACTGAGGCGCGAACGGGTTCCGCGACCGGCTCGGTCAGTTCGATGGGGATTTCAACCGGCTGGACTTCGAATAGGGGCGCGTGCTCTTCCCTGCCCTGTGACGCGGATTGCGGAGAAGCTACTGGCTGCGGTGAATGCGCGGTGAGGTTGAGTGTTTGCTCGATGCGATCGAGTCGCTTTTCGATGCGCTCCTGGCGGCGAACCATGCGCGCAAGGGCATCGGTGATGGCGCTCAGTCGCTCGTCGAGATCCGCCTGCCAAGGCTCCTGCGGAGACATTCTCTTACACACTACACTAAACGGCCCCCGCGGCATGAATCTACCATCGGACGGCCCCGGCGAACTAAACTAAAAAGAGGCACATCATGAGCGAGTTCGATTTTCCCCTTCCCCCACCCACTTTCGAATTTCTGGTGTTTTCCCTAAAGGCGCAAGCCGAGGTGAGTTTGGGAATTCCGATATTCGGCGTTGAACCAGATCAGGTGAACCTGCCGGCGGCGCGCCATGCCATCGATATGCTGGCAATGATCGGCGAGAAGACCAAAGGAAATCTGACGATCGAGGAGCAGCGAATTCTGGAGAATTCGTTGACCGAACTTCGTTTCCGCTACATTCAGGCCAACGAGGAACAGGCGAAAGGCGAGAAGAAGGTGGAGGCGGCTGCGGCCGGTGAAGCGGTCGCGGAGGGCAATTCGCCCGAATGAGCGATAGCGCAATCCGAATTACGGTGCTCGGCTCAGGTACGAGTTCCGGTGTGCCCACCATTGGGTGCTCGTGCGCCGTTTGCGCTTCGACGGATCCGCGCGACAACCGTTTGCGGCCTTCGGTGCTGCTGCAGTACGACGGGTACAACGTACTGGTGGATGTGACTCCGGATTTCCGCACGCAGGCGCTGCGGCACGGGATCAAACGCCTGGACGCGATTTTGCTGACGCATTCGCATGCGGATCATATTTTGGGATTAGATGACATACGCCCGCTGAATTATCATCAGGGCGGATCAATTCCGGTATATGGGTTGGAGGCGACGCTCGAAGTTGTGCGGCGCATTTTTGAATACGCATTCGACAAGAAGCCGACAATGTCCTCGTCTCCGAAGGTTGCGTTGACGACAATCAACGAAGAGCCGTTCGAATTGTTCGGGCGGACAATCACACCGATTCCGCTGGTTCATGGCGATACGGCGGTGATTGGTTTCCGCGTGGGCAATGTGGCGTATCTGACGGATCACAGCGATATTCCGGCGGCATCGCAGGAAAAGTTGCAGGGCTTGGACGTGCTATTCCTGGACGCGCTCCGCCACAGGGCACATCCGACGCACACGACGGTTGAGCAGGCGGTGGGCTGGGTGGAAAAGCTAGCGCCCAAGCGCGCGTTCTTCACGCACATATCGCATGATTTGCCGCATGAGGCGACGAACGCGACGCTGCCCGGGAATGCGCGGCTGGCGTATGACGGATTGCAATTGGAGGTCGCCGGTTAGGCTTCGCAAGTATCACGATGAGAGTTGCCAGAACATTAGAAGAGGCCGCTGAGTTCGGCCCCACAGCCGTCACCATCGGCAATTTCGACGGCGTGCACATTGGACATCGACGCCTGATGGAAGAGGCCGCCGCGGCTGGCCATGCCATGAACGCCGTGGCGGGCGTGTTGACGTTCGATCCACACCCGGCGACGATTGTGGCGCCGCAACGCGCGGGACGGCTGCTTTCGACGCAGGCCGAACGCTGTTCGATCATGGCGCGCGAAGGCATGGACTTCGTACTGATTCTGCCGTTCACAAAATTGATTTCGACATGGACGCCGGAGAGGTTCGTCGAGAAAGTATTGGTGGAATCGCTGCACGCGAAGTTAGTGGTTGTCGGCGAGAACTTCCACTTCGGGCACAATCAGGCGGGCAACACGAAAGTGCTTGGAGAGTTGGGAAAGAAATTTGGTTTCGAGACGCGCGTGATTCCGCCAGTGCGGCATCGCGGCGTGACGGTATCATCGAGTTCGATCCGCAAGCTGGTGGAGGCGGGGAACGTGAGCCGCGCGGCGCGTTTGCTGGCCCGGCCTTACGTGTTGCAAGGCGAGGTAGTAAAGGGCCGCGGCGTTGGCTCTACGCAAACGGTTCCCACGTTGAACTTGAATGCAGGCGAAGCGACGCTGCCGGCAACCGGGGTCTATATCACGCGAACCACTGATATGATGGAGGAGAATCGGCGCTGGAAATCGATTACTAATGTTGGTTTTCGGCCGACGTTCGCGGACGGTACGGGAAGCGAGTTGAGCGTGGAAACGTTCCTGCTGGATCCATTTGAGCCGCCGACGCCCACACATATTCGCGTGGAATTCCTTCGCCGCGTTCGCGAAGAACGGAAGTTCGAGTCCCCTGAAGCACTGAAGGCACAAATTCTTAAAGATGTCAGTCGCGCACTTAAATTTTTCGAAAGGGTAAAAACGGCGGCTCCGGCCGCTTTTCAATAAACATATGGCACTCTCCGCGGGAAAAATCAAACATTTGAAGGCGTTGTCGAATAAAGACGGCATTATTGCCGCCGCCGCAATGGATCAGCGCGGCAGCTTGCAGAAGTCGCTGGCGTCCGCCAAGGGCGTGGACAAGAAAGAAATCACAGTTGCGATGATGTCTGAGTTCAAGACGGCGGTGACCCGCATTTTGACTCCACATGCATCGGCAATTTTGCTGGATCCCGAGTTCGGATTGGATGCCGCAAAGGCACGTTCGTCGAACGCGGGTCTGCTACTAGCGTATGAAGAATCCGGATACGACAACACGAAGCCAGGCCGCCTGCCGGACCTTTTGCCGCACGTTTCGGTGAAACGCATTGTCGATTGGGGCGCGGACGCCGTAAAGATCCTGATCTACTACAGCCCGTTTGACGACGGCGGAGTGAACGACATCAAACACGCGTTCATCGAACGCATTGGCGCCGAGTGCGAGAACTATGACATTCCGTTCTTCCTGGAATTCGTAGGCTACGATCCCAAGGGCGGCGATGAAAAGGGCGTGGAATACGCGAAGATTAAGCCGGGTGTGGTGATCGGCAGCATGCAGGAATTTTCGAAACCGCAGTACAAGGTAGACGTGCTGAAGGTGGAAGTGCCGATCAACGCGGAGTATGTGGAAGGCAGTTCGGTGTACAAAGGCCAGAAGGCGCAGTCGATGGCCGAAGCGCTGGATTTGTTCCGCAAAGCCGCGGCGGTGGCATCGAAGCCGTTCATCTACTTGAGCGCCGGCGTCGGCAATACTCAATTCACCGAGAGCCTGCGCATGGCGACCGAAGCGGGCACTGATTTTTCGGGCGTGTTGTGCGGCCGCGCGACGTGGAAAGAGGGCATGCCGATCTACGCGACCAAGGGTCTGGCTGCGCTCGAAGATTTCCTTTCGACGAAGGGCGTGGAGAATATCAACGCCGTCAACGCCGCGCTGACGGGCGCGACGGCGTGGCACAAGAAGATGGGTATCACGGTTTAGTTTTAGCCGAGTTCGAATAAGGGCCCCGCCCGTCGCTATTGTTAGCCTGCAGAGGCGCGATGGCGGCGGAGCGGGGCTTGGTTTTTGAGGGGTAACCCCGTAATCGCCGAGGGTTGAGTGATTTCATCCCCGCGCTCACGCGCGGGGTCCGAGAGTAATCCGGCCCTCACGGGCTGCGTCCGATAAACGGAGAGGGAGTTCATGATCACGAAGAATGTTGCTGCGCTGGCGAAGTTTTCTGCAGAAAAGATGGGGAAAGTGGATCTGTTCCGGGGCGAAACGATGTTTGCGGGCCTGAATTGCTTTGAGCCCGGACAGGAGCATGCTCCGCACATGCATGCGGGGCAGGACAAACTCTATGTCGTGCTCGAAGGCGAGGGCGAGGTGCAAGTGGGTGCTGAGACGCAAGTGGTCGGTGCGGGCGATGCCGCGTTTGCGCCGTCGGGGGTCCTGCATTCCATCCGCAATACGGGTGCGGGGCGGCTTGTGGTGATGGCTGTGTTGGCTCCGCCGCCGGGACAGAAGTAGATGCCGGAGTGGCCGCGCACGTGATGCGCGGAGTGTACTACGCTGAACGATGTAAATCCTTCCAAGGAGCGTTAGTCTCATGCGTAATCAATTTTCCCGGCGCGAAATGCTTGCCGCCACTGGAACAGCGTTATTGGGCGCGAAGGCTGCTTCCGCGTTTCAGGCTCCTAAAAAAGTGTATGCATTTGTGAGTTCCTGGACGCGGGGGCCTTTCGGCGCGGGCGGCGGTGGCGGGGTCACGGTGTTCACGGTGAACATGAATGATGGCTCGCTTACACAGGTGGCGAGGACGGCGCAGGAATTTGACGGGCTGAACGGCGGCAGCATGATTCTCTCGCCCGATGGCCGAGTCCTGTATTGCACACATGAGGCTCCGATGCTGGATGGCAAGGCGGGCACGGGTGGCGGCGTGCATTCGTTCGCGATCAACAAGGAAACGGGCGCGCTAACACATCTGAATGTGGTTCCGTCGATGGGCGTGAACCCGTGTTTCATTGTTGTGGATAAGACAGGGAAGCGCGCGGTGGTGGGGAACCATGGCGATTTCAATAAGGCAGTCCGTGTAGTGAAGAAGAACGGCGTACCTGCGGTGGTGAATACGGTGGACGATGGCACGGTGGCGCTTTTCCCCATCAAGGCGGATGGTTCGCTGGAGACGGCGTCGGATGTTTCGGTGATGAACCCGCGGCCCATGGGCGAACCCGGCGCGGGAGCGTCGTGCCACTCGGTGAATTTTGATAACACCGGCAAGTGGGTGGTGGCGTGCGACGTCGGCTATGACCACATCTATGCTTATCCGTTCGATGCGAACTCGCGGATGCTGGGCAAACCGAAGATTTTCCCGACACCTCCGGGACGCGCGCCGAGGCACTCGGTGTTTCATCCAACGCTGCCGTACTTCTACATTACGAATGAGCGGGAGTCGATTCTATCGGCGTTCCGGTTCGATGCGAAGACCGGTAATGTGACGCCAATCAACACGGTGCCGACGATTCCCTCGGATTTTAAGGAACGCAACGCTCTAGCGGATATCCGCATTCACCCGAACGGCAAGTTCGTCTACGGCAGCAACCGCGGCCACGATAGCCTGGTGATCGCCGCAGTGAACCAGATGACCGGCGAACTGAGCCCAGTGGACATCGCGAAAACGGAAGGTGGCAATCCACGCGAGTTTGATTTTGAACCGTCAGGCAAGTATCTTTTTGTGGGGAATCAAACAACAAACCAGATGGTGACATTCGCGGTGGATCCGAATACCGGGAAGATCACGCCGGCGGGGCCGAAGGCTGAGGTGCTGAAGCCGGCTTGTGTGAAGTTTTTGGCGATTTAGGCCATTTCTACGGCAAGCAGCGGACGAATTCTTCCACCGTCATAGCTGCATTTCTGATTAATGCACGCAGGGTGCCCGGAGCGATCTCGCGATGTAGGGGAATCGACAAGCTTACGGGCTGGCCAGCCTTGATCAGAATTACGTGACTGCCGCGCTGGCGATCTTCGATCCAACCAGCTTTTCGGAAAGCGCGAACGGCTTCTTCTCCAGAAACGGCGGGAAGCAACCCGCTCAGACGGCAACCTCAATCTCGCGAACTGAAATGGTGAGCGGCATGTTATTGGCTGCCCGTGTTTCGAGGCACCCGGCGATTGCTTCGCGAATGTTCGCGAGGGCCTCCGCTTCCGTCCGGCCTTGGGAGACGCAACCGGGAATCGACGGGCATTCGGCGACGATCATTCCGGTTTCATCGGGCTCAAGCGTGACGAGAAGTTTCATCAACTTCATTGTAGGA
The DNA here is from genome assembly GCA_040081855.1 of Bryobacteraceae bacterium. Taxonomy (GTDB): domain Bacteria; phylum Acidobacteriota; class Terriglobia; order Bryobacterales; family Bryobacteraceae; genus Palsa-187. The sequence goes on along the minus strand of JBEBFS010000014.1, from coordinate 18,820 downwards.
CAACGCACGCAGCAACTCACCGGCGTGAAGAAAATCGAGGGGGGGAGGAAAGGAGGTTACGACGCCGAGTCGGCCAACACCCGCACGTGGTTGTCGCGGATTTCGAGGTAGCCGCCGGAGATTTGGAAGTCTCTGGTCTTACCGGCTGCGGTGACGGAGAGTTTGCCTGCGCCGAGTTCGCTGAGGAGCGCGGCGTGGCCGGGGAGGATGCCCATGTAGCCGTCCTTGCCGGGGATCTGCGCGGATTCGGCGCGGTCGCTCAACACGAGCTTCTCGGGCGTTGCGATTTCGATCTGGAAAGTGTCGGCCATTTTTCTTTTTCCTGCTAGTGAAGACTGCCGTTAGATTACGATCCCGGCGGCGATGCGAGTGGGCTTCAACCGGTGTTCCTGCGGACCACCTGCCGCGCAGAGCACGGCTGCCGGGCGAAGCCCCGCCCCACGATTAACCCTTCTTCTTCATCTCCTCGTAGGTCTCGAGCACGTCTTCGATGGAGCCCTGCATGTAGAACGCCTGCTCCGGAATTTCGTCGTGCTTGCCTTCCACAACTTCCTTGAAGCTGCGGACCGTATCAGCAACCTTCACGTACTTACCCTTGCGGCCGGTGAACGCTTCAGCGACGTTGAACGGCTGAGACAGGAAACGCTGGATCTTACGGGCGCGGGCGACGGTAGCCTTATCTTCGTCGGAGAGTTCGTCGACGCCAAGGATGGCGATGATGTCCTGCAGATCTTTGTAACGCTGCAGAATCTGTTTGACGGCCTGCGCGGTGTTGTAGTGCTCTTCACCGATGATGCGCGGATCGAGAATGCGCGAAGTGGATGCCAGTGGATCGACGGCGGGATAAATACCCATTTCCGAGATCGAGCGCGAAAGGTTCGTGGTGGCGTCCAAGTGAGCGAAGGTGGTTGCAGGAGCCGGATCGGTGTAATCGTCGGCAGGCACGTAGATGGCCTGCACCGACGTGATGGAACCGTTTTTGGTGGACGTAATGCGTTCCTGCAGATCGCCCATTTCCGACGCCAGATTCGGCTGGTAACCCACGGCCGAAGGCATACGGCCCAGAAGCGCGGACACTTCCGAACCCGCCTGCGTGAAGCGGAACACGTTATCGACGAACAGCAGCACGTCCTGGTTTTCGACGTCGCGGAAGTATTCGGCAACGGTCAGCGCGGTGAGCGCGACGCGGAGACGAGCCCCGGGAGGTTCGGTCATCTGTCCGTAGATGAGCGCGCACTTCGATTTCGTGTAATCCTTCGGGTCGATAACGCCGGCTTCCTGGAATTCCAGCCAGAGGTCGTTTCCTTCGCGGGTACGTTCGCCGACGCCCGCAAACACCGACACACCACCGTGTTTGGTGGCCAGGTTCGAGATGAGCTCCTGAATAACGACCGTCTTGCCGACGCCCGCACCGCCGAACAGGCCGATCTTGCCGCCGCGGAGGTAGGGTTCCAGAAGATCGATAACCTTGATACCCGTTTCGAACATCTGCAGTTCGGTGGACTGTTCTTCAAACAACGGCGCCTGGCGGTGAATCGGCATCCGCTTGGCAGTGTTGACCGGGCCCATCTTGTCGACCGGTTCGCCGATGACGTTAAGCACACGGCCTAACGTCTCTTTGCCCACCGGAACGGAAACCGGTATGCCGAGGCTTTCGGCATTCATGCCGCGAACCAGACCTTCGGTGGGCTGCAGCGCGATGGTACGAACGCGGCTTTCGCCGATGTGTTGCGCGACTTCGCAGATGATGTCGATTGGATCGGGGACGTTGAAGCCTTCGCTGGTGATACGGATCGCGGTGCGGATGACCGGGATCTGCCCCTCGGGAAATTCCACGTCGACGGCCGGTCCGGCCACCTGAATCACTTTTCCGACAATGCTCATAAGAACCTCAGAATCCTAATCCAGAGCGGCAGCGCCGCTCACAATTTCGATAATTTCGCGCGTAATCGAGGCCTGACGCACCCGGTTCATGTACAACGTCAGCTTGTCGATCATGTCGGCCGCGTTCGAGCTGGCGGCGTCCATTGCCGTCATACGGGCCGCGTGCTCAGCCGCAACGGATTCGAGCAGCGCGCGGTAAATCACGCCCTTCACATACTTGGGCAACAGAGTTCCCAGCAGTTCCTCGGGCGCCTGTTCGTAGATGTAATCCACCGGCTTCGCCGAAGAGGGAACTTCAATGGGCAGCAGGCGCGTCTGGCTCAGCGTGGGAGCCATGACGCTCTTAAACTCGTTGACGAAGAGATAGACGGCATCCACTTCGCCCGATGAAAAACGATTGATGATACTTTCGGCGATGTTTCCCGCGTACTCGACGGTCAACTGCTTCATCATGTCGAGGTATTCGCCGGTGACTTTGCCGTCGCGCTTGCGAAAGTAATCGCGGCCTTTGCGGCCGATCGCCTCAAACTGGAGATTTTTGTCCTTGCTATCGGTGACGAACCGCTGCGCCAGCTTGATCAGGTTGGTGTTAAACGCACCAGCCAAACCGCGGTCTGCGGTGACGACCACCACGAGGACGTTTTTCTCGGGACGAACCGCAAGCAAAGGATGCGAACCGGCATCCGGGTTCTGGCCGGCCGCCTCGGCCACGTTCGCCAGAATCTGATGCAGCATCTGTCCGTAGGGGCGGGCAGCCAAGGCGCGTTCCTGCGCGCGGCGCAACTTCGCCGCGGAGATCATCTTCATCGCCTTGGTGATCTGCTGCGTGTTCTTGACCGAGCGGACGCGCCGCCGGATGTCGATTAAGCTGGGCATGCGCTCGCTACTTCTTCATCCCCTCGATAAAGCGGCGCTTGTACTCGTCGAGAACCGAGTTCAATTGCGCCTTGAGGGCGTCGTCTAAATTCTTCTTTTCGCGGATACCGGCGAGAACGCCCGGATGCGCGTTGTCGACAAACTGGTACAGGCCGGTTTCAAACGCACGGCACTGGTCAAGCGGGAGATCATCGAGGTAGCCGTTCGCACCGGCATAAATGATCACCACCTGCTTTTCGACAGGCAGCGGCGAGAACTGGCCTTGCTTCAGGATTTCCACCATGCGGGCGCCGCGCGTCAACTGTTGCATCGACGCTTTATCGAGATCGGAGCCGATCTGCGCGAAGGCCGCTAGGGCACGGTACTGGGCAAGGTCAAGACGGAGCGAACCGGCCACCTGGCGCATCGCTTTAATCTGCGCGTTGCCGCCGACGCGGCTGACGGAGATACCGACGTTGATGGCTGGACGGATGTTCGCGTTGAACAAATCCGATTCGAGGTAGATCTGACCGTCGGTGATCGAAATGACGTTGGTCGGAATGTAGGAGGAAACGTCACCCGCCTGCGTTTCGATGAAGGGCAGAGCGGTGAGCGAACCGGCGCCCTTGTCGGCGCTCAGCTTTGCGGCGCGTTCGAGCAAGCGGCTGTGAAGATAGAACACGTCGCCAGGGTAAGCTTCGCGTCCCGGCGGACGGCGCAGCAGCAGCGAGATTTCGCGATACGCGGCGGCGTGCTTCGAAAGATCGTCATAGACGCAGAGCGCGTGGCGTTTGCTATCGCGGAAATATTCGCCGATGGCGCAGCCGGAGTACGGAGCGATGTACTGCATCGGAGCCGGATCGGAAGCCGTGGCGGCGACAACGATGGTGTACGCCATGGCGCCGTAATCTTCTAGCGTCTTTACCACCTGGGCAACGGTGGAGCGCTTCTGCCCGATAGCGACGTAGATACAGATGACGTCGCCGCCTTTTTGATTGATGATGGCGTCGAGCGCGACGGTGGTCTTACCCGTCTGACGGTCGCCGATGATCAATTCGCGCTGGCCGCGGCCGACCGGAATCATGGCGTCGATGGCCTTGATGCCTGTCTGCATCGGCTCTTTCACCGGCTGACGGTCGACAACGCCGGGAGCGATGCGTTCGATCGGGTTATACAGCGTCGTTTCGATGGGGCCTTTGCCGTCGATGGGGCGGCCGAGGGCGTCGACCACGCGGCCGATCATGGCTTCGCCGACCGGCACGGACATAATACGTCCGGTGCGCTTGACCTCGTCGCCTTCCTTGATGCCTGCGTATTCGCCCAGCAGCACGGCGCCGACCTGGTCTTCTTCGAGGTTCAACGCGATGCCGGAGACACCGCCTTTGAACTCGATCAACTCGCCGGCCATGACGTTCTCAAGACCGTAGATACGGGCGATACCGTCGCCTACCGAGATCACCGAGCCGGTTTCGGAAACGTTGACCGCTTTCTCGTAATTGTCGATCTCCTCGCGTAGTAACCGCGAGATCTCATCCGCCTGAATCTGAGCCATAAATCCCTTTGTTCTGCCGGTGCCTTAGCGGCTCCCGAGCTTCGTCCGCAAGCTATCCAATTGGCCGCGAACACTACCGTCGTAAACCGTCGAACCGAGCTTTGCAACCACTCCGCCAACCAGCGACGGGTCCACCGCAAAGCGAAGCTTTGCCTGCCTGCCCGCGATCCGCGTCAACTGCGTTTCCAGCGCGGCACGCTGAGCATCGCCCAGCTCCCGGGCGCTGGTGATATCAGCGCGCACAAAGCCCAAACGATCGTCCACAGCGCGCTCAAAGGCGTCGATAATCGACTCAAACTCAAGTACACGACGGTGATCGATAATCACAAACAAGAAATTCTTGACTTGCCGCGGAACGCCCATGGGATCGATGATCCGGGCGATGACCGCGCGCTTACGCGCCGGCGAAACCGCAGGAGAGGCAAACGCGTTCCGAAGATCGGAAGACGAAGCGATCACGGCCTGAATTGCGCGGAGCTGTTCGAGCACGTTGCCTGCGTCGAGGCCGGAGTTCGGCGCCGTGACCACATCGGCCAGCGCCTTGGCATACCGCCTTACTACAACGGAGAGCATTTAGTTATTCGTCTCCAACTTAGTGTCCCTAGTTTTTGGAGCCCGAGCCTAAACGGCCCAGGTCCTGAACAAAACCATTCACCAGGCCCGCTTCGGCGTTGTCGTCAAGACGGCCACGGACGCGCTGTTCGGCGAGTTCCAGTGCCAACTTCGCGGCGTAGGATTTCAATTCCCGCTGCGCGGTCTTACCTGCAGCGTCGATATCCTGCTGCGCCTGCGCCTCAATACGAGCCATCTGCGCGGCGGTTTCCTTGCTGATGCGGTCGCCTTCGGCTTGCATTTCAGCCTTCGACTCCACGCGAAGCTTTTCGATATCCGCGGCCAGCGACGTGATCTTGGCTTCCACTTCGGCTGCGCGCTTATCGGCGTCCTGCTTGATCACCCGCGCTTCCGCGATACCCTTTTGAATCTCCGCGCCGCGCGCCTTGAATGCCGGAGGAATCGTCTTCATGACGAGATAGCCCAGCGCGACGGCCAGAATCGCGAAGTTCGCCCACTTCCAAACCTCGGCGACTTCCTCGGTCTTTTTTCCTTCGCCCTCTTTGCCCTCGGCGGCTTTGCCTTCACCTTCCTGAGCAAGAACGAAAACCGAACCAGTGAGCAATAAAATCGTGATCAACAGAAGGCGCTTCATTATGCCTGCCTCCCGGGGGCCAATACTGTATTGGCAATTTGATCGGCCAGCGCGCTGACGGCGGCATCCAGGTTCTGACGGGCTGCATCCGCTTCGGCGTTGATTTGCACCTTCGTAGCCTGCGCCTGTTTCGAGGAACGATCCTGCGCGGTGGCGATTTGCGCGGCCTGCTCGTCTAGCCATCTGCGGCGAAGATCTTCCTGTTCTTTGTAGAGTTCGGCGCGGGCTTCGCGAATTTTGGCTTCGTACTCGGCGGTCTTGTGGTCCGCGGCGGCGAGGCTATCGGCGGCAGACTTGCGGGTACCTTCCGTGAGTGCGGCGCGCTGCTTGAGAATCTTCTCCAGCGGCCCGTACAACATCGCCTTCAAATACCAGAAGAGAATCACGACCAACAAGATCGTGATGGAGGCTTTTTGCAGTATTTCGGCGAGGGCTCGTAGAGTTTGTTCCATCTTTTACTGAGTTGTGAGCTAAGAAGCGGGACCGAACTTCCGAATGCGCGGTACGACCCCGGGCACCCAAAATGTTTAATTTACCACAGCGGACGAGAAAAGGTCAATTTTCAATGGAATGTGACTACTTTGAGTGGAAGCTACCTGAAATCAATCACTTGGAATTGGTAGTCGGACTGAGCCGCATTTGCCGGATTGCAGAGGGCGTGAAGGCTGGAAAAAGTCGGGCAAGGGGAGGCCGGGAGAGTTCGTTGTGGGGGCGGGTTGAACGATTTTGCGGGATTTCCAATCCCGCGCGGGCTGCCAGCCCGCCCCACTAAGCGATTAGCCGCCGATGCGGACGTAGCCTTGCTGTTCGAGTTCAATGATGGTGGTGAGCGCCCAGAGATCTACCTGGATCTCCGGCATGATGTCTTTCTGGTCGATCTTGCGGCCGAGCACGGCTTGGCCACAAACGTGGAATTCCACGCCCGCTTTTTTCAGTGCCAGAATGATGGCAGCGTTCGGATTGTCTTTGCCGTGGCGTTCCTTGTAGGCGTCGTTCTTCATGATGTAGTCGGTGCCGCCCTGGTGGAAGATAACTGCGATCTTGCGGTGATCGGCATTCACTCCGTACTTGGCTAGCGTGTTGACGTAGCGCGCGGTGGCGGCCAGCATAGGATTCACTTCGCCTTCCTTGGGCGTTTCGCGAGCGACGTCAAACAATACTTTGTAGGTTGTCTTCGGGTTCGGCGTCAGTTTCGCATTGGGGACGTCCTTGGCGACTTCGGCGCCAGGAACGGCCAGTTCCTGCGCAAACGAAAGACCGGCTGACATCGCAAGCAGCGCGGTTGCATAAAAGAATGATTTCTTCATGGATCTCCTTCACCTGATTTGGCGAATATTCCGCGGGAGAGCGGCATTCCATACTCTAGCGCACGGACATTTCGCGGCGAAACCGCTTCGGATCAAGAGACGGCAATCGCGGGGCTCTGCCTTCCGGACGGATTCACTTGTTCGAAAGCGTGTGCGAGTTGAAGGATGCTCCACTCATCGCGATGGCGGCCGACGATCTGTAGACCTACGGGCAGCCCCTCCGGCGTGAAGCCACAGGGCATGGAAATGGCGGGCGTTTCGCAGATGGTGACGTAATAGCAGCTCTTCATCCACTCGATATAAGACGACATCTTCACCCCATCGATTTCCGTGACGTAAGTCTGCGTGACGTCGAACGGAGGCACCTGTGTGGTGGGCAGAATAAAGTATTCGTAGCGTTCGAGGAATGCCCTCATCCGTTCGTAGAGTTGTGCATGCACTGTATTGGCTTGGGCGATGTCGGATGCGGTCAGTTTCTTTCCCTGCTCCACTTGCCAGCGGATTGTGTCCTTCACCAGTTCGGGATGATTTTGAACATGGTTGGAATGCGCGCACACAAAGCCAAGCGCGCGAAGGACGTTGTAGGATTCGGTGGCTCCGGTGAATTCGGGCTCGGCTTCTTCGACGATGCAGCCGAGATCTTCGAAGATTTTGCGCTGTGCGTTGACGACGGTAAGGATGCGGCGATCGAAGGGGACGCCGCCGAGATCGCGGAACCATGCTACGCGGACGCCTTTGAAATCGCGCCTCAGATCGCCGGTAAACTTCGCGCCGGATTCGGCAATGGAAATGGGACTGCGAGTATCCGGACCCGCGATTGCGCCAAGGTAGAGCGCCAAATCGGACGCGCTTCGGGCCATTGGCCCATCGACACTCATGGTGGACCAGGGATTCGAAGCGGGCGCCGTGGGAACGCGGCCCGGAGCGGGACGCATACCAACGACGTTGCAAAAGGCCGCCGGATTGCGGAGCGAAGCCGCGTGATCGCTGCCGTCGGCCAACGGAAACATGCCGCACGCCAGACCCACGGCCGCCCCGCCGCTGGATCCTCCGCAGGTTTTCGAGAGATCGTAGGGATTCCTTGTTGCGCCAAAGATTTCGTTGAAAGTCTGCGAGCCTGCACCGAACTCGGGCGTATTCGTTTTGCCGATGGTGATGGCACCGGCGGCTTTGGCACGCGCAACGATGATGGCGTCGCGGTTTGGAATGTGATTTTCGTAAATGCGCGATCCGTAGGTGGTGCGAATAGCGGCGGTTTCAAATAGATCTTTGTGGGCAACGGGTAGGCCGTGCAGTGGACCGAGTTCTGCGCCGCGCGCTTGGGTTTCGTCGGCTTTCCTCGCGGCCTCAAGCGCCTGTTCGGCAACCAGAGTGATCACTGCGTTCACGGCGGGATTGACGCGCTCGATCTGTCGCAGGTGAGCTTCGACAAGTTCGTGTGCGCTAAGTTGTTTCGCGCGGATCAGCGCGGATAGTTCCCGGGCGGAAAGGAAACAAAGTTCGGACATGACACTGCCTAGGATATCGGAGCGTGGAACAAGGGCGGAACTCTACGGCAGCGACTTCTGCTTCTTCACCCACTCGATGAACGTGTCCCGTTGAAGAGGTCCAGCAACGGGAAAATCCAAACCGGTCGCGTTCAACTGATCGTCGGCGGATTGATTGAGCATGGTGAAATCGACGGTGGTGACCGTGTATTCCTTGTCCGGCTCCACCGGATAGCGGTCTGTGATTGTTTTCGGAAGCTGGCTGCCTTTGAATTTGCCAGTGACGAGAGCGTTATCGAACGGAAGAATGTTCCAAACGTGGCGCTCGAGAATAATTCCTTGCGGCAGCACGTCGCGCACGTTGCCGTCGTTGATCCAGGCGATATCGGCGCCAGTCTTATCGCGCATACTTTTCTCAATGAGAGGGCGCAATTCGGCGCGCGTCATGCGGCGCGTGGCCTGGCCGAGGGGCTTATCGACGATTTTTGAAACCTTGTCTTCCCACGATTTGGCGGCGGCTTGAACTTTGGGATCGAGCGGAATTTTGGAGTCGAGAGGGATCTTCGTCCACTCAGCCGAGCGCACCTTACGTGCGGCCGTATCGAGCTTGAGATCGAGGCGGCCCAATTCCCTTCCGTAACTATTCACGAGAACCGCAACGCGGCCATCGACGTTCATCATTTGCGGATAGCCTTCATGTGTGTGCCCCGCAACCACCACCGCGACGTCCGGTACTTCCTTGAGGATGACTTCCACTTCCTCTTTATCGTGGATGTGGCCGAGGACGACGATGATGTCGGATTGATTGCGGAGTTCGGCTGCGTATTTGCGGACAGTCTCGACGACGGGGAGCACCTTGTGCGGACCCACTTGACCAGCGGTGACGAACTTTCCGGAGAGATCGCTGAGGGTGACACCGATGATGGCGACGCGAATGCCGTCCACAGTCTTGATGACGTAGGGGCGGCCGGTGATGGATTTCCCGGAAGCGTCGACAATGTTCGCCGAAACGACAGGAAATTTCGCAATGCGGGCGAATTCCTTTGCTCGGCGCCAACCGTAATCGAACTCATGATTACCCAGGGTGCCGGCATCTAAGCCAATCAGGTTAGCGACGCGGTAAACAGGAGTGCCACGGAAGATGGGAGACACAGGAGTCCCCTGCACCATATCGCCAGCGTTCAGGTACAGGCACGCCTTGCAGTTCGCTTTTTGCTGGCGAACCAGCGTGGCGATCCGGGCAAAGCCACCGATGTCTTCATCATTTGGCACAAGGCGCGCGTGAAGATCATTGGAATGCAAAATTGTGAGTGCCTTCAGCTCACTTACCGGCGTCTGGGCATTGAGAGACGCGCCCGCCAGGGCCAGGCTCAAGAGGAAGGACGGAAAATCGCATCGCAGCATGGGCTTTGCATCAAGTGTAGCTGGCGGAGGGAGGCACTTGCGGCAAAAGTACTTAGCCAGAAATCAGGGGTTTGCTTTATATCAAAGCGATGATATCCGGCTTACGCTGGGATTACAGAAATGCAACGCTGTCACCAATGCGAATCGCCGCTCACCGCAACGGAGAAGCAGTGTTACATGTGCGGCACGCCGGTGCTGGATAAAAACCACATCAAAAAACCGTTTAGCGAGAGATTCCGCGTGATCGTGAACGCCCTGTTTCTGATTTCGCTGGTGGTGGTGGTCACCTCGATCCTGGCGCCATCGTACTCGCCTTCACTCTGGAAAACGATTCCCGGATTTGTTGTGATGTATTTCGTCCGAAATTCCGCAAATAGTATGGCCGAAGCTTCCAACGGGGATTCCGGCCCTGCTAACGGCGCGAAGAAATCGTAAGTTATTCGCCGCGCGCGATCGCACCGCTAATCGCGTTTAACCAAAGATTCGCTCAAAAATGGTGCGCGTGCGGGAGCGAATCTCGTCGACCTCACTCAGCGGGATCGGGGTCCATCGCCGCAGAAGATCGCTTAGCGATTCAAGGTGCGCTTCGGCGGTGGGAAGTTTGTCCTGTGTGTGGCCCGTGAGGACGCGAATGCCGTGATCGAGTGCGCGGAAGAACGTAGCGGCGTCGTTCAAGAAGCCCGCGGTTTCGCGATCCAGGTGCCCCATGCCTTCGATGACTTCAATGCGCGCGGGCGTGTTCAGTACTTTGAAAAAGACGCCGGCGCTCTTCAGGCGCAAGTACATCAGGATGAAATCAATATCGTAGTAGCCGCCGCGGCCATCTTTAAAAGGGTGTGCGGCGCCCTGTTCGCGTTCGATCTTCATGCGCATCTGCTTCAGATCGGTGCGGGAGCGGCCGCCTTGCCCGTAGCGCTGCCAATCGATTTGCTGCAACTGGTGTAGGAAGCGCTCGGCGCGTTTCGGATTGCCCGCGACGGCGCGCGATTTCATGTACGCAATTCCTTCCCATGCTTCGGCGGCGCGGCCAAAATAATCCTTCAGCGCAGCTTCCGTCTGCACCAGGGGGCCATCGGAACCATTCGGCCGCAGGCGGGTGTCCACCGCGAATAAGACGCCTTCGCCTGTGTAGGCGGTGATGAGGACAAGAAATCGCTCGGCCACGCGCGTCCAGAATTGCAGTTCCGGAGCATCGGAGTCGCCGATGACGAAGACAAGGTCGGCATCGGAAGCCATGTCAAACTCACGCATTCCCAAACGCCCGAGGGCGATCACCCACATTTGGTCTGACGGCTGGTAATTCGGATCTGATGGAGGATGGGTCAGCAGAGTCTCCCGCACCGCGATTTCATAGGCGCTGGCGATGACCGCTTCGACCAAGTCAGAGGTGCGTGCGAGCGTGTCAAAGATCGGCTCCGCCAAGCAGATGCTTGCGGCCTGGATGCGGAACATTTCCCGGCGATACCAGCGCCGCAACTCGCCTGATGTGGAGGGGCGGCGCCCATGCGTTGTTGTCTCACCAGCGTCTGCGATTTGCTCCACCAGTTCCGGATTGCGGACAAGCTCTTCGGCAAAGTGCGGGCTGTGTTCGAACAGATCGAGAGTATGTCTGGCGAAAGTTTCGTCCGCATTCAGGCGTTCGATCAACGAAGGATTCGCCGAGCAGCGTTCGAGGAAGTGCTCAAACGCCTTCGCGCCGCGGTGCAATCCCGCTGCAAGCAGAGTTGCATACAGAGATGGCGCGCGCTGTTCCAGTGCCAGTACAACATTCGCATGAGTGGTGGTGCCGGACGCGGGCGCAGCGGTGGGTTGCGCGCCGGGCTGCGAATCCCGCGCACGGGCGTGAATGACGCGGTCATAGATTTCCCGGACGTTCGCGAAGTGCGTGTGAATGGAGTCAAGCAGCCATTTCGCCGGACCTCCACCATCCGGCATCCGGCGGGCGATAATTTCGAGCGTCCCTGGCTCAGACGGCAGAGCGTGCGTTTGCCGGTCTTCCGCAAACTGCAAGCGATGTTCCAGGTTGCGCAAAAACTGATACGCCGCGGCGAGGCGGCCGTATTCAGCGCCCGAGAGAAATCCTTTGTCCTGCAATCGGGCCAGCGCCAGCAAAGTCCCGCCGTGGCGGACCCACGGCTCGGAGCCACCATAGAGCCGCTGCAAACACTGCACGAGGAACTCGATATCGCGAATGCCGCCAGGATCCAGCTTGACGTCCACTGGACGAAGTTTCGCAGGCTTCGCTTTGCCCCGTTGCCGAGTGGAGAGCTTTTCGTTGAGACGTTCGCGGGTCAGCGACATGGCTTCAATCGCCGAGAAGTCCAGCGTGGTCGCGTAGGTGCGGGGCTCGACAAATTCGAGCAACGCCCTCCCGGTTGCCTGATCGCCGGCAGCGACGCGCGCCTTGATCATCATCTGCAGTTCCCAGTCGCGCGCGCGTTTTGAGTAGTACTGGCGTGCGGCTTCGAGTGGAATACACACTTCGCCGAGGCTGCCTTCAGGGCGCAAGCGCAGATCGACGCGGTAGCACATACCCTCCGGCGTGTAGGTGGAAAGCAGCGAGGTCAAGTGATTGGCAGCGCGTTGAAAAAATTCTTTGTTCGAGATGCGTTCGGGGCCGTCCGTTTCGCCATTCTCGGAAAAGAGGAACATGAGATCGATATCGGAACTGTAGTTCAGTTCTCTGCCGCCCATTTTTCCGAGGGCGATGACGGCAAACCTGGCGCCATTGCCAGGAACTCCGTGGGTAGCAATCAGTGATTGATGAATGCGCTGATAAGCTGCTTCCAGAATCGCGTCGGCAAGTGCAGTCAGTTCGCTGGTGTTTTCGGCGAGGCTGCCTCGGCCGAGTACGTCTCGGATCAGAATACGCAGCAACTGGCGACGGCGGAATTTTGCAAGTTCCTCTGGCGGCGCGGGCCCCGGCGGAAGCGTTGCTTGCAAGCGATCGAGAAATGACTCGCGCGTCGCGGCTAGATGCAGTTCGCCCGATTCATGCAACTGTTCTACCCACTCGGGATGCTCAAGAATTTCTTCTGAAAGAAAAGCGCTGTAGGTAAAGATGGTGGCTAAATAACGCATTCCGTTGGTGGAATGCATCAGCCGGTTGAACGAGGCCGGATGGCGTTCGTGAAGCCGCGTGAAATAGTGAAGCCCTTCCTCAGGCGAGGGCAAGGCGGCCAGAAGCAAGTGAAAACGGTTCGCCGCGGCAGGCGGCAGCGCACGGGAAACCTCGCCTGCTTCGCGCATGGCTCGGGCGCGGTCGCGGAACACAAGCTGTTTCAGACGCTCCATCCGGCTAGCGTTTCGGCTCCGGTTCGGCGAGACGAATCGTGTCTCCGGGGGAGGCGGCGCCGCCACGCAGCACTTTGGCGTACATGCCGCTCAGGGCCCAACGCGGCGAGGTGGCATCGTTGGCTTTCACTTTGTCGTCGTAGACAGCAGCCTGAATACCGCGCCCATAAGGCGAAAGCGTATTGCAGGGGACTCGCATTTTCGTGAATTCGATCAGAACGGATTCGCCCAGCCACCAACGCTGGCCAATGCGCCATTGGCGCCGGTCGAGGCCCTTTGTGGTGACGTTTTCTCCCAGCGCACCCGGGTAAAGCGGATAGCCTACGGCGACAAGTTCCTCGATGCCCTCGGAGGTAATCAAGAGCAATGCTTGCCGCGGGCCGCCGTGATACTGCGGATGCGCGTGCGAGTCTCCTACAAGGCCGAGTTCCTCGACGACGCCGGTAAGGATGGCGCGCTTGGGGATACCTCCAGGCGAGATGCTCAATTGCGTGATGGTGCCGTTCATGAGAAGTGCTTGCAAACAGGGCGAAGCACCTGTGTAGTTTTAGATGTCGTAATACAGCGCGAATTCGTACGGGTGCGGGCGCAGGCGCACGGCATCGGCTTCGTTCTTGCGTTTATAGGCGATAAACGTTTCCAACAACTCTTCGCTAAAGACGTCGCCTTTGAGCAGGAATGCGTGATCATCTTCAAGGCAACTGAGGGCCTCTTCGAGAGACGCGGGCATGGAGGGAACGTACTGCATTTCCTCGGGCGTCAGATCGTAAATGTCTTTGTCGAGGGATTCACCCGGATCCACTTTATTAATGACGCCATCGAGTCCAGCCATCAGCATCGCCCCAAAGGCGAGATAAGGATTCGAAGACGGATCGGGTGGACGGAACTCGACGCGCTTGGCGTTGGGGCTAGCCGAATACATAGGAATGCGAACGGCCGCGGAACGGTTGCGGCGCGAATATGCCAAATTCACCGGGGCTTCATAGCCTGGGACTAAGCGCTTGTAGCTATTCGTGGTGGGCGCGATGATCGCCGAAAGCGCGCGGGCGTGCTTCAGAAGGCCGCCGATGTACCAAAGCGCCATCTGGCTGAGTCCCGCGTACATATCGCCGGCAAACAAGGGCTTGCTATCTCGCCACAAGCTTTGGTGCGTGTGCATGCCGCTGCCGTTGTCGCCGAAGATCGGCTTGGGCATGAACGTGACCGACTTGCCGTACTGATACGCGGTGTTTCGAACCACGTACTTGTACACCATCATGTTGTCGGCCGATTTCACCAGCGTGTCAAAACGCTGATCGATTTCGCACTGGCCGCCGGTCGCCACTTCGTGGTGATGGCACTCGATGTCGAGCCCGCATTTAATCATGATCTGCACCATTTCGGCGCGAAGATCCTGGTAATGATCGGTGGGCGGAACCGGAAAATAACCTTCTTTATAGCGCGGCCGGTAGCCGAGGTTATTTTCTTTGCGGCTGGAGTTCCAGCGACCCTCCTCGGCGTCGATGAAGTAGAAGCCGGAGTGCGCGTTCTGATCGAAGCGCACGTTATCGAAGATGAAGAATTCGGCTTCGGCGCCGAAAAAGGCGGTGTCGGCAAGACCGGAATTCTTCAGGTACATCTCGGATTTCTTGGCGATCCACCGGGGGTCGCGATCGTAATGTTGGCGCGTGATGGGGTCGATCACATCCGCGGTCATGACGAGAGTCTTCGTCTCATAGAACGGGTCCATGAAGGCGGTGGTGGGATCGGGAATAAGGAGCATATCGCTCTCATTAATGGCCGCCCAGCCGCGAATGCTGGAGCCGTCGATGCCGAAGCCCTCTTCAAACGCGCTTTCGTCGAGTTCGGAAATCGGATAAGAAATGTGATGCTGCAGGCCCGGAAGATCGGTGAAGCGAAGATCCAGCTGTTTCGCGTCGGACTTCTTCGCGTATTCGAGAACGTCTTTGGGGGTGAGCATCGTGAAACTCATGGTTTTATCATAACTTGTAGAGGCGGTAGACCTGCCGGACGGGGTGCGGCGAGTAAACTGGAGAGCGTGGAACAGATCGCCCTGAATTGGACTCCCGAGCCTCACTTCTTTTCAGTGAGCGAACTCACGACCGCCATGCGCGGGCTGTTCACTGAATATTTCCAGGACATTTGGGTTGCGGGCGAAATTTCCGGAGTGAAACTGGCGGTCAGCGGCCACTATTACTTCACGCTGAAAGATCAGGAAGCGCAGCTCCGGTGCGTCTGTTACAAGATGACGGCGCGGTTCCTCAAATTCAAGCCGCAGGACGGCGTTGCCGTGCTGGCGCGCGGGCGCGTCGATTTGTATGAAGCCCGCGGCGAGGTTCAGTTGATCGTGGAAGCGATTGAACCGCAGGGCCACGGTGCGCTGCAATTGGCGTTCGAGCAGTTGAAGAAAAAGCTGGAGTCCGAAGGGCTGTTTGCCTCCGATCGAAAGCGCAAGCTGCCATCGTTGCCGGAGCGCATCGGCATTGTGACCTCACCGACGGGCGCAGTGATACAAGACATGCTGAATGTCCTCGAACGCCGCTGCCCGGGAAGGCACATCCGTTTGTATCCGGCGCAAGTGCAGGGCGAGGGCGCGGCGGAGCAGATTGCGTCCGGCGTCGAATATTTCAGCGAATCGGGCTGGGCGGAAGTGGTGATTGTTGCGCGTGGCGGCGGGTCGCTCGAAGACTTGTGGGCCTTTAACGAAGAACGCGTCGCGCGTGCGATCGCGGCATGCTCGGTGCCGGTGATCTCCGCCGTAGGTCACGAGACGGATTTCACCATAGCCGATTTCGTGGCGGATCTGCGGGCTCCCACGCCTTCGGCCGCTGCGGAGATTGTCATTGCCACGCGAGAGAGCTTGGCCGAGCGCCTGAATGTCGTCGATCACAAGCTGCTGCAATCGATGCGGCTGAAAATTGCCTTGCTTGCACGGGCGTTGCACGGTGTTGCGATTGACCGGGCGCGATTGCACCAGGCCATCGGCAAACAGATGCAGCGCGTTGACGACCTGGATTACCGCATGCGCGATCAGTGGCGCAGCACCTTTGCGGCTCGGAATCGTGCGCTGGATTCGGCAACGGCAAAGGTTACGTCGTTGGACGTGCGCCTGCGTCTATCCGCGATGCGGCGAAAACTCGAAGCTTGCAATAGCGCGGTGTCGCAATCGATGCGGCTACAACTGAACGCCGCCAAGGCGGAGTTGACTCCCCTGGAGGCTCATTTAAAGCAACTCAGTCCGCTCGCGATTCTCGAACGCGGCTATTCGATTGTCGAACGCGAGGGCAAAATCGTGAAGTCGCCGGAAGACGCGCCGGCGGAGAGTGAGATTCGGGTGCGGCTGGCGAAGGGCCAAGTACGGGCCAAAGTAGTTTCACAACTTGACTAGATTCTCGCCTGCCTGAGTTATTGACAGACGAGAACTGTCGACGCTACTCCAACCGGTAATTCGGCGCTTCCTTCGTGATGATGACGTCGTGGACGTGGCTTTCGCGAAGGCCAGCGGAGGTCAAACGGACAAACTTCGCGTTTTGGCGGAGTTCCTGAATGGTCGCACAGCCGCAGTAGCCCATACCGGACCGCAGTCCGCCCACCAACTGGTAGACAAGATCGGCCAGCACGCCCTTGTAGGGCACGCGGCCCTCGATGCCTTCCGGCACCAGCTTGCCTCCTGATGTTGCGTCCTGCGCGTAACGATCCGCGGAACCTTGCGCCATCGCGCCCATGGACCCCATGCCGCGATAGCTCTTGAACGTGCGGCCCTGATAGAGAATCGTTTCACCGGGGGATTCTTCCGTCCCCGCCAGCAAGCTGCCGATCATCACACAATCGGCGCCCGCGGCGATCGCTTTCGTCACGTCGCCGGAGAACTTGATGCCGCCATCGGCGATCAGCGGAACCCCAGTGCCCGCCGTGGCCTTAGCGCACTCGGCAATTGCCGTGATCTGCGGGACGCCGGCACCGCTGACCACACGGGTGGTGCAAATGGAACCGGGCCCGATGCCGACTTTGACGCCATCGACGCCCAGCGCAATCAGGTCGCGCGCGCCTTCGTACGTCGCCACGTTGCCGGCGATGAGGTCCACATCCGGGTAGGCCTGTTTCACCGCCTTGATCGCATCCATCACGCGGGTGCTGTGGCCGTGGGCGGAGTCGATGGCAAGCAGGTCCACTTTCATGCGGATGAGTTCCTGCGCGCGCTCGAGGAAATCGCCGGAGGAGCCGAGCGCGGCGGCCACGCGAAGGCGTCCCTGCGCGTCTTTCGCCGCGTTCGGGTACTTCAACTTCTTCTGAATGTCCTTAACCGTGATCAGGCCCTTCAGATTGTAGTGATCGTCCACCACCAGAAGTTTTTCGACGCGATGCTTGTGCAGGATCGCTTCGGCTTCTTCGAGCGTGGTGCCCACGCCTACCGTGATCAGGTTGTCCTTGGTCATCACGCTGGATACGGGCAGATCGTAGCGTGTTTCAAACCGTAGGTCGCGATTCGTCAGGATGCCGACAAGCTTGCCGTTTTTCGTCACGGGAACGCCGGAAATACGGTAGCGCTTCATGACGTCGAGCGCGTCGGAAATCTTGTGCTCCGGGTCAATCGTTACCGGGTCCACGATCATGCCGCTCTCCGAGCGCTTCACGCGGTCCACTTCCTCCGCCTGCCGTTCAATCGACATGTTGCGGTGGATGATGCCGACGCCGCCCTGCTGCGCCAGGGCAATGGCCAGGTGAGACTCGGTAACCGTATCCATCGCCGCGCTGATGATGGGGATGTTCAGGCCGATTTTACGCGTCACCCAAGTCCGGGTGTCGGTATCCGATGGAACCACGTCACTCCGCGCGGGTAGCAGGAGGACGTCGTCAAAAGTGAGGCCTTCCGGAATCGTATCGGGAATCATGCGGGTATCTCTCATAATACAACCGCTGGCCCGCGTGACAAGAGCAAATGCGAGGGATCGTCATCCCCATACGCCGTTTGTTACACTGAAGATTCCCAATTATGATTTCCGCAACACAAGTACGTCCGGGCATGGTGATCAAGTGGAATGGCGAACTCTATTCCATCTTCAAAATGGAGCACCGCACTCCGGGCAACCTCCGTGGTTTCGTCCAGGTAAAGATGCGTAAGCTCGCCTCGGGCACCATGGTGGAGCACCGCTTCTCTTCCGAAGATCGTGTCGAAAAGGCGTCCCTTGAAGAGCATGAGATGGAGTACCTGTACGACGACGGCGATTACTTCTATTTCATGAACACCGAAACGTTCGAGCAGATGCATCTGACGCGCGACTTTTTGGGGGACGCAACGGGTTTCCTGATTCCGAACCTCAAGCTAAACGTCGAATTCTACGAAGGCAAGCCGATGGGTATTGAGCTACCTCCGGCCGTGGATCTGACGGTGGTGGAGACTGAACCCGGCCTGAAGGGCTCCACGGTTTCGAACGTGACCAAGCCGGCGAAGCTGGAAACGGGCTTGGTAGTGCAGGTTCCGCCATTCATCAATGAAGGCGAAAAGATCCGCGTTTCGACGTCCGAATTTGCGTATCTGGAACGCGCATAGCGTCTTTCGCAAGACGTAAAGCTTTCTGGAAGACGTAAGGTTTTTATGGATAAGGCGGAACGGGACGCCCCGCTTCCGCCTTGTTTTTTCGCCTCTGGAATAATTGAGCGCAATCACTCACAAATTTCCAGCGTCGGCTTGTGCGGAGAGCTGGCAGAGGATACAATTGAAAAGTCGGCAGTTGGCACTCCCCCGCCAAATCCACCGCACAAGTCAGGGCGCGTAGCTCAATTGGCAGAGCAACTGACTCTTAATCAGTAGGTTGTAGGTTCGATTCCT